>NZ_JBEXUA010000013.1:0-154685 GCF_040614235.1 Mycobacterium sp. NPDC006124 | reverse complement strand
AACGACCAATGCGTCGGAAACACCTTGTTCAACTGACGGCGCACCGCCGCCGAGGGGTGATACCGCGAATCAATCGCATCGCCCTGATGGGCGGCCAACTCTGCCAACTTTGGGCTCATGACGTCCGCTCCCAGAATGCCGGTCCGACGGGTTCGATGAAGTCACCGTTTGCCACCAGGTAGCCATCCTTGTCGATGGTCACCGGGAGCTGTGCCAGTGCCCGCGCGGCCGGACCGAAGATCGGACGCGCGAAGTGCAACGCGTCGAACTGCGACTGGTGGCAGGGGCAGAGGATGCGGTAGGTCTGCTGCTCGTACAGCGACGAGGGGCAGCCGAGGTGCGAGCAGACCTTGGTGAAGGCGAACAGATCGCCGAAGTTGAAGCTCTCCTGGCCCTGCCGCTTGACCACGCGCGAGATGTCCTCGGGCCGGATGCGGATCAGCATGACCGGGTTGCGCACACCCATCGCGATCTCGGTGAGCAGCTCGTGCGACTCGAAGGTGGAGCCGTCGCCGTCGGATTCACGCCACGGGAACACCGTCTCCATGCCGCCGGCGTCGATGTCCTCCGGACGCATCTTCACGAACGGCGAGCTGCCGGGCTGACCGGTGGCGCGCGCGAGGTAGATGGTCTCGCCCGTGAAGCGGGGGCTCCAGCCGGACGTCCACAGGACGGCCTTCTTGCCCTCGGCCGTCGGGACGACCGGCTTCCACGGGTTCTTGATGATGCCGCCGATGAACGCGACCGCGGTGCCCAGGCCGAAGGCGCCGAGCCCGATGCCCAGCGACAGGCCAATCAGCTTGCGGCGCTTGAGGGTCGAGCCCTCCAGGGCGTCGGTCAGGTTGGCCGCCGTGGCGCGTCGTTCGATCTCGGGGGAGCGGCCGTCGTGCCGGTCCTGGATCGAGATCTCCTCGGGGATGAACTTCTTCTGGAACAGCACCGCGCCGATGCCGATCGCGAGGATCGACAGGCCGAACGTCAGGCCGTACAGCGGGGTGGCAAGGCTGTAGACGAACTCGCCGGCCGAACCGTAGGGCTGGTACTCCCACGGCCAGAACAGGAACACCAGCAGCAGGGCCAGTCCCAGCAGCCCGCCGAACAGCAGCCAGTAGGCCACCGTGCGCTCGGCGCGCTTCTCGGCCTTGGTGCCCTCGATGGGCCAGCGGTTCTCCTTGAAGACCGTCTCGACGCCGTCCATCCGGCCGCCGAGGGCGACGAGTTCCTCGCGCGACATCGTGGCGAGTTCGGCGTCGGTGGGCTGATGTGCCACCGTGCCGCGCTCGGAGGTGTCGGTGCCCTTCACCTCGGCGCCCTCGGAGCCGTTGCCGTCGTTCACGTTGTCGCTCATGCGCGCGATCCCACCCACATTGCGGCGCCGATGACGGCGACCATCCCGATGATCCAGGCCGCCATGCCCTCGGGTGCGGGGCCGAAGCCGCCGAGGCCGTAGCCGCCCGGATCGGGCGTCTCGGTGGCCTGCCGGACGTAGGCGACGATGTCGTGCTTCTCCTCCGGGCTGAGCTGGCGATCGGAGAACTTGGGCATGTTCTGCGGGCCGGTCAGCATCGCGGTGTAGATCTGCGCGGGGGTGGCCTCGTCCAGCGGCGGGGCGTACTTGCCCGACGACAGCGCGCCGCCCTTGCCGGTGAAGTTGTGGCAGGAGGCGCAGTTGAGCCGGAACAGGTCGCCACCGCGGGCGACGTCGTTGCCGATCAGGCTCGCATCCGCCACGGCGCCGTTGGCGTCGCGGGGGGTGACGGGTCCGCCGCCGTTGGCCTGGACGTAGGCGCCCAGGGCGTCGACCTGGTGCTGGTCGAAGATCGGGGCCTTGCGGGGGGCCTGGGCCTCGCCGCGCATCGCGGGCATGCGGCCCGTGCCGACCTGGAAGTACACCGACGCGTCGCCGACGCCGATGAGGCTCGGTCCGCGGTCGGGAACGCCCTGCAGGTTCGCGCCGTGGCACGTGACGCAGGACGTCTCGAAGAGCTGCTTGCCCGTGCGCAGCAGCGCCAGGCTGGACTCGTCGGCGACCGCCACCTGCGGCTTGGGCGTCAGGGTGGCGGCGATGCCACCCGCGACGAGAAGTCCGGTCAGAAGCAGCAGTGCTCCCGACACGCGTCGGCGCAACCGACGGCGAGACTTGTTGGTCATCGATCCCCTTCTCATCGGGCGTTGTGAAGACTGCTCGTCCGTAGTGCTCATCGTCTGCCTATCGCACGAAGTAGATGACGGCGAACAGTGCGATCCAGACGATGTCGACGAAGTGCCAGTAGTAGGACACCACGATCGCGGCGGTCGCCTGCGCCGGCGTGAACTTGCTCATGCGCGTGCGCGCCAGCAGGAACAGGAAGGCGATCAGACCGCCGATCACGTGCAGGCCGTGGAATCCGGTGGCCAGATAGAACACCGACCCGTAGGCGCTGCCCGGGATGGTCGTGCCGTGGGTGACCAGGTGGTAGTACTCGTACCCCTGCCCGAGGACGAAGAACAGGCCCATCGCGAAGGTCAACAGGTACCAGCGGCGCAGGCCGAACACGTCGCCGCGCTCGGCGGCGAAGACGCCCATCTGGCACGTGAACGACGACGCGATCAGCACCAGCGTCACGGGGACCGCCTGAACCAAGTTCAGTTCGGTGGGGGCCGGTGGCCAGTCACCACCGGCTTGCGCCCGCGCGGTGAAGTACATCGCGAACAGCCCAGCAAAGAACATCAGTTCGCTGGACAGCCATACGATGGTGCCAACACTTACCATGTTGGGACGGTTCAGCGAATGCACGCGAGCAGTGATCGCGGTTCCCGAGGTCCCTACAGCACTCGTCACATCATGAAGTATGACGCTTTGTAGTTGTCGAACTCCACCCGGGGCACGACATTCGTAATAATCACTTCGTGACGTCTCCGGATTCCCATACCTGGCCGCAGGTTCTCGGCCGCCTGACCACCCGACGCGCGCTGGCCGTGGGGCAGGCCGGGTGGGCGATGGACCAAATCATGACCGGCGTCGCGACGCCGGCTCAGATCGCCGGGTTCGCGGTCTCCATGAAGATGAAGGGACCCACCTCCGCGGAGGTGAAGGAACTCGCCGACACCATGCTGCGGCACGCCCACCGCGTGCCCACCGACGTCATCGGCACGGCTGCGGTGGACGTCGTCGGCACCGGCGGAGACGGCGCGAACACCGTCAACCTGTCCACGATGGCGTCGATCGTGGTGGCCGCCAGCGGCGTCCCCGTCGTCAAGCACGGCAACCGGGCTGCGTCGTCGCTCTCGGGCGGCGCGGACACCCTCGAGGCGCTCGGCGTGCGCCTCGACCTGAGCCCGGAGGACGTGGCGCGCTGCGTCGCCGAGGTGGGCATCGGATTCGCCTTCGCCCCGCAGTTCCACCCGTCCTACCGCCACGCATCGGCGGTGCGCCGCGAGATCGGCGTGCCCACGGTCTTCAACTTGCTGGGGCCGCTGACCAACCCGGCCTCGCCGCGGGCCGGCCTGATCGGCTGCGCCTGGGGTGACCTGGCCGAGGTGATGGCCGGCGTGTTCGCCACGCGTGGTTCCAGCGTGCTGGTGGTGCACGGCGACGACGGTCTCGACGAACTGACCACGACGACGACGAGCACCATCTGGCGCGTGCAGGCCGGCACCGTCGAGCGGTTGACGTTCGATCCGGGGGCCTTCGGCTTCGAGCGGGCCGAACTCGCCGAGCTCACCGGTGGTGACGCCGAGGCCAACGCCGCCTCGGTGCGCGAGGTGTTCGGCGGCGCCAAGGGCGCCGTGCGCGACGCGGTGATCCTCAACGCCGCGGGTGCGATGGTCGCCCATGCGGGGCTATCCAGCGACGCCAAATGGGTGCCGGCGTGGGAACTGGGTCTGGCGCGGGCCGCCGAGGCGATCGACTCCGGGGCGGCCGAGCACCTGCTCGCGCGTTGGGCGCGGTTCACCCAGGACCTCTGAGCGCTCGTCCTGGTCGGCGGCCAGGCGTGCCGAGCGCGCCGTCGCGGCCCAAGCCAGATGCCGGCCCGCCGCGTTCAGCGGGGTGGCGTACCCGACGCCGTCGGCGGTGTCGGTCCTGACGATGCGTACGCCCGGCTGGGTGAGCCAGCGCGCGACGAGCCCCACCTCCTCGACCAGCGCGCCGCCCAGCGGTGCCGGTTCGCGCAGGATCGACTGTGCGGCGGCGCCCAGGGCGTCGACCACAGGCATCGGGGGCACCCCGCGCCGCGCGGTGCCCGCCGCGGCGAGCTGGCCGTTCCTGACGATCGCAAGGTGCCACCCGCCGGCACCGTCGGGGCTGGCGGCGACCAGTTCGTCGACCGCGACCAGGGCGCGCAGGCGCTGGCCGCGCCACACGACGTCGATCGCGGTCGCCGTGTGATCTCGGAGACGGGCCGCGGTCTCGTACTTGCCGCGTTCGGCCAGCGCGGCGACGTGGGCGACCGCCCCGCGAAGCGCCGCGTCGTCGGTGCCGGCGATCAACTCCGCGGCCGCGGCCGGGCCGGCGGCATAGGAGTCGGCGTCGGCGCCCCGCTCGGCCGGACACGGCGACAGCTCGAGTTCGGGGCAAGACGGCCCATGGCGTGCCGAACGGGCCAGTCGGGTGGTGCACGTCCGGACGCCGGTGACGCGGGCCAGCAGCGCCGCGGTCTCGACGGCGTCGGCGCGGACCCGGAACGGGCCGATCGCCCGGTCGTGCTTGGGGGACCGCACGACGGAGAACCGGGGGAACGCCTCGTCGGTCAACACCACCCACCACCACCGGTGCGGGAACTTCGAGCGCCGGTTGTACGGCGGGGCGTGCGCGGCGAGCAGTCGCAGCTCCCGCACGCCCGCCTCCAGCTCGTGGGCGCATTCGACGTGGTCGACCCGGGTGGTCAGCGACGCCATCTCCTTCATCCGGGTGCGCGGGTCGCTGCCGTTGAAGTAACCCGAGACGCGGCGGCGCAGGTCGACCGCGGTGCCGACGTAGAGCACCTCGTCGGAGGGCCCGCGGAACAGGTACACCCCCGGCCGGCGCGGCAGCGCGGTGGCCAGATGCCGGTTCTGGCGCTGTGCCGGGGTCACGTCGGGCAGGTAGGACCGCAGCTCGCCGAAGGTGTGGATGCCCTGGTTGCCGACGCGTTCGATGAGCGCGTGCAGGACGTCGACGGTGGCGCGCGCGTCGTCGAGGGCGCGGTGGGTGGGCCTGGTGCTGGCCCCGAACAGCTGGGCCAGGGCCGAGAGCCGAACGCTGGGCGCCTCGTCGCGGGTCAGCACGCGGCGGGCCAGCTTCACGGTGCACAGCACCGGGGGACGCCGCCAGGGCAGGTCGAGGCGCTCGGCGGCGGCGCGCAGGAACCCGACGTCGAAGCCCGCGTTGTGGGCGACGAGAACGGCGCCCTTGGAGAACTCGAGGAAGGCGGGCAGCACCGACTCGATCCGGGGGGCGTCGCACACCATCGCCGTCGTGATCCCGGTGAGCGCGACGATCTTCGGCGGGATCGAGCGGCCGGGGTCGACGAGGGTGGCGAGCTCGCCGAGCACCTCGCCGCCGCGCACCTTGACCGCGCCGATCTCGGTGATGGCGTCGAATCCGCGTTCGTGGCCGGTGCCGTAGTCGTCGCCCTTGGCCCGGCCGCCGGTGGTCTCGAGGTCGACGATCACGAACGTGGTGTCTCGCAGGTCGAGTTCGGTCAGTGCAGCTGCCTCGTCGCCGAATGTCGCGTCGACGTCGCCGAAGCTCAGCTGCTCCATGGCAGGGGACGGTAGGCCCTCCAACCGACATCGGCTCACATCCGTGTCATTCGCGTGGCGGGCTCGGCGGGCTTGTCGGTGGTCGTCGTTAGCGTGCGCCTCATGACACGACGGAAGGGAGAACGGCCATGACTCGACCAGAGGCGGGACCGAACCCGCCAGAGCTGAACCCGCCCGAGTTCGGACCGGGGACCACGGAATCCGACGCCGGCACCCTTCACATCGACTGCGACGACTGCGCGGTGCGCGGACACGGCTGCAAGGACTGCGTCATCAGTGTCTTGCTGGGAGTTCCCGACACGTTGCTGGCCGACGAGCGCCACGCGTTGGAGGTCCTCGCAGACGCCGGATTGGCGCCTCGGCTACGGTTGGTGCCGATTCACCGGAGGCGCGCCGACGGGGTCGCCTAGGGGCCCTTGGAGTCGCGGGCAGCGAAATATTCCCGCGATGCCTGTTAAATTCGTGTCCTCTGTTGGACAACCCCGATGCCGTTTCGTAACCTATCCGAGACCTAACGCAGTTCGAGCGGCTCGCTAACGGCAGTTGAAGGACGCGAAATCTTGAGGTTTAACGCTATGCACCGAAGCGCACGTGTTCTTCGGCGACCGATGATTGGTGCGATAGCTGGAGTAGTGGTCTTCAGTGCAGCGCTGGCCGGAAGTTCGCACGCCGACCCCTCCGCCGATGCACTGGCAAAGCTCAACGAGCTGTCGCGTCAGGCCGAGCAGACCACCGAGGCAATGCACAGCGCCGAGCTCGATCTGAGCAACAAGCTTGCGGCACAACAGGCTGCCGAGCAGAAGCATTCCGCGGACGTCGCTGCCGTCGACGCCGCCAAGACACAGCTGGCAACGTTCCAGACCTCGGTCGACAAGGTTGCCGCGGCCCAGTACATGGGTGGTCGCACCGACGGTCTCGACGCCATGCTGACGGCCGGTTCCCCCCAGGGACTGATCGACCAGCTCGCCGTGCAGCGGGTGATGGCCACCGAGATGTCGGCCCAGATGACGAACTTCAAGACCGGCACCGTCGCCGCCACCAACGCCGAGGTGGAGTCGGCAAAGTCGGCTGCCGACGCCAAGACGGCTGCCGAGCAGGCCGCAGCAGTGCGCGCCGACTTGCAATCCAAGCAAAGCAAACTGCAAGTGCAGATGGCGATCGTCAAGTCGCAGTACACCGCGCTGACACCGGCGCAGCGTGAGGCACTGGCGGCGATTCCGCCGACCCCGCCCGTACCCGCCGCGGCCCCGCCGCCACCGCCGGACGTGCTCGCGTCCGCACCCGACGGCATCAACCCCGGCGACCTGGCGCCGCCGCCCGACGCGGCGCCGCCCGCCCCACCGGCCGAGGGCGAGGGCATGGTCGCCGTGCAGGCGGCACTCACCCGCATCGGGTCGCCCTACTCGTGGGGCGCCGCCGGGCCCAGCGCGTTCGACTGCTCCGGTCTGGTGATGTGGGCCTTCGGTCAGGCGGGGGTCAACCTCCCGCACTCGAGCCAGGCGCTCGCCCAGGGCGGCCAGCCGGTGTCGATGGACCAGATGCAGCCGGGTGACCTCATCACCTACTACTCCGACGCCTCGCACGTCGGGATCTACATCGGCGACGGGATGATGGTGCACGCCTCGACCTACGGCACCCCCGTGCGGGTGGCCCCGATGGACAATGCGCCGATTCACAACGTCCGCCGTTACTAGCAAGCCGCTGCTCGGCCTGCTCCTGCTCGCCGAGTTGACCGCCGCCGCGGTGCTGGTGTCCCGACCCGTCGGCGACGCCGACCCGCCGGCGCCACCCACCGCGACCCACGCCTCCCTCGACGTCCCGTCGACGCCGTCGGATCCGCTGACCCTGCGCGACGGCCGGACCGTATCGCTGATGTCGCTCGGGGGAGCCGACACCGCCGATCTGGAGAGCCGCGTCTGGGGCGAGCTCGACGGCGCCGCGGACGCCGTCACCGCCTTCTGGGGCGACGACTGGCCGCGCCACGTCGTGGTCGTGCTGACCCGGACCGACGAGGAGTTCCGCGCGCTGGCCGCCGGCGAGCCCGACATCGCGGCGGCCACCACGGCGCAGCGCATCGTCTTCGCCCCGGGCGCCAGCTCGATGAGCGACGCGTCACTGCGAATCGTGTTGCGCCACGAACTGTTTCACTACGCTGCCCGTAGCCGCACCGCCGCCGACGCGCCACGCTGGCTGACCGAGGGCGTCGCCGACTTCGTGGGCCGGCCACCGACCGCGAAGCCGAACCGGCAGACCGCCGACGCGCTCGCCCACCTGCCGTCGGACGCCGACGTCGACACTGCTGGTGCGGTGCGGTCGCTGGCCTACGACAGGGCGTGGTGGTTCAGCCGATTCGTCGCCAGCCGCTACGGCGCCGAGACGCTGCGCACGCTCTACGTCACCGCTTGCGGGCAGGGGCACCCCGACCAAGACACCGCGATCAAGCGAGTGCTCGGCGCCGACCCGCCCCAGGTGCTCGCCGCGTGGCGCACCTGGCTCGGCGGATAGCGGACATGACCTCACCGACGCCAGGAGCACGGTGGCCGACGTCCTGCTGGTGACCAACGACTTCCCGCCGCGGCGGGGTGGCATTCAGTCCTATCTGGAGAACCTAGTCACCGAACTGGTCACCACCGGTGAGCACACCGTCACCGTCTACGCGCCGACGTGGAAGGGCGCCGAGGAGTACGACCGGGCCGCTGCGTTCGAGATCGTCCGGCACCCCACCACCTTGATGATCCCGGAGCCCTCGGTGGCCCGCCGGATGACGAGGCTCGTCGGCGACCGCGGCATCGACGCGGTGTGGTTCGGAGCCGCCGCGCCCCTGGCGATGCTCTCGCCGCTGGCGCGCCGGGCCGGGGCGACGCGCGTGATCGCCAGTACCCACGGCCACGAGGTGGGCTGGTCGATGCTGCCGGTGGCGCGAACGGCGTTGCGCCGCATCGGGGACGACGCTGACGTGGTCACCTACATCAGCCAGTACACCCGTGGCCGGTTCTCGGCGGCCTTCGGACCGCACGCCGCGCTGGAGCGGCTGTCGCCAGGCGTCGACGTCGAGAGGTTCCAGCCGGATTCGGTGGCCAGGGCCCGGATGCGCGCCCGCTATGGACTCGGCGACCGACCGGTGGTGGTGTGCGTGTCGCGGCTGGTGCCGCGCAAGGGCCAGGACATGCTGATCCGCGCGCTGCCCGCGCTGCGCGAACGCGTGCCCGGCACCCGGCTGGTGATCGTCGGCGGGGGGCCCCACCTGGCGGAGCTCCAGCGGCTGACCCGGACCTTCGGCGTCGTCGAGGACGTGGTGTTCACCGAGGGCGTGCCCGCCGAGGAGTTGCCGGCTCACCACGCCATGGCCGACGTGTTCGCGATGCCGTGCCGGACCCGTGGCCACGGACTCGACGTCGAGGGCCTCGGCATCGTCTACCTGGAGGCCTCGGCGGCGGGAGTGCCGGTGGTCGCCGGCGATTCAGGAGGCGCGCCGGAGTCGGTTCTCGACGGCACGACCGGGCTCGTCGTCGACGGATGGGACGTCGGCTCGATCGGCGCCGCCGTCGGCGACCTGCTCGCCGATCCCGACCGTGCCGCCGAGATGGGCCGGGCGGGCCGCCGGTGGGTCGTCGACGAGTGGCAGTGGCGCACCAAAGCGCACCGGCTCTCGCAGCTGCTCGCCGGTTAGTGGCCCGGCTTGGCGTAGAGGGCGTCGATGTCGGCGGCGAACTTCTCGGCCACCACCTTGCGCTTGACCTTCATCGTCGGCGTCAGTTCGCCGGTGTCCTCGGTGAAGTCGACGGGCAGGATGCGGATCTTGCGGATCGACTCCGCATGAGACACCGCCTGATTGGCGTCCTTGACTGCCTGGTCGATCTCGGCGAGGAGGTCCGGGTCCTCGGCGAGGTCGCCGACGGTGGCCGACGCGTCCTTGCCGTTGCGCTCCTTCCAGCCGGGGAACGCCTCGGGGTCGACGGTGATCAACGCGGCGATGAACGGCTGCGCGTCGCCGACCACCATCGCCTGGCTGATCAACGGATGTGAGCGCAGCCGGTCCTCGAGCAGCGCGGGGGCGACGTTCTTGCCGCCCGCGGTCACGATGATCTCCTTCTTGCGGCCGACGATGGTGAGGAAGCCGTCGTCGTCGATCGCGCCGAGATCGCCGGTGTGGAACCACCCGTCGGTGAAGACCGCGTCGGTCTCCGACGGGTTGTTCCAGTAACCGCCGAACACAACCCCACCACGGACCAGCAGCTCGTCGTCGTCGCCGAGGCGCATCGCGTTGCCGGGCACCAGCTTTCCCACCGAGCCGACCTTGACGTCGTCCACCCGGTTGACGGTGATGGCCGCGCTGGTCTCGGTGAGGCCGTACCCCTCGTAGATCGTCACGCCGGCACCGCGGTAGAAGTGCCCGAGCCGTGCGCCCAGCGGAGCGCCGCCGGAGATCGCGGCGTGGCAGTTGCCGCCGAGGGCCGCGCGCAGCTTGCCGTAGACCAATCGGTCGAACAGGGCGTGCTTGAGGGTCAGCAGCAAGCCCGGACGCCCGGATTGCTTGGCCTGGCTCCACTCGATCGCGGTCGCGGCGGCCGCGGCGAAGATCTTGTCCTTGCCGCCGTCGCGGGCGTTCTGCTCGGCGGTGTTGTAGACCTTCTCGAACACGCGCGGCACCGACACCACCAGGGTCGGCTTGAACACCCCGAGGATCGGCACCAAGTTCTTGACGTCGCTGGTGAACCCGAGGGTGACCTTGTTGGCGAAGGCCGCGATCGTGATGGCCCGGGCGAGCACGTGGGCCAGCGGCAGGAAGACGAGCAGCTTCTCGCCCTCGTCGAGCAGCGCGGGGAAACACGCCTTCGCACCCCGCATTTCGTGCAGCAGGTTGGAGTGCGTCAGCTGGCAACCCTTGGGCCGGCCCGTGGTGCCGGAGGTGTACACCAGCGTTGCGACGTCGGCCGACCTGGTGGCCTGCAGCCGCGCCGCGACCGCGCCGGGATCGGTACCGCCACCGATCCTGGCGAGCTCGTCGAGGGCGGGCGGCCGCGACCCGGCGATGGAGTACACGTGGCGCAGCGCCGGGAGTTCGGCCTTGAGCTGCTCGACGGTGCGGAAGTGCTCGTCGGTCTCGGCGAACGCCGCGACCGCACCGGAGTCCGACAGCACGAACCGAACTTGTTCGGCTGAGCTGGTCTCGTAGATGGGCACCGTGACGGCGCCGATGGACAGGATCGCGAAGTCCACGATGGCCCACTCGTAACGGGTCGCCGACAGGATCGCCACGCGGTCACCGGCCTCGACGCCCTCGGCGATCAACCCCCGTGCGGTGGCGTCGACCTGCTTGGCGACCTGCGCGCAGGTGACGTCGGTCCACGATCCGTCGACGAGGCGCGCGGCGATGACGTGGTTCGGGTCGTCGGCCGCGTGGGAGAAGACGGAGGCGGCCACCGTGTCGTGCTCGCCGACGGTGAACGATGCCGGGACGCTGAAGTCGCGCACGATGTGGCCCTTTCGAACGGGATCGCCCTAGCGGGACGGATACTTGGACGGCTATCCAGTGACGCAGCCTAGTCGGCCGCCGAGTGGTCGCGGCAGATCGTGTGTGAAGGTGAGAGGCGATGAACAGCATCCAGGTGGCCGACGAGACGTTCGTGTGCGCCGACCCCGTCGACGTCGGCGTCGCGATCGCGGACCCGGTGAGCTGGCGGCGGTGGTGGCCCGACCTCCGGTTGACCGTGGTCGAGGACCGTGGCCCGGCAGGGCAGCGCTGGACCATCACCGGGGCGCTGACCGGCACGATGGAGATTTGGCTGGAGGCGTCCTTCGACGGGGTGATCCTGCACTACTTCGTGCACGCCGAGCCCTCGGGCGTGGCCGCCTGGCAGCTCGCGAAGATGGACCTGGCCAAGGCCAACCATCAGTGCCGGGTGGCCGGCAAGCGGATGGCGTTCGAGGTCAAACAGAGGCTCGAGGAGTCTCGTGGTGTCGGGGTGTCCCGGCTCGCACGGGCAGTTGACTGAGGACCCGCGTCTGGGGTGCGGGTACATTTCGGTGCGAACGAACGTGAGTCCAGTAGCGCTCTAGCGACCCGGGGAAGTGAACACGTGGCGGACAAGACTGCGCAGACGATCTACATCGACGCCGAACCTGCGACGGTGATGGACGTCATCGCCGACATCGGCTCCTACCCCGACTGGGTCGCCGAGTACAAGGAGACCGAAGTCCTCGAGAGCGACGACGAGGGCTATCCCAAGAAGGCGCGACTGGTGCTCGACGCCGCCGTGCTCAAGGACACGATGGTGCTGGCCTACACGTGGCCGGCCGATCGTGCGTCGGTCCGGTGGTCGCTGGTGTCGAGTTCGTTGCTGCGAGCCCTGGACGGCGCATACCTCCTGGCGCCCAAGGGTTCCGGCACCGAGGTCACCTACGAACTGTCCGTCGACCTGGTCATCCCGATGATCGGGCTGCTCAAGCGCAAGGCCGAACGCCGGCTCACCGACACCGCGCTGAAGGATCTCAAGAAACGAGTCGAGGCTGACTGACACCAGCGGCCCCGGCGGATCCTCCGCGGCCGGCGGCGCCGGGATCAGCCTCTTCGTCGGCAAGGGCGGCGTCGGCAAGTCAACCCTGGCGACCGCCGCCGCGGTACGCGACGCGCGCAGCGGGCTACGGGTGCTGGTGGTCTCGACCGACCAGGCTCACTCCACCGGTGACGTGCTCGGCATCGAGGTGACGCCCACCGGTGAGCGGCGACCGACGCGCGTGCTGGCCGATCTCGACGCGGGGCCCGACGGTGGTGCCGGTGGCTTCCTCGACGTGCTGGCCCTGGACACCCTCGCCCTGCTCGAGCGGCGGTGGCGGCAGGTGGCCGGCGTGCTCGCCGCCCGGTTCCCCGAGTCGGATCTGGGAGACGTTGCGCCAGAAGAACTCTCGGCCTTGCCCGGCATTCAGGAGGTGCTCGGCCTCGACGAGGTCGCCGAACTCGCCGCCAGCGGGCAGTGGGATCACGTGGTGGTCGACTGCGCATCGACCGCCGACGCGATGCGGATGCTCACGCTGCCGGCGACGTTCGCGCTGTACCTCGAGCGGGCCTGGCCCCGCCACCGCAGACTGTCGTTGCGCGACGACGCGACCTCGGCGGCCGTCGTCGACCTCGTCGAGGGCATTGCCAGCGGCACCGAACGCCTCGGCGAACTGCTCACCGACGCCGCCCGCGTGAGCGCGCACCTGGTGCTCACCCCCGAGCGGGTGGTGGCCGCCGAGGCAGCCCGCACCATCGGCTCGCTGTCGTTGATGGGCGTCCGCGTCGCTGAGCTGATCGTCAATCAGGTTCTGGTGCAAGATGACTCGTTCGAGTATCGGAACCTGCCCGAACATCCGGCCTTCGACTGGTACACCGAGCGCATCGCCGAACAGCGCCTCGTCCTCGACGAGCTGGACACCACGATCGGCGACGTCACCCTGGTGCTCGTCCCGCACCTCGCGGGGGAGCCGATCGGGCCCAAGGCGCTGGCCGAGCTGCTCGACGCCGCCCGGCGGCGAGACGGCTCGGCGCCACCTGCTCCCGTGCGTCCGGTGGTCGACCGCGAATCCGGCTCCGGGCTCGATGCCGTCTACCGGATGCGACTACAGTTGCCGCAGGTCGACCCGCGCTCGCTGACACTCGGACGGGTCGACGACGACCTGATCATCGGCGCCGGTGGGATGCGTCGCCGGGTGAGGTTGGCGTCCGTCTTACGGCGATGCACCGTGATGGACGCCCAACTGCGCGGCGGTGAACTGACGGTGCGCTTTCGACCGAATCCGGAGGTGTGGCCGGCATGAGCGACTTCCACGCCGACCTCGCCCCCGAACTGCGCCAGCTCGCACAGACGATCCTCGACCGTCTGGACCCCGCCGTGCGGGCGGCCGCCGCTCGCGCCACGTCGGGCAGCCCGGGGCAGTGTCAGCAGGTGTGGTGCCCGGTCTGCGCCCTCGCCGCGCTGGTCTCGGGTGAGCAGCACCCCATGCTCAACGTGATCGCCGAGCACAGCGTCGCGCTGCTCTCGGTGGTCCGCGCGATGACCGATGCGATGGCCGATTCCGCGGCCGGTCCCACGGAGCCCGGTCCCGACGCCCCTGCCCCGCGCCCCGAGCCGGACCGCGATCCGCCGCCGTCGGGCCCCGGCCACTATCAACACATCCCCGTCACCGTCGAGGACTGACCGGTTACTGGGTAGAGTTGTCGCGGGGCACCGTCCGGGCGCCGCATGCGGGAGGCTCAATGTGGTATTGGCTCTTCAAGTACATCTTCATGGGCCCGCTGCTGAAGTTGCTCGGCCGCCCCAAAGTGGTAGGGCTGGAACACGTTCCGGACCGCGGCGCGGTCATTCTCGCCAGTAACCACCTCGCCGTCGCCGACAGCTTCTACAAGTGCCTGGTGGTACGGCGTCGCATCACCTACCTGGCCAAGGCCGAGTACTTCACCGGCACCGGCCTCAAGGGCTGGTTCACCCGCTGGTTCTACACCGCCGCCGGCCAGGTGCCGATCGACCGCACCGACGCCGACGCCGCACTGGCCGCCCTCACCACCGCCACGCGCATCCTGGCCGAGGGCAAGGTTCTCGGCATGTACCCCGAGGGAACCCGCTCGCCCGACGGCCGCCTGTACAAGGGCAAGACCGGCATCGCGCGCCTGGCGCTGGAGACCGGCGTGCCCGTCATCCCCGTGGCGATGGTCGGCACCGACGACGTCAACCCGCCCGGGTCCAAGATGTGGCACTTCGGCCGGGTCGAGGTCCGCTTCGGCAAACCGCTGGACTTCTCCCGCTTCGAGGGTCTGGCGGGCAACCGCTTCATCGAGCGCGCCGTCATCGACGAGGTGATGTACGAGCTGATGCAGATGTCCGGTCAGGAGTACGTCGACCTGTACGCCGCCGACGTGAAGGTCGCCCTCGAAGGGGGAGCGAGCGGGTCCGACGGCCCGCCACCGGCCCGGATGCCCACCTCCGCCGCAGGCTAGGTCGCGGCGTGCGCGGGTGTGACGGCGACGTCCGTGCCGGACCGCTCGCGCTGCCGTGACGTCGCCGCTCCCGCCACGGCGATCAGCGCCAATGCCCACCAGACGTAGGACCCGCCGAGCAGCTGCCGCCACAACGAGGCCGATGTCTCCTGGTGTTCGACCATCAGGTGGATCGGGACGAAGTAGGTCAGCAACAGCCCCGCAACGCTGACCGCACCAGTCGCCACGGAGCGGTAGCGCACCGCGAGCACCGCGGTGGTGAGGATCGCGGGCAGCGCCCACACCCAGTGGTGCGACCACGACACCGGCGATACGACCAAGCCGAACATCGCCACGCACACCAGCCCCAGTACCGCCTGGTCGCCGTCCCGAAGTGCGCCCGGCCGCAGCACCCGGCGCACCGCCCACACCGTCAGACCCAGCACCGCGAAGCAGGCGACCAGCCAGATGACGAACCGCGGCGTCTCGGCGATGCCGAGGCGGGCCAGCGTGCCCGCGATGTTCTGGTTGGTCAGATACGTCGCGGTGCCGATCCGGTCGGTGTCACGCACGGTCTGCGTCCAGTACTCCCACGAATCCCGCGGCGCCAGCGCGAACCCGACGGCCGTGGCCAGCACGGCCGAGGCGATGCTGGTCAGCAGCGCGCGGGTGTCGCGGCGCAGCAGGAAGTAGAGCAGGAACACCGCCGGGGTCAGCTTCAGCGCGATGGCCACGCCCAGCAGCAGGCCGCGCGGCCACGGCGTGCGCCGAGGGACGCAGTCGGCGATGACCAGCGTCATCAGCACCACGTTGATTTGACCGAACTCGAAGTTGGACCGGATGGGCTCCAGGTACACCGCGGCCGGGGCGACGACGGCCGCGGCCAGCCAGCAGCGCCGCTGCCATGCCGGGCCGGTGATCGTCCGCGAGACGTCCCACACGCCGAGCCTGGTCAGCACGATCGTGGTGGTGACCACCAGCAGCACGAAGGTGACCGCGGTGATGGTCGCGCTGGCCGCGTTGAGGGACAGCAGCGCGAACGGAGCGAACACCGCGGCCGCCAGTGGCGGGTAGGTGAACGGCAGGTCGAGGCCCGCGCCGGTGTGGAACAGCACGCCGTCGCGGTAGAGCGAGGTGCCGTCGAGCCACGCCCGGCCACCCATGCGGTAGACGTCGATGTCGATGCGGTAGGGGGTCACGGCCAGCAGCCGCCATCCCGCCCAGATGACCACTGCGATGGTGAGCAGCTGGAACAGCCGCCACGCCGCGCCCGCCCACGGCGCGGGCAGACCTGGTGATCTGCCGAGGAGCTGCCGAATTCTCATGTCGCGGACCAGAGTATCGGTGCTACTCGGCGCGTCGAAGACCATCCGGTCCGCGACGCGCGCTGGTCGGCGTAAGTTTTGCGCGTGTTCGCCGATTGGAAGTTCGACTTCGGGCTCGACTTGGGGATCCCCCCTGGTCGGCAACCCCTGATGTGGTGTCTGATCGCGTTCCTGCTGACGTTCCTGGTGACACGCACGATCGTGCGCTACATCCGCCACCACGAGAACAACTCCGACACCCCACCCAAGTGGTGGCAACCCCGCAACATGGGCCACGGGTCCACCCACATCCACCACGTCGTCATCGGTGTGATCCTGGTCATGGTGTCCGGCGTGACGATGGTGACCCTGGCCGTCGACGGCGGCGTCGCAGAGTTCACCGTCGCCGCGATCCTGTTCGGCATCGGCGCGGCGCTGGTGCTCGACGAGTTCGCCCTGATCCTGCATTTGCAGGACGTCTACTGGTCCGAGGACGGCCGCGCCTCGGTGGACGCGGTGTTCGCCGCCGTCGCCGTCGCCGGATTGCTCATCCTCGGCTTCAACCCCCTGTCGTTCTTCGACATCGACATCTGGCGCGAGGACCAGACGGTGCTGGCCCGGGCGACCGTCATCGGGATCGCGCTCATCACCTTGGCGCTCGCGGTGGTGGTGCTGCTCAAGGGCAAGGTGTGGACGGGTCTGGTGGGCATGTTCATCACGCCGCTGCTCATCGTCGCGGCGATCCGGGTGTCGCGCCCGCATGCGCCCTGGGCCCGATGGCGATACGGCAATCGGCCACGCCGGATGCACCGCTCGCTGGAGCGGGAGCGCCGGCTGCGCCGACCGGTCGTCTCGGCCAAGCTGTGGCTGCAGCACGTCGTCGCCGGCGAGCCGCACTTCCCCGACGACCGCGAGGTCGACGCCCAGCTCGACCGGGAGATCCACCCCGCCCCGGCCCCTGCCCCAGCTCCCGAGACGGACGCCGCCTGATGCGCTACTTCTACGACACCGAGTTCATCGACGACGGTCGCACCATCGATCTCATCTCGATCGGGGTGGCCGCCGAGGACGGCCGCGAGTACTACGCCATCTCAACCGAATTCGACCCGGACCGCGCCGGGGCATGGGTGCGCAAGCACGTGCTGCCCAAGCTTCCGTCGCCCTCGTCGACGGCCTGGAAGTCACGGCGCCAGATCCGGTCGGACCTCGAGGACTTCTTCGACGTCGACGGCGACGAGACCATCGAACTCTGGGCATGGGTGGCCGCCTATGACCACGTCGCGTTGTGCCAGCTGTGGGGCCCGATGACCGATCTGCCCCCCGCCATCCCACGTTTCACCAGGGAGTTGCGGCAATTCTGGGAGGACCGCGGTTCCCCCCGCATGCCGCCGCGCCCCAGGGACACCCACGACGCGCTGGTCGACGCCCGGCACAACCTGACCAGGTTCCGCCTCGTCACCACTCTCGCCGGCGACGACGACGACGAGGATGACGGGGCCTGGGCCGCACGCTCCTGAACTGCGGCTATGGCCGGGACCGGGATGCAGGACGAGCACCCGCGCGCGGTTACCATGGACGGGTGAACTGGACCGTCGACGTGCCCATCGACCAGCTGCCGGAGCTCCCGCCGCTGTCGAGCGACCTTCGCGAGCGGCTCGACGCCGCGCTCGCCAAGCCGGCCGCTCAGCAGCCGAGCTGGCCCGCGGACCAGGCGAAGGCCATGCGGACCGTGCTGGAGAGCGTCCCGCCGGTGACCGTGCCCTCGGAGATCGAACGGCTCAAGGGCCATCTCGCCGACGTCGCCCGCGGGCAGGCGTTCCTGCTGCAGGGCGGCGACTGCGCCGAGACGTTCGTCGACAACACCGAACCGCACATCCGGGCCAACATCCGCACGCTGCTGCAAATGGCCGTCGTGCTGACCTACGGCGCCAGCATGCCGGTGGTCAAGGTCGCCCGCATCGCCGGCCAGTACGCCAAACCGCGGTCCTCCGACGTCGACGCGCTGGGTCTGAAGTCCTACCGCGGGGACATGGTCAACGGTTTCGCCCCCGACGCCTCGGTGCGCGACCACGACGCGTCGCGGCTGGTCCGCGCGTACGCCAACGCCAGCGCCGCGATGAACCTGGTGCGGGCCATGACGTCCTCGGGGCTGGCGTCGCTGGAGTCGGTGCACGACTGGAATCGCGAATTCGTCCGCACCTCGCCGGCGGGGGCGCGCTACGAGGCGCTGGCCGCCGAGATCGACCGCGCGTTGCGGTTCATGAGCGCGTGTGGCGTCGACGACATCAACCTGCAGACCGCCGAGATCTACGCCAGCCACGAAGCGCTGGTGCTCGACTACGAGCGGGCGATGCTGCGGCTGTCCAACGAGTTTCCCGCCGAGGCGCCCGAACCGCGGCTCTACGATCTGTCGGCGCACTACGTCTGGATCGGTGACCGCACCCGCCAGCTCGACGGCGCGCACATCGGATTCGTCGAGACCATCTCCAATCCCATCGGGGTCAAGATCGGGCCGACGACGCCACCGGAGCTGGCCGTCGAATACGTCGAGCGGCTCGACCCGCACAACCAGCCCGGCCGCCTGACGCTGGTCAGCAGGATGGGCAACGGCAAGGTGCGCGACCTGTTGCCGCCCATCATCGAGAAGGTGCAGGCCACCGGTCGTCAGGTGATCTGGCAGTGCGACCCGATGCACGGCAACACCCACGAATCCTCCACCGGTTACAAGACCCGGCACTTCGACCGCATCGTCGACGAGGTGCAGGGCTTCTTCGAGGTGCACCACGGCCTCGGCACCCATCCCGGCGGCATCCACGTCGAGATCACCGGCGAGAACGTCACCGAATGCCTCGGCGGCGCGCAGGACATCTCGGACTCCGATCTGGCCGGGCGCTACGAGACGGCGTGCGACCCGCGGTTGAACACCCAGCAATCCCTCGAACTGGCGTTCCTCGTCGCCGAGATGCTGCGGGGTTAGAACAGACCCTGCAGGTTGCTGCCCAGCGTCCACGCGCCGGCGGCGATCAGCGCGGTCAGCGTCAGGATCCCGACCGACCAGAACAGCGACACGCGCCGGCCGCGTTGGCGCGCCCACTCCAGTTCGTCGATGTCGATGCCGGCGAATTGCCCTGA
This sequence comes from Mycobacterium sp. NPDC006124, assembly GCF_040614235.1. NCBI lineage: Bacteria > Bacillati > Actinomycetota > Actinomycetes > Mycobacteriales > Mycobacteriaceae > Mycobacterium > Mycobacterium sp. NPDC006124. Next base: position 135,569 of record NZ_JBEXUA010000013.1, on the reverse strand, counting down.
GCGGTAAGGGGTGTGCGGGTCGTCCTGAGGCGAGCGCAGCGACGGGACAGGGTCCCAGTCGCCGGGCCCGCGGGGCATCTCCCGGGTGTGCTGCCGCGGTGCCGGCGGGGGAGTCGTGTCGCGAGTGGGCAGGATCGGTTCGGGTGCCCTCGGCGGTGCGGTGGCCGCGGTGGTGTGGTCCCGGTCGACCGGTTCGGCGCGGTCGTCCAGCCGGCTGTGGAACTCCGCCGACGCCGCGTGCTGGGCGGAGTTCGCCGGCGCGGGAACGCGGAACGGCGGCAAGCCCAACTCGGTGACGATCGCGTCGAGGTCGGCGCCCATCGCCGTCGCGTCCGGGTAGCGGTCCCCGGGGGTGCGCCGGGTGGCCCGTCGCACCAGTTCGTCGAACTGCGGTGGGACGCCCGCGATCGCGGCGCTGGGCGGCGGCACGTCGTAGTCCATCCGTTGATAGGCCACGGCCAGGACGCTGTCACCGGTGAACGGCGTAGTGCCGGTGAGCAATTCGTAGGCCAGGATGCCGACGCCGTACACGTCGCTCTCGGGGGTGGCGTCACCCGTGCCGACCTGCTCGGGCGACAGATAGGCCGCGGTGCCGAGGATGACGCTCGTCGAGGTGATCTTGGCCTCGGCGACCGCGCGGACCAACCCGAAGTCGGCGATCTTGACCTCGCCGTCGTCGGAGATCAGCACGTTCTCCGGCTTGATGTCGCGGTGCACCAGGCCGGCACGGTGCGCCGCGGCCAACCCGCCCAGGATCGGCGTCAACACCGCGGCGACGGCGTGCGGCGGCATCGGGCCGCGCTCGCGGAGCAGTTCGCGCAGCGTGCCGCCCTCGATCAGTTCCATCACCAGGTAGGGCAGGCCGGCGCCCTGATCGCCAAGGCCCTGGTCGTACACCGCGACCAGCCCGGGATCCTTGAGCCGCGCCACCGCGCGCGCCTCACGCTGGAACCGCGTCAGGAACTGCGAGTCACCGGCGTACCGGGAGTCCATCACCTTCAGGGCCACCGGACGGTCCAGCCGTAGGTCGAGGCCGCGGTACACCGCGGACATCCCACCGGTCGCGATCAGGGCGTCCACGCGGTAGCGCGAGTCCAGGACGACGCCGACGAGCGGGTCCGATCGTTGGCTGGTATCCACGCACGCATCTTAGACTCGGAGCGGTGAGCAACATTCCGGCTGCCGACGACGTTCTGGACCCCGACGAAGCCGTCTACGACCTGCCCGCCGTGGCGTCCATCCTCGGCATCCCCGTGACCAAGGTGCACCAGCACTTGCGTCAGAAGCACCTGATCGGCGTGCGCCGCAACGGCGTGCTGGTGGTGCCGAAGATCTTCTTCGACGGCAAGCACGTGGTGAAGAGCCTGTCCGGGCTGCTGGTCGTTCTGCACGACGGCGGCTACAGCGAGAACGAGATCGTGCGGTGGCTGTTCACCCCGGATCCCTCACTGACACTGAGCCGCGACGGCACCGGCGAGGTCGTGGAGAACGCCCGTCCCGTCGACGCGCTGCACTCGCATCAGGCGCGTGAAGTGGTGCGCCGCGCACAGGCCATGGCGTACTGACCTAGACGCGATTTCGGCGTGCTCGGTCGCGCTGGGGGTGACCGATCACGCCGAAATCGCGTCTGACGGGGTTCTGTGCTTGCTCAGGTAGTACCAGGCCAGCACCGCGCACGCGGTGGCCAGGCTGACGTGCAGCCACGAGTACATGCCGTGCGAGCCGTCGGGCTTGAAGATCACCATGATCCACGTCGAGAAGCCGGCGATCGCCGCGATGGCCTTCCTGCTCTGGGCCAGCGCCGAGAGGATGGCCAGCGGCCAGGTGTAGTACCAGGGCAGTGCCGCGGGCACGAACAGCACCACCACCAGCATCGCCAGCGCGATGCCCGTCAGAGCCTCGCGGTCGTCGTGCCGAAAACGCCACCACAGCAACGGAAGTGAGATGGCGATGATCGCCACCCCCGCGATGCGCGTCACCTCCAGCACGGCGTAGAAGTTGACCGGGAAGAAGAGGCCGCCGACGGCGTTGACCAGGTTCGCCGTCGCGGTCGGCACGGTGAGCCAGTTGATGATCTTCACCGAGCCCGCGAGCGCGGTGAGCCAGCCCAACCCGACGCCGGCCAACCACGACACGACGGCGAACACCACGACGAAGATCAGCGCAGAGGCGCCCGTGGCGACCGCGAACGCGCGCACCGGTCCGAGCCCGCGCTTGTCCCTGAGTCGGTGGGCCCACATCCACACCATGAACGGCAGCGCGATGCCCGCCGTCGCCTTCACCGCCACCGCGATCGCGATGAGGCCCACGCCCCACACCGGTTTGTCCTGCAACGTCAGGGCGATGGCCGCCATCATCAGGCCGACCATCAGCATCTCGTTGTGGACGCCACCCATCAAATGGATGATCACCAGCGGGTTGAGCACGCAGATCCACAGCGCGGCAGGCCCATTGGCCCCGACGTGGCGGGCGATGCGCGGGGCGGCCCAGATCAGCATCACCAGGCCGGGCAGCATGCACAGCCGCAGCAGCATGGTGCCCTCGATGACGTGGTCGCCGACGATCATGGTGACGAACTTGGCCACCAGGATGAACACCGGACCGTAGGGAGCGGTGGTCGTCGTCCAGATCGGGCTCACGTTGTCGAGCAGCGAGTTGGGGTTCTCGATGGGGCCGACGACGTAGGGGTCGAAGCCGTCGCGCAGCAGTGCGCCCTGGGCCAGATAGGAATACGTGTCGCGACTGAAGACCGGCGCGCTGAGAAGCAATGGCGTCAGCCAGAATCCGGTGGTCGCCAACATGGTGTAGGTGCTCGCGGTGCGGTCCACGACCCGTCGGCCCAGCCAGAGCCAGGCGATCAGCATCGCCGCCACGCCGCCCCACAGCAGCACCGACGAGAACACCAGCCCGTGCCCGAAGCGCAACCAGGACAGCTGAATGGACTCCAGCACTGGGTCGTGCAGGCGGGTCGAGCCAGCCCCGAGACCACCGAGGGTGATCAACACAGCACCGAGGAAGCCGAGGCGAGCCGGTCGGCTCTCCCGCGACGCGGCGAACGTGGTCAGGCGTGAGAACTGTCCGGCGACACCGGATCTCGGTGGATGGGCGGCGGTGGGAGTCGTCATGGGCCTCAGGCGGTCCGGTTCGACGCCAATCTGGCGAGCTCGGCCAGACCGACCTTCGCGTCGGCGTCGACGGGCGCCGCATCCAGGAGTGCCAGGGCTTGCCCGGTGAGCAGCTCGATGCGCGCCTCGACCGCGGCGAGTGCGCCGACGGATTCGATGACCTGGCACAGCTCGCGAACGTGGGCCTCGGAGAGGTCGGTGCCAATCGAGGTCCGCAACATCTTGGCGGCCAACGGATCCGAGCCGTCGGCCCGCGTCACGGCCTCGGCGAGCAGCACGGTGCGCTTGCCCGACCGCAGGTCGTCGCCGGACGGCTTGCCGGTGACCGCCGGGTCGCCGAACACGCCGAGCACGTCGTCGCGCAGCTGGAAGGCCACGCCGAGGTCGGTGCCGACCTGGTGGAACAGGTCCTGCACGTCGGGTCGGTCGGCGGCCGCGGCGGCGCCCAACTGCAACGGCCGCGTCACCGTGTAGGAGGCGGTCTTGTAGGTGTTGACGTTCATCGCCGATTCGACGGTCTCGGCGCCGCTGGCCTCGGCGACGATGTCGAGGAACTGCCCCCCGAGCACCTCGGTGCGGATGTCGGCCCACACCCGCTGGACGCGCTGGCGGGCCTCGCCCGGCAGATCGGCGGAGGTGATGATGTCGTCGGCCCAGACCAGCGACAGATCCCCGAGGAGGATGGCGGTGGAGAGGCCGAACTGCTCGGATGAGCCGTGCCAGTTGCGGTCCCGGTGCAGATCGGCGAAGTGCCGATGCACCGTCGGCAGACCGCGGCGGGTGGCGGAGGCGTCGATGACGTCGTCGTGCACCAGGGCGCAGGCGTGCAACAGTTCCAGCGCGGAGAACAGCAGGAGCACGTCGGAGTCGACGGCCCGATCCGGCGGCGCCACCGCTCGCCAGCCCCAGTAGGCGAAGGCCGGTCGCAGTCGTTTGCCGCCGCGCAGAACGAACTCCTCGAGCGCGGCGGTCATCTCCGCGTAGTCGGTGCCGATGTAGGCGGCCCCGGCGCGGCGGCTCTGGAGGTGCTCGCGCAGTCGGTCGCTGACGGCGGTGGCGAGGTGGGTGGCGGAGGGTCCCGCGGCAGCGTCGAGGCTCAGCGCTCGCCCCTTTCACTACCGTGGAACTCACAACGTGGAACTCGTAGCCTAGAGCGTCCCGGGTGGCCGGTGACGAGGCAGGGCGACGGGGTCATCGGCGCGGCTCGTGCGGGTTGGCCAGGACGGGGCTGCGGTCGCGGCTGGCCCAGGCGACGCCACCCACGACACCGGCGACCAGGAACGCGGCGACACCCAGCCAGATCGCCGCTCCGGTGAACGACCGGGCGCTGGGATCGGTGTAGCGGGCCTGGGCGTTCATCGTGGTGACCACGCCCGGCTTCAGCGTCCACTGGACGACGTCGGTGGACACCTGTTCGCCGTTGGTCGAGGTGACGTCGCCGGGAAAGGCGACGTTGAGCGACACGTCGGCGTCGGGGTCGTTGAGCGAGGTGAGATCGGCCCGACCCTCCAGGATCACCAGGTCACCCGCCCGGCGCAGCGAGATGTCCACCCCGGCGGCGTCGGCGTTCATGTTGGCCAATTGCGGCAGTTCGGCGAAGGTCAGGTCCGAGAAGACCGCCTGGCTGCCGACGTAGTCGTCGCGCTCGTACGGCGAGACCGACACCTTGTTGGCGAAGGGCAGGCTGTTGAGCAGCTGGGGGCCCTTGTCGTCGGTGTTCCTGGGCTTGGCCGCGGCGATGATCTGACCGGACACCCGGTCGTCGGGCGACACGGTGATCGAGGCTCGCACGCGCACGCAGCCCGCGATCATCGGCGCCATCACCACCAGCAAAAGCAAGACGAGCAGGCGTTTGCGGCGGGTTGGCACCCCGACATGGTGCCAGACGGGGGCCGTCGCCGACGCACTAGAGGGGAAGATCTCGGCCCAGGATGGCGAAGGGTCGCGGGTCCCCGGCGAAGTGGTAACCCCGGATCACGTCGGTGAAGCCGAGGCGCCGGTACAGCCGCCAGGCCCGGTTGGCCTCGGCGTCGATCTCCGGGGTGGACAGCAGCACCCGTGGTTCGGTGCGGCCCGCCAGCAGCCGTCGGACCAGTGCCTCGCCCAAGCCGCGGCCCTGGGCGCGGGGGTGGATGTGCACCTCGGTGAGCTCGAAGTAGTCGTTCATCAACTCGGCGATGCGGGCCCGGTCGGCGCCACCCCGTTGGAGGCCTTGCACGACCTGCTGCTGCCACCACTGGTCGGGTGCGCCGCAGTAGCCGTAGGCCACTCCGAGCATGGGGGCCGCGCTCAGCTGCGGTGCGTCCGGATCGTGGGCGTCGTGATCGGGGGCCTCGACGGCGGCGACGGCGGTCCAGCCCCGTCGGCGGATGTGTTCGAGCCACATGGAGGCGCGCTGGTCCTCGGTGCCGCGGGGGTAGCGCATGGCGTCGACGTAGACGCCGAGTGCGTCCCCGAGGCGTCGTTGCATGTCGCCGGGTGACAGGTCGATGAGGAACGTGGTCAACCTCTTGATGTCCTTCGCGGTGTTGGCCGAGTCGACGTCATTATCCGGTCAGTGACGCGGCATCTCGCCACCGGCGGGGCACGAACTATGATCAGTGGAGACGTCGGTTCGGGGGGCTACCTCGAAGTGACTCTCCAGAAGTAGGTGGTACGCGCCGGATTCTGCTCGTATCATGATGACCAGGTGCCCCGCGGTTTGCGGGCGTACGTATTTTGAACGCACGGCCGTAAATTCGCGGTCGCAGCAGGGACGCAACATGGGAGGCGCGGATGCCACTCTCCGATCATGAGCAGCGCATGCTCGACCAGATCGAGAGCGCTCTCTATGCCGAGGATCCCAAGTTCGCGTCGAGTGTGCGCGGCGGGAACCTGCGGGCACCGTCGGCGCGGCGCCGGCTGCAGGGTGCGGTGGTCTTCATCGTGGGTCTGGCACTCCTGATCTGTGGCGTTGCGTTCCGGGCCACCCAGATCAGCGGCTTCCCGGTGCTGAGCGTGGTCGGATTCATCCTGATGTTCGGCGGCGTCGTGTACGCAATCACCGGCCCGCGGGTGGCTGGTGCCCGTGAGGGTGCTGCGCCGGAACCAAATTCATCACAGCAGAAGCGCGCCAAGGGCGGCAATTCGTTCTCCAGCCGCATGGAGGAGAGGTTCCGCCGCCGCTTCGAGGAGTGACGTTCGCGTCACCTAGGGCAGCTCCGCATGGAGCTGCCCTTTTTCTTTGCGTTCGACACGCCGCGACGGGCGGATGTCGAGGGTTGGGCCACCCGCTTCCCCCACCACGCCCCACTGGCTACCCAACAGGCCTCTAGCTGGCCCTACGTCGGCGTGGGCTGGTGTGATGTGCCACTGCGCACCCCGGATTCGGCACCGTCGTGGTGTCCGGTGGGGGAGCACGCCCAACTTTTGCCGATGGATGGAGCAAAGTGGGGGATGGTGGGGTAATGTGGCGGACATCGGAGCGGCTAGGGCTCCGATCGGCGAGCAGAAGCGAAGCGACTCGGGATCAACCCGAGTGGTTGGAGGTGTCGAGATGTTCCTCGGCACCTACACGCCCAAGCTCGACGACAAGGGGCGGCTCACGCTGCCCGCCAAGTTCCGCGAAGCGCTGGCAGGGGGGTTGATGGTCACCAAGAGTCAAGATCACAGCCTCGCCGTCTATCCGAGGGCCGAGTTCGAGAAGCTCGCTCAACGGGCCGCGCAGGCATCGCGGAGCAATCCCGACGCCCGTGCCTACCTGCGGTACCTCGCCGCGGCGACCGACGAGCAACATCCCGACGCACAAGGCCGGATCACCCTGTCGGCCGACCATCGCCAGTACGCGGACCTCTCCAAGGACTGCGTGGTGATCGGCTCGATCGACTACCTGGAGATCTGGGACGCCCAAGCGTGGCAGGACTATCAGCAGACCCACGAAGAGAACTTCTCCGCGGCCAGCGATGACACCCTGCGCGACATCATCTAGAACGCCCGTTGACCACGGCCCAGCCCTTGCAAGGTGGCCTCTGCCCGAACCGGCCCTGACGTACTTCCCCAACGCCAGGTCCGCAACCTCGGACAGGGACCTCCCTGCAAGGGCGGGCGCACTCAGCCCCGCCACACCTCGCAAGGGCGCCGCCGTCATGCCTGACCATCACCCACACGCCCCGGTTCTCCTGGACCGCTGCGTCGAACTCCTCGTCCCCGCCCTGACCCGACGCAGCGCCGACGGCACGGGTGCCGTCCTGGTCGACGCGACGCTCGGCGCGGGTGGTCACGCCGAACGCTTCCTGACCCAGTTGCCCGGTCTTCGCCTCGTCGGCCTGGACCGCGACCGCACCGCTCTCGACATCGCCGCCGACCGCCTGGCCCCCTTCGCCGACCGGGTCGAGTACGTCCAGACCCGCTACGACGGCTTCTGGACGCCCGACACCACGGTCGACGGGGTCCTGTTCGACCTCGGGGTCTCGTCGATGCAACTCGACCGAGCCGAGCGCGGCTTCTCCTACTCCCAGGACGCGCCGTTGGACATGCGCATGGACCAGGACGCGCCGCTCACGGCCGCCGAAATCCTCAACACCTATGACAAGTCGGCCCTGACGCGGATCCTCCAGGAGTTCGGCGAGGAGCGTTTCGCCAGCCGCATCGCCGGCGAAGTCGTCCGGCGGCGCGGACGCAAGCCGTTCGAGACGACCGCCGAACTCGTCGAGGTGCTCTACGACGTCATCCCCATTCCGGCTCGCCGCACGGGCGGTCACCCCGGAAAGCGCACGTTCCAGGCGCTGCGCACCGCGGTCAACGGCGAACTGGACTCGTTGAGGTCGGCGATCCCGTCGGCGCTGAACGCGCTGCGCCAGGGCGGCCGGATCGTGGTGATGGCCTACCAGTCCCTCGAGGACCGAATCGTCAAGGGCGAGTTCGCCGCGGCTACCGCGTCGCGCACGCCGCCCGGGCTGCCAATGGAACTTCCGGGCCACGAGCCCTACTTCGTCTCGCTGACGCGGGGGGCCGAGAAGGCGGGGGACGACGAGATCGCCCTGAACCCGCGTAGTGCATCCGTACGGCTTCGCGCTCTCGAGAAGCGCACCACGGAGAAGATCGTTGGAAGGGATGGTTCGTGATGGCCAAGCGACGAGAAGCGGTGCGTGGCTCTGACGAACGCAAGCGCAAGCCCCGCCGGCCGCGCGAGACCGCAGCCCAGCGGCGACCCGTCGACGCGCCGCCGCGCGGCCGTCGCACGACCCGCGAACAGCGCCCAGACACCGCGAGGCCGCACACCGGCCCGATGCCGCGGCCCGCCGAGGGCCCGGTCCGACCGAAGAACGCCGCCCAGGCCAAGGCTCGCGCCAAGGCGCGCAAGGCCAAGGCGCCCAAAGTCGTTCGCCCCCCACTTCGCGAGCGCATGCTGCTCAAGCTGGCGTCGATCGACCTCGACCCCCGCAGGTTCGTCACCCGGGTGCCGTTCGTGGTGCTGGTGATCGGGGCGCTCGGCATCGGTCTCGGCGTCACGCTGTGGTTGTCGACCGACGCCGCCGAACGGTCCTACGAGTTGGGCCGCGCCCGCCAGGTCAACCAGGCCTTGATGCAGCAGAAGGACGGCCTCGAGCGCGACGTCCTCGAAGCGCAGGCCGCACCCGCGCTGGCCGAGGCCGCGCGCAACCTCGGCATGATCCCGTCCCGGGACACTGCGCACCTGGTGCAGGACGCCACCGGCAACTGGATGGTCGTCGGGACGCCGAAGCCGGCGGAGGGCGTGCAACCGCCGCCGCTCAACAGCCCCCTGCCCGACCCCACGACGGCACCCCCGGCCGAACCCGCCCCGCCGGCCCCGCGCGTGGTCGACCCCCGCGAGGTGACCGTGCACCTGCCTCCGCCGGGCGCCGCGCTGCCCAACCCCGAGGTCCCCGTCGCAGGGCAGCCGGCCGTGGTCGGACAGCCTGCCGTGCCGCTGCAGGCTCCCGTGCCGGGCCAGGTGCCGGTCGCACCGCCGGCCGCCGCTGCGGTCGACCCCGCACCGTTGGCCGCCGCACCGCTGGCCCCCGCGCCGGTCGACCCCGCGGCGCCGCACCTCGACTCCCCGCCGGGAGCGGCACTGCCGGGGCCCCCGCCCGTCGACCAAGCCGTCCCGCCCGCCCCCGTCGTCGTGCCAGGAGCCCCCACATGAGCCGCCCCGGCACCCCGCATCCGGCCAACGAGCGGCGCATCCGCAAACCCATCGCCGACGACGGATCGCGCAGCGCCTCCTTCGGGTTTCGTCACCGCGCCGGGAACGTCGTGATCCTGCTGGTCCTCGTCGTCGCCGCCGGCCAGCTCTTCATGCTCCAGGTGCCCCGCGCGGCCGGGCTGCGCGCCGAGGCCGCCAGCCAGCTCAAGGTCACCGACGTCGAGGCGGCGCTGCGCGGCAGCATCGTCGACCGCAACGACGACAAGCTGGCCTTCACCACCGAGGCTCGCGCCCTGACGTTCCAGCCCACCAAGATTCAAAAGCAGCTCGTCGAGGCCCAGGCCAAGGATGCCGCCGCACCCGACCCCATCAAGCGCCTGCGCGAGATCGCCAAGGGCGTGGCGGGTCTGCTCAACGACAAGCCCGACGCCGACACCCTCTACAAGAAGCTGGCCGGCAAGGACTCCTTCGTCTACCTGGCCCGCGCCGTCGACCCGGCGATCGCCGACGCGATCATCGGCAAGTATCCCGAGGTCGGTGCGGAGCGCCAAGACATCCGCCAGTACCCCGGCGGCTCCCTGGCGGCGAACATCGTCGGCGGCATCGACTGGGACGGTCACGGGCTGCTCGGCTTGGAGGACGCTCTGGACTCGAAGCTGGCGGGCACCGACGGATCGGTCACCTACGATCGCGGGTCCGACGGTGTCGTGATCCCCGGTAGCTACCGCAACCGCCACGACGCGGTCAACGGCTCGACCGTGCAGCTCACCCTCGACGACGACATCCAGTTCTACGTCCAGCAGCAAGTGCAGCAGGCCAAGAATCTCTCCGGGGCGAAGTCGGTGTCGGCGGTCGTGCTCGACTCCAAGACCGGTGAGGTCCTGGCGATGGCAAACAACGACACGTTCGACCCCAGCCAGGACGTCGGCCGTCAAGACGACCGCCAACTGGGCAACCCGGCGGTCTCCTCGCCGTTCGAGCCGGGGTCGGTGAACAAGATCATCACCGCGTCGACGGCCATCGAGAACGACCTCACCAACCCCGACGAGGTGCTCCAGGTGCCGGGGTCGATCAACATGGGTGGCGTCACGGTGCGGGACGCGTGGAGCCACGGCGTGATGCCCTACACCACCACCGGCGTCTTCGGGAAGTCCTCGAACGTCGGAACCCTGATGCTGGCCCAGCGGATCGGCCCGGAGCGCTACGCGCAGATGCTCGACAAGTTCGGCCTCGGCCAGCGGACGGGCGTCGGCCTGCCCGGCGAGAGCGCGGGCCTGGTGCCCCCGATCGACCAGTGGTCGGGCAGCTCGTTCGCCAACCTGCCCATCGGACAAGGTCTTTCGATGACGCTGCTGCAGATGACCGGGATGTACCAAACCATCGCCAACGACGGCGTCCGCATTCCGCCCCGCATCCTCAAGGCCACCATCGCCGCGGACGGCACCCGCACCGAGGAGCCGCGGCCGGAAGGCATCCGCGTGGTGAACCCGGGAACGGCCCAGGCGGTGCGGAACATGTTGCGCGCGACCATTCAGAAGGATCCGACCGGCGTCCAGCAGGGCACCGGTTCCGGCGCGGCGGTGGAGGGCTACCAGATCGCGGGCAAGACGGGCACCGCCCAGCAGATCAACCCGGCCTGCGGCTGCTACTTCGACGACGTCTACTGGATCACCTTCGCGGCGATGGTGCCTGCCGACTCGCCCCGCTACGTGGTGGGCGTGATGATGGACAACCCGCACCGCACCGCCGACGGGTCGCCGGGCACCACCGCGGCGCCGCTGATCCACAACCTGTCGTCGTGGCTGTTGCAGCGCGAGAACGTGCCGCTGTCGCCAGATCCCGGCCCGAAGCTCATCCTCCAGGCTGACTGACGGTCGGTCCGAACCGCGGCCGCTAAGGTGTCATGGCCATGAACTTGCGTCCCTCGAGCCCCGTCGGTGACGACGTCGCCGCGTTGGCGGAGCGCGTACAGGCCGTCCTGCGGGGCGCCTCGGGCGCCGAGCGCGTCACCGGGGTGACGCTGCGCAGCCAGGACGTCCGGCCCGGAGACCTGTTCGCGGCGCTGCCCGGCGCGAAGGCGCACGGCGCGAAGTTCGCCGCGGACGCCGTCGGTCAGGGTGCCGTCGCGGTGCTCACCGACGATGCCGGTGCCCAGGTGATGGCGGGCGTCACGGGCGTCCCCGTGCTGATCCATCCCGCACCCAGGACGGTGCTCGGCGACGTGGCCGCCGCCGTCTACGGCCGGCCGTCGGAGCGCATGCGCGTCATCGGGGTGACGGGCACCTCCGGCAAGACGACCACCACCTATCTGGTGGAGGCGGGACTGCGCGCCGCGGGCCGCGTCACCGGGCTGGTCGGCTCCGTCGGCATCCGCGTCGACGGCCGCGACGAGCCCAGCGCGTTGACCACCCCGGAGGCTCCCGACCTGCAGGCCCTGTTCGCGGTCATGCTGGAGCGGGGCATCGACACCGTGGTGATGGAGGTGTCCAGCCACGCCCTGACGTTGGGCCGGGTCGACGCCGTCCACTTCGCCGTCGGCGGTTTCACCAACCTGTCCCGCGACCACCTGGACTTCCATCCCACGATGGCGGATTACCTCGACGCCAAGGCGAAGTTGTTCGAGCCCGCGTCCGCGACGCACGCCGACGTGTCGGTGGTCTGCGTCGACGACGACGGTGGCCGTGCCATCGCCGCCCGTGCCGCGCGACCCGTGACGGTCAGCGTCGCCGGCCACCAGGCCGACTGGCGCGCGGAGGACGTGCGCACCCTCGACGACGGGGGTCAGGAGTTCCTGACGGTCGACCCGGCCGGCGTGCACCACCGCCTGCGGATCGGCCTGCCCGGACGCTTCAACGTCGCCAACACCGTGCTGGCCGCGGCGCTCCTCGACGCGGTGGGCGTGTCACCCGAACAGGCGGCGCCCGGATTGCGGAGCGCGACGGTGCCGGGACGGCTCCAGCCCGTCGACCGTGGTCAGGACTTCCTCGCCGTCGTGGACTACGCGCACAAACCGGGCGCCCTGCGGGCCGTGCTCGAGACGCTGCGCGCCCAGACCCGCGGCAGGATTGCGGTCGTCATCGGAGCCGGTGGCAACCGCGACCCCGGCAAGCGGGGACCGATGGGCCAGGTGGCGGCCGAGCTGGCCGACCTGGTCGTGGTCACCGACGACAACCCCCGCGACGAGGAACCGTCGGCCATCCGGGCGGCGATCGTGGCCGGTGCGGCCGGTGGTGCGGCCGTCGTCGAGGAGATCGGTGACCGGGCCGCGGCCATCGACTTCGCCGTGGCCTGGGCCGGTGCCGGTGACGTCGTGCTGGTGGCGGGCAAGGGACACGAGGCGGGTCAGACCAGCCACGGGCAGACCCGGCCCTTCGACGACCGCGACGAGTTGGCCCGCGCGCTGAGCACTCTCGGGGTGACGCCGTGATCGCCATGTCGCTGGCCCGCGTCGCCGAGATCGTCGGCGGAGAGTTGGCCGACGTCTCCGCCGAGGACGCCGCGTCGATCCTCGTCACCGGTTCGGTCGAGTTCGACTCGCGGGCGGTGACCCCCGGCGGACTGTTCCTGGCGCTGCCCGGGGCGCGGTCGGACGGTCACGACTTCGCCGCGGGCGCCGTCGCGGCGGGCGCGGTCGCCGTGCTGGCCGCGCGCCCGGTCGGGGTGCCCGCCGTGGTGGTGCGCCCCGATGCCGCACCGGCGGACTCGGGTGCCAGCGTGCTGGAGTTCGACTCCGACGGGTCGGGTGCCGCGGTGCTGGCGGCCCTGGCCAAGCTGGCTGCCGCGGTGGCCTCGGAACTGGTCGCCGGCGGGCTCGTCATCGTCGGGGTGACCGGCTCCTCGGGCAAGACGTCGACCAAGGATCTGCTGGCCGCGGTGCTCGAGCCCCTGGGCTCGGTCGTCGCGCCGCCCGGTTCGTTCAACAACGAACTCGGGCATCCGTGGACGGTGCTGCGCGCGACCGCCGACACCGACTATCTGGTCCTCGAGATGTCGGCGCGCCACCGCGGCAACATCGCCGCACTGGCCAGGATCGCGCGGCCGTCGATCGCGGTGGTCCTCAACGTCGGCACCGCCCACCTCGGCGAGTTCGGTTCGCGGGAGGCCATCGCCGCGACGAAGGCCGAACTGCCCCAATCGGTTCCGGCATCCGGGGTGGTGGTCCTCAACGCCGACGACCCGGTGGTCGACGCCATGGCCGCCACCACCGAGGCGCGCGTCGTGCGCGTGGGCCGCTCCTCGGGTGCCGATGTCTGGGCCGGTGACGTCGGCCTCGACGACCTGGCCAGGGCGCGGTTCACCTTGCATGCCGGGGGCGCGCAGACCGACGTGGTCCTCGCCGTCCACGGGGACCATCAGGTGTCCAACGCGCTGTCGGCGGCGGCGGTCGCGCTGGAGTGCGGAGCCAGCCTCGAGCAGGTTCGGGACGCGCTGGCGGCGGCCGGGCCGGTGTCCGCGCACCGGATGCAGGTCGGCACCCGAGCCGACGGCGTGACGATCGTCAACGACGCCTACAACGCCAATCCGGATTCGATGCGGGCTGGTCTCAAGGCCCTGGCGTGGATGGCGCGCGGCGGGGACGACGGCGGCGGGCGGCGCCGGAGTTGGGCCGTGCTCGGCGAGATGGGCGAACTCGGCGACGACGCGATCGCCGAGCACGATGGCATCGGTCGGCTCGCCGTGCGCTTAGATGTGTCACGACTGGTCGTCGTCGGAACCGGGAGATCAATGAGCGCCATGCACCACGGGGCGGTGATGGAGGGGTCATGGGGCAGTGAGTCCGTCATGGTCGACGACGTCGACGCCGCTCTGGAGCTGCTGCGCGAAGAATTGGCTCCCGGTGACGTGGTGCTGGTGAAGGCTTCGAAGTCCGCGGGCCTGGCCGCTCTGGCCGAGGCCCTGATGGACGAGGGCCCGACCCGATGAGACAGATACTGATCGCCGTCGGCATCGCGCTGGCGGTGTCGATCCTGTTGACGCCGGTCCTGATTCGCGTGTTCACCCGGCAGGGCTTCGGCCACGAGATCCGCGAGGACGGCCCTCCGAGTCACCACAAGAAGCGCGGCACCCCGTCGATGGGTGGCGTGGCGATCCTGGCGGGCATCTGGGCCGGGTACCTCGGCACGCACCTCGTCGGTCTGGCGTTGGACGGCGAGGGACCCTCGGCCTCGGGTCTGCTGGTGCTCGGCCTGGCGACGGCGCTCGGTGCGGTGGGCTTCGTCGACGACCTCATCAAGATCCGGCGGTCGCGCAACCTGGGGTTGAACAAGACGGCCAAGACGGTCGGCCAGTTGGTCGCCGCGGTGCTGTTCGGCGTGCTGGTGCTGCAGTTCCGCAACGCCGACGGGCTGACGCCGGGCAGTCCGGAGCTGTCCTACGTCCGCGAGATCGCCACGGTGACGCTGGCGCCTGCGGTCTTCGTGCTGTTCTGCGTGGTGTTGGTCAGCGCCTGGTCGAACGCGGTGAACTTCACCGACGGACTCGACGGTCTCGCGGCCGGGGCCATGGCGATGGTGACGGCGGCCTACGTGATCATCACGTTCTGGCAGTTCCGCAACGCGTGCGCATTCAGCCCGGGTCTCGGCTGCTACAACGTTCGGGATCCGCTGGATCTGGCGTTGGTGGCAGCGGCCGCGGCGGGGGCCTGCATCGGCTTCCTATGGTGGAATGCCGCACCGGCCAAGATCTTCATGGGCGACACCGGGTCGCTTGCCCTGGGTGGCATCATCGCGGGCCTGTCGGTGACCAGTCGCACCGAGATGCTGGCCATCGTGCTGGGGGCGTTGTTCGTCGCCGAGGTCACCTCGGTGGTCGTGCAGATCCTGGCCTTCCGGACGACGGGCCGCCGGGTGTTCCGGATGGCCCCGTTCCATCACCACTTCGAGCTGGTGGGCTGGGCCGAGACCACGGTGATCATCCGGTTTTGGCTGCTCACGGCCATAGCCTGCGGCCTCGGCGTGGCCCTGTTCTACAGCGAGTGGCTGGCGACGGTCGGCGCGTAGCGGCTGTGGGACTTCGGCGACACGCGCCGGATGTCCACCCACCTCGCCCTGTGACGGGGGAGGATTCTGGGGTGCCAGTGACAAATGAGCCTGCAGTTACGAATGTGACTGATGTGACGAGCGTGGCACATTGACCATGGTCGCCAACGTCTTCGCCAAGATGCGGCGCAGCAAACCTCATGCCGGAAACGCGGTGGTCTCCGACGCCGTTCCCCGCACCCGATTCGGGGCGTGGCTGAGTCGGCCCATGACGTCGTTCCACCTCGTCATCGCCGTGGCCGCCCTGCTCGTCACCCTGGGTCTGATCATGGTGTTGTCGGCCTCGGGCGTGCACTCCTACGACGAGGACGGCTCCCCGTGGGCCATCTTCGCCAAGCAGGTTCTGTGGACCGTCGTCGGCCTCGTCGCCTTCTACGTCGCCCTGCGCACACCCGTCGCCTTCATGCGCAAGGTGGCGTTCCCCGGCTTCATCTTCACGATCGTCCTGCTGATCCTCGTGCTCATCCCGGGCATCGGCAAGGAGTCCAACGGTTCTCGCGGGTGGTTCGTCGTCGCCGGTTTCTCGATGCAGCCCTCGGAGCTCGCCAAGATCGCCTTCGCCATCTGGGGTGCGCACCTGCTCGCTGCGCGTCGCATGGAGCGCGCCTCGGTGCGGGAGATGCTGTTCCCGCTGGTTCCGGGCGCTCTGGTGGCGCTGATGCTCATCGTCATGCAGCCCGACCTCGGCCAGACGGTCTCGCTCGGCATCATCCTGCTCGGTCTGCTCTGGTATGCCGGTCTGCCCCTGCGGATCTTCGCGACCTCGCTGTTCGCGGTCGTCGTGGCCGCGGCCATCCTGGCCGTGTCGGCGGGCTATCGGTCCGACCGGGTGCAGTCCTGGCTGAATCCCGGCGCCGACATGCAGGGCTCGGGCTACCAGTCGCGACAGGCGCGCTACGCCCTGGCCAACGGCGGCATCTTCGGCGACGGACTCGGGCAGGGCACCGCCAAGTGGAACTATCTGCCCAACGCCCACAACGACTTCATCTTCGCCATCATCGGCGAGGAACTCGGCTTCGTCGGCGCGGTGGGACTGCTGTGCCTGTTCGGCCTCTTCGCCTACACCGGGATGCGCATCGCGCGGCGTTCGGCGGACCCGTTCCTGCGACTGCTCACCGCCACGACGACGCTGTGGGTGATCGGGCAGGCGTTCATCAACGTCGGCTACGTCGTCGGACTGCTCCCGGTGACCGGCCTTCAGCTGCCGTTGATATCGGCGGGTGGCACGTCCACGGCCACGACGCTGTTCATGCTCGGCATCATCACCAACGCGGCCCGACACGAACCGGAGGCGGTCGCCGCGCTGCGGGCCGGCCGGGAGGACCGGTTCAACCGGATGCTGCGCCTGCCGTTACCCGAGCCCTACGTGCCGTCCCGGCTGGAGACCGCGCGGGACCGGCTGCGGAAACGACCCGAGAAGCGCACGCCACCCAAGCCGACGCCGCCCAAGCCGAGCCCGAAGAAGGCCAAGCAGAAGGCCAAGCAGAAGGCCAAGCAGAAGGCCGAGGTCGCCAAGGTCAAGACGCCCGACCCGAAGGGCAGCGCCAGAGGCAAGCCGAAGCCCGTCCGCAAACCCGCCGAGGATCGCAGGCGCGGTTCCGCGGAGCCGGTCGGCAGGACCGCGCGGGGCGCAAGGCATCATGGAGACCGTCAGCGTCAGCCGAGCCAACGGGCTCGCCCTCTGGAAGGTCAGCGTTACGGGTGAGCAACCCTGATGTGCCGCGTCCCGGCGGGCAGGAGCGCAGCGACTCGGGAAGTAGATCCGGTGGAACGGTGTCCGTGGTCCTCGCCGGCGGTGGTACCGCGGGACACATCGAGCCCGCCATGGCCGTCGCCGACGCCTTGGTCGCGCTCGACCCGACGGTGCGTATCACCGCCTTGGGCACCACCCGCGGTCTGGAGACGCGGCTCGTTCCCGAGCGCGGTTACGACCTGGAGCTGATCACCCCGGTGCCGTTCCCGCGCAAGCCCTCCGGTGATCTGGTCCGGCTTCCGCTGCGGGTCCGCTCGGCGGTGCGGCAGACACGGGCGATCCTCGACGAGGTCCGCGCCGACGTGGTGGTCGGCTTCGGCGGTTACGTCGCCCTGCCGGCCTATCTGGCGGCCCGCGGCGGCGCGTCGCGACGCAGCGCCATCCCCGTCGTCATCCACGAGGCCAACGCGCGCGCAGGCTGGGCGAACCGGGTGGGAGCCCGCTCGGCGCGGCGGGTACTGGCCGCGACGGCGGATCCCGGACTCGGCCGCCGCGTCGAGGTGGTCGGCGTCCCGGTCCGCGAGACCATCACGTCCCTGGATCGGATGGCGCTGCGCGACGAGGCCCGCGCGCACTTCGGCTTCGCCGACGACGACCGGGTGCTGCTGGTGTTCGGTGGCTCCCAGGGTGCACAGTCGCTCAACCGTGCCGTCTCGGGTGCGGCTGCGGAACTGGCCGCGGCCGGCATCGCGGTGCTGCACGCGCACGGACCGAAGAACGTCCTGCAGCTTCGCGTGCCGGCGGTCGGGGAGCGGCCGTACGTGGCGGTGCCGTATCTGAGCCGGATGGACCTGGCCTATGCGGCCGCCGACCTGGTGATCTGCCGCTCGGGTGCGATGACGGTCGCCGAGGTGACCGCCGTGGGGCTGCCCGCGGTGTACGTCCCGTTGCCGATCGGCAACGGCGAGCAGCGTCTCAACGCGCTGCCCGTGGTCGGCGCCGGTGGCGGCCTGCTCATCGCGGATGCAGACCTGACGCCCGAATTCATCATCGAGACCGTCCGCGTGCTGCTGTCGGATCCGCCGCGGTTGACGGCGATGACGGCGGCTGCCACGCTCGCCGGGCATCGTGACGCCGCGCGCCGGGTCGCCGAGGTGGCACTCGCGGTCGTCACCGAGCATCGAAGGGCGCGATGAGCGTGATCAGTCCGAGGGAACTGCCAACGGAGCTGCAGCGGGTGCACATGGTGGGCATCGGTGGCGCGGGCATGTCCGGGATTGCGCGGATCCTGCTCGACCGCGGCGGGCTGGTGTCGGGATCCGACGCCAAGGAGTCGCGAGGGGTGGCGGCGCTGCGCGCGCGTGGCGCGCAGGTTCGGATCGGACACGATGCGTCGTCGCTCGACATGCTGCCCGGGGGCCCGACCGTGGTGGTCAGCACGCACGCGGCGATCCCGAAGGACAACCCCGAGCTCGTCGAGGCCCACCGCCGCGGCATCCCCGTCATCCTGCGGCCGGCGGTGCTGGCGCGGTTGATGGACGGTTACACCACGGTCATGGTGACGGGCACGCACGGCAAGACCACGACGACGTCGATGGTCGTGGTGGCGTTGCAGCGCGGCGGATTCGACCCGTCGTTCGCCGTCGGCGGCGACCTGGGCGAGGCGGGCACCAACGCCCACCACGGCAGCGGGGGCTGCTTCGTCGCCGAGGCCGACGAGAGTGACGGCTCGCTGCTGGAGTACACCCCGGACGTCGCGGTGGTGACCAACGTCGAGGCCGATCATTTGGACTTCTTCGGCACCGTCGAGGCCTACGTGGCGGTGTTCGACGGGTTCGTCGCGCGACTGCGCCCCGGTGGTGTGCTGGTGGTCTGCGCCGACGACCCCGGCGCCGAGGCGCTGGCGGAGCGCTCCGAGGCGACCGGGGTGCGGGTACTGCGCTACGGCACAGCCGACGGGTCGACGAATCTCGCTGCGGCCCTTGTCGACTGGAGCCAGCAGGGCACCGGCAGCGTCTCGACGGTGCAGTTGGCGGGGGAGTCGCACCCGCGCGGCATGCGGTTGGCGGTGCCCGGGCGGCACATGGCGCTCAACGCGCTGGGTGCGTTGCTCGCGGCGGTTCAGGCGGGCGCCGACGTCGAGACGGTGCTCGACGGTCTGGCCGCCTTCGAGGGTGTGCGGCGGCGGCTCGAATCGGTGGGGACGGCCGCGGGCGTGCGGCTGTTCGACGTGTACGCCCATCACCCGACCGAGGTGCGCGTCGACCTCGAGGCGCTGCAGTCGGTGGCCGGAGAGGGCCGTTGCATCGCGGTGTTCCAGCCGCATCTATACTCCCGCACCGAGACCTTCGCCCGCGAATTCGGCACGGCGCTGAGCCTGGCCGACGAGGTGTTCGTCCTAGACGTCTACGCCGCGCGGGAGCAGCCGATCGCCGGTGTCAGCGGTGCCAGTGTGGCCGAACACGTCGATGTCCCAGTGCATTACGTCGCCGACTTCTCGGCCGTCGCCACCCAGGTGGCCGCGGCGGCCAGACCGGGCGACGTAGTGGTGACGATGGGCGCGGGCGACGTCACCATGCTCGGCGGCGAGATCCTGGCCGCAGTCGCGCTGCGGGCCGGACGTGACGCGCCGGGGGCCAGGCCGTCGTGACCGGACCCACCGAGGAGCCCGAGGACGCCGCCGATCCCGTCGGCGTCTCGGTCGACGCCCCCGGTGAGGCGGCAGGCCACGGCGCCGTGCCCGGTGACGTCATCGCCAGGACCGACGACTCCACCGGAGACGGCGACGGGGCCGACTTCGAGGGCCCCCGGCGCCGGGCCCGGCGCGAGCGCGAGGAGCGGCGCGCGGCCCAGGAGCGGGCGACGGCCATCGAGAACGCCCGGCGCGAGGCCAAGCGTCGAGTGGCCGGCCGACCGGCCGATGACCCCAAACCCGCTGCCCGCGGTCTGATTCGAGGGTTGAAGGCGCTGATGTGGTCGGCGTTGATCAGCGTTCTGGTGGTGGGCGCCGGGCTGCTGCTGTACTTCACGCCCATCATGTCGGCGCGCGTCCTGGCGATCACGGGTCTGGTCACGCTGACCCAGGACGAGGTCCAGCAGGCGGCCGCGGTCCCGGCGGACACACCGCTGCTGCAGATCGACACCGACGCGGTGGCCGATCGCGTGGCGACCATCCGACGCGTCGCCAGTGCCCGGGTGCAGCGGGAGTACCCGTCGACCCTGCGCATCACGATCGTCGAGCGGGTTCCGTTGGTGGTCAAGGACTATCCCGACGGTCCGCATCTCTTCGATCGCGACGGCGTCGACTTCGCCACGGCCCCACCGCCGCCCGGGATGCCCTATCTGGACGCCGACACCCCGGGGCCCACCGATCTGCCGACCTTGGCGGCGTTGCAGGTGCTGACGTCGTTGCGGCCGGAGGTGGCGGCGCAGGTGAGTCGCATCGGGGCGCCGTCGGTCGCGTCGATCACGCTGACCCTGTTCGACGGTCGGCAGGTGATCTGGGGGACGACCGACCGGACCGACGAGAAGGCGATGAAGTTGGCCGCGCTGTTGACGCAGCCGGGGACCACCTACGACCTGTCGAGTCCGGACCTTCCGACGGTCAAGTAGGACGCGCGTCACCTGCGGGGAAAATCCCGCGGCGTGTCGCGGCGCGCCTGCGCCGATACCTCACGCTCTCGCCCTACCGTTCTGTTCGAGCGAAACTACTTGACATAACTCTAAGCCTATGGTTGAGGTTGAGGGTTGGCCCAGGAGGAAGACTACCGATGACACCCCCGCACAACTATCTCGCAGTAATAAAGGTGGTCGGCATCGGTGGCGGTGGCGTCAACGCCGTCAACCGGATGATCGAGCAAGGACTCAAGGGCGTCGAGTTCATCGCCATCAACACCGACGCGCAAGCGCTGTTGATGAGCGATGCCGACGTCAAGCTCGACGTCGGCCGGGACTCCACCCGTGGCCTCGGCGCCGGCGCCGACCCCGAGGTCGGACGCAAGGCCGCCGACGACGCCAAGGACGACATCGAGGAGCTGCTGCGCGGCGCCGACATGGTGTTCGTCACCGCAGGCGAGGGCGGTGGCACCGGCACCGGTGGCGCGCCCGTCGTCGCGACGATCGCCCGCAAACTCGGCGCGCTCACCGTCGGCGTGGTGACCCGGCCGTTCTCCTTCGAGGGCAAGCGCCGCTCCAATCAGGCCGAGGCCGGCATCGCGGCGCTGCGCGAGAGCTGCGACACGCTCATCGTGATCCCCAACGACCGTCTGCTGCAGATGGGTGACGCCGCGGTCTCGCTGATGGACGCCTTCCGCAGTGCCGACGAGGTGCTGCTCAACGGCGTGCAGGGCATCACCGACCTGATCACCACCCCCGGCCTGATCAACGTCGACTTCGCGGACGTCAAGGGCGTGATGTCCGGCGCGGGCACCGCCCTGATGGGCATCGGCTCGGCGCGCGGCGACGGCCGCGCGCTCAAGGCCGCCGAGATGGCGATCAACTCGCCGCTGCTCGAGGCGTCGATGGAGGGTGCCCTCGGCGTGCTGCTGTCGGTGGCCGGCGGCAGCGACCTGGGCCTCTTCGAGATCAACGAGGCGGCGTCGCTGGTGCAGGACTCCGCGCACCCCGAGGCCAACATCATCTTCGGCACCGTGATCGACGACTCGCTCGGCGACGAGGTGCGCGTCACCGTGATCGCCGCGGGCTTCGACGCCGCCGGACCCAGCCGCAAGCCCGTCGTGGGTGCCGGCGTCAGCGGACCGTCGGTGGCCGCGGGCACCTCGGGCAAGCTGCGTCCGGCATCGGCGTTCGACCCGGATCCTGCGAGTGTGCCCGTGCACACCAACGGTGCGACGGTCAGCATTGGTGGCGGCGGCGATGACGACGACGACGTCGATGTGCCGCCCTTCATGCGTCACTGACCGGTCGACCTCTCGACGGCCGGGATACTGGCAGCGTGACCCGACGCATCAGATGTGTGACCACGACGAGGGCCGGCGGTGCCTCGGCTCCGCCCTTCGATTCGTTCAACCTGGGCGATCACGTCGGTGACGATCCCGCCGCGGTGGCCGCCAATCGGGCGCGGCTGGCCGCGACGATCGGGTTGGGCGCCGACGGCGTCGTCTGGATGAACCAGGTGCACGGCGATCGGGTCGTCGTCGTCGACGGGCCGGTCGACGGCGCGGTCGACGATGCCGACGGTCTGGTGACCACCCGGCCCGGGTTGGCACTGGCGGTGGTGACCGCCGACTGCGTGCCGGTGCTGTTGTCGGACGCCCGCGCGGGAGTGGTCGCCGCCGTGCACGCCGGCCGGGCCGGCGCCAAGGCGGGCGTCGTGGCGCGAGCGGTGGAGGCGATGCTGGCCCACGGCGCACACGCCGCGGACATCTCGGTGCTGCTGGGCCCTGCGGTCAGCGGGCGCAACTACGAGGTGCCCGAGGAGATGGCGGCCGACGTCGAGGCGGCACTGCCCGGCAGCCGGACCACGACGGCCCGCGGTACCGCAGGCCTGGACCTGCGGGCCGGCGTCACCCGGCAGCTGGCCGCGCTCGGCGTCGCCAAAGTGGCCGTCGACCCACGCTGCACGGTGGAGGATCCGAACCTGTTCAGCCATCGCCGAAGCGCCCCGACCGGGCGCCTGGCCTCGCTGGTGTGGATCGAATGACCTCGGCGCGCACCACCGAACTCGCCGAATCCCTTGCGGCACTGCGACATCGGGTCGACGACGCCGCGACCGCGGCGGGCCGCGACGCCTCCGAGATCGAACTGCTGCCCGTGACGAAGTTCTTTCCCACCTCCGACGTCGTCGAGTTGGTGCGACTGGGGTGCGACGCCTTCGGCGAATCACGCGAGCAGGAGGCGTTCCGCAAGATCGCCGAGGTGGCCCAGCTGGCGGCGGGGGACTCGATGCCGCCGCTGCGCTGGCACATGATCGGCAGCATTCAGCGCAAGAAGGCGAAGGCGGTGGCGCAGTGGGCCTACGCCGCACACTCGGTGGACCGCGCCGCGGTGGTCGAGGCGCTGGGCCGGGCGGCGGTCGAGGCGTTGGCCGAGGGCGTGCGGGTCGATCCGCTGCGGGTCTATCTGCAGGTGAGCCTGGACGGCGATCCCGACCGGGGCGGGGTCGACGTCGGTCGGCCGGACCTCGTGGACGAGCTGTGCGAGCTGACCGACGCCACCGACGGACTGGACTTCGTGGGCCTGATGGCGATTCCGCCGCTGCATTCCGACGCGGCGGAGTCGTTCATGCGTTTAGAAGCCGAACACCAACGGGTACAGGGGTCCTACCAGCAGCGTCTCGGTCTTTCGGCAGGTATGTCAGGTGACCTCGAGATGGCGGTGAAACACGGCTCGACGTGTGTGCGTGTCGGTACCGCTCTTATGGGAGCACGTCCTCTAACGTCTCCCTGAGTAGTCACTCCAGTCACATCTTCATCACAGACAACACGCTTTCTCAGTCATCAGAAGGGTCTCCGATGAGCACACTGCATAAGGTCAAGGCCTACTTCGGTATGGCGCCGATGGACGATTACGACGACGAGTACTACGACGACGACGACCGCACGTCGCGCGCCGCATACCCCCGTCGCGCCCGGGAGGACCGCTTCGAGGACGAGGGCCGCGGCTACGACGCCCGCCCCGGCGAGCCGCGCGGCTACGACGACCGGATGGACCGCCCCGGCGCGCGTGAGTTCGAACGCGAAATGGCAGGCGCACCAACGGGTTACCGCGGCGGATACATGGACGAGCCTGCGTTCCGTGGTCGGCGTGAGTTCGAGCGGCCGCGCTTCAACACCCTGCACGGGGCCACCCGCGGCGCCGTCGCGATGGAGCCGCGCCGGATGGCCGAACTGTTCGAGGCCGGCAGCCCGCTCGCCAAGATCACCACGCTGCGTCCCAAGGATTACAGTGAGGCGCGGACCATCGGCGAGCGCTTCCGCGACGGCACCCCGGTCATCATGGATCTGGTCTCGATGGACAACGCCGACGCCAAGCGTCTGGTCGACTTCGCCGCCGGTCTGGCCTTCGCTCTGCGCGGCTCGTTCGACAAGGTCGCCACGAAGGTGTTCCTGCTGTCCCCGGCCGACGTCGACGTCACCGCCGACGAGCGCAAGCGCATCGCCGAGGCCGGCTTCTACGCCTACCAGTGACGGCCTGGGTACGCTGGACCTACGTCGGGTTCTCCTGAGACCCGTGGTCCAGCACCACCCAATGTCATCATCGCCTGGAGTGAGGTCGCGCAGTTGTCGCTGTTCTTTTCGATCCTGGGCTTCGTGCTGTTCGCGTTCTGGCTCCTGCTCATCGCGAGGGTGGTCGTCGAGTTCATCCGTTCGTTCGCCCGGGACTGGCGTCCGCGGGGCTTCATGGTCGTGGTGCTCGAGGTCATCATGACCATCACCGACCCTCCCGTGAAGTTGCTTCGCCGCATCATTCCGCAGCTCACGATAGGTGCGGTGCGTTTCGATCTGTCGATCATGGTGCTTCTGCTGGCCGCGTTCATCGGCATGGAGTTGGCCTGGAGCCAGTAGCGTCAGCCGGCTGCGAATGGCCCCGTGAACTGTGAAATTCGCTCTTAATCTGGACCTCAACCGCAACCG
This sequence comes from Mycobacterium sp. NPDC006124, assembly GCF_040614235.1. Lineage (NCBI taxonomy): Bacteria > Bacillati > Actinomycetota > Actinomycetes > Mycobacteriales > Mycobacteriaceae > Mycobacterium > Mycobacterium sp. NPDC006124. The sequence continues at coordinate 110,973 of NZ_JBEXUA010000013.1, read as the reverse complement.
CCGGGTCTACTGTGACAGGATGGACGCCAGTTACTTCCAGCATGGCTTTCACATGACACCGGTTGACGGTCGAGACCTCAAGGGGGCAGACGATGCCGCTTACACCAGCCGACGTCCATAACGTCGCGTTCAGCAAGCCGCCAATCGGCAAGCGCGGTTACAACGAGGACGAGGTCGACGCCTTCCTCGACCTCGTCGAGAACGAACTGACGCGTCTCATCGAGGAGAACGCCGACCTGCGTCAGCGGGTCGCCGAACTCGACCAGGACCTCTCGAGCGCGCGCTCCGGCAGCGGGGTGCAAGCCACGCAGTCGATCCCGCAGTACCAGCAGCCCGAGCCAGAGCCGGAGCCCGTCGCGCCTCCGCAGCCGGCTTACGAGGCGCCGCAACCGGTTGCCGCCGCGCCGGTCAGCGAGGATTCGCACATCAAGGCCGCCAAGATCCTCGGCCTGGCCCAAGACACCGCCGACCGCCTGACCGGCACCGCGAAGGCCGAGTCCGACAAGATGCTCGCCGACGCGAGGGCTCAGGCCGACGCGATGGTCAACGAGGCCCGTACGACCGCGGAGACCACGGTGTCCGAGGCCAAGGCTCGGGCCGAAGCCCTGCTGTCGGACGCCCAGACCCGCTCGGAGACGCAGCTTCGTCAGGCGCAGGAGAAGGCCGACGCCCTCCAGGCCGACGCGGAGCGCAAGCACACCGAGATCATGGGCACCATCAACCAGCAGCGCACCGTGCTCGAGGGCCGCCTCGAGCAACTCCGCACCTTCGAGCGTGAATACCGCACCCGACTGAAGACCTACCTGGAGTCGCAGCTCGAGGAGCTCGGCCAGCGCGGCTCCGCGGCGCCGGTGGATTCGACCGCCAACAACGACGGCGGCGGGTTCAACCAGTTCAACCGGGGCAACAACTGATCCGGTTGACTGACTCATGCTGATCGTTGCACTGGTCCTTGCCGTCATCGGCCTCGCCGCGCTGGTGACCGCCGTGGTCACCAGCAACGAGCTGATCGCCTGGGTGTGCATCGGGGCCAGTGTGATCGGGGTGCTGCTCCTGATCGTCGACGCGCTGCGCGAGCGCTCCCGGGCCACCGACGCGACCGACTCCGAGTCCGACGACGACGGGGACGACGCGACCACCGTCATGCCGGCCGTCTCCGATCCCCAGGCCGCCGAGGACTACCCGGAGGAGCCGAGCGAGGGGCTCGCCGAATCCGAGCACGAGCCGTCAACCGTCTCCGTCGACTCCCAGGAGGGTGGCAACGCGTCCGACGCCGACGACACCCCGGAATCCAAGCGCGACTAGGCCTTTCAGCCCGCGATTTCGGCGTGATTGGTCACGCTGAGGGCGACCGATCACGCCGAAGTCCCGTGGATGAGGTGCAATCCGCCCGTGGGATGACTACGAATGGATGTCGTGGGTATCGAGTTCGAGAGCGTGGTCGACCATCCGTTGGACGAGGTCTTCGCCTGGCACACCCGGCCGGGTGCGATGCCTCGGCTGGTCCCGCCGTGGCAACCGATGACGGTGGTCGCCGAGACGTCGTCGGTGGCCGACGGGCGCGCGGTACTCGGCCTGCCCGCCGGTCTGCGATGGGTTGCGCAGCATGACGGCGCCGACTACGACCCTCCGCACCGCTTCGTCGACCAGTTGTCCTCCGACGGAATCAGATCCTGGCCGCCGCGGATCATCGGAACCTGGCGCCACACCCACGACTTCGCTGCCGAGGGGGAGAACGCCACCCGGGTGCACGACCGCGTCGAGGCTCCGGTTCCCGCGGCGGCGCTGCGGTCGACCTTCGTCTACCGTCACCGCCAGCTGGCCGACGACCTCGACGCGCACCGCGAGGCCGCCGACGCGGGTTTGACGCCCGTCACCGTCGCCGTCTCGGGGGCCTCGGGTCTGGTCGGTACGGCGTTGACGGCGCTGCTCACCAGCGGCGGCCACCGGGTGATCCGACTGGTACGCCACGCCGCGACCGGTCCCGACGAGCGCCACTGGGATCCGGACGCACCCGCGACCGATCTGCTCGACGGCACCGATGCGGTCGTGCACCTGGCCGGCACGTCGATCGCCGGCCGGTTCACCGACGCCCATCGAGCGGCCATCCGCGACAGCCGCATCGAGCCGACCCGCAAGCTCGCCGAGGTCGCCGCGCGCGCGGGCGGGCCGGCGACGTTCGTGACCGCGTCGGCGATCGGCTTCTACGGGTACGACCGCGGGGACGTCCCACTCGACGAGGACAGCTCACGCGGCGACGGCTTCCTGGCCGACGTGGTCGCGGACTGGGAGGCGGCGACCGCACCCGCGGCCGACGCCGGTCGGCGCGTGGTCGCGGTGCGTACCGGCATCGTCCAGGCCGCCCGCGGCGGCACGCTCAAGCTGATGCGCCCGCTGTTCGCCGCAGGTCTGGGTGGCCGGTTGGGCAGCGGTGAACAGTGGCTGTCCTGGATCGGCATCGACGACCTGCTCGACGTCTACTATCGCGCGCTCTACGACGACCGCCTCAGCGGGCCGGTCAACGCGGTGGCGCCGAACCCGGTGCGCAACGTGGACTACACCGCAGCGCTGGCCCGAACGATGCACCGCCCGGCGCTGCTACCGGTGCCGTCCTTCGGGCCACGGCTGCTGTTGGGCAGCCAGGGCGCCCGCGAACTGGCCGAGGCCAACCAGCGCGTCCTGCCGGTGAAGCTGAAGAACGTGGGTCACCGGTTCCGCCAGCCCGAGATCGGCGATGCGCTGGCCCATCAGCTGGGGCACGCTCAGGCCTGAGCCACCCCGTCGACGAACGCCCGGACGAGGGCGTGCACCCGCTTGGTGGCGCTCTCCAGTTCGGCCCGGGTGGCGGCGCGCAACCGGTCCGCGTCGAGGCCCAGCGCTGCCAGTTCGGTGGCGCCTTCGCCCGCCAGCCACATCTCGAGCAGGCCCTCGTCGACCTCCGGATGAAACTGCAGGCCCATCGTCGTGCCCATCAGGAACGCCTGCGAGGCGCTCGAGTTCCTGGCGATCTCGGTCGCCCCGGGTGGCACCGTGAACCGGTCGAAGTGCCACTCGAACCAGGGTCCGCTGGGCACCAGTTCGGTTCGGGACGCGTCGACGTCGAACCAGCCGACCTCGGGTGCGGGGGAGCGGGTCACCGATCCGCCCAGCGCGTGGGCGATGAGCTGCCCTCCGAAGCACACCCCCAGCGTCGGCACGCCCGCGGCGTGCGCCTCGCGCACCATCGTCGCCTCGGACTCCATCCAGGGGAACGCGTCGTTGACGCCCCACCGAGAGCCCAGCGGGACGACGACGTCGTAGGCCGTCGGGTCCGGCATCGTCGCGTCGAATGCGGGTTCGTCAGCCTGGCCAGCGCTGACGACCTCGAATGTGGTTACCTCGTAACCACATTCGACGAACGCGTCGCCCAGCATCGCCTCGGGCGCAGTGGGATCGTTGTAGATGAACAGCACCGTCTTCGCCACCGCTCCGAGGATACGGGGGTCGGCGACGCGGCGCCTACGGGGAGGAGCCCGGCGCCCGCGGTCACAACCGGTCGAAGATGCCGTTGACGATGTCGTCGCCGATTCCGATGCCGGCCCCGGTCACGATGGCCTGACCAAAGCGTCCCCCGAGGAAGCGCTGCAGCGTGCCGCCGCCTTGTGCGGGTGGGCTCTGATACTGCGGCGCGTACCGGGGTTGCCACTGCTGGGGCTGTTGGTACTGCGGTTGACGGTAATTGGGCTGCACCGGAGGGGGCGCTGCTGCGGACGCCTGCTGCACGTGTCCGTCGACCACCGCGTGAATGGCTTGCAGCAGTTCGGTGGTGGTGGACTGCTCGTCGCGCAGGGCCAGCGCGATCTCGCGCAGGTCCAGCGACCACTCCCGCGCGTTGGGGTCACCCTCGGCCCGCGACAGCTTTCCGGCGAGCGCTGCGACCAGGCCGGCGGTCTGCTGGGTCCGTCGTTGCAACTCGCCGAACCGTTGGTCCACGGTGGCTACGGTGTCCTCGTCCACGGTGGCGCCTCCTCTCGTACGTGCACACCGGCGTGCACCGTCGAGATATACCGTCGCCGACTCGAGGGCTGCTGCGCGCTCGCTGTCAGAATCCGTGGAACGGGTTCAGGCCGAGGGGATGTCGAGAAGCTGCTCGAAGAATCCGCCGAAGCCGCGCTCGCGGTCGACGAGGTGCACCTCGAGGATCCAGTGGCAGTCCCGACCGGAGGGGTCGGTGCGGCGCATGGGGTTCTCGTTGGCCGGGGCGATGTAGCTCTCGAGCGCGTCGCCGCTGATGCGTTCGTGCGGGAACTCGCCGACGAGGTGCCCGGCGTGCTCGGCGGCATGGCTCCACCCGGCGTCGGTGATCAGTCCGGTGACGAACGAGAACAGCTGCGCACCGGTGATGTCCGGGGTCGCCGCGAAGTGAGCCCGGCCCTGCTCCCAGATCCGGGGCAGGTCCTCGGCGAGCCGGTGCTTGACCGGATCGTCGCCGAGGACGTAGGTGCGGCCGACGTCGGCCTCCCAGTCGGCGAAGATCGGTCCGAAGTCCAAGAACACGATGTCGTCGGCCTCGACGACGCGGTCCGGCGGGTTGTCGTCATAGGGCGCCATGGTGTTGACGCCGGCGCGCACGATGCGCTTGTGCCAGAACCTCCTGGTGCCGAACATCTCCTCGGCGAGAGCGCGAATCTGGTCGCTGAGCTCCCGTTCACCGACGCCGGGGACGATCATTGCGCGGGCCACGACCTCCTCGAAGAGGGCGTTGGCCTTGCGTTCGGCGTCGCGGAGGGCCTCGATCCGGGATTGCTCGGCTACTGCGTCCATGGTCCTATTCTGCGCGCCGCGCCCGGTAGCGGCGCTCGGGCCTGCCCGCCCCGTACTGCAGCCGCAGTTCGAGGGCGCCGACGCCGAGGAAGTGTTCCAGGTAGCGGCGCGCGCTGACCCTCGAGATGCCCACCACCTCAGCACATTCCGCCGACGACACCTCTCCGGCCGCCCGCACGGCGTCGAGCACCAGCTGTCCGGTCACCGTTCCGAGCCCCTTGGGAAGGGTGTCGTCGGGGGCGGTCGCCGCGCCGCCCTGGCTGCCGAACAGCGAGTCGATCAGCGACTGGTCGGCGCCGGTGGCCGAGGACAGCGCATCGGCCCGAGCGGCGAAGGCCTCCAGCTTGGCCTGCAACTGGGGGAACTCGAACGGCTTGATCAGGTAGTCGGCCGCGCCACCGTCGAGGGCGCCGCTGACGGTGTCCAGTTCGCGGGCCGCGGTGATCATGATGACGCCGACGGGGTCGCCGGCCGCGCGCAGCCGCTTGAGGACGTCGAGGCCCGTCATGTCGGGCAGGTACACGTCGAGCAGGATGAGGTCGGGTTGCAACGCGGCGGCCATCTCGAGGGCCTCGGCTCCGGTGCGGGCCGCGCCGACGGTGCTGAACCCGTCGACGCGGTCGACGAACTTGCGGTGAATCTCGCCGACCATGAAGTCGTCGTCGACGACGAGGACCTCACGCATGGTCGGCCAACCGGGCGGGGGGCAGGCTGACCCGGAAGCAGGCCCCGCCCGTCGGAGCGTCGGTGACGTCGACCGTGCCGCCGAGTTGCGCGCTGACCAGGCGCACCAGGGCCAGGCCGATTCCGCGTCCACCGGGAACGTCGGGTTTGGAGGTGACGCCCCTGGTGAAGATCTCCTCCCGAAGATGTTCGGGCACACCGGGTCCCGAGTCGGTGACGGACACGGTCATCCCTTCGGTGTCGTCGAGGTGCACGGTGACGTGCGCGCCGGCCGACCCCTCGGAGACGTCGACGGCGTTGTCGATGAGATTACCCAGCAGGGTGATGACGTCGGTCGAGAGTGCGGGATCCAGCGCCGAGAGATGGGAGTCGGCGTCGATGATCAGGGCGACGCCACTCTCGGCGGCCAGCGAGGTCTTGGCGATCAGCAGCGCGGCGACGGCCGGGTCGGCGACCAGTTCGGTGACGGCGTCGCTGATCTCGGCGCGTCGACGGGTCAGCGCCCCGACGAAGTCGTGCACGGAGTCGTACTCGCCGAGTTGGACCAACCCCGAGATGGTGTGCAGCTGGTTGGCGAATTCGTGGGTCTGGGCGCGCAGGGTGTCGGTCACGCTCTTGTGCGAGGACAACTGACCCTGCATGGACGCCAGTTCGGTGCTGTCGCGCATGGTGGTGACGGTGCCGATCCGTTTGCCCTGGCTGGTCGCCGAGCGGCGGTTGAGAGCGAGCACCCGGGTGCGGGTCACGATGACGACGTCGGATTGGCCCGACCGCCCCTCGCCTCCGGCCAGGAGGAACTCGGCGACGGCGGGATCGAGGTCGAGCTCGTCGATGCGACGTCCGACCGCATCCTCGGTCACGTCGAGCAGCACCTGCGCACTGTCGTTGAGCACCGTCACGACCCCGTCGTCGTCGACGGCCACGACACCTTCTCTGATGCTGTGCAGCAACGCTTCTCGATGCTCGGCGAGGCCCGCGATCTCGGCGATCTCCAGCCCCCGGGTCTGTCGTTTGATGCGGCGCGACAGCAGCCACGACGCCATCGCGCCGAGTGCCGCACCGAGTCCGAGGTACACCAGCAGACGTTCGCCCGCGCCGCCGAGGAGCTGCCACACCGAGGGGTAGCGCTCGGAGACCGACACCACCGAGAGCACCACCCCGTCGACGTCGTTGATCGGCACCTGACCCGCCAGGCTGTGTACGCCGTCGACGTCGAGATCGCCGAACCAGGCCCGGCCGTGGGCGGCGCCGCTGACGGAGAGGTCGAGCCGCCGGCCGATGCGCGACGGGTCGGTGGACACGCGGACGACGCCGGAGGGGTCGACGATCTCGGCGAGTTCGGCGCCGGACAGCGCGACGGCCCGGTCGACGTCCGGGGCCAGGATCTGCGCGGCGAACGGATCGGCGAATCGCTCGCGGACGATCGGCGTCGACGCCAGGTTCTCGGCGACTGCGATCATCCGCTGGCCGCGGACGTCACGGAATTCGTCGGTGGACTGGGTGACCGACACCGCGGCCACGGCGACCAGCACGATGGCGATGACGACCAGTTGGAACACCAGGAACTGGCCGGCGAGGCTGCGCGTCCCGCGGACGCCGCGGGCCGCTCCCGCCCGGCGCCCCGTCAGATTCCCCGCCCGATTACACGGTGATCGCAACGACCACAACTTCCTTTGCGTTCGTAAGAGTGACCTGTGTCACCTCGCGGTCCAGTATTGCTTCTCATCACACTCAAGCGAATTGGGACGACCCTATGAGAGCACGACCGCCCAGAACGACACGCATTCTGGCGTTCCTGATCAGCCTCGCGCTCGCCGCCGCGTTCGCGACCGGCTGCGGGGTGACGCGCGGCAACGACGACACCGGCCTGCACCGGCTACGGATGATGGTGCCCAACAGCCCCGGCGGCGGTTACGACCTGACCGCCCGCAGCGCGGTGAAGGTCATGGAGGACGACGACATCACCGGTCGCGTCGAGGTGTTCAACGTCATCGGTGCCGGCGGCACGGTGGCCATGGCACGCCTGATGAACGAGAAGGGCAACGGCGATCTCATGATGATGATGGGCCTCGGCGTCGTCGGCGCGGTGTACACCAACGGGTCCAACGCGCTGGCGACCAACGCGACTGCGCTGGCGAAGATCGTCGAGGAGCAGGAGGGCATCCTGGTGCCCGCCAACTCGCCGTTCAAGACCGTCGCCGACTTCATCGCCGCGTGGAAGGCCGACCCGGCGAAGGTCACCGTCGGCGGCGGATCCTCGCCGGGCGGACCCGACCACCTGTTCCCGATGGAGACGGCCCGCGCCGCGGGCGTCGACCCCAAGAAGGTCAACTACGTCTCCTACGACGGTGGAGGTGATCTGCTCACCGCTCTGCTCGGCGGCAAGATCGCCGCGGGCACCTCGGGTCTGGGTGAGTACGTCGACCAGATCGAGGCCGGCCAGGTCCGCGTCCTGGCCGTCTCGGGCGACGAGCGCGTCGAGGGAGTCGACGCGCCGACGCTCAAGGAAGCCGGCATCAACCTGACCTTCACCAACTGGCGCGGCGTCCTTGCGCCCCCGGACATCTCGGAGGAGTCCAAGCAGGTGCTGGTGAAGTCGCTCGAAGACATGCACGCCACCGACGCTTGGAAGGAGGCCCTGGTGAAGAACGGCTGGACCGACGCGTTCATGACCGGCGCGCCGTTCGAACAGTTCCTCAAGGATCAGGACCAGCGCGTCTCGACGACGCTGACCGAGCTGGGGCTGCTGTGAGCGCGCCGACCGAGGAACCAACCCAAGATCCCACGCCGGTCGAGCAGGCGGCACCCACCGTCGACCGGGCGCAGTACCTGGTGTGCGCGGTGCTGGTGGCCGTCGGTGCCTTCCTGTTCTATGACGCGCTGCATCTGCCCGGCGGCTTCGCGAAGGTGGATCCCGTTGGGCCACGGCTCTTCCCGTTGGTCGTCGGGGCCGGCCTGGTGGTGATGGCGGTCATCCTGGCGATCGCCATCCCCCGCGGATCCAGGGGCGAGGCGGATGCGGGGGAGGACATCGACCCGGATCGGCCCAGCGACTGGCGCACCGTCGGCCTGCTGGTGGCGATCTTCGTCGCCACGATCCTGCTCGTCGTTCCGTTGGGCTGGACCATCACCAGCGCCCTGATGTTCGCCGCGTCCGCCACGGTCCTGGGCAGCAAGCACTACGTGCGCAACATCATCATCGGCGCCGTGCTGGGCGTCCTCAGCTTCTACGCGTTCTACTCAGGGCTCGGAATTCCGCTGCCCGCAGGCATTTTGGATGGGATTCTCTGATGTTGGCGAACTTGGACTGGTTGCTGCAGGGGTTCGAGCAAGCGGCCACCCCGATGAACCTGCTGTACGCCTGCATCGGTGTGCTGCTGGGAACGGCGGTCGGCGTGCTGCCCGGCATCGGACCCGCGATGACGGTGGCCCTGCTGCTGCCGATCACCTACAACGTCAGCCCGAGTGCGGCGTTCATCATGTTCGCCGGCATCTTCTACGGCGGGATGTACGGCGGGTCGACCACGTCGATCCTGCTCAACACTCCCGGCGAGTCGTCCTCGGTGATCACCGCGATCGAGGGCAACAAGATGGCCAAGGCGGGCAGAGCCGCACAGGCCCTCGCGACGGCGGCCATCGGCTCGTTCGTCGCCGGCACCATCGGCACCCTGCTGCTGGCGCTCTTCGCCCCGGCGATCTCGCGGTTCGCGGTCACCCTCGGTGCGCCGTCGTATCTGGCGATCATGCTGTTCGCCCTGGTGGCGGTCACGGCGGTGCTCGGCTCCTCGAAGCTGCGCGGCGGTATCTCGCTGTTCCTCGGGCTGGCGATCGGACTGGTCGGCATCGACTCCCTGACCGGTCAGGCCCGGGCGACGTTCGGCCTCCCGCAGCTCTCCGACGGCATCGACATCGTCGTCATCGCGGTCGCGATCTTCGCCCTCGGCGAGGCGCTCTGGGTGGCCGCGCATCTGCGGCAGAAGCCGGCCGAGGTCATTCCGGTGGGGCGGCCGTGGATGGGCAAGAGTGACTGGCGACGGTCGTGGAAGCCGTGGCTCCGCGGCACGGCCTACGGCTTCCCGTTCGGTGCGCTGCCCGCCGGTGGTGCCGAGCTGCCGACCTTCCTGTCCTACATCACCGAGAAGAAGCTCTCCAAGCACCCCGAGGAATTCGGCAAGGGCGCCATCGAGGGCGTGGCCGGTCCGGAGGCGGCCAACAACGCCTCGGCGGCGGGCACTCTGGTGCCGATGCTGTCGCTGGGTCTGCCGACCAACGCGACGGCCGCGGTGATGCTGACGGCGTTCGTGTCCTACGGCATCCAGCCCGGCCCCACGCTGTTCGACAAGGAACCGCTGCTGATCTGGACGCTGATCGCGAGCTTGTTCATCGGCAACTTCCTACTGCTGGTGCTCAACCTGCCGTTGGCGCCGCTGTGGGCCAAGCTGCTGCGCACCCCGCGGCCCTACCTGTATGCGGGCATCCTCTTCTTCGCGACGCTCGGCGCCTTCGCCGTCAACATCCAGCCGCTGGACCTGGTGCTGCTGTTGGTCTTCGGCCTCCTCGGGCTGATGATGCGGCGCTTCGGTCTTCCGGTGCTGCCGTTGATCATCGGGGTCATCCTCGGGCCGCGCATCGAACGCCAACTGCGGCAGAGCTTGCAGCTCGGCGGTGGCGACTGGGGCAGCCTGTTCACCGAACCGGTGGCGATCGGCGTCTACGTGTGCATGGCGCTGCTGCTGCTGGCCCCGCTGGTGCTCAAGCTGATGCACCGCAGCGAGGAGACGCTGCTGCTGGTCGAGGACGACAAGGATCAACGAGAGAAGGCGCAGGCGAAATGATCGTCGTCGGATACACCGCGGATCAGTATGGACAGGCCGCCTTGGAGCACGCCATGACCGAGGCGTCGGTGCGGGGGACGGGCTTGCTCGTGGTCAACTCGACCAAGGGCGACGCCTATGTCGACCCGGCCTTCGCCGGGGCGCCGGAAGTGCACGACGTCGAGGAGCGGTTGAAGCGCAGTGGCGTGGCCTACGAGCTGACCCAGCCCGTCGGCGTCGACCCGGTCGACGAGCTCCTCGCGGCCATGGACCGCCCCGATGCCGAGTTGTTGGTCATCGGAATCAGGCACCGCAATCCGGTCGGGAAGCTGCTGTTGGGCAGTGTCTCGCAGCAATTGATCCTGGAATGCCAAAAGCCGGTGCTCGCCGTCAAACCCAGTGTTTAGACTCTCGACGCCATCGGGTCCGACCCGCCACACGTGAGCGGGGGGCGTGAATGCTGATCCCGCGATGACGGAAGTTGGTAACTGGGTTGGCGTGACGACGAACGCATCGACCGGGGCGTGAGCCCCGGCCGATGCGCTGCCGGTTGTCAGCCCGCTATTGCAATCAGCTGGATCGTGTTGGAGGCGCCCGGATCGCCAGGTTGGCCGTTCGCCACGTTGTTGGTGACATAGATCCTGCCGTCGGGTCCGACTGCAACGGGGCCGAGCGTGAAGGCGTTGTTGCCATAGGCCAAGAGGGCGGAGTCGCCGGTGTACACCTTCGCCGTACCGCCGTCGGGCCCCACCCTCCACACCTCGACGGCTCCCTGACTGGGAAACACGGCGAGGTAGGCGTTACCGTCGGGACCAACCGTCAGCGGAAATGGTGCGTACCCCGCGATGGATGCGCTGGATGCCCCGTTGAAGAGGTTGACGACGACGATCGTGGGGGCGGCGCTGCCGTTGCTCACGCTCTGGAGATTGTAGGCCGACGACGGACCGTAAACCGTCGACACTGGATAGCCAACCGCTGGCACTTGCACGAGCGGCGAGAAGCTGCTGGCTCCCGGGCTGAAATGCGTCGAATACCTGTTCGTACCAACGACATTCAGGAATAGCGTGCCATCAGGAGCCACTCCGTAAGCGTTCACGCTCAAGGAGAAGTCGTTGCCGACGTTGAACGTGGTGGGGACATTCGACGACGACTCGAAGACGTACAGGGTCTGCACCGGAGTGGAGCCCGTGAAATTCTGCGCAGCGGCGTAAAGGAGACCGTTGGCGCCTCCATACACCCCGAAGCGATGAGTAGCATCGACGACGAACGTAGTCATTGGAGCTGCCAAGCCGACTTTGTAGAGCCCCACCGAGTTGGTTCCGATGTTCTTCGCGTAATACACGGTGTTCCCGACGATGAACGTCGACGCGAACGAATCGGGGAACGGAGACAGGTCGGGGCTCACTCCTGCAGGCGTCACCCGGTAGAGATGGTCCTGGTTGTGCAGGTAGACGACGCCGTCGCTCACGAAGACGTCATGTGCGTCGATCCCGACGGGTGCGTCGAATGCAGTCACCTCTCCGTCAGGGGTGATGAAGGAGATGACACTGCGCTGGCTCCCGGAAATCGAACTGGCCACTACCACCGTCGAGCCCACCGCCCGGATGCTCTGAATCCCGCCCTCGATGGGGATGGGCGTGCCGCGTCCGAGGATGCGGATGTACGTCCCGCCATCGGGTGAGCTGTACGGCTGATAGATGGTGCCGTCGGCCGCGACGACCGCGTTGTCTGTGGCGTAGTCATTTGGCCACGTATCGAGGACCACGGAATTCGCCGGAGCGACGGGCACCGTGACTGGCACCGGCCTCGGTGCGCCGGCGGCTGCGAACGGAGCTGCCGTTCTGGCGAACGACGCGACCTGCACGACACCCGATGTCCCGCTGATGCTTACGACGAAGGTGTCTTCGGTCGGGCCGCCCGAGAAGGCGTCCAAGCGGGCCAGGGGGTCCGGCGTGTAGACGTACGTCACGGTGTACGAATTGGCCACACCGCTCGGAGCGACGGTGACCTCGACGGTCCCGTAGGTCGGCTGATCTTCCTCGGCGACGAGGGCCGCGATGGCGGCTCCGTCCGGACTGACGAACACGAACGATCCGGTCACTCTGCCGTCCGTCTGACTGGGCGCCCCGTTGATCGGTGTGGTGACGACGTATCCGTCGTTTCCGGAGACGATGACGTCGACGCTGTCGCTGGCGATCTCACCCGCGGCGTCGGTGAGGGTGAAGGAGATCGTCTCGGTACCGGGTTTGGTCGGATCGGGGATGTAGCGGAGTGTCACGGTGTTCTGAATGGGTCCGAACGGACCGGTGACGGTGAACCCGGTGGCTTGGGGGCCCTGACCATAGTCGTACGTGCCGTGCTCGGGGTCGGACAACGTCAAGGTGACGTTGTCGTCGTCCTCCTCACCGAAGTTGATGGTGACCAGAACAGACCCGTCGGCGTCACCGGTGGGTCCACTGGTCAGCGTGACGGTGGGTGCGTGATTGTTCACGACCGGCGCCAGCGGGCTGATGGGGACGTCGACCTCGATGACGGTGTTGTCGCCGAATTCGTCGTCGGTGTCACTGATGTCGAAAACGAGCGTCTCGACGTCGTCGCCGTCGGTGTAGTAGGCGGCGCCGCGGGATGGAGCGTAGGGCTGATACACGTAGAACTGGGTGGTCTGCCCGGAGTCTTCGTCGTAGGTGCTGTCGACGTAGGTCAGCGTCCCGGCGTCGGGGATGGGGTAGAACACCGTGACGTCATCGCCCTCGGGATCGTAGAAGGTCACCGCGACGTCTACGGCGCCGTTCCCTCCGGGTTCTCCAATCGTGATGTAGCCCAACGGGTTCTGGTTGACCCCGGTGCCGCTGACGACGACGTCCGTGCTGGCCTTCGCGCTCAGGCCGGCAGCGTCTTTCAGGGTGAACGAGATGGTCTCGGTGCCGGGTTTACTGGGGTTGGGGGTGTAGACGAGCGTGATTGATTGCTCTCCCGGTCCGAAGTCGACAGGATCAGAGGTGAAACCGCTGATGACCTGCCCTTCGTAGGTATAGATCCCGTGCTCCGGGGTCGAGAGAGTGGCGATGACGACGTCATCGTCCTGTTCGCCATAGGTGATGGTGACGTAAAGAGACCCGTCGGCCGCCCCGGTCGGCGTGGTGGTCAACGTGACCGTGGGGGCATGGTTGACCGCCGGATCGACGGTGACCGTCTGGGTTCTGACGACGGTGCCGCCGTAGCCGTCGGTCAGAGAGAACGACAGGGTCTCGGTGCCGGGGGTGGCGGGGTTGGGGATGTAGTAGGCGACGTTGGTGGTCGGGGCGGCGGACCCCGGGACTGGGCTCGGGCTGGTGATGGTGACCGCGGGACCGTCGACCGTGTATGCGTAGTAACCGTATTGCGGTGTAGAGGTCGTCGCCGTCAAGGGAGTGTCACCGTCGGCGTCGGCATAGGTGATGGTGACCTTCACCGCACCATTGGCGGCCCCGGTCGGTTCGGTGACGATGCTCAGGGTGGGAGCGGCGTTGACCGGGGTGATCACAGGGGCGACCGTCACCGCGGCTGTTGCCCCTGCTGAATCGGTGGCGGTGAACGTGATCGTGTCTGCGCCGGGATTCCTGTTCCCGCCTAGAGCCAGGCTGTGAGCGTAAGTCGCGTCGGGCGTGTACACGTACACCAGTGGATCGGTGGAATCCTGGGCCAGGGTGCCTCGGACCGGCGGGGTGGTGACGGCGACGGTGACGGTGTCTCCGGGTGAGTCGGTGGTGGTGACGGTGTACCGGGTGGCCCCGGTGACGGGATCGAGCACGCCCGGAGCGACGATGACAGGCGGGGTGTTGGCACCGGTGACGACGGTGACGGCGGTCAAACCGATGGTGGCCACCGTGGCGTGCGGGCCGTACGGCGACGCCAACCCCGACAGCCCGTGCACGTGGGCCCCGCCGTCGCTGACTGCCACGGTGAAGCTGTCCGCACCGACGTAGCCGGCGGTGGGCTGGTAGACGTACTGACCGTTGGCGTTCACCGCCACGATGCCGTGAGCCGGACCTTGAAGCACCTCATAGGTCAGGGGGTCGCCGTCGGCGTCGGTCGCGCCAAGGGTGCCGTAGAGCTGGCCGGTCGTCGGATTGGCGACCTGATTCGCCGGGGCCAGAGTGGGGCTCGTGTTGAAGAATTGACGGCGTACGAGCGCCAGCACTGCCCACAGCACCGGGGTATCGGCTGGCACGGAAGGCCCACCGGTGAAGAGCGGCGTGAATACCGCGGCGATCAGATCCACCGCAAAGGACACGATATTGCCCGGCAAGGCAATCAGCGCGGCGATCGGGTCGACTGGCGGGGTGGTCACCGTCGGCGGATTCGGCAGTACGTAGGGCGCAGCTGGGTCGGCAGCCAGCGCATTAGCGTTGGGTGCGGCCGAATTGATCATTCGCGCGGAGGCGGACGGGCCTGCGTTCAAGACGGCGTTGGCTGACAGGTCCTCCAGTGAACCCGTTACGCCGGTCGAGGGGGTGCCCACCGCGTTCGCACCCGTATTTGGTGTCTGATTCGCACCGTGGTCGGCACCCGTCGGAGGGGTACCCGAGGTGGGCACTGGCGCCGCGCTGGTCGGGATGACCGAGGTGGGATCCACGGGCACCGCCGCTGGAGACGTCGGCGCCACCACCGTGGCCGTCGGTTCGACTGTCGCCGGCGCCGTCGACGGCGGATCCGCGACTGGGGCGCTGGATGTCGGCACGCTGGAGGAAGGCGTGGTGTCGTCCGTCTGAGTCGCCGTCGTGACGGTGGTCTGGGCGTTTATCGAGACGGTCGGCGCGCCACCGACGCTGATCGTGGTGGTTCCCGAGTTGCTCCCGCTGCCGCTTTCGACGGGGCTGCTGCCGACGTGGCTCTGCGGGGGGCCGTCATTGTCGCGCGTGGGGTTGGTGTCGTTGTCGGTGGTGTCACCCGGTGAGTCCCCGCCGGGGGCTGGGTTGTTCGCTACGTCTGAGCCGGGGGTGTCGTCAGCCCACGCAAGCCCGGGGGTTGTGACTAGTGCCGTACCGATGCCCAATGCGACCGCGAGCGCTCCGACCCGGCCGACATACTTCGCATGACCCACGATGACTCCCCCCACAACTGCGGCCCGCATCGTTGCCGGCAACTCACAGCAATCCGGAGGCTATAAGTCAGCGCATCTTCAGGAATCGGGGATTGCCCTAGTGTTTGCCTCATCGGACCCTCGATCGCTCTACGCCCGCCGCCAGCGTCGCATGGGACAGGCGTCCGTTCGGTTGCCGTAAAACTCGCTCTCCGTCACGACCATGGTCGTCGGGCCACGCCGCGGTCTTCGCAGGCTTGCTGTGGGCTGTAAACACAGAAACGTTCTCTCGACATGGACGTTGAGCGATGTTCGTCGAGGAGTTGCCCGTGCGGCGATGGGCCGGAGCGCTGCCCTCTCGCTGGGGCGGCTGACCCACGAATCGTGGCGCTGATGTCGCCTCGTTTTCGTCTGCATTGCCGTCAATTATTCGGTTTGGCCCGCGGGGCCCGGGGTACACCCGGGCCATGGTGGACACCCGGTCGGCGGCCCACACCGCCCACGACAACGTCTGGTTCGAACGCGCGGCGCGGGCCGGCTTCGCCGTCAGCGGACTGCTGCACCTCCTGATCGCCTTCATCGTCGCGCAGTTGGCGCTCGGCGCCGGCGGTAACGCCGACCAGTCCGGGGCGCTCGCCACCCTGGCCGCCCAACCCGGCGGCGCAATCATGCTGTGGGTTGCCACCGTTGTCCTCGCCGCGCTCGGCGTCTGGTATCTCGTCGAGACGTTCCTCGAAGACGACGCCAAGAATCGGGTGAAGTCCGCCGCCGTCGGCGTGGTCTACCTCTCCCTGGCCTTCTCGGCCGGCAAGTTCGCGACGGGCAGTGGCAAGTCCAGTGGTCAGCAGAACGCGGGCCTGAGTGCCCAGATGATGCAATCCGGTTGGGGAAAGGTACTTCTGATCGTCGTTGCCCTAGTCATCATCGGCGTCGGCGGCTACCACGTGTACAAGGGCGTCACCAAGAAGTTCCTCGAGGAGCTCGACGTGGCGAAGGGCACGGCCGTCACCTGGGTGGGCGTCGTCGGCTACGCCGCCAAGGGCTTGGTGCTGGCGGGTGCGGGCATCTTGGTCGTCGTGGCCACCTTCACCGCGGACCCTGCGAAGGCCTCCGGAATCGACTCCGCCGTGAAGACTCTGGGCGCGGCACCGTTCGGCAAGTTCTTGCTGCTGCTCGCCGCGGTCGGCCTCGCCGCGTATGGCGCGTACGGCTTCGTGCGCGCCCGCCACGCAAAGATGTGACGGCTCAACCGCATTCGACGCACGGCGATCTGCTCGTCGTCGCCGACGCCTTCACCGGTGGCAGCCGCCGCCGAGGTGTAGGTTTCGCACCATGGCAGCATCTACCGCGAACGTGAATCTGCCGGGCCGCCTTGGCGACCCGACCATGGAAATGCGCACCGATCCGCGCGCCGATCCGCGGATGCTCGCCGCCATCGCCCCGTTCGGGCTCGGCGCCAAGGCCGCCGACGTTCCCGTCACCAGGCATTCGGCGCTCGAGGAACGCCTCGCCGTGGCCGCGGCCACCGAGCAGGGTTTCGACGGACTGTTCGGCGCGCTGCTCGCCGACGTCCCGGCCGCCCAGGGCGTCGAGTGTCGGCGCCTGAGCATCACCGGAGTCGACGGCAACGACATCGCGCTCTACGTGCACCGGCCGATCGGGGTGTCGATGCCGCTGCCGGGCCTGTTGCATCTGCACGGCGGCGGGATGGCGATCCTCACCGCCGCCGACCGGTCCGCCGCGCTGTGGCGCGATCACCTCGCCGCCCGCGGGTGCGTCGTCGTCGGAGTGGAGTTCCGCAACTCGGCCGGAGTGCTTGGACCGCACCCGTTTCCCGCCGGCCTGAACGACTGTGCCAGTGCGCTGGATTGGATGCACGCTCAGCGCGAGGGACTCGGACTGACGTCGATCGTCGTGACCGGCGAGTCCGGCGGCGGCAACCTGTCGATCGCGACGGCGTTGAAGGCCAAGCGCGAGGGACGGCTGGATCACGTCGACGGGGTGTACGCCCAGGTGCCGTTCGTCTACGGCGGGTACGACGTGCCCAACCCGGCGCTGCCGTCGCTGGTGGAGAACGAGGGCTACATCCTGAGTCCGTCGGTCATGACGCTGATGGCGGCGCTCTACGACCCGTCGGGGGAGCACGACCGCGACCCCCTGGCGTGGCCGTACTACGCGACGGAGGAAGACCTGCGGGGGCTGCCCCCGCACGTCGTCACGACCGACGAGATCGACCCACTGCGCGACGAGGGGCTGGCGTTCCTGCGGGCCCTGCAGCGGGCGGGCGTCGACGCGACCGGGCACACCTACAACGGCATCGGGCACGCTTGCGAGCAGTTGATGGGAGCGTTCGTGCCGGATCTGTTCGAACGGGCCCTGCACGATGTCGTCGACTTCGCCCGCGGGCTTGGGAGAACCATGAACTGAAGGAGTGTCCGAGGGGGGACTTGAACCCCCACGCCCATTAATAGGGCACTAGCACCTCAAGCTAGCGCGTCTGCCATTCCGCCACTCGGACAAGAGCGCCTAAGGCTAACGGATTCCGGGGCCCGGACCAAAACGGGCCGGAGAGGGCAGTGGTACGAATGGTGACCGTGACTGACTTCCCGCAAGCGTCCGACGAGGTCGTCGAGCTCGTGAGCTCGCTGATCCGCTTCGACACGTCGAACACCGGTGAGCTCGAGACCACCAAGGGCGAGGCGGAGTGCGCGCGCTGGGTCGCCGCTCGGCTCGAAGAGGTGGGCTACGAGTGCGAGTACGTCGAGTCCGGCGCCCCGGGCCGCGGCAACGTGGTGACCCGGCTGGCGGGCGCCGACCGCAGCCGCGGTGCGCTGCTCGTGCACGGGCACCTCGACGTGGTGCCCGCAGAGGCCGCCGACTGGAGCGTGCACCCGTTCTCCGGCGCCGTGTCCGACGGCTACGTGTGGGGCCGCGGCGCGATCGACATGAAGAACATGATCGGCATGATGATCGCCGTCGCGCGGTACCTGAAGCTCTCGGGAACCGTGCCGCCCCGGGACCTGGTGTTCGCCTTCGTCGCCGACGAGGAGGCCGGCGGCAAGTACGGCTGCGGCTGGCTCGTCGAGAACCGTCCCGACCTCTTCGAGGGCGTCACCGAGGCGATCGGCGAGGTCGGCGGCTTCTCGCTGACGGTGCCGCACCGCGACGGCGGCGACAAGCGGCTGTATCTCATCGAGACGGCCGAGAAGGGCATGCGCTGGATGCGCCTCACCGCCCGCGGCCGCGCGGGGCACGGCTCGTTCGTCCACGACGACAACGCCGTCACCACCCTGGCCGGCGCGGTGGACCGGCTGGGCCGACACCAGTTTCCGGTGGTGCTGACCGACACCGTCGCCCAGTTCCTCACCGCCGTCGGCGAGGAGACCGGGCACTCCTTCGACGCGGACTCGCCGGACCTGGACGGCGTCGTCGCCAAGCTGGGTCCGATCGGACGCATCGTCGGTGCGACGCTGCGCGACTCGGCCAATCCGACGATGCTCGACGCCGGCTACAAGGCCAACGTGATTCCGGGGTCTGCTCAGGCCGTGGTGGACTGCCGGATCCTGCCCGGGCACGCCGCGGAGTTCGAGGCCGCGGTCGACGAACTGATCGGACCGAACGTCACCCGGGAGTGGATCACCGACCTGCCCGCCTACGAGACCACCTTCGACGGCGAGCTGGTCGACGCCATGAACGCCGCGCTGCTGGCGGTCGACCCCGAGGCGCGCATCGTGCCCTACATGCTCTCCGGCGGCACCGACGCCAAACACTTTGCCCGGCTGGGCATTCGCTGCTTCGGATTCATCCCGCTGCGGCTGCCGCCCGAACTCGACTTCGCCGCGTTGTTCCACGGCGTCGACGAACGGGTACCCGTGGAATCGCTGACGTTCGGGACCGAGGTCCTCGGGCGCTTCCTGTTGCACTGCTAACCGACCTGCACTGTTGAACCGCACGTATCACCGAGAGGATCCGATGAGCACCCCGTATGACGACCTTCCCCAGCTGCCCGGCTTCACCCTGACCTCGACGTCGGTCGCCGACGGCCAACCGCTGGCCAACGATCAGGTCAGCGGCATCATGGGCGCCGGTGGTTCGGACGTCTCCCCGCAGCTCAGCTGGTCGGGCTTCCCCGAGACGACGCGCAGTTTCGCGGTGACGATGTATGACCCCGACGCCCCGACCGCCTCGGGCTTCTGGCACTGGGCGGTGGCCAACCTGCCCGCCACCGTCACCGAGCTGCCCGAGGGCGTGGGCGACGGCAGCCACAGCGGTTTCCCCGGGGACGCGCTGACGCTCGCCAACGACGCCGGGCTCAAGCGCTTCATCGGCGCCGCGCCGCCGCCGGGGCACGGTCCGCACCGCTACTTCATCGCCGTGCACGCAGTCGACGTGGAGAAGCTCGACATCCCCGAGAACGCGACACCGGCCTACCTGGGCTTCAACCTGTTCAGCCACGCCATCGCCCGCGCCGTCATCATGGGCACCTACGAGGTGAAGGAGAGCTAGCGGGCGGCCGATCCCACGGCGTCGGCGAGCGAGGCGAAGCCGCCGGCGTGCAGCCGCTCGGCCAGCCCGTCGTGAATCCGTTTGGCCCACGACCCGCCGCCGTAGACGAAGCCGGTGTAGCCCTGCAGCAGTGACGCCCCGGCGACGATGCGTTCCCAGGCGTCGTCGGGGGTCTCGATGCCGCCGACGCTGATCAGCACCAGCCGGTCTCCGACGCGGGCGTAGAGCCGTCGAAGCACCTCGACCGAACGGCGCGCGACGGGCGGTCCGGAGACGCCACCGGCTCCCAGCGCGTCGACGCCCGGGGTGAGCAGTTCGGCGCGCGAGACGGTGGTGTTGGTTGCGACGATGCCGGCCAGGCCCAATTCGACTGCCAGGTCGGCTATCTCGTCGACGTCGGAGTCCGACAGGTCCGGCGCGATCTTCACCAGCACCGGTGTCGTGGTCTCTGCGCGGACCGCAGCCAGGATCGGCCGCAGCGATGCCACGGCCTGCAGGTCACGAAGGCCGGGGGTGTTGGGGGAGCTGACGTTGACCACCAGGAACGACGCCAGCGGGCCGACGAGTCGCGCGCTCTCGGAGTAGTCGGCGACGGCGTCCTCGGCGGGCGTCGCCTTGGTCTTGCCGATGTTGGCCCCGATCGGCACCGCGGCATGGTGGCGGCTCAACTTCAGCGCCAGCGCACCCGCGCCGTGATTGTTGAAGCCCATGCGGTTGAGCAGGGCGCGGTCCTCGGGTAGCCGGAACATGCGCGGTGCGGGGTTACCCGGCTGCGCGTGGGCGGTCACGGTGCCCACCTCGGCATAGCCGAAACCCAATGCGCCCCAGGTGTCGAGGCCCGTCCCGTCCTTGTCGAAGCCGGCGGCCAGGCCGACCGGACCCGGAAACCGGACGCCAAACACCGTGCTGGCCAGGACGGGATCGCGCGGGGCCAGCCACCCGGTGAGGACCCGGCGCAGCGGCGCCGGCCTGGTGACCAGCCGCAGCAGGGTGAAGACCAGGGTGTGGATGCGCTCGGGCGGGACGAGGAACAGCAGTCGTCGCAGGGCCTGGTAGATCACGAGGCGGGCTGACCGTCGACGCTCGCCCACGCCGCAGACTTCCTGCGCCGCAACAGAACTCGGCGACTTCCGTCGGTGTAGAGCCGAACCCTGGTCAGCTCCCAGCCCCGGTACTCGGCCTCGATCGACAGTCGGATCGACGCAGACACCCGCGTCACGTCGGGAGGCAGTCGCAGCGGCACCCATTCGTACTCGTCGGAGAGGTCGGCCTCCCACGCGGCCGGCATGCGTCCCCGCTGATGGCCGCTCACCGGCCCGCCCGGGGGACGATCTGCACGCCCGCGCCCGATCCGGACACCACGAAGAGTGTTCCGGTCCGGTCGTCGTATGTCATGGAGTTCGGTTGCTGCACGGTTCGATAACGCACCTTCTCGACGGGTATTCCGGTCGCCAGATCGTAACCAACGACGGTGTTGGTCGCAGTTTCGGACACCCACGCCAGCCGCGACGACCCGGCCAGGCCGAACGGGGCGCCCTTGACCGGGTACTGCTGCCTCAACATCAGCGGGTCGGAGCCGAAGACCAGCAGGGCCTCCCCACGGGTGTCGGCCACCAGGATGCGGCCCGCCGGGTCGCCCGCCATGGTGGTGGCGCCCTCGCCAGCCCGCAGCGCGTGCTGCTGCTTGGTGCCCGACGGGTCGACCGTCGTCACCGACGTCTGACCCCGGTCCAGGACGGCGACCGTATCGCCCTCTGCGACAAGGGCGTCCACGCGGGCGAAGATCTGCAACCGCGCACCAACCGCGGTGTCGGAACTCAACGTGTACACCGCACCGGAGGCGCTGCCGAGCACCATCTTGCCGTCCGCGCGACGAGTGACGGCAGTGAAGTCGGTGTCGCGTTCGCCGTCGACGTCGCGCCGGACCACCTGGCCGTCACCGCCGAGATCCACCGCGAAGTACCCGCCCTTGCTCGCCGCGTACACGGTGCCGGCACCGTCGCCGGCGATGGCCGTCGCCGGGCTGGGCAGCGGCACCGTACGCGACGGCCCCGTGACGACCGGGAACGTGACCAGTGCCGAACCCCCTGCCGCATCGGTGCTCAGCACCACCGACGACGACGTCTTTGCGTCGAACACGACGGCCTCGCCGCGGCCGGCCAGCGGTCGCACCGCACCGGCGGGGGCCTCCGAGTTCGCCGGGGACACCGCGGCGGTGGCGGGCGCGATGGTGGGCGGGGGAGCGTCGGCGGACTTGGAGCCGCAGGACACGAGGGTGCCCATCGCCACGATCAGGACGGCGCCGTGAACCAGGCGGCGCCGCGGTGTTGGGGGCGATGGCACGGGGTAGACCTCTCCGATGGGATGGGATTGGGGACTGAAGGGCCAGTTTAGGCACGCCGTGACACCACCCCGGCGGTATGGTTCCGACATGTCCATGGCCTCCGCCGACGACCCGTCGGGCAGCGGATTCGGCGTCGAAGTGGTGTCCACCGGTCTGCATGCCAGCGGCTTCGGCCGCGTCGGAGACGGTCGCAGCTTCTCGTTCCAAGTCGACCGGCGACACCTCACCGTCGAGGTGTACCGGCCACGGCTTCGCGGTCCGGTCCCGGTCGAGGAGGACGTCGTGGCGGCGGCCACCCGCAGCCTCGAACACGTCGACGTCGGCGACGAACGCAGCCTCACGGCGGCCGTCCGAGACGCCGTCAACGACGCCCAGCCGGTGCCGCGCACCGTTCGCTGAGGCCACGCCGCGCGGTACGGTCTTCGGCGTGATGGAGATGTCGTGGCTGCAGGTCGTCGTGCTGTCGGTGGTCCAGGGGCTGACGGAGTTCCTGCCGGTGTCGTCATCCGGGCACCTGGCCATCGTCTCGCAGCTGTTCTTCGCCGACGACGCCGGCGCGTCCTTCACCGCGGTCAGTCAGCTGGGTACCGAACTCGCGGTACTGATCTACTTCGCCAAGGACATCGGCCGCATCGTCGTGGCCTGGTTCGGGGGGTTGCGCGACCCGTCGCGCCGCACGTCGGACTACTGGCTGGGGTGGTGGGTCATCATCGGCACCGTCCCCATCGGCGCGGCGGGGTTGATCTTCAAGCACTTCATCCGTGACGACGTTCGCAACCTGTGGGTCATCGCAACGGCACTCGTCGTGTTCTCCGCGGTGATCGCCGCCGCCGAGTACTTCGGCAAGCAGACCCGCCCCATCGAACGGTTCACCTGGAAGGACAGCATCGTGATCGGCGTGTCCCAGTGCCTGGCGCTGATCCCCGGGGTGTCGCGGTCGGGGGCCACCATCAGCGCCGGACTGTTCCTGGGGCAGCAGCGTGAGGCGGCGGCCCGGTTCGGCTTCCTGCTGGCCATCCCCGCCGTGCTGGCCTCGGGTCTGTACTCCCTGCCCGATGCGTTCCATCCCGACGGCCGCGGCATGAGCGCCTCCGGGCCGCAGCTGGTGGTCTCGGTGGCCATCGCGTTCGTGGTGGGCCTCGCTGCAGTGTCCTGGTTCCTCAAATTCCTGGTGCGCCACGGCATGTACTGGTTCGTGGGCTACCGGGTCATCCTCGGGGTGACCCTGCTGGTCCTGCTCGGCACCGGCACAGTGGCGGCGCAGTGAGATGACCGTCATCCTCCTGCGCCACGGCCGCTCCACCTCCAACACCGCCCACACCCTGGCCGGTCGATCCGAGGGCGTCGACCTCGACGACAAGGGTCGCGAACAAGCCGATGCGGTCGTCGCCCGCGTGGCGGACCTCCCGATCAAGGCGATCGTGCGCTCCCCGCTTCTGCGCTGTGAGCGAACGGTCGCGCCGCTGGCCGCCGCCCTCGGACTGCAACCCGTCGTCGACGATCGGCTCTCGGAAGTCGACTACGGCGCCTGGACCGGGTCCAAGATCGCCGACCTGGTCAAGGAGCCGCTGTGGGCGGTGGTCCAGCAGCAGCCCAGCGCCGCGGTGTTCCCCGACGGCGAGGGGCTCGCGCAGGTTCAGGCCCGGGCGGTCGCGGCGATCCGCGATCATGACCGCACCCTCGCCGAGCAGCACGAAGGCGACGTTCTGTGGATCGCCTGCACGCACGGCGACGTGATCAAGTCGGTCATCGCCGACGCGGTCGGCAGCCATCTGGACAGCTTCCAGCGCATCACCGCCGACCCGGCGTCGATGAGCGTCATCCGGTACACCGCGATGCGCCCATTCGTGCTCCACGTCAACCACACCGGCCCCGCGCTGACCTCCGCGCTGCTGGCCAAACCCGAGCCCTCGGGGGACGCGGTGGTGGGCGGTTCCACCGACTGACGGGCCCGCCCACACGCTCCGCGTCGCCGTTCGAATTACGGATGGGGTGGCTATACCGGTATTTTGGAAGGGGCCATGACCCGTTCGATTCACGTCTTCCGCTCACCCGACCGCTTCGTGGCCGGGACGGTCGGGCAACCTGGCGACCGGACGTTCTACCTCCAGGCCGTGCACGACGAACGCGTCGTGTCGGTGATCTTGGAGAAGCAACAGGTGGCGGTGCTCGCCGAACGGATCGCCGCCCTCCTGCTGGAGATCAACCGCCGCTTCGGCACCCCGGTGCCCCCGGAGACGGACGAGGTCGAGGATCTCAGCCCGCTGATCACGCCGGTCGACGCGGAGTTCCGCGTGGGGACGATGGGTCTGGGCTGGGACTCCGAGGCCGAGACGGTGGTGGTCGAACTGCTCGCCGTCTCCGAGACCGAGTTCGACGCGTCGGTGGTGCTCGACGACGCCGAGGACGGACCCGACGCGGTGCGGGTGTTCCTGACGCCGGAGTCGGCGCGGGAGTTCGCGGCGCGGTCCAATCGCGTGATCTCCGCGGGTCGGCCGCCGTGCCCACTGTGCGACGAACCGCTGGACCCCGCAGGACACATCTGCGTGCGTACCAACGGTTACCGACGAGGCATGCTGGCGGAATCCGACGATGACGCCGAATTCTGAGCGCAGTGCCGGTGACCGCGCAGGTGACGACGAGGTCCTCCGCTCCGGCGCGCTGACGGTCCTCGGGCGCATCCGATCGGCGAGCAACGCGACGTTCCTCTGCGAGGCGAACCTGGACGAGCAGATCGTCCATTGCGTGTACAAGCCCGTCGCAGGGGAGGCTCCGCTGTGGGACTTTCCCGACGGGACACTGGCGGGCCGTGAGGTGTCGGCCTATCTGGTTTCTGCCGTGCTCGGGTGGAACGTGGTGCCGCACACCGTCGTTCGTGACGGGCCTGCCGGTCGCGGGATGGTGCAGCGGTGGGTCGACCAACCCGGTGACGTGCTGGACGAGACGGAGGTCGCCGACGACCCCGACGCCGGTCCCGACCTGGTCGACCTGTTGCCCGCCGGTGAGATACCACCCGGCTTCCTACCGGTGCTGCAGGCCTACGACTACGCGGGCGACGAGGTCACCCTGGTGCACGCCGACGACGCGAGGCTCAAACGGATGGCGGTCTTCGACGTCATCATCAACAACGCCGACCGCAAGGGTGGGCACATCCTGGCCGGCGTCGACGGTGGCGTCTACGGCGTCGACCACGGCGTGAGCTTCCACACCGAGGACAAACTGCGCACGGTGCTGTGGGGCTGGGCCGGCAAGCCCGTCGAGGACGACGCGCTGCGCGACATCGCCTGCCTGCGGGACGCCCTGCTGGGTGATCTGGACCAGACGCTGCGCCCGCACGTCACCAATCGGGAGATCGACGCGCTCTACGCCAGAACCGTTGGTCTGCTGCAGAACCCGGTCATGCCGTCGCCGGATCAGCGCAGGCCGATCCCATGGCCGGCATTTTGACCTCCGTGTTCTACGCTCGTCGTCATGACTGATCACGATCACGCCGCCGCCGGCAGGGAGATCGCCGACGCCCTCCAGAAGGCGCTCGACCGCCGCCACGAGGTGCTCGACGCGATCGTCGAGGCCGGCGACCGCGCGGCCGCCGTCAAAGCCATCTCCGCGCTGCTCGACACCTCGTCCACGGGTGGCGAGGCCGTGATGACCATCTCGTTCGACCAGCTCACCCGCGACTCGCGGCGCAAGATCGCCGACGAGCTCGAGGATCTCAACAAGCAGCTGACCTTCACCCTCGGTGAGCGGCCCGCCAGCTCGGGGGAGAGCCTGTCGCTGCGGACCTTCTCCCGTGACGCCGACCGCGACCTCTTCGTCGCCCGGACCTCCGACGTCGGCGCCACCGGCGACGGCTCCGGTAGGCCCGCGGGCAACATCGACGACGAACTCGACGCGGCGCTGCGTCGCGTCTCCAACGAGGACGCCGTCTGGTTCGTCGCCGAGGAGGGGGCGGACAAGGTCGGAATGGTCTTCGGTGAGCTCGTCGGCGGCGAGGTCAACGTCCGGGTCTGGATCCATCCCGAGCACCGGCACCGCGGCTTCGGCACCGCCGCCCTGCGTCGTTGCCGCTCGGAGATGGCGGCCTACTTCCCGGCGGTGCCGATGGTGGTGCGCGCTCCCGGCGCCACGCCCAAGTAGGACCCGATTAGTCCCCCCATCAGCGATGCGGCGCTCGCCGCGGAAGTGGCCGAGGAGGCCGGCCGGATGTTGGTGGCGCTGCGCGCCGACATCGGCTTCGAGGACTACTACCACCTCGGCGACGCCGGCGACCGGACCGCCAACACGCTGATCCTGGACCGGCTTCACGAGCACCGGCCCGACGACGCCGTCCTGTCCGAAGAGGCGGCCGACGACTTGTCGCGCCTCGGTGCCGACCGGGTGTGGATCGTCGACCCGGTCGACGGCACCCGGGAGTTCTCGACCCCGGGGCGCACCGACTGGGCGGTGCACATCGCGCTGTGGCAGCGAGACGCGGGACCGCACGGCGCCATCACCGATGCCGTGGTGGGGCTGCCCGCCCTCGGCGAGGTCTACCGCAGCGACGCCGTACCGCCGCCACCGCCGCGCCAACCGGGACCCATCCGCATCGCGACCAGCCGCAGCCGGCCGCCCACGGTGCTGTGGTGGCTGCGGGATTTGCTCGACGTCGAACTGGTCGGCATTGGCTCGGCCGGGGCCAAGGCGATGGCCGTCGTCCGCGGCGACGTCGACGCGTACGTCCACGCCGGCGGGCAGTGGGAGTGGGACTCGGCGGCCCCGGCGGGCGTGGTCGTGGCGGCCGGTCTGCACGCGTCGCGTCTGGACGGCGCGCCGCTGCGGTACAACCGCCCCGACCCGTATCTGCCGGACTTCGTGATGTGCCGCCCGGAGCTGGCCGCCACTCTGCTCGAGGCGATCCGGTCGATCTTCTAGGGGCCTCGGGAATGGATCGGTGCCGTCGGTTGTCGCATCCATGGACAACCACCGTCGGAGGCCGAACTGAACGCAACCCCTAGAGTCGGTGCCATGCAATCGTGGCCTGCGCCGACCGTTCCGCAGCTCACCGGTGTGGGAACGCCGTTGCGCCTCTTCGACAGTGCCGACGGACAGGTGCGTCCCGTCGCTGCCGGCGAGACGGCCACGATGTACGTCTGCGGCATCACCCCGTATGACGCGACCCACCTGGGTCACGCGGCGACGTACCTGACCTTCGACCTGGTCTACCGGTCGTGGTTGGACGCCGGTCACCGGGTGCACTACGTCCAGAACGTCACCGACGTCGACGACCCGTTGTTCGAGCGGGCGGAACGCGACGGCATCGATTGGCGCGAGCTCGGGGCCCGGGAGACCCAGCTGTTCCGCGAGGACATGGCGGCGCTGCGGGTGCTGCCACCGCAGGACTACGTGGCCGCCACGGACGCGATCACCGAGGTGATCGAGCTGGTGGAGAAACTGCTCGCCGACGGGGCGGCGTACGTGGTGGAGGACGCCGAATTTCCCGACGTCTACTTCCGCGCCGACGCGACCACCCAGTTCGGGTACGAGTCGGGCTACGACCGCGAGACCATGCTGCGGCTCTTCGGCGAACGCGGCGGCGACCCCGACCGTGCGGGCAAGGGTGACGCGCTCGACGCCCTGCTGTGGCGGGCGGAGCGTCCCGGCGAGCCCAGCTGGCCGTCGCCGTTCGGTCCCGGCCGCCCGGGCTGGCACGTCGAGTGTGCCGCGATCGCCCTGGACCGCATCGGCACCGGCCTCGACGTGCAGGGTGGCGGCAGCGACCTGATCTTCCCGCACCACGAGTTCTCCGCCGCCCATGCCGAATCGGCAACGGGGGAACGGCGATTCGCAAGGCACTACGTGCACGCCGGCATGATCGGCCTCGACGGCCACAAGATGAGCAAGAGCCGCGGCAACCTGGTTCTGGTCTCGACGTTACGCGCCGAGGGCGTCGACCCCGCCGCCATCCGGCTGGGGCTGCTGGCGGGGCACTACCGCGCCGACCGCACTTGGAGTGACGCGGTGCTCGCCGACGCCAAGGACCGCTTGGCCCGCTGGCGCGCTGCCGCGGCGCTGCCCGCCGGTCCGGATGCCACCGACGTGGTCGACCGGGTCCGCCGGTACCTCGCCGACGACCTCGACACCCCCAAGGCGCTTGCCGCCGTGGACGGTTGGGTCGTCGACGCCACGGAATACGGCGGCGAGGACGCCTCGGCGCCCGGCCGGGTCGCCGCGGCCGTCGACGCGCTCCTCGGGATCGCGCTCTAACCACGAGGTACCTTCCGCGCATGGGTTCGGTGGACGGCAAGGTCGTGTTCATCACCGGTGGCGCGGCCGGCGTCGGAGCGGAGGTCGCCCGCCGACTGCACGCCAGGGGCGCCCGGTTGGTCCTCACTGACGTCGACGCAGAAGCACTCGACCGGTTCGCCGCCACGCTCGGGGGTGACCGGGTGCTCACCGTCGCAGCCGACGTGCGCGATCTGGCCGCGATGCAGGCCGCCGCCGCTCGGGCGGTGGAGCGCTTCGGCGGCGTCGACGCCGTGGTGGCCAACGCCGGCATCGCCAGCTACGGATCGGTGCTGCAGGTCGACCCCCTGGCGTTCAAGCGGTTGCTCGAGATCAACGTCCTCGGGGTGTTCCACACCGTCCGGGCCACCCTGCCGTCGATCATCGAACGCCGGGGCTACGTGCTCGTCGTGTCCTCACTGGCGGCCTTCACCGCCGCACCGGGCCTGGCGCCGTACAACGCCAGCAAGGCCGCCGTCGAGCAGTTCGCCAACGCGCTGCGGCTCGAGGTGGCCCACCACGGCGTGGACGTCGGCTCGGCCCACATGTCCTGGGTGGACACGGCGATGGTGCGGGACACCAAGACCGATCTGACGACGTTCGCCGAGATGCTCTCCAAACTGCCCTACCCGCTCAACGTCACCACCTCGGTCGAGAAGTGCGGCGCCGCGTTCGTCACGGGCATCGAGAAGCGCAAGACCCGGGTCTACTGCCCCGGCTGGGTGGGCGTGCTGGGATGGGTTAAGCCCATCTTCTCCACCCGTCTCGGCGAGGCTCCCATCCGCCGCGTGGTGCCCGACCTGCTGCCGCGGATGGACGCCGAGGTGGTGGCCCTCGGGCGTTCGACGAGCGCCCAGTCCGAGCGAACCCGCGGCTCCAGCTAGGGCGTGGCCTGCCGATATTGGGCCTGCGCGGGCGTACCGTGTGGTCCACCATGGCGCGCCCACTGACCGACGCAGAGCTCGTCGGTGAACTCGAACCCGTCGTCGACGCCGGGCTCAACCAGCACTTCGCCGCCACCAAGGACTGGGCGCCACACGACTACGTGCCGTGGTCCGACGGTGCCAACTACGCGGCGCTGGGTGGGACGGCGTGGGAACCGGAGCGTTCGCCGCTGTCGGAACTGGCCCGCATCGCGATGGTCACCAACCTGCTGACCGAGGACAACCTGCCGTCCTATCACCGCGCCGTCGCCGGCTACTTCACCCTCGACGACGCGTGGGGCGCGTGGGTCAACAGGTGGACCCTCGAGGAGAACCGGCACGGCATCGCGCTGCGCGACTACCTGGTGGTCACCAGGGCCGTCGACCCCGTGGACCTCGAGATCGCCCGGATGCAGCAGGTCACCGCCGGGTTCAGCCCGGGACAACAGGGTCAGGGCGACGTCGCACCGGAGTCGTTCCTCGACGCCGCCGCGTACGTCACCTTTCAGGAACTGGCCACCCGGGTCTCGCACCGCAACACGGGCAAGGCCTGCGCGGAACCGGTCGCCGACGCGTTGCTCAAGCGCATCGCCTTCGACGAGAACCTGCACATGATCTTCTACCGCGGGTTGACGGGTGCGGCCCTGGATCTGACGCCCGACCGCGCCATGCAGTCCATCACCCGGATCCTGCTGAACTTCGCGATGCCCGGCTTCTCGATCCCCAACTTCCGGCGCAACGCGGTGAAGATGGCGGTCGGCGGCATCTACGACGCGCGTCAGCACCTCGACGAGGTGGTGTTGCCGGTGCTGCGCAAGTGGCGGATCTTCGAACGCACCGACTTCGGCCCCGAGGGTGAATGCGCCCGTGACGAGCTGGGCGCGTTCGTCGAGAAGCTCGCCGCGGAGGCGGCCAAGTTCGAGGCCGCCAAGGACAGGTACCTCGAGCGCGCGGCACGTCGCGCCGACCACGACACGGCGACCGCGCTGGTCTGACCCGCTATCCCCGGTAGCCCGGCCCGCGGCGCCGCAGATACCGCTCGAACTCGGCGGCCAACGCGTCGCCGTCGATCTTGCCGAGCGCCTCGGTCATGTCGACCTCGGCGTCGCCACGCTCCTCGAGGGACTGGACGTATTCGGCGATCTCGTCGTCGTCGGCGGTCATCTCGGTGACGGCCTGCTCCCACTCCTCGGCCTGGATCGGCAGGTCGGCCAGCGGCACCTCGATGTCCAGGACGTCCTCGACCCGGCGCAGCAACGCCACCGTCGCCTTCGGGTTCGGTGGTTGCGACACGTAGTGCGGCACCGCGGCCCAGAACGTGACCGCGGGGATGCCGGCGGCCACGCAGGCGTCCTGGAAGACACCGGCAATGCCGGTCGGACCCTCGTAGCGCGTCTCCTCCAAACCGAAGAACTTGGCCGACTCGGGTGAGTACGCGGCGCCGGAGACGGGCACCGGCCGGGTGTGCGGCGTGTCGGCCAGGAGTGCGCCCAGGATCACGACGGTGTCGACGTTGAGCTTCTCGGCGATGGCCAGCAACTCCGCACAGAACGTGCGCCAGCGCATGTTGGGCTCCACCCCGTGCATGAGGACGATGTCTCGGTTGCTGCCGGGCGGGCGGCAGTGCGAAATGCGCATCGAGGGCCACACCAGCTCGCGGGTCACGCCGTCGATCTGGCGGATC
The DNA here is from genome assembly GCF_040614235.1 of Mycobacterium sp. NPDC006124. Taxonomy (NCBI): domain Bacteria; kingdom Bacillati; phylum Actinomycetota; class Actinomycetes; order Mycobacteriales; family Mycobacteriaceae; genus Mycobacterium; species Mycobacterium sp. NPDC006124. The sequence goes on along the minus strand of NZ_JBEXUA010000013.1, from coordinate 79,892 downwards.
ACCGGGCGATTCACCTGGTAGTCGTAATAGGACTCGTCGTCGATCTCGACGATGGTGTCGGCTTCCCAGATCACGTCGAGGTGCTCGAGGGCGTCACTGGCCGCGTCACCGGCGTCGTTCCAGCCTTCGAAGGCTGCCACGATGATGGTGTCCTGCAGGTTGGGCAGGTCTGTCACCAGGCCAGCGTAAGCCCTGCCCGGCGACCGCGAGCGCCATCACCGGGCGGGTCGTCGTCCGGATCGGCGTGATCCGGCGCCGCGAAATACCCTCGCCGGCACTGTCGTTACCCTGGGTAACCAAGACCACGGAACTGGGCGTCCGGCCGTCGCGAACACGACGACGTAGACTTGTTCGGTCGAGAGGCGTTGCAACGGTTGCCGGAGGACCCGGGCGGACTGACACAGTCCCGGAAGTCCACCCCGCATCCGCCACGCTCGGCAGAGCTAAGGACGCCTTCCGCTACGGAAGGAATGTACGTGGGGTCCTCTGAGCCGATCGCAGAGCCGCAAGTCTTCGAGCCGAACATCCGTCCCGACTGCACCGACGAACTGACCGCTGCGCTCAACCAGCGGATCATGGTCATCGACGGCGCCATGGGCACCGCAATCCAGCGCGACCGGCCCGACGAGGCCGGCTACCGCGGTGACCGGTTCACCGAGTGGCCGACCTCGCTTCAGGGCAACAACGACCTGCTGACGCTGACGCAGCCGCAGATCATCGAGGGCATCCACCGCGAGTACCTCGAGGCCGGCGCGGACATCCTGGAGACCAACACGTTCAACGCGAACGCGGTCTCGCTGTCCGACTACGACATGGCCGACCTGGCCTACGAGCTGAACTTCGCCGGCGCCGCCCTTGCCCGCAAGGCCGCCGATGAGTTCAGCACCCCGGACAAGCCCCGCTACGTCGCCGGCGCGCTGGGCCCGACGACCCGCACCGCGTCGATCTCCCCGGACGTCAACGATCCCGGCGCCCGCAACGTCTCCTACGACCAACTGGTCGCCGCCTACCTCGAGGCCGTCAACGGTCTGGTCGACGGTGGCGCCGACCTGCTGATCATCGAGACGATCTTCGATTCGCTCAACGCCAAGGCCGCGGTGTTCGCCGTGGAGACCCTCTTCGAGCAGCGCGACCGCCGTTGGCCTCTGATCATCTCCGGCACCATCACCGACGCGTCGGGTCGCACGCTGTCCGGTCAGGTCACCGAGGCGTTCTGGAACGCGATCCGGCACGCCAGGCCGCTGGCCGTGGGCCTCAACTGCGCCCTTGGCGCCCCCGAGATGAGGCCCTACATCGCCGAGGTGGCCCGCATCGCCGACACATTCGTGTCCTGCTATCCCAATGCGGGTCTGCCCAACGCCTTCGGTGAGTACGACGAGGATCCGGAGCATCAGGCCGGTTACATCGCCGAATTCGCCGAGGCCGGCCTGGTCAACCTGGTCGGCGGCTGCTGCGGCACGACGCCGGAGCACATCGCCGAGATCGCCAGGGTCGTCGAGGGCAAGCCCCGGCGCGAGCTGCCGACGATCCCCGTGGCCACCCGGCTCTCGGGTCTCGAGCCGCTCAACATCACCGACGACTCGCTGTTCGTCAACATCGGCGAGCGCACCAACATCACCGGGTCGGCCCGGTTCCGCAACCTGATCAAGGCAGAGGACTACGACACCGCCCTGTCGGTTGCGCTGCAGCAGGTCGAGGTCGGCGCGCAGGTCATCGACATCAACATGGACGAGGGCATGATCGACGGCGTCGCCGCGATGGACCGGTTCACCAAGTTGATCGCCGCCGAACCGGACATCAGCCGGGTCCCGGTGATGATCGACTCCTCCAAGTGGGAGGTCATCGAGGCTGGCCTGAAGAACGTCCAGGGCAAGCCCATCGTCAACTCGATCTCCATGAAGGAGGGCGAGGAGAAGTTCGTCCGCGAGGCCCGGCTGTGCCGCAAGTACGGCGCGGCCGTGGTCGTCATGGCCTTCGACGAGCAGGGCCAGGCCGACGACTTGGAGCGCCGCAAGGAGATCTGCGGGCGCGCCTACCGGATCCTGACCGAGGAGGTCGGGTTCCCGGCCGAGGACATCATCTTCGACCCGAACTGCTTCGCGCTGGCCACTGGCATCGAGGAGCACGCCACCTACGGCATCGACTTCATCGAGGCCTGCGCGTGGATCAAGGAGAACCTGCCCGGGGTGCACATCTCCGGCGGCATCTCCAACGTGTCGTTCTCCTTCCGCGGCAACAACCCCGTGCGCGAGGCCATCCACGCGGTGTTCTTGTTCCACGCCATCAAGGCCGGCCTGGACATGGGCATCGTCAACGCCGGCGCACTGGTGCCGTATGACTCGATCGACCCCGAACTACGGGACCGCATCGAGGACGTCGTGCTCAACCGGCGCGAGGACGCGGCCGAACGCCTGCTGGAGATCGCCGAGCGGTTCAACAGCACGGACAAGGCCGACGATCCGGTCGCGGCCGAATGGCGGTCGCTCCCGGTCCGGGAGCGCATCACCCACGCCCTGGTGAAGGGCATCGACGCCAACGTCGACGACGACACCGAGGAGTTGCGGGCTGAGATCGAGGCCGCCGGCGGCCGCCCGATCGAGGTGATCGAGGGTCCGCTGATGGACGGCATGAACGTCGTCGGCGACCTGTTCGGTGCGGGCAAGATGTTCCTGCCCCAGGTGGTGAAGTCGGCTCGGGTGATGAAGAAGGCCGTGGCCTACCTGCTGCCCTACATCGAGGCGGAAAAAGCCGCACTGCTGCCCGGGGACGGGGCGAGCGAAGCGACGGGGAATGTTCAAGCCGCCAAGAAGGACACCAACGGCACGATCATCATGGCGACCGTGAAGGGCGACGTCCACGACATCGGCAAGAACATCGTCGGAGTCGTGTTGCAGTGCAACAACTTCGAGGTCATCGACCTCGGAGTGATGGTGCCTGCGCAGAAGATCCTCGACGCAGCCAAGGAGCACGACGCCGACATCATCGGGCTCTCCGGCCTGATCACGCCGTCGCTGGACGAGATGGTCAACTTCGCCGTCGAGATGGAGCGCGCGGGCCTGGAGATTCCGCTGCTGATCGGTGGTGCGACGACATCGCGGGCCCATACGGCGGTGAAGGTCGCGCCGCGACGCAAGGGCCCGGTGGTCTGGGTCAAGGACGCCTCCCGGTCGGTGCCGGTGGCCGCCGCACTGCTCGACGACAAGCAGCGGCCCGGTCTGCTCGAGGCCACCGAGAAGGACTACGCGTCGTTGCGCGAACGGCACGCCCAGAAGGGCGAGCGCAAGATGCTCACGCTGGAGAAGGCCCGGGCGAACCGCACGCCGATCGAATGGGACGGCTACACCCCGCCCGTGCCGGCCCAAGGCCTCGGCATCCGAGAGTTCCTGGACTACGACTTCGCCGAATTGCGGGAGTACATCGACTGGCAACCGTTCTTCAACGCCTGGGAGATGAAGGGTCGCTTCCCCGACATCCTGAACAACCCGGTCTCCGGTGAGACGGCGCGCAAGCTCTACGAGGATGCCCAGGAGATGCTGGACACCATGATCAAGGAGAAGTGGCTGACCGCCAACGGCGTGATCGGCTTCTTCCCGGCGAATGCGGTCGGCGACGACGTCGAGGTCTACACCGACGAGTCCCGCGGCACGGTGCTGACCAAGTTGTTCAACCTGCGGCAGCAGGGCGAGCACCGCGCCGGGATCCCCAACCGGTCCCTGGGTGACTTCGTCGCGCCCAAGACGACGGGCCTGGCCGACTACGTCGGGGCCTTCGCCGTCACCACCGGACTCGGCAGCCACGTCAAGATCGAGGAGTTCAAGGCCGCCCACGACGACTACAACGCGATCCTGCTGGAGTCGCTCGCCGACCGTCTCGCCGAGGCCTTCGCCGAACGGATGCATCAGCGAGTCCGCAAGGAGTTCTGGGGCTTTCAGCCCGACGAGCAGCTCGACAACGCCGATCTCATCGGTGAGAAGTACGTCGGCATCCGCCCCGCCCCGGGCTACCCGGCCTGCCCCGAGCACACCGAGAAGTCGACGCTGTGGGAGTTGCTGGACGTCAAGGAGCGCACCGGCATAGAGCTGACCGAGTCGATGGCGATGTGGCCCGGCGCGGCGGTCAGCGGCTGGTACTTCTCGCACCCGCAGTCGCAGTACTTCGTGGTGGGTCGGCTGGCCCAGGACCAGGTCGCCGACTACGCCAAGCGCAAGGGGTGGACGTTACCGGAGGCCGAGCGTTGGCTCGCGCCCAATCTCGGCTACAACCCGGAGGACTGACCGATGCCCCATGAGCTGAGGGCCGTCCTGTGGGACATGGACGGTACCCTCGTCGACTCCGAGAAGCTGTGGGACGTCTCGCTTCAGGCGTTGTACGTGCGCCTCGGCGGGGTGCTCAGCCAGGAGGTTCGGGACACGACGGTCGGCAGTTCGGCAGACGGGCTGATGCGGATCGTGTACAGCGATCTGGGTCTCGAACAGGACCCGGCGGCGATGGCGGACTCCTCGGATTGGTTGCACGACTACACCGGAGAGCTCTTCGAGCAAGGCCTGACGTGGTTGCCCGGGGCGCGGGAGACACTCGACGCGTTGACCGCTGCAGGCGTGCCGATGGCGCTGGTCACCAACACGCGTCGTGAGCTCACGGAGCGTGCGCTGAAGAGCATTGGCAGTCATTACTTCTCGGCATCGGTGTGCGGTGACGAGGTCGAGCACGCCAAGCCCGCGCCGGACCCGTATCTGCGGGCGGCGCAGTTGCTGGGCGTCGACCCGGCCGAGTGCCTGGCCATCGAGGACTCGGTGACCGGGTCGGCGGCTGCCGAGGCGGCCGGTTGCCCAGTGCTGGTCGTGCCCAACGACGTCGAGGTGCCCAAGGGTCCACGGCGCCGGCACGTGACGTCGTTGACCAAGGTCGACGTGGACGCCCTGAGGGCGGTTCACCGCGACCTGGACAGTCGGCTCGGCGCCCCCGTCACCGGCTGAACCCGGCCGCCGGGGGTTTGGCGCGCCGCCCTTCGGGATACCGCCGAATGGCTCACCCGATTGTCCTATCGTGGTGTGACAGGTATCACGCAGCGCTGCGAAAGGAACTCCCATGGCTGGTCAGGGTCCCCCGGTATCCGACGGGCCGTCGGCGATCTCGGACGAAGACTTCTCCTCCGGTGGCACGGCGGTCCGCATCGCCGGCGTCGCAGCACTTGGCGGTCTGCTGTTCGGTTACGACAGTGCCGTCATCAACGGCGCGGTCAAGTCGATCGAGGAGCAGTTCCAGGTCGGTTCGATCGAGTTGGGGTTCGCCGTCGCGTCGGCGCTCCTCGGTGCCGCGGTCGGCGCGATGACGGCGGGCCGCATCGCCGACAAGATCGGCCGCATCGCGGTGATGAAGATCGCCGCGGTGCTGTTCTTCATCAGTGCCATCGGGACGGCGTTCGCGCCCGAGGTCATCACACTCGTGGTCTTCCGCGTCATCGGCGGCATCGGAGTCGGGGTCGCGTCGGTGATCGCACCCGCCTACATCGCGGAGACGTCGCCGCCCCGGATCCGGGGCAGGCTGGGTTCGCTGCAGCAGTTGGCGATCGTGTTGGGCATCTTCCTGTCCTTCGCCGTCAACACGCTGTTGCAGACGATCGCGGGGGGTGCCAGCAAGGACCTGTGGTTCGGCCTGGAGGCCTGGCGGTGGATGTTCCTGGTGATGATGGTGCCCGCGATCGTCTACGGCGTGCTGTCCTTCACGATTCCGGAGTCGCCGCGTTATCTCGTTGCCAGCCACAAGATCCCGGAAGCGCGCCGGGTGCTCAACCTGCTGCTCGGTGAAAAGAACCTCGAGATCACCATCGATCGCATCAAGGAAACCCTCGAGCGCGAGGACAAGCCGTCCTGGAAGGACATGCGCAAGCCGGGCGGCGGCGTCCTCAGCTTCTACGGCATCGTCTGGGTGGGTCTCGGGTTGTCGGTCTTCCAGCAATTCGTCGGCATCAACGTGATCTTCTACTACTCGAACGTGCTGTGGCAGGCGGTCGGCTTCAGCGAATCCGAGGCAGCGTGGTCGACCGTGATCACGTCGGTGATCAACGTGGCGACGACGCTCATCGCCATCGCCCTGATCGACAAGATCGGCCGCAAACCGTTGCTGCTCATCGGTTCTACCGGCATGGCCGTCACCCTGCTGACGATGTCCGTCATCTTCGCCAACGCCACGGTGGGAGCCGACGGTGTCCCGGCCCTCCCCGAGGGCACCGACATCATCGCGTTGATCGCGGCGAACCTGTTCGTCGTCGCCTTCGGAATGTCGTGGGGCCCGGTGGTCTGGGTGCTGCTCGGCGAGATGTTCCCCAACCGCATCCGCGCTGCCGCACTCGGGCTCGCCGCGGCCGGGCAGTGGGTGGCCAACTGGTTGATCACCGTGTCGTTCCCCGAACTGCGGAGCCACCTTGGCCTGGCGTACGGCTTCTACGGTCTGTGTGCGGTGCTGTCGGGACTGTTCGTGTGGAAGTGGGTCATGGAGACCAAGGGCGTCTCGCTGGAGGACATGCACGGCGCAATCGTCGCTGCGGAGAAACCCGCGAAGACCGCCTGAGACCGCTCGGCGGCAAACCGCCGTGACTTCACGAACGTTGACGTGGAACAATCGCCTGCCGTGAAGACCTTCGACGCGCTGTTCGCCGAACTCAGCGAGCGCGCGCAGACCCGTCCCGCCGGCAGTGGCACCGTCAAGGCCTTGGACGGCGGCGTGCACGGGCTGGGCAAGAAGATCCTCGAGGAGGCCGGCGAGGTGTGGCTGGCCGCCGAGCACGAGGGTGACGACGCGCTGGCGGGGGAGATCAGCCAACTCCTCTACTGGACACAGGTGCTGATGATCTCCCGGGGTCTGACCCTCGACGACGTCTACGCCAAGTTATGACCGGTTCTCTTCGCGTCGCCGTCCCCAACAAGGGCGCCCTCAGCGAGTCGGCGGCCGAGATCCTCTCCGAGGCCGGGTACCGCCGTCGGCGCGACCCCAAGGACCTGACCGTCGTCGACCCGGAGAACAACGTCGAGTTCTTCTTCCTGCGGCCCAAGGACATCGCGATCTACGTCGGATCCGGTGAGCTCGACTTCGGCATCACCGGGCGTGACCTCGCCCGGGAATCCGACGCGCCCGTCCAGGAACGGTTGGCGCTGGGCTTCGGCTCGTCGAGCTTTCGCTACGCCGCGCCCGCCGGATCCGCCTGGACCGTGGCGGGGCTCGCGGGCAAGCGCATCGCCACCGCGTACCCCAATCTGGTGCGAAAGGACCTGGCCGCCAGGGGGATCGACGCGACCGTCATCCGTCTCGACGGGGCCGTGGAGATCTCGGTGCAGCTCGGCGTCGCCGACGTCATCGCCGACATCGTGGGAACGGGCCGCACCCTCGGCCTGCATGGTCTGGCGGCCTTTGGCGAGCCGCTGTGCGACTCGGAGGCGATCCTCATCGAACGCGCCGACGCGGACCCGGCGACGGCGCCGGCCCGCGACCAGCTCGCCGGGCGGGTTCAGGGCGTGGTGTTCGGCCAGCAGTACCTGATGCTCGACTATGACTGTCCACGAACGGTTTTGGATCAGGCCACGGCCGTCACCCCCGGGCTCGAGTCGCCGACCATCGCGCCGCTGGCCGATCCGGCGTGGGTTGCGGTGCGTGCGCTGGTGCCGCGGCGGACGGTCAACGCCATCATGGACGAATTGGCGGCGATCGGCGCGAAGGCGATCTTGGCCTCGGACATAAGGTTCTGCCGCTTCTGAGCATTCAGTGTTAGCTTTCCAGCCATGACGCAAGTCCTGGTGATCGTGTTGGCCATCCTGATCGGTGTCGTCGCCGGGCTTCGTGCGCTGACTCCGCCCGCGATGGTCGCCTGGGGCGCGCTGCTGGGTTGGCTTCCCGTCGAGGGCACCTGGGCACAATGGGTGGGCCATCCCGTCACCGTTGCGGTGCTCACCGTCTTGCTGGTCGTCGAGCTGATCACCGACCAGCTACCCAAGACCCCCAGCCGCACCGTGCCTGTGCAGTTCATCGCGCGCCTGCTGACGGGCGCCTTCGCAGGTGCCGTCATCGGCGCGGGCACCCACCACACCATCCTCGGCATCGGCGCGGGGATGATCGGCGCGGTGCTCGGCACGCTCGGCGGCTTCCAGGCCCGCAGCAGCCTGGTCACCCGCAACGGGGGACGAGACCTGCCCATCGCAGTCACCGAGGACGCCATCGCGGTGCTCGGCGGCCTCGCCGTCGTCGCCCTCGCGTCGGCCGCGTTCTGAAGGGGCCCGCCATGACGACGAAGTACGACGCCATCATCGTCGGTGCGGGACAGGCCGGACCGCCGCTGGCGGGCCGGCTGACCGCAGCGGGACAGACGGTGGCGGTGATCGAACGCAAGCTGGTCGGCGGCACGTGCGTCAACACCGGATGCATCCCGACGAAGACGCTGGTGGCCAGCGCGCACGTCGCGCACTCCGCGCGCCGCAGTGCGGAGTACGGGATCACCACCGGCGACGTCGTCGTCGACATGGCCCGGGTGAAGGCGCGCAAGGACCAGATCAGCCGGGGCGACCGCGAGGGTCTCGAGTCCTGGCTCGAGGGCATGGACGGCTGCACCCTCGTCCGCGGCCACGCCCGCTTCGAGGGGCCCCACACCATCCGGGTCGACGACGAGGTGCTCGAGGCCGACCGCATCTTCCTCAACGTGGGCGGTCGTGCGACCGCGCCGCCGATCCCGGGCCTCGACGACGTCGACTACCTCACCAACGTCGGCATCCTCGAACTCGACGCCGTGCCCGAGCATCTGGTGATCATCGGCGGCAGCTACATCGGGTTGGAGTTCGCCCAGATGTACCGTCGCTTCGGTGCCCGCGTCACCGTCGTCGAGCGGGGTCCGAGGGTGACCGCCCGCGAGGACGAGGACGTGTCGGCCGCGATCCAGGAGATCCTGGAGGGCGAGGGCGTCGAGGTCCACGTCGGCGCCACGGACATGCGAATCGTGGCCCAGCCAAATGGATTCCACCTGTTCCCGCGAGACGGCGCGGACCCCGTCTCCGGCAGCCACCTGCTGGTGGCCACCGGCCGCCGACCCAACACCGACGACCTCGGACTCGACGCCGCCGGGATCGAGACCGACGAGCGCGGGTACGTCGTGGTCGACGATCAACTCCGCACGAACGTCGACGGGGTGTGGGCGATGGGGGATTGCAACGGCAAGGGTGCCTTCACGCACACCTCGTACAACGACTTCGAGATCGTGGCGGCCAACGTGCTCGACGACGACCCGCGCCGGGTCAGTGACCGGGTGCCGACCTACGCCCTGTACGTCGACCCTCCGCTGGGGCGCGCGGGTATGTCGACCGACGAGGTTCGCAGGTCGGGACGCAAGGCGCTGGTGGGCAAGCGGCCCATGACCAAGGTGGGCCGCGCCGTGGAGAAGGGCGAGACGCGCGGCTTCATGAAGGTCGTGGTCGACGCCGAGACCCAGGAGATCCTCGGTGCGTCGATCCTCGGGGTCGGCGGTGACGAGGTGATCCAGGACATCCTGGACGTGATGACCGCCAAGCTGCCCTACACGGCGATCTCACGGACGATGCACATTCATCCGACGGTCAGCGAGCTGCTGCCGACGATGCTGCAGGAGCTGACCCCGCTGCAGTGAACGCGCTCAGCGCGGGATGACCAACAACGTCTGCGCCGACGTGCCGATGAATCCGTCGCGGTCGAAGATCTCGGCGGTGGTCACGCCGATGCCGTCGGGGCCGATCGATCCGCGGGCCCGCAGGCCGAAGTCGGTGCCGCGGGGAAGACGGTGCAGGTGCACCGCGGTGTCGGTGTTCATGAAGGTGTACCGAGCCGGATCCAGTTGTGCACCAACGCCATTGGCCGAGTCGACCACCATGGTCATCCGCTGCAGGTCGGTGACGGGTTCGTCCTCGACCAGCGACACCAGCGGGCGCAGCCAGGCCACCGCCGCGCCGTCGTCACCCTGGGCCTGGCGTCGCCAGCTCACCGACTCCAGGTAACCGGGTGCGCCCGCCCAGCCGTGCGCGTCGGTCGCAGGTTCGCCCTCGGCGATCGGCGGATGGCGGTCGAAGGCGACCGCGGCGGTGTCACCGACCGCGAGCAACCAGGCCGACAGGGTGGCCACGGCTCGCCAACTGCCGTCCGGGCGTTGGGCGGACATCTCGGCCTGGTGCAACGAGATTCGCGAACCTGGCCGCTGCACCCAGGAACGCACCCGCACCGGGGCGACCGGAATGGCGCCGAGGATGTCGAGGAGCAACCGGCCTACTCGCTGCCCGGATCCCGCGGCCTGATCCTCGATCAACCGGCTCATCAAGGCCAACGGCGGCGACCCGTGCTGGATCGTCGGGTCCCAGTTGCTCGCCGTGAGGGCCGTGCTGTCGAAGAGATGAGCGCCGCCGTCGGAGTCGAGTCGTCGGTAGTAGCAGTCGGTCACGCCGCCGGCTCCGCGGGCTCGGTGCCGCTGGGCCAGCCGGGATACGGCGGCGGCGTGCCGCCGAAGGTCGGACAGTGCGCGTGGTGGGCGCACCAATCGCACATCCGCGACGGCTTGGGCAGGAAGTCGCCGGTCGCGCCGATGGTCTGAATGGCCTGCCACATCGCCATCAGGGTCTTCTCGAAGCGCACCAGTTCGTCGAGATCGGGCGTGTAGTCCAAGACTTGGCCGTCGGCGAGGTACAACAGCCGGAGCCGGGCGGGCAGCACACCGCGCGAGCGCAGCAGCGCCACGGCGTAGAACTTCATCTGGAACAGCGCCTTGGCCTCCGCGAGCTCCCGGGTGGCCGACGGCGCCCTACCGGTCTTGTAGTCCACCACCCGCAGCTCGCCGGTGGGGGCGACGTCGATGCGGTCGACGAACCCACGCAGCAGCGTGCCGTCGGACAGCTCGACCTCGACGCGCTGCTCGCAACTCTCGGGGTCGAACCGGGTCGGATCCTCCAGGCGGTAATAGCCCGACACCAGCGCACGGGCCTCGTCGAGGAGCTTGTCTCGCTCTGCCGGCTCCAGGTCCCCGGCCAACTCCGGGCGGGCCGCGGCCATCTCCTCCCAGGCCGGCTCGACCAACGTCATCGCCGTCCCGGGCACCCGGCTGGCCGCGGGCAGGGCGTAGAGCAGCTCCAGCGCGCCGTGGACCACCGTTCCACGGACCTGAGCGGGCGACGACGGCTCCGGCAGCCGGTCGATCGCGCGCAGCCGATACAGCAGCGGGCACTGCTTGAAGTCGCTGGCACGCGACGGCGACAGGGCAGGACGCCGGGTCGGTGCCGCCGCGTCCTCGCTCACGTACTGGTTCCTCTCCCCGGTCGCTGCGCTCCTGCCCACCGGACAGTGTCCCCGGTCGCTGCGCTCCTGCCCTCCGGAGCCTATGACGGCCCTCCGACAACCCCGCGCACCGGACCCGGCGGGTCTGCTGGCAGGCTGATCCGCTGTGAAACGCACCGGGCCGTTCGACGTCGGCGATCGTGTCCAGCTGACCGACGCGAAGGGCAAGCACTACACGATGGTGCTGACTCCCGGCGGCGAGTACCACACCCATCGTGGCGGCATCACCCACGACTCGGTGATCGGCCAGCCCGAGGGCAGCGTGGTCAAGTCCGCCAACGGCGACCCGTTCCTGGTGCTGCGTCCCCTTCTGATGGACTACGTCCTCTCGATGCCCCGCGGCGCGCAGGTGATCTACCCGAAGGACGCCGCGCAGATCGTGCACGAGGGCGACATCTTCCCGGGCGCACGCGTGCTGGAGGCCGGCGCCGGCTCGGGCGCGCTGACGTGCTCGCTGCTGCGGGCCGTCGGGCCCCAGGGGGCGGTGGTGTCCTACGAACTGCGCGAGGACCACGCCGAGCACGCCGAACGCAACGTCGTCACGTTCTACGGCGAGCGGCCGGCGAACTGGGACCTGCGCATCGCCGATCTGAACACCTACGACGGGCCGCAGGTCGACCGCGCGGTGCTCGACATGCTGGCGCCGTGGGAGGTGCTCGACGCGGTCGCCGGTGCGCTGGTGTCCGGCGGGGTGCTGATGGTCTACGTCGCGACGGTCACCCAGTTGTCGCGCATCGTCGAGGCGCTGCGGGAGCAGCTCTGCTGGACCGAGCCACGGGCGTGGGAGTCGTTGCAGCGTGGGTGGGACGTGGTCGGTCTGGCCGTGCGGCCGCAGCACTCGATGCGCGGCCACACCGCGTTCCTGGTCAGCGCCCGCAAGCTGGCACCCGGCACGATCACGCCTGCGCCATACCGCCGGAAACGGCCCGCCGTCTAACCCGGGGGTGGTGGCGGCGGTACCGGCGGCGGCGTCGCCCCGACCATCGGCAACAGTTGATCGGCCGTCCGCTTGCTGAGCTGCCAGGTGTCGCGAATCGGCACGAACTCCATGGGGAACGTGAACGGGCGTACCTGAGGGTTGGGCGTGCCGATGGTCACCGACGCGATGACGTGGCCAGGTTCACCCGCCCACCGGAGGTCGGCGGCGTCCACGGTCAGCGGGGTGAACCCGCTGGCGGCCAGTGCTTCGCCGAAGTTCTTCAGCGCGGGTTCGTCGTCGGTGGTGGCGTACTGCACCAGGGCGACCTTCTGCTCAGCGGGAATCGAAGTGTCGGCCAATTTGGAGAGCACGCCCGCCAGCTGATCCGGCGCCGGCAGCGGCGAGACCGTGGGCAGGGCCGGACGCATGGTGCCCATCGCCGGACCCGCGCTCTGCGTCGTCGCCGCGGGCGGTTCGTCGGCGCACCCACCAAGCCAGAGCGCCGCCACCAAGGTGACGGCGCTCAGGATGGAGACGTGGCTGCGGTGCACCTAGCCGTTCGAGGACAACAGCGCCAGGGCGGACTGCTTGGAGATCTGCCAGCCGGTGGGGCTCGGGCCGGCGACGAAGGTCACCGGCTCGGTCTTCGTGGCACCGGTGTTCGCGGTGGCCGTGACGTTCGCTGTGGCGACCGTGCCGTCGGAGTCGACGTCGGCGACGACGAAGCTCAGCGGGAAGTAGCCCTTCGCGGCTGCCTTGCCATACTCGCGATCGGCGGCGATGCCCTCGATGCGACCGAGGCCGCCCTCGATGTAGGTGCCCTTGGCGCCGGAGAAGGAACCACCGCCGGCCAGCCCGTTGAGGGTCTGCAGCAGAGGTGCCTGGAGGTCTGGTGCCGGGGCCTCGGGGAGCGGGATGCCCATGACCACGGGCTGGATGGCCGCCGTGGACGATGACGCGCCCGAACCTAGGCTCGATGCAACGGACGTCACACCACCCGCTGCTCCGGCTACGACGGCTGCTGCTGCCATGCCGGTAACGAGGGTTTTCAGGATCACGGCTGTCCTTTCGATCGGCCTAACTCATCAATGAGGCTAACAGTGTTGCTGGTGTGTCAGATTCCTACACCACACACAAAGACTGAATCGCCGGTAGCGTTGAAGGTGTTACTGCACCAACTTTCGGTGCGGGGAGGGGCGCAACATGAGTGAGTCAGAGCCCATGTCGAGCGGCGAAGCCGCCGAATTGGAAGAACTGCGCCGCGAAGCCGCCGCGCTTCGCGAGCAACTCGAACGTGCGGTTGGGACCGACAGCGGCCTGCGCAGCGCGCGCGACGTGCACCAACTCGAAGCCCGGATCGACTCCTTGGCGGCCCGCAACGCCAAGCTGATGGACACCCTCAAGGAAGCCCGTCAACAGTTGCTGGCCTTGCGCGAGGAAGTCGACCGGCTGGGTCAGCCGCCGAGCGGATACGGCGTTCTGCTGGGCACCCACTCCGACGATACGGTCGACGTGTTCACCTCCGGTCGCAAGATGCGGCTGACGTGCTCGCCGAACATCGAGGTGAAGGAACTCAAGCAGGGCCAGACGGTCCGGCTCAACGAGGCCCTCACCGTGGTCGAGGCAGGCACCTACGAGTCCGTCGGTGAGATCAGCACGCTGCGCGAGATCCTCGGCGACGGCCACCGCGCGCTCGTCGTGGGTCACGCCGACGAGGAGCGCATCGTCTGGCTGGCCGAACCGCTCGTCGCCGCGGAGTTCCTGCCCGACGTCGCCCTCGAGGACGGTGACGACGACTGGAAGCCCCGCAAGCTGCGCCCGGGTGACTCACTGTTGGTGGACACGAAGGCCGGATACGCCTTCGAGCGCATCCCCAAGGCCGAGGTCGAGGATCTCGTGCTCGAGGAGGTGCCGGACGTCAGCTACGAGGACATCGGTGGTTTGACCCGGCAGATCGAACAGATCCGCGACGCCGTCGAACTGCCGTTCCTGCACAAGGACCTCTACCGCGAATACTCGCTGCGGCCCCCGAAGGGCGTCTTGCTCTACGGGCCTCCCGGGTGCGGAAAGACCCTCATCGCCAAGGCCGTGGCCAACTCGCTGGCCAAGAAGATGGCCGAGGTGCGCGGCGAGGACGCCCGCGAGGCGAAGTCCTACTTCCTCAACATCAAGGGCCCGGAACTGCTGAACAAGTTCGTCGGCGAGACCGAGCGGCACATCCGCTTGATCTTCCAGCGGGCTCGCGAGAAGGCCTCCGAGGGCACTCCGGTCATCGTGTTCTTCGACGAGATGGACTCGATCTTCCGCACCCGCGGCACCGGCGTCAGCTCCGACGTCGAGACCACCGTCGTTCCGCAGCTGCTCAGTGAGATCGACGGCGTCGAGGGCCTGGAGAACGTCATCGTCATCGGTGCCTCCAACCGCGAGGACATGATCGACCCGGCGATCCTGCGGCCCGGTCGCCTGGACGTCAAGATCAAGATCGAGCGGCCGGACGCCGAGGCGGCCCAGGACATCTTCTCCAAGTACCTGACCGAGAATCTTCCGGTGCACGCCGACGATCTCGCCGAGTTCGGCGGAGACCGCGGCGCGTGCATCAAGGCGATGATCGAGAAGGTCGTCGACCGGATGTACGCCGAGGTCGACGAGAACCGGTTCCTCGAAGTCACCTACGCCAACGGTGACAAGGAAGTCATGTACTTCAAGGACTTCAACTCCGGCGCCATGATTCAGAACGTCGTGGACAAGGCGAAGAAGTTCGCGATCAAGTCGGTGCTCGAGACCGGACAGCACGGTCTGCGCATCCAGCACCTGCTCGACTCGATCGTCGACGAGTTCGCCGAGAACGAGGACCTGCCCAACACCACCAACCCGGACGACTGGGCCAGGATCTCGGGCAAGAAGGGCGAGCGGATCGTCTACATCCGCACGCTGGTCACCGGCAAGAGCAGCAGCGCCAGCCGTGCCATCGACACCGAGTCGAACCTGGGGCAGTACCTCTAGCAGAGGGGGCCGGTGAAGTCGTCGTCGGCGAGGTCAACGCGAAGATCGTAGGCCAGACTCCATGGCGAGGTAGGCGTCGCGACCCGCCAGGCTAACGGCGACGTCGGCGATCAACGGATCGAAGAAGCGCTGACGGTAGAGCGGGTCGACGCTCGTGCTGACGGTGAAGTACAGCCCGGAGAGCACCGCGACGAACAATGACATGTGCACCATCGTCTGCGGAACCGGGATGTGGATGCCGAACCACGTTCCCGCGCAGGGGGGTTGGCCCACCGCGCAGGTCTGCTCGGCCGACCACAGGACGGCGACGTCGTCGGGGACCGCGACGATGCCCAGCGCCAAGAAGAAGGCGAACAGGCCCGCGGTGAAGAACACCACCTGGATGGCCTGGGACACCACCATCACGGCGACGACGTTGATCTGCTCGGCGCGCGAGAGCGGGGTGCGGTCGATCTGCTCTCCCGCCGGTACGGCCAACGGCGTGCCGGCCAGCAGGCCGGCCTGGTCGGTCTCCTCGGCCCGGTCCTCGCGCAGCGCGCGTACCTCGTCGCGGATCGTCGTCACCACGAAGGCCAGCGCGACGACGGCGAAGAAGGCGATCACCTGCCACAACCGCTGGCGCGTCATGCGGGCGGCGAGCTGCCAGAGTTCGCCGGTGAAGTACACCACCACGGTCAGCATCAGCAGGGGCAGGGCGCGACTCATCAGGGTGCCCAGCGCGCCGAGTTGCACCCAGGCGAAGCGGAACGCCCAGGCCGCGATCGACCCGAATCCGAGGTAGGTCAGCCAGATCGCGAGCAGGGTGATGACGACGAATGCCGGCGCCTCGGCTGCCGCGGCGGCCGACCACCCGCTGACGGTCACCGGCATCACGACCACGAAGATCGCCATGACGACCAGGGCCGCCGTCCGCCGGCCCGTCTCGCCGCGAGTGCTGTCCAGGCGGTGCAGGAGATACAGCGCGAACGGGGCGGCGACCAGGACGAGGGCGATCACCCCGAGCCGAAGGGCGTAGCCGTAGTCGGGGGAGTCGCCGGTGACCTCGGCCAGCAGCATCGTCACCGCCGTGAGTGCGCCGACGCCGCTGACCATCGGTGCCGAGCGCTCGATCAGATGCCGTGAGCGCACCCGCCGGGTCAGCACCAGCGGCAGGCCACGATGCAGGAACCACTCGTGGACCTGCTGCATGTCGGGCACGGCAAACATTGTGATGGACTGGTGACCGCTATGGCGAGACGACGCACTGCGGACTGGGGCATCTCGGGGCGGTCGGCGTTGGTCGCGGCCACGGTGGTCTTCGTCGCCCTCGGCATCGCCGGGGCGGGGCTGGCGGCGATCCTCTACCGCACCATGCTCTCCGGCGTCGACTCCGCGGCGGCGACCAGGGTCGGCGAGATCTCCGCGCAGGTCGCCGATCGCGGTGCGACCGGCCTGGACCCGGTGCTGCTGACCACCGACCAGCGCATCGTGGCGGTGCAGGTGATCGCCGGGGACGGCACGGTCCTGCGGCGGTCCCCGTCGGCTCCGGACACCCCGCTGGTCGCGATGAACGACGTCGGAGACGGGATTCGCATCGGCATGCCCGAGGTGTCCTCGCCGTTCGACCGGGTCCGCTTCAGCGCTCAGACGGTCGCGGGACCCGACGGCCGGTACACCGTCGTCGTCGGGGAGGGCACGGCGACGATCGCGTCGACGGTGTGGGCGGTGGTCGTCGCGCTGGCCATCGCCGCGCCGGTGGTGGTCCTGGTCTCCGGGGTGGCGACCTACGTGCTGGTGCACCGCTCCATGCGCTCGGTCGACGACATTCGGTCCCGGGTCGCCGACATCACGACCTCCGATCTGGCCGACCGCGTTCCGGTGCCGGACAGCCGTGACGAGATCGCGGCCCTCGCGGTGACGATGAACGAGATGCTGGCCCGTCTCCAAGCCGGTCACGAGGCGCAGAAGCGATTCGTCGGCGACGCGTCACACGAACTGAGAAGCCCTCTGACGACGATCATCTCGGCGCTGGAGGTGGTCGTCGCCCACCCCGAGGTGCTCGGCGGCGACCAAGCCGGCGACCTGGTCTCCACGACGCTGATGCCCGAGGCGCTGCGCATGAAGGTGCTCATCGACGACCTCTTGCTGCTGGCCAGGGCCGACGAGCGTGGGTTGGACATCGCCCGCGAGGACGTCGACCTCGACGACCTGGCGGCCGAGGAACTCGACCGACTGCGCCGCGAGACGACCCTCGAGGTACAGGGCGACTTCGAGCCGGTCCGGTTGACCGGTGACCCCGCCGCACTGTCGAGGGTTCTGCGCAACCTGCTGGACAACGCGGGACGGCACGCGGCGTCGCGGGTTCGGGTGACCGTGCGGCGCGACGACGACGCGGTCCGGGTCACCGTCGCCGACGACGGACCCGGCATCCCGCCGCAGGACCGCGAACGCGTCTTCGACCGCTTCGTCCGGTTGGACGCCGACCGGTCCAGGAGTGCGGGCGGTTCCGGCCTGGGTCTCGCGATCGTGCGGGAGATCGTGGCGGCCCACGGCGGGAGCACGAGCATCGGTGCCGGAATCGGCACGGGAGCGTCGGTGACGATTCAGCTGAGGTCCTCGGACGCCAGTCGGTAGCCGACGCCACGGACGGTCTCGATGGTCCGAGTGCCGAACGGGATGTCGATCTTGCGGCGCACGTAGCCCACGTACACCTCCACGACGTTGTCGGCGCCCTCGTAATCGGCGGCCCACACGTTCTGCAGGATCTGAGCCTTGGTGACGACGGTGTCCTTGTTGCGCATCAGGTATTCGAGCAAGCCGTACTCGCGCGGGGTCAGCGAGATTTGCTCGTCACCGCGGAACACCTCGCGGCGCGACGGGTCGAGCGTCAGCGTCCCGGCCACCAGCACGGCGGGGCGCTGCGGCGCGGCGCGGCGCACCAGGGCCCGAAGCCGGGCCACCAACACGATGAACGAGAACGGCTTGGTCAGGTAGTCGTCGGCGCCGAGGTCGAAGGCGTCGGTCTGGTCGTACTCGCCATCCTTGGCGGTCAGCATCAGCACAGGTGTCCATATCCCGCGAGAACGCATGTGGCGCAACACTTCGTAACCGTTGAGCCCGGGCAGCATGATGTCGAGGACGACGACGTCGAACTCGCCCTCCGTGGCGCGGGCCAATCCGTCCACGCCGGTGGCCACGGCCACCACCGTGAAACCCTCGGCACGCAACCCGATCATCAGGGTCGACGCCAGCAGGGCTTCGTCTTCGACGACGAGGACCTTCATGACCCCGGCCCTCCTCGCCGAGCCCGCCAGATGAGCAGCCCGCTCTGTACGCCGAGGGCGATCGAGATCATCGAGATGAACGTGGCCGTGAAGACCGTGGTGCTGTCCGTGCCGAGCACCTCGGTCACTCCCATCAATCCCAGCGATCCCGGTACCAACAGCCAGAAGCCGGGCAAGATCAGCGAGATCGCCGCCGGCGTGCCCGGCCGGCGCGCGACGGCCACGGCGCACAGGGTGAGGGCCAGGCCGCCGCCGAAACCGGCCGCGTACGTACCCAATACGGCGTTGCCGGCGAGTTGCCCGACGTAGGCGACCGTCAGCATCGTCAACATCCAGGGCAGGAACCGTGTCGGCAGGCCGAAGGACAGCATGGCGCCGACGCCGTAGAGCGCCACGCCCAGCCACGGTGCCCACGGACCGAGCCGGTCGACGTGCGCCACGCTCAGGTGCGAATCGGAGATGCCGGCGACCTGGGCGGCCACCAGGATTCCAAATGCCAGCTGCGCCATCCTCATCAGCCCGCTCACCAGTCGGCTGGCACCGGAAACCACTTGGCGAGAGGACAATTCGGCCACCGCCAGCGTGATCGCCGCACCGGGGAGGAAGGTGGCCAACGGTGGCGCCAGAGCGCGCAGGCTGGCGTCGCCCAGGTGCAACCAGTCGACTGCGGTGAACGCGATCAGCGACACGGTGAACGCGCACACCGTCGGAAGCAGCTGCTGGATGGCGTCGTTGTGGCGGGCCAGCTCGCACATCACTCCGACGACGGCGCCCAACACCACCGCCATCAGCAGCGTCAGCGGCGCGGGTTGCAGGATCAGTGCCAGCCCGGCGCTCTGCACGGTGTACCCGACGACGCCGACCCACGCCGGAAACCGGTTGGGCAGTCGCCAGATCCGCGTCAGTTCCGACTGCCCCTCGGCGGGGGTGACCTCACCTGCCTGCGCCTGGGCGACCAGCGTCGCCAGCGGGAAGGTCTGATCGAACCGCAGGTCCTCGTCGGGGTGGGAGATGAAGAGCCGGCCTCCGCTGCTCGACGAACCGACCTGAACGTAGTTGGGTAGCGCCAGATATTGGGTGTCCAGCCCATAGGCCCGCGACGTCGCCACCATGGCGTTGCGCACCAACGACACCGGATAGTTCGCCGCGGCCATCGCGGCACCGAGGGCGGCGACGAACTGCATCGCCTCGGCGTCGTCGGGTTCGCGGGGCACGGGATAGTTCACCAACTCGGGTGCCCGCCTGGCAACCATGGGGCCTTCCCCTACGCTGAGTGCATGCAACGGATCATCGGTACCGAGGTCGAATACGGCATTTCCTCGCCGTCCGATCCGACCGCCAATCCGATCTTGACGTCCACGCAGGCCGTGCTGGCCTACGCGGCGGCCGCCGGCATCCAGCGGGCGAAGCGGACCAGGTGGGACTACGAGGTCGAGTCGCCGCTGCGCGACGCCCGCGGCTTCGACCTGAGCCGGGCCAGCGGGCCACCGCCGATCGTCGACGCCGACGAGGTCGGTGCCGCGAACATGATCCTCACCAACGGTGCGCGCCTCTACGTCGACCACGCGCATCCGGAGTACTCCGCCCCCGAGGTGACCGACCCGCTGGACGCCGTCATCTGGGACAAGGCGGGCGAGCGGGTGATGGAGGCGGCTGCGCGGCACGTGGCCAGCGTGCCCGGGGCGGCCAAGTTGCAGCTCTACAAGAACAACGTGGACGGCAAGGGCGCCTCCTACGGCACCCACGAGAACTATCTGATGAGTCGGCAGACCCCGTTCTCGGCGGTGATCGCCGGGCTGACGCCGTTCCTGGTGTCGCGTCAGGTCGTCACCGGTTCGGGCCGGGTCGGCATTGGTCCGGCCGGCGACGAACCCGGCTTCCAGCTGACCCAGCGCGCGGACTACATCGAGGTGGAGGTCGGCCTCGAGACCACGCTCAAGCGCGGGATCATCAACACCCGCGACGAGCCGCACGCCGACGCGGACAAGTACCGCCGGCTGCACGTCATCATCGGCGACGCGAACCTCGCCGAGACGTCGACCTATCTCAAGGTGGGCACCACCTCGCTCGTGCTCGACCTCATCGAGGAGGGTCCGGCCCACGGTCTCGACCTCTCCGACCTCGCGCTGGCCCGACCCGTGCACGCCGTACACGTCGTCAGCCGGGATCCGTCGCTGCGCGCCACCATCGCCCTGACCGACGGTCGGGAACTGACGGCCCTTGCGCTGCAACGGATCTACCTCGACCGGGTGGCCAAACTGGTCGACGCCCGCGATCCGGACCCGTCGGCGACGAAGGTGCTCGAGACGTGGGCGACGGTGCTGGACCTGCTGGAGCGCGACCCGATGGAGTGCGCCGAGATCCTCGACTGGCCCGCCAAGCTTCGGTTGCTGGAGGGTTTCCGGCAGCGCGAGAACCTCGGCTGGTCGGCCCCGCGTCTGCACCTGGTGGACCTGCAGTACTCCGACGTCCGGCTCGACAAGGGTCTCTACAACCGGCTGGTGGCGCGCGGTTCGATGAAGCGCCTCGTCACCGAGCAGCAGGTGATCGACGCCGTCGACAACCCGCCCACCGACACCCGCGCGTACTTCCGCGGCGAGTGTCTGCGCCGGTTCGGTGCGGACATCGCCGCGGCCAGCTGGGATTCGGTGATCTTCGACCTCGGGGGCGACTCCCTGGTCCGCATCCCGACCCTGGAGCCGCTGCGCGGAAGCAAGGCCCACGTCGGAGCGTTGCTCGACTCGGTGGACAGCGCAGCCGAACTCGTCGCGCAGCTGACGACCTGAGGACCGGCAATCCAGACCCCGACCGGTACTGTGAGGGAACTGGTGGGGATTGACACGAGCAGGAGGCAGCGATGGCTCAGGAGCAGACCAAGCGTGGTGGTGGCGGCGGCGATGACGACGACCCCACCGGCAGCGGTGCGGCCGGCCAGGAGCGTCGCGAGAAGCTCTCCGAGGAGACCGACGATCTGCTCGACGAGATCGACGACGTACTCGAGGAGAACGCGGAGGACTTCGTGCGTGCGTATGTCCAAAAGGGCGGCCAGTGACCTGGCCCTCCAACGATCGGCCGTCATTCCTTCCACACCTCCCCGGAGCGTCGTCGCCGTCCAACATGTCGGCGATGTCGGGGGACACCTCGTCCTTCTTCGAGTTGCTGCGTCGGCAGTCGCCGCACCTGCTGCCCGCGAGTCAGCCGGTCGGCCCCACCTCGGGTGACCTCGGGGCGACCAACGCGGTGCCACACGGCACCACGATCGTCGCCATCAAGTTCCCGGGTGGCGTCTTGATCGCCGGTGACCGCCGGTCGACGCAGGGCAACGTCATCGCCGGCCGCGACGTGCAGAAGATCCACGTGACCGACGACTACACCGCGACCGGCATCGCGGGCACCGCTGCCATTGCCGTCGAGTTCGCCCGGCTCTACGCCGTCGAACTCGAGCACTACGAGAAGGTCGAGGGCGTCGCGCTGACCTTCGCCGGCAAGGTCAACCGGCTCTCGATCATGGTGCGCGGCAACCTCGGTGCCGCCCTACAGGGCTTCGTGGCGATCCCCCTGCTGGTGGGTTACGACCTCGACGACCCCAACCCCGAGGGCGCCGGACGCATCGTGTCCTTCGACGCCGCGGGTGGCTGGAACGTCGAACTCGAGGGCTACCAGTCGGTCGGTTCGGGGTCGGTCTTCGCGAGGTCGTCGATCAAGAAGCTGTACTCCCGGGTGACCGACGCGGACTCTGCGTTGGCGGCAGCCGTCGAGGCGCTCTACGACGCCGCCGACGACGACTCGGCGACCGGCGGACCGGACCTGGCGCGCGGCATCTACCCGACGGCGGTCGTCATCGACGCCGAGGGTGCCGTGGAGGTCACCAAGGAACGCATCGCCGCACTCGCCCGCGACGTCATCGAAAGGCGTTCCCGTGATGAATCTTTCGGTATCGATGACGGGACGGTAGAGCTGTGAGCTTCCCGTACTTCATCTCGCCGGAACAGGCGATGCGCGAGCGGTCCGAGCTCGCGCGCAAGGGCATCTCCCGCGGTCGCAGCGTCATCGTGCTGGCCTACTCGGGCGGGGTGTTGTTCGTTGCGGAGAACCCGTCGCGCTCGCTGCAGAAGGTCTCCGAGCTGTATGACCGCGTCGGCTTCGCCGCGGTGGGCCGGTTCAACGAGTTCGACAACCTGCGTCGCGGCGGCATCCAGTTCGCCGACACCCGCGGTTACGCCTACGACCGTCGCGACGTCACGGGCCGTCAGCTGGCCAACGTGTACGCCCAGACCCTCGGCACCATCTTCACCGAGCAGGCCAAGCCCTACGAGGTCGAGCTGTGCGTCGCCGAGGTGGCGCACTACGGCGAGACCAAATCGCCTGAGCTGTACCGGATCACCTACGACGGATCGATCGCCGACGAGCCGCACTTCGTGGTGATGGGTGGCACCACCGAGCCGATCATCACGGCGCTGAACGAGTCGTTCACGGAGAACGCCAGCCTGAGCGAGGCGGCCAAGATCGCCGTCGACGCGCTCAAGTCGGGCATCGCGGCGGCCGCAGGCAACGGCACGGAGACCCGCACCCTGGGCCCGGCCACCCTCGAGATCGCCATCCTGGACGCCAACCGTCCGCGTCGGGCATTCAGACGCATCACGGGCTCGGCGCTGGAGGCGCTACTCCCGGTGGAGGAGCCCTAGACGATCTCGTCGAGATCGTCGCCGCGGCCGGTGGCGATCTCCTTGATCTTGTGGGCCGAGTGGGTGGCGATGTCCATGGAACTGGACACGATCCCCTCGACGCCGGCGGTGAGGTCGCCCTTGAGGATGTGACCGGCGATGTCGACGATGTCTGCGGACCGCTCGACGGCGTTCGTCGCGATGTCCTTGACCGACTCGATCGCGTCCCTGGGGTTGAAGCCCATCAGATTCTCCTCGTTCACGACGGCATTTCGCCCCTACCGTAGCCCTTCGCGGCGACGCCGCAGCCCATGGTCGCCCCGCCTGCGACGCACAACCCGTAAGCTCGACTACGTGCAGCGGCGAATCATGGGCATTGAGACCGAATTCGGTGTGACGTGCACGTTTCACGGTCACCGAAGGTTGTCTCCCGACGAAGTTGCCCGCTATCTGTTCCGACGCGTGGTCTCGTGGGGTCGAAGCTCCAACGTGTTCCTCCGCAACGGCGCCAGGTTGTACCTCGACGTGGGATCGCACCCGGAGTACGCGACGGCCGAGTGTGACAGCCTCATCCAGCTCGTCACGCATGACCGCGCTGGTGAGCGCGTGCTGGAGGACCTCCTCGTCGACGCCGAGCAGCGGCTGGCCGACGAGGGCATCGGCGGCGACATCTACCTGTTCAAGAACAACACCGACTCGGCGGGCAACTCCTACGGGTGCCACGAGAACTACCTGATCGTGCGCGCCGGCGAGTTCTCCAGGATCTCCGACGTGCTGCTTCCGTTCCTGGTCACCCGCCAATTGATCTGCGGCGCGGGCAAAGTGCTCCAGACGCCGAAGGCGGCGACCTTCTGCCTGAGTCAGCGCGCCGAGCACATCTGGGAGGGCGTCTCGAGCGCGACCACCCGCAGCAGGCCGATCATCAACACCCGCGACGAGCCGCACGCCGACGCCGAGAAGTACCGCCGTCTGCACGTCATCGTCGGGGACTCCAACATGTGCGAGGCCAGCACGATGCTCAAGGTGGGCACCGCCGCGCTGGTGCTCGAGATGATCGAGGCCGGCGTTCCGTTCCGGGACTTCTCGCTGGACAATCCGATTCGCGCGATCCGCGAGGTCAGTCACGACCTCACCGGCCGCCGCCCGGTGCGCCTGGCCGGTGGACGCCAAGCCAGCGCGCTCGACATCCAGCGCGAGTACTACAGCCGTGCCGTCGAGCACCTCCAGACCCGTGAGCCCAACGCCCAGATCGAGCAGGTGGTGGACCTGTGGGGGCGTCAACTCGACGCCGTCGAGAGCCAGGACTTCGCGAAGGTCGACACCGAGGTCGACTGGGTGATCAAGAAGAAGCTCTTCGAGCGCTACCAGGACCGCTACGACATGGAGCTCTCCGATCCGAAGATCGCCCAGCTCGACCTGGCCTACCACGACATCAAGCGCGGTCGCGGCGTGTTCGACCTGCTGCAGCGCAAGGGGCTCGCCGCGCGGATCACCACCGACGAGGACATCGACGCCGCGGTCGACGAACCGCCGCAGACCACCAGGGCCAAGCTGCGCGGTGAGTTCATCAGCGCGGCACAGGCTGCCGGCCGGGACTTCACCGTCGACTGGGTGCACCTCAAGCTCAACGACCAGGCGCAGCGCACCGTGCTGTGCAAGGACCCGTTCCGTGCCGTCGACGAACGCGTGAAGCGACTCATCGCGAGCATGTAGACCCGCGGGCATCCGGCGAGCGGTGCAGGGCCCGGTCGGCATTAAGCTCGCCGGGTGGGGATCTCCAAAGTCGAGCGCTTGATGAACCTCGTCATCGCGCTGCTGTCGACTCGTTCGTTCATCACGGCCGAACGCATCCGCGAGACGGTCTCCGGGTATGCGGAGAGCCCCAGCGACGAGGCGTTCTCGCGAATGTTCGAGCGCGACAAGAACGAATTACGGGACCTCGGCATCCCACTGGAGACGGGCCGCGTGTCCACCCTGGACCCGACCGAGGGCTACCGCATCAACCGCGAGGCCTACGCGTTGGCGCCGGTGGAGTTGACCGCCGACGAGGCCGCCGCCGTCGCCATGGCGACGCAGCTGTGGGAGTCCCCGGAGATGGTGACGGCCACCCAGGGTGCGCTGCTGAAGTTGCGGGCCGCCGGGGTGGACGTCGACGCACCGGAGTCCGCGGTCGCCATCACCACGACCGCTGCACTGCCGGGATTGCGTGGCTCGGAGGACGTGCTGGGAATACTGTTGGCGGCGATCGACTCTGGGCAGGCCGTGCAGTTCAAGCACCGGGCCTCGCGCAGCGACCCCCACACCGAACGCACCGTCGAACCCTGGGGTGTCATCACCTATCGCGGCCGCTGGTACCTGGTGGGCCACGACCGCACTCGGGAGGCCACCCGGACGTTCCGGTTGTCCCGGATCGACGCCGACGTGCGCGCGATCGGACCGCGGCACGCGGTGCGCCGCCCCGACGGCGTCGACCTGCGCCACATCGTGCACCTCGCGGTCTCCGTCGCCGACGCACCGGTGGGCGCGGAGGCCCGGGTGTGGGTCGCCGAGGGCCGCGGCACGGCATTGCGGCGCCAGGCCGTCACCACGACGCCGCGCACGTTGGGCGGGCGCGCGGGCGACGAGATCGCGTTCGACTTCGGCCGCGAGGATCAACTGGCCCGCGACGTCGCGAGCTGTGGGGCCGACGCCATCGTGCTGGAGCCGGCGTCGCTGCGCGACAACGTCGTCGGGCGACTGCGGGCCCAGGCGGGGGATCGCTCGTGAGTAGCGTCTCCACGCGGCTGGTGCGGCTGCTGAACATGGTCCCGTACTTCCAGGCCAACCCCAGGATCACCCGCGCCGAGGCCGCCGCCGAACTCGGGGTGAGCGAGTCTCAGCTCACCCAGGATCTCGACCAGTTGTGGATGTGCGGGCTTCCGGGATACGGCCCCGGCGACCTGATCGACTTCGAGTTCACCGGCGACACCATCGACGTCACCTTCTCGGCGGGGATGGATCACCCATTGCGACTGACCTCCCCGGAGGCGACCGGAATCCTGGTGGCGCTACGGGCTCTGCTCGAGGTCCCCGGCATCGTCGACCCCGAAGCCGCGCGCAGTGCGATCGCGAAGATCGAGTCGGCCGCGGGCACCGCAACCGGGGCCCGGGTGGGGTCCGACGCCGCCGTCGAGGAGCCTGCTCCCATCGAGAGCGGGATCGCCGCCGCCGTCCGTGGCGCGGTCCGCGACGGCCGCGCGCTGGCCATCGACTACTACTCGGCCAGCCACGACACGCTGTCGAGTCGCGTGGTCGACCCGATCCGGGTGGTGCTGGTCGCCGACCACACCTATCTGGAGGCGTGGTGCCGCACCGCCGACGCCGTACGGCTCTTCCGCTTCGACCGCATCGTCGACGCGCGGGTGCTCGACGAGCGGTCCGCACCGCCGGGGCCTGCCGTGGCCGCAGGCCCGGACACCTCGTTGTTCGACGCCGACCCGTCGCTACCCGCGGCGACGTTGTCGATCGACCGGTCGGCGGCGTGGATGTTCGACTACTACCCGCTGCGCGTGGTGCGCGAGCACCCCGACGGTTCGGTCGAGGCGGCGCTGACCTACGCCTCGGAGGGGTGGATGGTGCGTCTGGTCCTCGGTTTCGGCTCCGCGGTGCGCATACTGGAACCGCGGGCGTTGGCCGAGCGGGTCCGGGACTCGGCGGCGGCCGCACTGGAGGCCTACGAGACGATGGGCCACAACGCGGACGGGTAGACTCGTCCGCAACACTTGGAGGTGTTGAAATTGGGTGGTCTACAGCCGTGGCACTGGTTGATCGTCATCGCGGTGTTCGTCTTGCTGTTCGGCGCGAAGAAGCTTCCGGACGCTGCGCGTTCGCTCGGCAAGTCGATGCGAATCTTCAAGTCCGAGATCAAGGAAATGCAGTCCGACGGCAAGGAGCCCGAGGGCACGGAGGCGGCCAAGCCCGCCACGTCCCCGACGCCGATCTCCTCGGAGCGCGTCGAGCCCTCGCCGGCGCCTGCGCCCCACACCACCGAGCAGCGACCGGCCTGATCGGCTCCTACCCCCGGCGCGCCGCGAGGCAGCGCCAGTAACTGGCGTCCAAACACCCCGTGCGCACTCCCGAAATCCTCAAACGGCTCGATCCCCGTCGTCGGCGATCGCAAGCCAATCCCGACGGCACCATGTCGTTGGTCGACCATCTGCACGAGCTGCGCAACCGCGTACTCATCGCGGTGGCGGCAATCCTGCTGACCACGATCTTCGGCTTCGTCTGGTACAGCCACGGTTTCTTCGGTCTGCCCAGTCTCGGTGACTGGCTCAGGGCGCCCTACTGCTCGCTACCGGCGTCGTCGCGGGCCGACATCGCCCCCGACGGGCAGTGTCGCCTGCTCGCGACCGCCCCGTTCGACCAGTTCATGCTGCGCTTCAAGGTCGCCCTGACCGCCGGTGTCGTGCTGGCATGCCCGGTGTGGCTGCAGCAGCTGTGGGCGTTCATCACCCCGGGGCTTTATCAGAAGGAGCGCCGGTTCGCCTCGGTGTTCGTCGCCTTCGGCGCGGCGCTGTTCATCACCGGCGCGATCCTGGCCTACGTCGTGCTGTCGCAGGCGTTGGCCTTCCTGCTGACCGTCGGCAGCGACGTGCAGATCACCGCGCTCAACGGTGACCAATACTTCGGGTTCCTGATCAACCTGCTGCTGGTGTTCGGCATCAGTTTCGAGTTCCCGCTGCTGATCGTGATGCTGAACCTGGTCGGCATGCTGCCGTACGAGAAGTTGCGGTCGTGGCGGCGCGGCCTGATCTTCGGGTTGTTCGTCTTCGCGGCGTTCGCGACGCCGGGTTCGGACCCGTTCTCGATGCTGGCTCTTGCGCTGGCGTTGTCGCTGTTGTTGGAGTTCGCGATCCAGATCGCCCGGTTCAACGACAAGCGCAAGGCGCGTCGGGCCGCACTGGAGGAGGTGCCCGACGACGAGGCGGCCCCGATCGGGGTGGCGGAGTCCATCGAGGCGCCCAGTGCCGTACCGACCCCGTCGCGGCTGGGCATCGATGACCAAGCCACCTGAGACACCGCAGCTCGACGACTTCACCGCGGGATTGCCCTTCAGCCTCGACCCGTTCCAGATCCGCGCCTGCCGGGCGCTGGAGAACGGCCACGGCGTCCTGGTCTGCGCCCCGACCGGTGCGGGCAAGACCGTCGTGGGGGAGTTCGCGGTGCACCTCGCGCTCGCCGCGGGCCGAAAGTGCTTCTACACCACGCCCATCAAGGCGCTGAGCAACCAGAAGCACAACGACCTGGTGCAGCGGTACGGCGCCGAGCGCATCGGGCTTCTGACCGGTGACCAGAACGTCAACGGCGACGCCCCGATCGTCGTCATGACCACCGAAGTGCTGCGCAACATGCTCTATGCGAACTCCGATGCGCTGCAAGGCCTTTCCCACGTCGTGATGGACGAGGTGCACTTCCTGGCCGACCGGATGCGCGGCGCCGTCTGGGAGGAGGTCATCCTGCACCTCTCCGAGGACGTGCGGCTGGTGAGCCTGTCGGCGACGGTGAGCAACGCCGAGGAGTTCGGCGGCTGGATCCAGACGGTTCGCGGTGACACCACCGTCGTGGTCGACGAGCACCGGCCGGTTCCGCTGTGGCAGCACATGATGGTCGGCAAGCGCGTGTTCGACCTGTTCGAGGGCGCCGAGGTCAACGGCGACCGCAGCCTCGTCGACCCCGAGCTGATCCGCCACATCTCGCACCGACGGGAGGCAGACCGGCTCTCGGACTGGCAGCCGCGCGGCAGGCAGGGGCGCGGCCGCGACGGTCAGCGCCACGGGGGTGGCGGCCGGCCCACCATCTACCGACCACCGGCGCGGCCCGACGTCATCGGCGTCCTCGACCACGAGGGGCTGCTGCCGGCGATCACGTTCGTGTTCTCCCGGGCCGGCTGCGATGCCGCGGTCAAGCAGTGCCTGCGGTCGTCGTTGCGCCTCACCGACGACGCCGAGCGGGCCCGCATCGCCGAGGTGATCGACCGCCGGTGTGCCGAGCTCGACGACGCCGACCTGGTGGTCCTCGGGTACTACGAATGGCGCGAGGGGTTGCTCCGCGGCATCGCCGCGCACCATGCTGGACTGCTGCCGGTGTTCCGGCACACCGTCGAGGAGTTGTTCACCGCAGGGTTGGTCAAGGCGGTGTTCGCCACGGAGACATTGGCTCTGGGCATCAACATGCCCGCGCGCACCGTCGTGCTGGAGCGGCTGGTCAAGTTCAACGGCGAGCAGCACGCCCCGCTGACGCCGGGGGAGTACACCCAGCTGACGGGGCGCGCCGGTCGGCGCGGCATCGACGTCGAGGGCCACGCCGTGGTGCTGTGGCACCCCGACGTCGAACCCGCCGACGTCGCCGGACTGGCGTCGACGCGTACGTTCCCCCTGCGCAGTTCGTTCGCGCCGTCGTACAACATGACGATCAACCTGACCAACCACATGGGCCCCGAGCAGGCGCATCAGCTGTTGGAGCGGTCCTTCGCGCAGTTCCAGGCCGACCGCTCCGTCGTCGGCCTGGTCCGCGGAGTGACGCGCGGGGAGAAGATGATGGACGAGATCGCCGCGGAGTTCGGCGGTCGCGACGCCCCGATCCTCACCTATGCTCGGCTGCGCGCCACGATCGCCGACCGCGAACGCGCACAGTCCCGGGCCTCTCGGGTGCAGCGCCGGCAGGCGGCCAACGACGCGCTGGCCGCGTTGCGCCGCGGCGACATCATCACCATCGGGCAGGGCCGACGCGGCGGACTCGCGGTCGTCCTCGAACCGGCCGGTGACCGCGACGATCCCCGGCCCCTGGTGCTCACCGAAGATCGTTGGGCGGGCCGCATTTCGTCGACGGACTTCTCCGGGTCCTCGCTGCGGGTGGGGTCGATGACGTTGCCCAAGCGCGTCGAGCACCGCCAACCCCGGGTACGCCGCGACGTCGCGTCGGCGTTGCGCTCGGCCGCGGCGGGGTTGCCCGTGCCCGCCACGCGGCCCAAACGTGGTCAGCCGGGCCAGGATCGGGAGCACGACGTGGATCCCGAACTCGCCGGTCTGCGCGAACAGATGACGGCCCATCCCGCTCACCAGCTCGCCGACCGAGACGAACGGGTCCGGCTCGCCGAGCGGTTCCTGCGCATCGAGCGGGACAACGCGGACATCCAGAAGAAGGTCAACACCGCGACCAACTCGCTGGCCCGCACCTTCGACCGAATCGTGTTGCTGCTCATCGGCCGTGGCTTCATCGAGCGGACGGCGGACGGCGATCTCAAGGTCACCGACGACGGGCGTCTGCTGTCGCGGATCTACAGCGAGAGCGATCTGCTGGTCGCGGAGTGTCTGCGCAGCGGCACCTGGAACGGTCTCGACGCGGCCGAGTTGGCCGGGGTCGTCTCGGCGGTGCTGTTCGAGTCGCGGGGCGACACTCCGGGTGCGTCAGCGCTTGTCGAGGGTGCGACACCGGGCATGCGGCGGGCACTGTCGCAGACCCGCCGGTCGTGGGCGGAGATTCGGGCCGAGGAACAGCAGCACCGGCTACCGGCGAGTCGCGAACCCGACGTCGGTTTCGTGGCCGCAATGCACCGGTGGACGACTACGGGTGACCTGTCGGCGTCATTGGCCGCATCGGACGCCTCGGGTAGCGGATCACCATTGTCGGCAGGCGATTTCGTGCGCTGGTGCCGTCAGGTCCTCGATCTGCTCGACCAGGTGCGAAATGCCGCCCCGACACCGGCGTTGCGGACCACGGCGAAACGCGCGATCGAGGCCATTCGGCGCGGCGTCGTGGCCGTCGACGCGGGGTAGGGTGTGGCAGGCGTTTCGACGTCGACGGCAGACGCAACCAAGGAGAGACGATGAGTGGACCCCAGGGATCCGATCCCACCCACCCGTGGGCGGGTCAGCAGCCGGCCGATCCCGCGTGGCAGCCGCAGGCTCCCGAACAGGCGCAACCGGAGCAGTCGCCCTGGGGTCAGCAACCTCCGGCCTACGGTCAGCAGCCGCCGGCGTACGGCGGACAGCCCCAGTACGGGCAGCCCACCTACGGGCAGCCGCAGTACCAGCAGCCCGACCAGTACGGGCAGCAGCCGACCGCATACGGTCCGTCGTCGTACCCGCAGCAGCCGCAGTACGGACAGCCGCCCCAGTACGGTCAGCAGCCGCAATACGGTCAGCCCCAGTACGGCCAGTACGACCCGAATCAGCAGCAGTTCTCGCCCTACTCCTCGACCGACGCGGGATCAAAGAAGTCGAGGGGCCTCATCCTCGGCGTGGTGGGTGCGCTGGTGGCGGTCGTCGTCGTCGTGGTCGGCATCCTCGGCTTCTGGAAGCCCGGCTTCTTCATGACCACCAACCTCGACGTCAAGGCCGCCCAGTCGGGTGTGCAGCAGATCCTCAGCGACTCGACCAACGGCTACGGCGCCAAGAACGTCCAGGACGTCTCGTGCAACAACGGCGCGAACCCGAAGGTCGTCAAGGGCGCGACGTTCGACTGCGAGGTCAGCATCGACGGCACCAAGCGACAGGTCACGGTGACGTTCCAGGACGACAGCGGAACCTACGAGGTCGGCAGGCCCCGCTAGCGCCTAGCGCGACGGCAGGCCGTCGAGCGCCTTCTGCAGGCGTCCGATCGACGACGTGACGCCGTATTCGCCGGCGAGTTCGGCGACCCGGCGGGGGTCGCGGGCACTCAGGGGCAGCACGTCGGAGTCGGTCGAGCTGGTGACCTCGGCGTCGGTGGCCACTCGCACCACCTTCTCCGCCGCCGCGACGTAGTCCGTGGCCGCCACGAGCTTCTTGCGTTGCGCGGCAGGCATCTTCGACGACGGGTCACCGGCTGCGGCCATGATCCGCTCCAGCGAGCCGTACTGCCCGAGCAGGGTCGACGCCGTCTTGTCGCCGATGCCCCCGACGCCGGGCAGACCGTCGGAGGGGTCGCCGCGCAGCAGGGCCAGCTCGGCGTACGCGGCGCCGGCGCGCTGCAGGGTCACCCCGTACTGCTCGGAGACCTCGCGGGGTCCGAACAGCGTGGCCTTGGCCAATCCACGTCCGATGTAGAGCACTCTGACCTGAACGGGGTCGTCGGCCACCAGTTGAAGTAGGTCGCGGTCCCCGCTGACCACGACGACCGGGTCGACGCGCTCCCGGGCGGCCAGCGTGCCGAGGACGTCGTCTGCCTCGAATCCGCGTGCGCCCGCGGTGGCGATGCCGAACGCGTCGAGCATCGCCATGATCATGTCGACCTGCGGGGTGAGGTCGTCGGGCACCTCTTCGACGTCGGGCTCACCGGAAGCGCGTTCCTCCTCCACCCGATGCGCCTTGTACGACGGGATGAGGTCGACCCGCCACTGCGGTCGCCAGTCGAGGTCCAGGCACACCACCAGTCGACCCGGGCGGTGGTTGGCGACCAACGTGGCCACCGCGTCGAGGAAGCCGCGCAGGGCGTTGACGGGCCGGCCGTCCGGGGCGGTGATGGAGGACGGCACGCCGAAGAAGGACCGGAACCACATGCTGGCGCCGTCGAGCAGCAGGACGGGTGGGGTCGGCATCGATTGACAGTAGCGTGCGGTATTCATGGAGCCATGGGCTTGTCCGTGGACCGCATCGATCACGTCGTCGTGAACACCGCCGACGTCGACCGCACCGTCGAGTGGTACGTGCGCGTGCTCGGCATGACGCGCGAAGTCTTCGGCGAGGGCCGGGTCGCGTTGCGGTTCGGCGAGCAGAAGCTCAACGTTCGGCCGACCGGCGCGCCTAACTGGGAGACGGGGGCCACCGACGCACCGGGCGCCCTGGATCTGTGCTTCATCGTCGATACCGAGGCCGACGTGGTCGGCGACCATCTGCGGGCGTGCGGCGTCGAGGTCACGCAGGGACCGGTCACCAAGACGGGCGCGCTGGGGCCGATGACGTCGCATTACTGCCGAGACCCGGATGGCAACCTGATCGAGGTCGCCACCTATCGGTGGGCCGATTAGCCTCGACGGCATGGACACCGGCAGATTCGGGACGGACGTGTACGCGGGACGCTTGCGGGCGGCGACGGCTGCGGCCGTCGAGGCTGGCCTGGCCGGGCTGGTCATCACGCCCGGTTACGACCTGCGCTACCTCGTCGGGTCGCGGGCACAGACCTTCGAGCGGCTGACGGCGTTGGTGCTGCCCGCCGACGGTGAGCCGACGGTGGTGGTGCCGCGCATGGAGTTGGCGGCGCTCAAGGATTCCGCGGTGATGGAACTTGGCCTGCGAGTGCGGGATTGGGTGGACGGTGAGGATCCGTACGCGCTGGTCGCGGAGGTCTTCGGCGGCGGCCCGGTCGCCACGGCGGTCACCGATGCGATGCCGGCGCTGCACCTGCTGCCGCTGGCCCAGGTGTTGGGCACCGTGCCGGTGCTGGCCACCGCCGTGCTGCGGCGGCTGCGGATGATCAAGGACGCCGCCGAGGTCGACGCGCTGCGCAAGGCAGGGGCGGCGATCGACCGCGTGCACGCGCGGGTGCCGGAGTTCCTGGTGCCTGGGCGCAGCGAGGCCGACGTGGCGGCCGACATCGCCGAAGCCATTGTCGCCGAGGGGCATTCGGAGGTGGCGTTCATCATCGTCGGGTCGGGCCCTAATGGCGCCGATCCGCATCACGAATGCTCCGACCGTGTACTGCAGGCTGGCGACGTCATCGTCGTGGACATCGGTGGGCCGTATGAGCCTGGCTACAACTCGGATTCGACGCGGACGTACAGCATCGGCCAGCCAGCCGACGACGTCGCGGGCCGCTACGCGGTGCTGCAGCGGGCCCAGCAGGCGGCAGTGGCCGCTGTGCGCCCCGGCGTCACCGCCGAGCAGATCGACGCCGCCGCGCGCGACGTGCTCGCAGCCGAGGGCCTGGCCGACGCCTTCGTGCACCGCACCGGCCACGGCATCGGCCTGTCGGTGCACGAGGAGCCCTACATCGTCGCGGGCAACGACTTGCCGCTGGAGGAGGGCATGGCCTTCAGTATCGAGCCGGGAATTTACTTCCCCGGCTCGTGGGGCGCTCGTATCGAGGACATCGTGATCGTCACCAGCGACGGCGCGCAGTCGGTCAACGATCAACCCCGCGACCTGGTCGTGGTTCCCGTCTGACGCTCCCGGTGAACCCGGTCGGCCCGCTCGTGGGCGCGTCTTGAGCAGGTGGTGTCGACGGCATGGGCATGTGAGGTTGGATGCCGTGGTAGGTCCGTGGGGCCAGGGGATGGTGTGGTCTATGTCGGTCTGGGTGGCGGGCACGCGGCAGCCGGGGAAGCGGCAGGTCATGTCGCGGCAGCGAACGAAGTCAGCCAGCTTCTTCGACGGTCGGTACCGGTTCTCCGGTGGGGCCTGTCCGGGGTGCACGATCGGGGTGATGGTCGCTCCGATGGTGGCGCGGCAGGCGATCGCCCCGGGCAGGAATTGGCCGCCCATCAACGCTGCGGGGCGCAGGTTGGCCAGCCTGCCGGGACTGGGGGTCATGGCCGCGGTCAGGGTGAGGTCGCTTAGCGGCGTATCGAATAGCGGTGGTTGGTCGCCGTCGAGGGCGGCGCGCTCGTCGGCGGGCGGGGTCTCGGGCGTCGGCTCAGGCGTCTCGGGCGCCGGCGGTGTCGGCGGTGTCGGCGGTGGCGGTGCGGGAGTCTCGGGTTCGGGGTCGGTCAGTGTCTCTTCGCTGGCGATGACGTAGACCACCACTCCCGACGCGGGTGGGTTCTGCGCGGCGGGGCAGTCATCGGTGCCGCAGAGGCAGGCCATGCGGTCGTTCCCACCAGCGCCGAAGGCGTCGGCGCGGAGTTGATCAGCGGTCCTCGGATCAGCCGGGCACACCGTGGCGGCCAGGGCTCGTAGCCGGGCCTGCAACGCCTTGGCGTCGTGGGCGAACAGGGTGGCGTACAGGGTGGCCAGGCCGCTGCCGTCCTCGTCGATGGAGATCTCCACCGACCGACTCCGCGCCTTGGTCTCGGTTCGCCGGACGGCTTGCGGGTCGACCTGCGCCACCAGCGCGTCGATCGTCTTCTCGGTCTTGTCCACCGACATCGGCTCCCACTCACCAAACGCCTCGGCCAACGATGCGTCCAGGGTCCGCAGCGCGTCGGGGTCGACGACCAGGGCGGCCCGCGTCACCACGGTGCGGACCAGCTGGTAAGTGATCAATCCTTCGGCGAAGACCGCGGCCACCTTCGGGAACCGTTCGTGCAGTGCGACCGCGATCAGCAGTTGATTGCCCGCTGCGCCGGGGGTGATGCGTTGGGCGGCGCCGATGTGGGCGGCGACGGCGTCGAAATTGTCCAGACACCATTGGTCCCGATCCGCGGACCCGGACAAGGCGTGCGCCTCGTCGAGCATGGCGGCCATCGTCGCCACCCGACGGGCGCACGCCGCGTTCTCCACCCGCGACCACGACCACAGCGCCCCGGCACCGCGGGTGCTGGTCGTGACGTCCACCAACTGATCGAACATGTGTTCGATTCTATCGGTCGACACCGATGCTTGACAGACGGCGAGTCAGGCCTGTGGATAACGTGAAAGCACCTTCGCCGCAGGCGAAGAAGACTACGACTCAGTCGTCGTGGCTGCGATCGAGCAACTCCGACGACCCGAGCACTCGCTCGATCCGCACCTCGATGACCACGCGGCGAGGGTTGACCCGCGGAGTCCGATAACGCTGGGCGTAACGAAGCTCGGCGTCGCGCACGGCTTCGGGTTCGGCGCTCACCGTCGAGCTTCCCTCCAGGGACAGCCACCGGGCGCCGTCGACCTGGCTGAGCACTGCGACGCCGCGCTGGTCGGCGTTGACCGCCTTTTGCGAGCCGCCCGTGGTGATGACCCGGGCGATGTGCGTCTTCGGGTCGAAGGTGAATCCGACGGCCACGACGTGCGGGGAATTGTCCGATCGCAAGGTGGTCAGCATGGCGAGGTGTCGTTCGGTCAGGAACGCCAGCGCATCGTTCGTCAGTCGCGTAGTTGCCTTCGCCATCGGGGTCCAACCTAGCGCAGGACATAATCGCTCCCATGGAGGACACGGCGGACAACCGCCTGGTGGTCGTATTCGGCGGACGAAGCGAGATCGGGATCGAGCTGGCGACCCGGTTGGCCAGTGGCGCGACGGTGGTGCTGGCGGCGCGCGGCGCCGATCGGTTGTCCGGTGAGGTGGCTGCCGTGACGAAGGCCGGGGCCGCTGCGGTCCACGTCAGGGAGTTCGACGCCGACGCGCTGGATTCGCACACCCCGCTCGTCGAGTCCCTCGTCGCGGAGTTCGGGCCGATCGACACCGCGGTGGTGGCCTTCGGCATCCTCGGTGACCAAGCCCGCGCCGAGACCAATCCCGCTCACGCCGCCGCGATCGTGCACACGGACTACACCGCTCAGGTCAGTCTGCTGACCGTGCTGGCCTCGACGATGCGCTCGGCGGGCACGGGCACCATGGTGGTGTTCTCGTCGGTGGCCGGGGTGCGCCCGCGGCGGGCCAATTATGTGTACGGCTCGGCGAAGTCGGGTCTCGACGCGTTCGCCCGCGGGCTCGCCGACGCCCTCCACGGCTCGGGCGTGAGGCTGCTGCTCGTTCGCCCGGGGTTCGTCGTCGGCCGGATGACCGAGGGCATGTCGCCTGCTCCGCTGTCGAGCACCCCGGCTCAGGTGGCCGAGGCGGTGGCGACGGCTTTGGCCAAGGGGCGCAACGAGATCTGGGTACCGCGATCGCTGGCCGTGCTCGTCCTCGCCTTCCGGCTGATGCCGAGGCCGTTGTGGCGGAGGTTGCCTCGATGATCGTCGTCGTGGGAATCGGGGCCGACGGGATGTCGGGTCTTCCCACCGCATCTCGCACCGAATTGTCAAGGGCGACGGTGATCTACGGGTCACCGCGCCAGTTGGACATGCTCGACGGCTCCGTGTCGGGGCGTCGGCGGGCGTGGCCGTCCCCGCTGCTGCCCGCCCTGCGTGCTCTGCTCGACGACGCGGATGGAGTCCACGACATTCATGTCGTCGCCAGCGGCGACCCTCTGCTACACGGCATCGGCAACACGTTGATCCGGATGTACGGCGCCGAGCGGGTCGCGGTCCTGCCGCACGTGTCGTCGGTGACGTTGGCGTGCGCGCGGGTCGGCTGGGCGGTGCAGGACACCGAGATCATCAGCCTCGTCACCGCCAAGGTGCACACCGCCGTGCGACGTGGCGGCCAGGCCGTGGTGTTGTCGCGCGACGCCGACAGTCCTGCCACGTTGGCCCGTCTCTTGGCCGAGACCGGCCGCGGTGACTCCGAACTCACCATCCTCGAGCAGCTCGGCGGCCCGTTGGAACGTCGCCGCTCGGCCACCGCCCGGGAATGGGCGGGCCGCCCGCCGCACGACGTCGACAAGCTGAACGTGATGGCCGTGCGATATCTGCCCGACGAGCGGGTCGGCCAGGCGTTGCCCGACGACGTCTTCGCCCACGACGGTCAGATCACCAAGCAGTCGGTGCGGGCGGTCACCCTCGCGGCGCTGAGCCCGCGTCCCGGCGAATTGCTGTGGGACGTCGGGTCCGGCTCCGGGAGCATCGCCGTCGAGTGGTGCCGCAGCGCATCCGGTTGTGCGGCAGTCGCGTTCGAGCGGGATGACGTCCGTCGGGCGCGCATCGAGGGCAACGTGACCGCCTTTGGCGCCGCAGTCGACGTGCGGGGGGCGGCGCCGGCCGACTTCGACGGCGCCGCCGAGCCCGCCGCGGTGTTCGTCGGTGGCGGCCTCACCCGACCCGGGGTGCTCGAGGGTTGCTTCGACCATCTGCCGGTGGGCGGCCGACTGGTCGCCAACGTCGTCACTGTCGAGTCCGAAGCCGTGGTGGCGCAATGGTATTCGCGACTGGGTGGGACGCTGCGCCGATTCCAGCACTACCACGGCGAGCCCGTCGGCGGCTTCACCGGGTGGCGCGCCGCGATGCCCGTGACCCAGTGGGTGGTGACCAAGCCATGACCGTTTACTTCATCGGCGCCGGACCGGGCGCGGCCGACCTGATCACCGTCCGCGGGGAACGCCTGCTGCGGCGGTGTCCGGTGTGCCTCTACGCGGGTTCGATCATGCCCGATGACCTGCTGG
Organism: Mycobacterium sp. NPDC006124; assembly: GCF_040614235.1. Lineage (NCBI taxonomy): Bacteria > Bacillati > Actinomycetota > Actinomycetes > Mycobacteriales > Mycobacteriaceae > Mycobacterium > Mycobacterium sp. NPDC006124. The sequence continues at coordinate 41,636 of NZ_JBEXUA010000013.1, read as the reverse complement.
CGCTGTGCCCGCCGGACGCCAAGGTCGTCGACACCGGCCCGCTCACGCTGGAGCAGATCATCGCCGAGCTCGCCGACGCCCACGCCGCCGGTCTGGACGTCGCCCGCCTGCATTCGGGGGACCCGTCCATCTACAGCGCGCTGGCCGAGCAGTGCCGCCGGCTCGACGCGGCCGGCGTCGACTACGAGGTGGTGCCCGGGGTGCCCGCCTTCGCGGCCGCCGCGGCTGCCCTGGGTCGCGAGCTTACCGTGCCCGGCGTCGCGCAGACCGTGACCCTGACCCGGGTCGCGACGCTGTCGACGGCCATGCCCGAGGGCGAGGATCTGCAGACCCTGTCGCGGCCCGGGGCCACGCTGGTCCTGCACCTGGCGGCCGCCCAGGTCGACGCCGTCGTCCCCGACCTGCTCGCCGGTGGCTACGACACCGAAACACCCTGCGCCGTGGTCGCATTCGCGTCCTGGCCGCAGCAACAGGTGCTACGCTGCAGCCTGGGGGAGCTGGCCGAGCGAGTTCATGCCGCCGGCATCACGCGCACGGCCGTCATCGTCGTGGGCGACGTGCTGGCCGCCGACGGCTTCTCCGACAGCTACCTGTACTCGTCGGGCCGCCGGCGCGGAAGCCGGCACTGATGCGGGTGCTCATCCTCGGCGGCACCGCCGAGGCGCGGGCACTGGCGGCCGAACTGAATCCCGATGTCGCAGTGATCAGTTCGCTCGCAGGCCGCGTCCCGAATCCGGCGCTACCGGTGGGTGAGGTGCGGATCGGTGGCTTCGGGGGAGTCGAGGGATTGGTGCGCTGGCTCCGCGAGGAGCGCATCACCGCCGTCGTCGACGCCACCCACCCGTTCGCCGCCCAGATCACGGCCAACGGAACCCGCGCCTGCCGTCAGGAAGGGCTGCCGCACGTCGTCCTGGCCAGGCCGGCGTGGCCGCCGGGTGACGCGATCCACGTCGGGTCCGACGTCGAGGCCGCCGAGGTCGTGGCCCGCCTCGGCTATCGCCGAATCTTTCTGACCACCGGGCGTTCCGGCAGCGCCGCGTTCACCGGCGTCGACGCGTGGTTCCTGATCCGCGCGGTCACGCCGCCGGACGACGTCGAGTTGCCGCCGCGGCACGAGCTGCTGCTCTCCCGTGGCCCGTACCGCTACGACGACGAGCGAAAGACATTGGAACAGTACGGCATCGACGCACTGGTGACCAAGAACAGCGGCGGGGACATGACGCGGGACAAGGTCACCGCCGCCACCGATCTCGGCATCCCGGTCATCATGGTGCAACGGCCGCCCTTGCCCGCGGGCGTCGACGCCGTGACGACGGTCGGTGACGCCGCGGCGTGGGTCAGAGCCCTCTGATCAGATCCAGACTGCCGAGCTCGCGGATGGCCTGGCACCCACGCGCCATCATCGTCAGCATCATGTCGTCGCCGCGTTCGGTCGACACGGAGAACGCACACCCCAGCACCGACAGGAACGGCACCTGCACCATCCCGATCCGGTAGTCGTGCCAGCACGTGTCGAGGTCGTAGTCGGTGATGCCGTACCCGGACAGTTCCACGAAGTAGGCCTCGACGAGGTCGTGGTCGACGACGGACCGCAGCTCGGGCATCAGGCTGGTGCCGGTGAAGTAGGCCAGGTCGCGGGTGGGCGACCCGACGCCCAACGTCTGCCAGTCCACCACGGTGACGTGCCGTCGGTCGGGAGTGAAGAGCAGGTTGTCGAGGCGATAGTCGCCGTGCATCAGCGCGAAACGGTCCCGGGTGGCCACGAGCCAGGGCGCCACCAGCGACGTCGACTCGGTGATCGTGTCGCGATCCTCGGCCGTCATCCGGGATCCCAAGCGGTCCAGGGTCATCTGGGCGGCCAGCACGGCGACATCGCCGAGGCCCTTCATGGCATCCTCGGTGGCCGTCGACATCACCAGACCCTCGAACTCGGGCCACCGCGGGTCACACCACGTCGGGCCGTGCAGGCCGGCGAGCGCGCGGACGGCCAGCTCGGCCTCCTCGGCTGGGCACCCGGCGATCTGGTCGCCCTGGACCGCTGGCGCCATGTCGGCGAGCAGGAGCACGAAATCGCCGCCGTCAGAGGAGATCTCGCAGTGGAAGTGGGTGGGAATGGGCACCCGGACGACGTCGGCGACCTCGGTGTAGAAGGCGTGTTCGGAACGGTACCCGAGGGCCACCCGCTCGCGGACGGCGTCGTCCTGGGAGGAGAGCTTGATTGCAAAGCTGCGTGGCAGGTCCGGCACGTCGGCCGCGTATCGCACCGCGAGCCGGTAGGTCGCGCCGGTCTGACCCGTGCCGATCGGCGTGACGTCCACCGAGCGAATCTCGGTGGCGAGTACGGATTCGACCCACTGCGGCGTCACGTCCAGCGGACTGCGGGGGATCGAGACGGCCGGCGGGATGCGCCCAGTCATGAGGCCGGACACTAACCGGCCCACTGGACACTTGTCCAGTAGGTGTCTACTCGCGCTCGGTCGCGACGGCGTTGACGGCGGCCGCGGCCATCGCGCTGCCCCCCCGCCGCCCGGTCACGACCAGGTAGTCCATCCCGCGCGGACGGTCGACCAACTCGTCCTTGGACTGCGCGGACCCCACGAAGCCGACGGGTCCGCCCAGGACCGCAGCGGGTACGGGAGCGCCCTGGTCGATGAGTTCGAGCAGCCGGAACAGTGCGGTCGGCGCATTGCCGATGGCGACGACGGCACCGCCGAGGCGGTCGGCCCACAGGTCGAATCCCGCCGCGGACCGGGTGTTGCCCATCGTCGCCGCGAGATCGGCGGCCCGGGGGTCGGCGACCAGCGAGACGACCTCGTTGTCGGCGGGCAGCCGGGACCGGGTGATGCCCGCGGCGACCATCGACGAGTCGCACAGGATGGGTGCGCCGGCCGCCAACGCGCCGTGAGCGGCCTCGACCACGCCCGGGCTGAAGGCGACGTGCTGGGCGACGTCGACCTGACCGCAGGTATGGATCAGCCGCACGACCACGCGTGAGACGTCGTCGGGAAACCTCGCCAGGTCTGCCTCGTCGCGGATCATCGCGAACGATTGACGGTAGATCTCGGCAGCGTCGCGGGTGTAGTCGAGCACTCGATCACCCTACGGGCGGCGTGGCTGATAGCCGTCCGCGGTGGCGACCAGGACCTCGCCGACCGGGGGGCTGCCGCAGGCCCGGTCACATCCCACGAAGTGCCGATGCCCGCCGTCGGATTCGTCGTGGACGGCCGCGGCGGCGTCGCGCCGGACGTCGGCCGCGGAATGCGCACACCCCGGGCTCCCCGTGCAGGAGCTGACGTCGAGCCAGGGCGAATTCTCGTCGAAGACGAGGCCCAACGGGGCCAGGACGCGCAGCGATGCATCGGCGACGTCCTCGTCGAGGTCGAACACCAGTACCGATCGCCACGGCGTGATCACCAGCGGCGAGCCGACCGCCGCGAGGTACTCCGCGACCCTCGTCCGCAGGACGCCGAGGGGGACGCCGGCGCCGAGGGTGACCCGACCGTCGTCCTGCTGGATCCAGCCCACCGGGGGACGGATCACGGGCGGCCAGGCCGCGCCCGCATCGGCGGTCGGCGTCAGACCGTCGAGCAGCGGGGTCACGTCGTCGAGTTCGGCCGTCCGCCAGGCCTTTCCGCGAATCGCGTCGAAACGCCGCGCCACCTCGATCAGCACCGCCACGCCGTCGCGGGTGCGCACCCCCGTGTCGACGCCGGCGATCAGCAGGGCGGCGGTGTCGTCGTCGACGAAGTGCAGGCCGACGTCGGCACCGAGCCCGGAGACGTCACCGCGGCCGTCGTCGAGGGCGAACATGAAACGACCCGGCAGGCGGGCCAGCGCGTCGTGGCTCTGGATGGCGGCGTCCAGCGCCCGCACCAGCCGACGCACGTCGGCGATTCCGTCGCGGCGACCCGTCAACGGCGAGGCGACGACGTTGCGCACCCGTTCGTGGGTGGGAGAGGGCAGCAGGCCCGCGTCGGCGATCGCGCCGGCAAGGGCGTCGGCGTCGGTGATCCCGCGAATCTGGACGTTGCCACGCGAGGTCAGTTCCATTGCCGGCGAACCGAACCGGGCGGCGGCCAGGGCCAGCGCCTCGAGCTGCGGCGCCTCGATCATGCCGCCGGGCAACCGGACCCTGGCCAGAGCGCCGTCGGCGGCCTGGTGCACGGCGAGCGCGCCGGGGCACGCGTCCTCGTCGCGGGTTCTGGCCATCCCCCTACGGTACGGCGACCAGCCGGGCCGGCGCCACGACCTCCGAGTAGTGCGACGCATCGCCGGTGATCACACGGCTGGGCGTGCCGTTGACGTCGACCGGCACGTCGCCGGCCAGGGTCACCCGGCTCAGGCGGCGGTACTGGTCGTCGTAGTCGGACACCGCATAGTGCTGGGTGGAACGGTTGTCCCAGATGGCCAGGTCGCCCGGGCTCCAATTCCACCGAATCGTGTTCTCCAGCTTCGTCACCCGGGCCTGCAGCAGTTGCAAGAGCGTCGTCGACTCGTTGGTCCCCAGGCCGACGAACCGCTTGACGAAGTGTCCGAGGAGCAGCACGCGCCGGCCCGTCTCGGGGTGCACGCGGACCACGGGATGCTCGGTCTCGAAGCGCTCGGAGACGAACTCCTCGCGGTATTGCCGGACCGTGGCGGCGTCGCGCTCGTCTGCGGTCTCTGCGAAGTCCTTGACGTAGTCGTAGTCGTTGGTGTGAATGGCCCACAGGTTCTCGGCCAGGGCCGCCAATGGAGGCGGCAGCTGCTCGTAGGCGGCCCGGGTGGACGCCCACGCCGTGGTGCCGCCGTACTCGGGCAGCGTGATCGCCCGCAGAAGCGACGCCTTGGGGATCCGGTCGACGAAGGTCACGTCGGTGTGCCAGGAGTTGGCCTTGTCGTACCGCGAGTCGATGGGCAACACGTCGGCACCACGCGAGGTCACCGTGGGATGGGCGATGGTGGGCGTGCCCAGGGCCCTGGCGACGTCGAGTTGGCCTTCGTCGTCGAGGTGGTGCTGGTTCCGGAAGAAGATCACCTGGTGTTCGACGAGGGCGGCGTTGATCGTCTCGACGGTCGACGACGGGAGGTCGCCCGACAGCCGTACGCCGTCGACGCGGGCGCCGATGTTCGCGCCGAGCTTCACGATCACGGGGGAGTTGGCCATGGGCCCATTGCCTCACGGTCGACCGGCCGAGGAAAGCGTTCGACTACCGACGATTCGAATTGCGGTGACGCTCGTCACATCATCGACGGGCCTGTCTGCTCCCGCACCAAACCCGTCGAACCGGTACCGCCGGTACTACCTTCAACTCGACTGATCGGCTTCGACTCGACTGATCGGCTCGACGCAGGAGGAAGACGATGCTGGGACTCATCACGTTCACGGCGGTGGTGCTCGGAATACTGGCGCTACTGGGACGTCCGTACCAACAATCGTGGTACGGCCGTTGGGGGAACTCCGACCGGTAACCCACATGCGGTACGAATGGTAGGTGCACCAGCCCACCGTTCTCCTGCTGTCCACGTCGGATACCGACCTGATGACGGCGCGCGCCAGTGGTGCGCGGTACCGCTGGATGAACCCCAGCCGCCTCGTCGACGGTGAGCTCGACACCCTGCTCGACGGCGCCGACGTCGCCGTCATCCGGATCCTCGGCGGATACCGCAGCTGGCAGGACGGCATCGACGCCGTGGTCGCCAAGGGCATCCCCACGGTCGTGATCAGCGGCGAACAATCCCCGGACGCCGATCTGATGAGCCACTCGACGGTGCCCGCCGGCGTCGCCCTGCAGACCCACGTCTACCTGGCCCAGGGTGGTGTCGCGAATCTTCAGCAGCTGCATGCCTTTCTGAGCGACACCCTGCTGATGACGGGGTTCGGCTTCTCGCCGCCCGAGGCAACCCCGACCTGGGGAGTGCTGCAGTGCCCGGCCGGCCACGTCGCCACCAACGACGGCCCTCGCGTGGCGGTCCTCTTCTACCGAGCCCAGCATCTGGCCGGCAACACTGCCTACGTCGGCGCGCTGTGCCACGCGATCAATGCCGCGGGCGGCCGACCGGTCCCCGTCTACGCCGCCTCGCTGCGCACGCCGGAACCCGAACTGCTCGAACTCCTGAGCACCGTCGACGCGCTGGTGACCACGGTGCTGGCGGCCGGCGGCGCCGTTCCGGCGACGGTGACCGCCGGTGGTGCCGACGACACCTGGAACGTCGCGCACCTCGCGGCACTGGACATTCCGATCCTGCAGGGACTCTGCCTGACCAGTTCGCGCCAGCAGTGGAGTGACAACGACGACGGGATGAGCCCGCTCGACGTCGCGACCCAGGTGGCCGTGCCGGAGTTCGACGGTCGCATCATCACCGTGCCGTTCTCGTTCAAGGAGATCGACGACGAGGGGCTGATCTCGTATGTGGCCGACCCGGAGCGCTGCGCGCGGGTCGCGGGCCTCGCCGTCCGCCAAGCTCGGCTGCGGCGCATCGCGCCCGCCGACAAGCGGGTGGCGCTGGTGTTCTCCGCATACCCCACCAAGCACGCGCGCATCGGCAACGCCGTCGGACTCGACACCCCGGCCAGCGCCGTCGCACTGCTGCACGCGATGCGTGACGCCGGCTACCAGATCGGCGAGGTGCCCGGCGTCGACGCCGGCGACGGTGACGCGCTCATCCACGCCCTGATCGAACGCGGTGGGCAAGACCCCGACTGGCTGAGCGAAGAACAGCTGGCCCGCAACCCGATCAGGGTGTCGGCCAAGGACTACCGGGCCTGGTTCGCCACGCTGCCCAACGGACTGGCCGATGCCGTCGTCGAACACTGGGGGCCGCCGCCCGGGGACCTGTTCGTCGACCGCACCCACGATCCCGAGGGCGAAATCGTCATCGCCGCAATGCAATCGGGCAACGTCGTGATCATGGTGCAGCCGCCCCGCGGGTTCGGCGCCAATCCGGTCGCGATCTACCACGACCCCGACCTGCCGCCCAGTCACCACTACCTGGCCGCCTACCGATGGCTCGACGCCGAGTTCGAGAGCGGGTTTCGGGCCGACGCGGTCGTGCACCTCGGCAAGCACGGCAACCTGGAGTGGTTGCCCGGCAAGACACTTGGCATGTCGTCGACCTGTGGCACCGACGCCGCGCTGGGCGACCTGCCGTTGATCTACCCGTTCCTGGTCAACGATCCGGGAGAGGGTACCCAGGCCAAGCGCCGGGCCCACGCGGTGCTGGTGGACCACCTGATTCCGCCGATGGCGCGCGCCGAGAGCTACGGCGACATCGCCCGCCTCGAGCAGCTGCTCGACGAGCATTCCAACATCGCGACGCTGGACCCGGGCAAGCTGCCGGCCATCCGCCAGCAGATCTGGACGCTGATGCGGGCCGCGAAGATGGACCACGACCTCGGTCTGGAGGACCGCCCCGACGAGGACGTCTTCGACGACATGCTGCTGCACGTCGACGGGTGGCTGTGCGAGATCAAGGACGTCCAGATCCGCGACGGTCTGCACGTACTCGGCCAGGCGCCCGTCGGGGACGCCGAGCTGGACCTGGTGCTGGCGATCCTGCGGGCGCGCCAGCTCTTCGGCGGCGAACACACCGTGCCGGGCCTGCGGCAGGCACTGGGCCTGGCCGAGGACGGCACCGACGTCAGGGGCGCCGTCGACGCAGCCGAGGAACGCGCCCGGGGTCTGGTCGCGGCCCTCGCCGAGGCCGACTGGGACGCCGCCGCCGTCGAGCGCATCGCCGAGACCCCGGAGGTGGCCAGCGTGCTGCGCTTCGCGGCCACCGAGGTCGTGCCGCGGCTGCGCCAGACCAACGGTGAGATCGCCCAGATCCTGCACGCCCTCGACGGCGGCTTCATTCCCGCCGGCCCCTCGGGCTCGCCGCTGCGAGGGTTGGTCAACGTGCTGCCCACGGGCCGCAACTTCTACTCCGTCGACCCCAAGGCCGTGCCGTCCCGATTGGCGTGGGAAACCGGTGTGGCGCTGGCGGATTCGCTGGTCGAGCGGTACCTCGCCGACAAGGGCGAGTATCCCCGCTCGGTCGGCCTGTCGGTGTGGGGCACCTCGGCGATGCGCACCTCGGGCGACGACATCGCCGAAGTGCTGGCGCTGATCGGGGTGCAGCCGATCTGGGACGACGCGTCGCGGCGGGTCGTCGACCTGGAACCCATCGACCTCGACGAACTCGGACGCCCGCGCATCGACGTGATCGTCCGGATCTCGGGGTTCTTCCGCGACGCCTTCCCGCACGTGGTGGCGATGATCGACGACGCCGTGACCATGGTGGCCGAACTCGACGAGAGCGACGAGCAGAACTACGTCAAGGCCCACGCCAGGGTCGACTTCGCCGATCACGGCGATCAACGCCGCGCGACGACGCGGATCTTCGGGTCGAAGCCGGGCACCTACGGGGCGGGCCTGCTTCAGCTCATCGACAGCAAGAACTGGCGCGACGACGCCGACCTCGCCGAGGTCTACACCGCCTGGGGCGGTTTCGCCTACGGCCGCGGCCTCGACGGCGCCGCGGCCAGCGACGACATGAACCGGCAGTACCGCCGAATCGCGGTCGCGGCCAAGAACATCGACACGCGCGAGCATGACATCGCCGACTCCGACGACTACTTCCAGTACCACGGCGGCATGGTTGCGACCGTCCGCGCGCTGACGGGCAAGGATCCCGAGGCCTACATCGGGGACAACACCCGGCCCGAGGCCGTGCGCACCCGGACGCTGTCCGAGGAGACCACCCGCGTGTTCCGCGCGCGGGTGGTCAACCCGCGCTGGATGTCGGCGATGCGCAGGCACGGCTACAAGGGCGCCTTCGAGATGGCCGCCACCGTGGACTACCTGTTCGGGTACGACGCGACCGCCGGCGTGATGGCCGACTGGATGTACGAGCGTCTCGCCGGGGAGTACGTGCTCGACGAGGAGAACCGCAAGTTCATGAACGAGTCCAATCCGTGGGCGCTGCACGGAATGGCGGAGCGGCTGCTGGAGGCCGCCGGGCGTGGAATGTGGGCGCAGCCGGAGTCGACGACCCTCGACGGGCTGCGGCAGGTGCTGCTCGAGACCGAAGGCGACCTGGAGGGCTGAGTTAGATTGGCGACATGCCCGCCACGTTCGCCGAGGTCGCGAAGTCCGAGTACGTGTTGTTGACGACGTTCACCAAGGACGGTCGCCCCAAGCCGACCGCAATCTGGGTCGCGCCCGACGCCCGAGGTCGCGTCGTGGCGATCACCCAGGAGAAGTCCTGGAAGGTCAAGCGCATCCGCAACACCCCGCGGGTGACCATCGCCGAGTGCGACCGTGGCGGCAAGCCCAAGGGCGAGGCCGTCGAGGCCGTGGCAGCGATCCTCGACAAGTCCGAGACGCAAACGGTCTACGACGCGATCAGCAAGCGCTACGGCATCGTGGGCAAGCTGTTCAACGTCTTCAGCAAGCTTCGCGGCGGCATGAAGAACAACGTCGGCATCGAGCTGAAGGCCATCTAGGTGCCGAGCTTCGAGGACGTCTACCGCGAGAAGTACCTGCTGCTGACGACCTTCACCAAGGACGGCAGGCCCAAGCCGACGCCGATCTGGGGCGTGCCCGAGGGTGACAAGCTGTTGATCAGCACCGACAAGGGATCCTGGAAGACCAAGCGCATCAACAACACTCCGCGCGTGACGATCCAGAAGTGCGGCGTCCTCGGCAAGGTGAAGGGTGAACCGGTCGAGGCCGTGGCCCGGATGCTGCCCGAGTCGGAGACGCGCCGCGTGTTCGACCTGGCGACCAAGCGATTCTGGTATCACGCCTGGTGGTGGATTCCGCAGGCGCTCATCCGTGGTGGTGTGGACAAGGTGCACGCCGCGATCGAAGTCCGCGCCGTCGACTCATCCGCTTCGGCGGGTTAGGAACCGCGACGTCCTGCGAGACGTTGACCAGACATGGCAATGCGGCTCTTCTTGATCTACGTCGTCGTCGAGTTGGCGGTCGTGGTCGCCCTGGTGTCCACGATCGGGTTCGGGTGGACGTTCCTGCTGGTCGTCGGCACCTTCGTGGCGGGTCTGGTGTTGGCCGGTTCGCAGGTCAAGAGCCAGATCCAACGGCTGCAGCGGGGACTCGCCGAGCCCAGGGGCGCGGTGTCCGACGGTGCCCTGGTCGCGTTGGGCGGCGTGCTGACCGTGGTACCCGGCCTGGTCACCTCGGTGTTGGGGCTGTTCTTGCTGCTGCCGCCGACGCGCGCCCTGGCCCGCCCGGTCGTGGCGGCCGTCGCCGCCCGTAGCCTCGGTCGAATGCCAGTCATCGTCACCACGACCGGCGGTGCGCCGTTTCGCGCCCCCCGGAGCACCGAATACGTCGACGGCGAAGTGGTCGACGTGACCGACGTGCAGCAGGCGCGCCTGCCCCGGCATCCCGACGTCGCTTGACGACGCTCCTGCTCGGCGGTCGCGTCTACAACACGGCCATGCCGGACGCCACGGCGATCGCGATCAGCGACGGGCCCGACGGGGTTGTCGCCTGGCTGGGGACCGACGACGTCGGCCTCAGGCAGTTCCCCGACGCCCGGGTGGTGGACCTCGACGGTGGCTTCATCACCCCGGCCTTCGTCGACGCCCACGTCCACGTCACCGCCACCGGGCTCGCGCTGGTGGGCCTGGACCTGCGACCCGCGACGTCGCGGAAGCACGCGCTGCGTCTCGTTGGCGACTACGCCCTGCGTCATCCCGACGGACCCATCTGGGGCCACGGCTGGGACGAGTCGCGCTGGCCCGAACCCGCGGCGCCGACCACCGCCGACCTCGACGGCCTGCTGGGCGACCGCCCCGCGTACCTAGCGCGCGTGGACGTGCACTCGGCGGCCGCGACGACGGCGCTGCGCAGGACCGTTCACGGGTTGACCGACGCGACCGGCTACCACGACCAGCTGCCGCTGACCGCCCACGCCCACCACCTGGTGCGCGCCGCCGCCCGCTCGTCGCTGACCCCCGCGCAGCGGCGGCACGCCCGGGTGGCGGCGCTAGATGCGGCGGCCAGCCTCGGCATTGCCGCCGTGCACGAATGCGCCGGCCCCGACATCGGCGGGGTCGACGACTGGCGTGAACTCCGCGCGCTACCGCACGGTGTCGAGGTCGTCGGCTACTGGGGCGAGGCGGTCGCCACCGCCGCACGCGCTCGCGACCTGGTCGAGGAGCTCCAGGTTCGCGGGCTTGCCGGTGACCTGTTCGTCGACGGTGCCCTCGGGTCACGGACCGCATGGCTGAGCGAGCCCTACGACGACGCCCCGGGGTGCGTCGGCAACGCCTACCTCGACGGCGAGGCCGTCGAGGCCCACCTGAACGCGTGCACCGAGGCGGGGATGGCCGCCGGCTTCCACGTCATCGGCGACGCGGCCGTCACCACCGTGGTGGACGCCGTCGCCCGGGTGGTCGAGCGGCACGGCGCCCCGGCCGTCGCCCGGTGCGGCCACCGGCTCGAACACCTCGAGATGGTGTCCGAGGTGCAGGCCGCCCAGCTCGGCAGCTGGGGCGTGATCGCCAGCGTCCAACCCAACTTCGACGCTCTCTGGGGTGGCGTCGACGGCATGTACGCCCGGCGGTTGGGAGCCCGACGAGCCGGTCGGCTCAACCCGCTGGCGCTGTTAGCATCCCAAGGCGTGCCCCTCGCCTTCGGTTCCGATTCGCCGGTCACCGGCATGAACCCGTGGGATACCGTCCGGGCCGCGACCACCCATCACACCGTGGGAAGCGCGCTGTCGGCGCGGGCCGCGTTCGCCGCCGCCACCCGTGGCGCGTGGCGAGCCGGTGGCGTCCGCGACGGCGTGGCCGGCACGTTGGCTCCCGGTGCGCCCGCGACCTACGCGGTGTGGGACGTTCCCGGCGGCCTCGACGCTCTCGAGGTGGCCACTCCCGCCGACACCGTGGCGCGGTGGTCCACCGACCCACGGTCACGAATCCCCGCCCTGCCGCGGCTCGCCCCGGATGCGCCCCTGCCGACCTGTCGTCAGACGGTGCACCGGGGTGTCACCATCCATGGCTGAGCGTGCCTTCGTCGCGCGCCTGCGGGGTGCTCTGCAACCGCGGGCGGTGCGCCTCGCCGCGACGATTGCCGCCGGGATCCTGGTGTGCGTCAGCTTCCCGCCGTTCGGCTGGTGGCCCACGAGCTTCGTCGCGTTCGGACTCCTGGCGTGGGTGCTGACCCGACCGGCCACCACGACGGCCGGAGGGTTCGGTTACGGATTCCTGTTCGGGTTGGCGTTCTACGTGCCGCTGCTGCCGTGGATCAGCGGGTTCGTCGGAGCCGTGCCGTGGTTGGCGCTGTCGGCGATGGAGGCGCTCTTCCCGGCCATCTTCGGACTCCTCGCGGTCGTGGTGCGGAAGCTGCCCGGCTGGCCGGTGTGGTTTGCCTGCCTGTGGGTGCTCGCCGAATGGCTCAAGTCGACCGTCCCGTTCGGCGGATTTCCCTGGGGGGTGGTCGGCTACGCGCAAGCCGACGGCCCCCTGCTCGTCGTCGCCCACTTCGGCGGCGTCCCGCTGGTGTCCTTCGCCGTGGCACTCGTCGGCTTCGGCCTCGGAGCCATCGTCTTGGAGGCCGCCCGCTGGTGGCATACCGACCACCACGCCGGTCGGGTCGACCTGCCGGCGATTCTGGTGCCCGGGGCCAGCGTCGCGCTGGTGCTGGTCGTCGTCGCCCTCGGCACGCCATACGTGCGGCAGTCCGGCGTGGGTGCCGGCGACGACCCCACCACGACCGTCGCCGCCGTGCAGGGCAACGTCCCGCGACTCGGCCTCGACTTCAACTCCCAGCGCCGTGCCGTGCTCGACAACCACGTGCGGGAGACGCTGCGCCTGGCCGAGGACGTCCGAGCCGGCCGCGCGCCCCGGCCCGCCGTCGTGGTGTGGCCCGAGAACTCCTCGGACATCGACCCGATCGTCAACCAGGACGCCGCCGACCAGATCGCCAGCGCCGCCGATGCCATCGGGGCGCCCATTCTGGTCGGAGCGGTCGTCGCGGCACCGGGGTACACCCCGCAGGACCCGCAGGCGACCAACACGGTGATCGTCTGGGACCAGGCGACCGGGCCCGGCGAGCGTCACGACAAGAAGATCGTTCAGCCGTTCGGCGAGTACCTGCCCTGGCGCAGCTTCTTCCGGAAACTGTCGTCCTTCGCCGACCGCGCGGGTTACTTCGTGCCCGGCGACGGCAATGGCGTCGTCCATGCCGCGGGCATCCCCATCGGGGTGACGACGTGCTGGGAAGTCATCTTCGACCGCGCCGCCCGGGAGTCGGTGCTCAACGGCGCGCAGTTCCTCGCCGTCCCCACCAACAACGCGACGTTCGACGAGTCCATGAGCGTCCAACTGCTGTCGTTCGCGCGGCTGCGTGCCGTCGAGCACGACCGCTTCGTCGTCGTCGCAGGCACCGTCGGAATCAGTGCGGTGATCAGCCCCGACGGTCGCGTGCTGGACCGCACCGACTTCTTCACGCCGGGCTACCTGGACTCCCAGATCAGGCTGAAGTCCACCCTGACGCCCGCCACGCGCTGGGGGCCGATCGTGCAGGGCGTGATCGTGATCGCCGGTGTTGCCGGTCTCGCCTGGGCAATGCTGCACAATAGGTCGCTGGCGGATATGTTCGCGCGGTGCCGACAGAAGGCGTCGGCAGCGGCGAAGTCCAAGACGAAGGAGTGACATGACCGACGAGCGGGCCCGCGCATGATGCCGGGTGGCGACCGCCCCAGTCAGCGCACGCTGGTCATCATTCCGACCTACAACGAGCGCGAGAACCTTCAGTTGATCGTCGGCCGGGTGCACGCCGCCCGCCCGGACGTGCACGTCCTGGTGGTCGACGACGGCAGCCCCGACGGCACCGGGGAACTGGCCGACGAACTGTCGCTGGCCGACCCGGACCGCATTCACGTGATGCACCGCACCGCCAAGAACGGTCTTGGTGCGGCGTACCTGGCGGGCTTCGCCTGGGGGCTTGGCCGGGCGTACTCCGTGCTGGTGGAGATGGACGCCGACGGCTCCCACGCGCCCGAGGAGCTCTACCGCCTGCTGGACGCGGTCGACGCGGGCGCCGATCTGGCCATCGGCTCCCGCTACGTGGACGGCGGCACCGTGCGAAACTGGCCGCGGCGGCGAATGGTGTTGTCCCGCACGGCAAACGGATACTCCCGCATCTCACTGGGAGTGGACGTCAACGACATCACCGCCGGCTACCGCGCCTACCGTCGCGAAGTCCTCGAGAAGATCGACCTGGCGGCCGTGGACTCGAAGGGCTACTGCTTTCAGGTCGACCTGACCTGGCGCACGATCAGCGCCGGGTTCATCGTCAGGGAAGTGCCCATCACGTTCACCGAACGCGAGTTGGGAAAGTCGAAGATGAGCGGTTCGAACATCCGCGAGGCCATCTTCAAGATCGCCGAGTGGGGCATCCGCGGGCGCATCGATCGCGCCCGCGGCGTCATCCGCTAGCTGCTGGCTCCGCGGCGCCGAGTCTTGATGATGTCGAGGCGCTCCTTGAGCAGTTCGTCGAGTTCCTCGACCGAACGTCGCTCCAGCAGCATGTCCCAGTGGGTGCGCGGGGGCTTGACCTTCTTGGGCTCCGGCACGTCGCCGTCGATCAGCGTGCCCTCCATGCCGTTACGGCAGGGCCACGTGCCGGGGATCTCGGCCTCGTCGGCGAAGGGGACCTCGAACTCCTCGCCGTTGTCGGTCCGGTAGCGCGCCATCTGCCTGGGCGCCAGGTCGTGGTTGCGGTCGGTCTCGTAGCTCACGGCTCCGAGTCGACTACCTCTCAAGACACGATCAGCCATAGTCACCACTCCTCTTCCGACAAACGTTCCCGGGGATGACAACGCAGCCGTATGGCACGAAGTTCCCGACGCAGGTGTCCATGATACCGGGGTCACGGGCGGGAGCCGTTTACAGTCGAGTGCCGTGGCACCAGAAACACGACGGCGACGCCGAGTCCAACCGTGCCGTTGGTGTGGCCGCGAGGTTCCCGACGCGGGAATGGGCCGGCGCCGCCAGTACTGCCGGCAGTCGTGCCGCCAACGCGCCTACGAGCAGCGCGCCATGGTGAAGGGCACCTCGCTGGCTCCCGATTCGGTGGTGCTGACCGCCGACGAGGCCGCTCAGCTCTCCGATCGCGTCTACCAGGTCCGGTGTGCCGCCGAGGACGTGGCCACGGCGCTGGAGGAGGGTGCCGACGGGTCGGAACTCCGCGATCTCTGCGATGCCCTGATGCGGGCCGCGAAGGCGGCCGACGGCTGGCGCTGAGAATTCGTGGCGATCCGACTGAACCATTGGTCGGGTTCGCCCGTCGTTCCTCCTGACAGCGCCTCCAACGGGCGCGACGCCAGAAGGGAAACACCGTGACCGTGCTATCGCCGCTTCCGTCGGCTGACTCCGCGATCGAACCCGCCGTGTGGTGCTTCGGTGACTTCGTCCTCGACCTGCCCCGATACGAACTGCGGCGCGACGGGGTCTCCGTTCCCGTCGAGCCGCAGGTGTTCGACGTCCTGACCCAGCTGGTGAAGCACCACCACCGGGTCGTCACCAAGATCGAGCTGTTCGACGCCGTCTGGGGCGGACGGTTCGTGGGGGAGGCCGCCCTGTCCAGCCGCATCAAGGCGGTCCGGCGGGCGCTCGGAGACGACGGCGTCTCCCAGCACGTGATTCGCACCGTCCGCGGACGGGGATATCAGTTCGTCGGGGTGCTGCACGGCGACGACGAGCCCGCAGCGACGGCCGACGCGACCGACCACGTCGGCTCGGAACTGGTGCTCGACATGCGATGCCTGCGGTCGCGCCGCGTGCGCGGCCACGGCAACCGGTACCGCGTCGCACGGTCGACGCGGCGACGTGAGTTTCACGGGCCGCCGCGGTGACGACCGGGTCGCAGCACGCATCGTAGGACCTGGAATCAAACGGGAAGGTGGGTATGTTTCACGGACGGACGTCGCCGCGACGCGCAGCGTTAGCCGTCAGCCGCGTGAACCACGGACCGACAGAGGAACTAGCTCACGATGACGGACTCTTCACCCGAGCCGCGGCAGACGGACGATCCGGCGAACGCCGAATTGCTGCGGTTCATCCACGACGAGCACGGGCCCGGGTTGAACCGGTTCGTCCTGCGCTTGACCCGTGGCGACCGCGAATTCGCCGAGGACGTCGTCCAGGAGTCGCTTCTGCGGCTCTGGCAGAACGGCACCATCCTCGGCACCTACTCGCAAGACTCGACGCGGGCGTGGCTGCACACCGTCGCCAGGAACCTGGTGATCGACGACCGGCGGAGCTCGCGGTACAAGCGCGAATTCCAGACCGACACCGTCCCCGAACGCAGCGCGCCGGACATGTTCGGCCCCGCGGTCGACAAGTGGGTCGTCTCCGATGCCCTGCGCTCGTTGAGTCCTGAGCATCGGACCGTGCTCGTGCGCGCTCACTATCTGGGACAAACCGCCGTCGAGATCGCCCGTCACGAAGGCATCCCGCCGGGAACGGTCAAATCGCGGCTGCACTACGCACTGCGCGCGCTCCGCGTCGCCTTGGAGGAAAGGGGTGTCGTCCAATGACCTCCGAACGCGACATGGCCGAATGGGATGCCGCCTACCTGCTGGGCGCACTCTCGGCCGAGGAGGCCGCCGAATACGAGCGGTACCTCGCCCGTTCGCCCGAACCCACCGGCCTGCGGGACTCCGCCGACCTCCCCGCGATCCTCGACGTGCTGTCGCCGGAGGAGGCCATGGCCCTGCTCGCCGACGAACCGGGCGAGCAGCGTGACGGGGCCGCTTCCGCACCAGCGTCGTTCGCCGACGCGACTCGGCGACGCCACGATCGTGTCCGTGGCTCCCGCCTGATGACGATGCTGGCCTCCGCGGCCGCCTTCCTGCTCATCGGCGGCCTGGTCGGGTACGCGGTCATCCCCCATCCGTCCTCGGACGGCGTTGCGCTGCAAGCGATGGCAGCCGGTCAGCGAGAAGGTGTGACGGCCTCTCTGGCCCTGTCCGACGAGCCGTGGGGCACGCGCTTGGATTGGGAGTGCCAGTACACCAAGGACTGGGCGGTCAAGGCGACCGGCTACGACCTGGTGGTCACCACGAAGCAGGGATCGGAGACCACCGTCGCCTCCTGGCGCCCGTCGGGCGTCGAGAAGCGGGCGTCGAATCTCGCTGCAGCCACGGTCATTCCGAAGTCCGACATCCGCACCGTCACGATCCGGGAGGCCGGATCGCCGACGCCGCTGGCGGTCTCCAACTTCACCTGAGCCGACGCTCGTCGCGCTGTTGGCACTCGTGACCCTCGGCGTCCTCTCGGCCTGCTCCGGCGGATCAACCCCGCGGCCTTCGAGTCAGCGCGAGCGGAAGCCTTCCTCGTCGCCCCCGGGCTCCGTAGCGTCGTGCCATCGTGACCACCATCGTCGTCCCACCAGCGCCCCCCAGCCGTGTGAAGCGGCGACGGTGGGGGCTGATCCGGTTGGCCTCGCCGATCGTCCTGCTCGCGCTGTGGCAACTCGGCAGCGCGCTTGGACTGATCCCTCAGGACGTCCTGCCCGCACCGTCCCTGATCGTCGAGGCGGGCGTGGAGCTCGTCAGGAGCGGCGAGCTGGCCGACGCTCTGGCCGTATCGGGGGTCCGGGTGATCGAGGGCTTGCTCCTCGGTGGCGTGATCGGCGTCGCCCTCGGCACCGCCGTCGGGCTGTCGCCCTGGTTGGAGGCCACCGTCGACCCGCCCATGCAGATGGTGCGCGCGTTGCCCCACCTCGGTCTGATTCCGCTGTTCATCCTGTGGTTCGGCATCGGCGAACTGCCCAAGGTGCTCCTGGTCGCCCTCGGCGTCAGCTTTCCGCTGTACCTCAACACGTTCTCCGCGATCCGGCAGGTCGACCCCAAGCTGTTCGAAACCGCTCAGGTGCTTGGCTTCTCGTTCGGGCAACGCTTCCGCAGCATCATCGTTCCCGGGGCCGCACCGCAGGTGCTGGTCGGGTTGCGTCAGTCCCTCGCAATTGCCTGGCTGACGCTGATCGTGGCCGAGCAGATCAACGCCGACAAGGGCATCGGCTACCTCATCAACGACGCCCGCGACTTCCTCCGCATCGACGTGATCATCTTCGGGCTCGTCGTCTACGCCATGCTCGGCATCGGCACCGACGCGATCGTGCGCGCCGCCGAACGCCGCGCGTCGAGGTACCGGTCGTGACCCTGACCTCCGAACGGCGAACCGGAGTCGCCGGCGAACTGCGCGGCGTCGACAAGTGGTACGGCGAACGTCACGTCTTGGCCGACGTCTCGGTGCGGATCGGACGGGGAGAGATCGTCGCGCTCATCGGCCGCAGCGGCTCCGGCAAGTCGACCGTGCTGCGCGTCATGGCCGGGCTGTCCACCGATCACACCGGCGAGGCAGTGGTGACCGGCCCGCCGGCGTTGGCCTTCCAGGAGCCGCGGCTCTTCCCGTGGCGCGACGTGCGAACGAACGTGGAGTACGGGTTGACGCGAAGTCGACTGTCAAAGGTGCGGAGGGTGATTCGCGTCGATAAGGCCTTAGCCGACGTCGGTCTGGGCGATCGTGGCGCGGCCTGGCCCCTGACGTTGTCCGGCGGACAGGCGCAGCGGGTGTCGTTGGCGAGGGCGCTGGTGGCCGAGCCGGAGCTGCTGCTGCTCGACGAGCCGTTCGGTGCCCTCGACGCACTGACACGGTTGACGATGCGGGCGCTGCTGCTCGACCTGTGGCGCGAACACCGCTTCGGCGTGCTGTTGGTGACCCACGACGTCGACGAGGCGGTCGCCCTGGCCGACCGGGTGCTGGTTCTCGACGAGGGCCGCGTGTCCCACGAGCTCGTCGTCGACGACGTGCGGCGTTCGCCGTCGGATCCCTCGCCGCTCACCGCCCGCTACCGCGCCGAACTGCTCGAGCAGCTCGGCGTCGAAGTCTGACCAACGTGCCGTCGATTCACGAGGGGGAACCGTCATGCCCACATCCAGACGAATGATCGGCCTGCGGGTCGCGGCCGTCCTGGCGCTGGTCGCACTGCTCGCGGGATGCGTCTCCCGCCAGGAGAACTCCGGTGCCCAGCAGGCGCCGGCCACGGTGCCGCTGTCCGAACTGTCGGACGTGACGCTGCAGATCGGTGACCAGAAGGGCGGCACGGAGTCCCTGCTGAACGCCGCGGGTGTCCTGAACGACCTGCCGTACCGGATCGTGTTCTCCACCTTCACCTCCGGGCCACCGCAGATCGAAGCCGCGACCGCAGGC
The DNA here is from genome assembly GCF_040614235.1 of Mycobacterium sp. NPDC006124. Taxonomy (NCBI): domain Bacteria; kingdom Bacillati; phylum Actinomycetota; class Actinomycetes; order Mycobacteriales; family Mycobacteriaceae; genus Mycobacterium; species Mycobacterium sp. NPDC006124. The sequence continues at coordinate 22,426 of NZ_JBEXUA010000013.1, read as the reverse complement.
AAGATCGACTTCGCGATCACCGGCAACACCCCGCCGATCTTCGGCGCCGCCTCCAACGCCCGAGTCAAGGTGGTGACTGCCTACGAGAACGGCGGCGACGGCGACCGCGTCCTGGTGCGCTCCGACTCACCGATCACCTCCGTCGCCGACCTGCGCGGCAAGAGCGTGGCCGTCGGCAAGGGCAGTTCGGCCCACGGGCACATCCTGGCCCAGCTGCAGAAGGCCGGTTTGACGCCCGCCGACGTCAAGCTGGTGTTCCTGCAGCCCGCCGACGCGTTGACCGCCTTCACCAGCGGACAGGCCGACGCATGGGCCATCTGGGACCCCTACACCGCCCAGGTCGAGCAGCAGGTGCCGGTGCGCAGCATCGCCCAGGCCACCGGGGTCACCAACGGGGCCGGTTTCGGCATCGCCTCGGACGCCGCGCTCGCCGACCCGAAGCGCAACTCGGCTCTCGGTGATCTGCTGGTGCGCTACGCCAAGGCGACCCGCTGGGCGACAGACCACCCCGACGAGTGGGCGGCCAAGTACTCGGCGGCGGTCGGTCTCGCACTGCCCGTCGGGACCGTCGCCCAGGGTCGCAGTCTGCGGTCGTCGGTCGCGCTGTCGGACCAACTGGTCGACTCCGAGCAGAAGCTGGCCGACCTGTTCGCCGAGACCAAGCAGATCGCGACGGCGCCGACCTTCGCCGACTGGGTCGACCACCGCTACGACGCCGTGCTCAAACCCCTTGCGACGAACGGAAGTTGAGAATGGCGCGCGCGAAGTTCTTCTGGTTCCTGCCCACCAGCGGCGACAGCCGCTCGATCGTCGCGTCGTCGCATGCGTCGGCGAACCAGGTCCTGCCGCCGAACTACCGTCCCCCGACCCGCGGGTACCTCGCCGAGGTGGCACGCGCGGCCGACCGGCTCGGTTACGAGGGCGTGCTGACGCCGACCGGAACATGGTGTGAGGACGCGTGGTTGACCACGGCGGCCCTGCTGGCCGAGACGGAGCGGCTGAAGTTCCTGGTCGCCTTCCGGCCCGGACTGGTGCCGCCCACGTTGGCCGCCCAGCAGGCGGCGACGCTGCAGCGCTTCTCCGGCGGGCGCATCCTGCTCAACATCGTCACCGGCGGCGACGACGTCGAGCAGCGACGCTTCGGTGACTGGCTCGACCACGACGAACGCTATGCCCGCACCGGCGAATTCCTGCACATCGTCGACTCGATCTGGCGCAACGGCCCGCTGGACTTCCAGGGCGAGCACTACCGCGTGGCGAACGCGATGGTGTCCGCTCCGCCGGACCCGTTGCCGCAGTTCTACTTTGGTGGCTCGTCCCCGGCGGCCCTGCCCATCGCGGCCCAACACGTCGACGTGTACCTGACGTGGGGCGAGCCGCCGGAGGCCGCAGCCGCCAAGATCGAGAAGGTGCGCGAACTCGCCGCGGCGCGGGGGCGCACGCTCAGATTCGGCATTCGTCTGCACACGATCAGCCGGGACACCTCGGCGGCCGCGTGGGCGGTGGCCGACGAGCTCGTCGCCGGGCTCAGCGAAGACCAGATCGCCAAGCAGACTGCGCTACACGCCAGTTCGCAATCGGAGGGGCAGCGTCGGATGACGGCGCTGCACGGTGGCCGGCTCGACGGGCTGGAGATCTACCCCAACCTGTGGGCCGGGGTGGGCCTGGTGCGTGGGGGAGCGGGCACGGCGCTGGTGGGCAGCACGAGGAAGTCGCCAACCTCATCGTCGAGTACCACTCCCTGGGGTTCGACGAGTTCATCCTCTCCGGCTACCCCCACCTCGAGGAGGCGCACTGGTTCGCCGAGGGCGTGCTGCCGCTGCTCGTGCAGAAGGGTGTCGCCTGAGGGTCGGTTGGCTACCCTCCAGGGGTGGACGAGTGGTTTGAACACAGCCCCTTCGTCGGGTTCGTGCCGTGGATCATCTACTGGGTGGTGGCCGAGGGGCCCAGCACGTGGATGTTCGGCGCACTGTGTGCCGTGCTGTCGGCGATCATCCTCGGCATCTCCATGGGTCGCGGGGGACCGAGGCTGCTCGAGATCGTCACGATCGTGTTCTTCGTCGTGGTGACCGCGGTCGGGATCGTGCTCGGAGCGAAGGACCGGGACTGGATGGACACCTACGCGACGACGCTGTCCAGTGGCGTGCTCGCGGTGATGGCCCTCGGGTCGATGGCGTTCACTCCCTTCACCGAGCAGTACGCGAAAGTCGACCGGCCCCTGCAGGATTGGGAGAAGGCGGCCTTCCGGCAGACCAACAAGGTCCTGACGTTGATGTGGGCGCTGGTGTTCGCGCTGATCTCCGTGCTGGGCTACTACGCCGCCCGGGTTCCGCAGACAGTCGACTGGACCAACTGGGTGATCCCGGTCGTCGTCATCGTCGGCGCGGTGGGCATGACGCAGACCTATCCGACACGGGTTCGCGAACGGGCCCGACCCACGGCGTAGCCAGAGGGTAGCGCGGCTCACACGTCACCCCTGGCTATGATCGCCGGGTGGTAAATCAGCCGGATTCGTCGGGACTTTCGCAGGAAGCGCTGGCCACCGCCGTCAGTGCGGCCCGCCAGGCCTTCGAGCTGGCGGCTGACCTCGACGCCCTGGCACGCGCCAAGACCGAACACCTCGGCGACAAGTCGCCCATCGCGCTGGCCCGCCAATCTCTCGGCGCGCTCGACAAGGCCGAACGAGCCGAGGCCGGGCGCCGCGTCAACGTGGCGCGCACCGGTGCGCAGGAAGCCTTCGACGCCCGCATCGAGGTGCTGCGCGCCGAGCGTGACGCCGCCGCCCTGGTTGCCGAGCGCATCGACGTCACGTTGCCGTCGACGCGGCAGCCGGTCGGCGCCCGGCACCCCATCACCATCCTCGCCGAACACGTCGCCGACGTCTTCGTCGCGATGGGGTGGGAGCTGGCCGACGGGCCCGAGGTCGAGACCGAGCAATTCAACTTCGACGCTCTGAACTTCCCGCCAGACCATCCCGCCCGCAGCGAGCAGGACACGTTCCAGATCGCCCCGGACGGGTCCCGCCAGGTGTTGCGCACCCACACCTCCCCGGTGCAGATCCGGGCACTGCTCGAACGCGAGCTGCCCGTCTACATCGTCTCCATCGGTCGGACGTTCCGCACCGACGAACTCGACGCGACCCATACGCCGGTCTTCCATCAGGTCGAGGGCATGGCCGTCGACCGCGGTCTCACGATGGCCAACCTGCGCGGCACGCTGGATGCGTTCGCGCGCGCGGAGTTCGGGCCGGAGGGTCGCACTCGACTGCGTCCCCACTTCTTTCCCTTCACCGAACCCTCGGCCGAGGTCGACATCTGGTTCGAGGGCAAGAAGGGCGGACCGGGCTGGGTGGAGTGGGGTGGCTGCGGGATGATGAACCCCAACGTCCTGCGCGCCTGTGGCATCGACCCCGACGAGTACTCCGGGTTCGCGTTCGGCATGGGCTTGGAGCGAACCCTGCAGTTCCGCAACGGTATTCCCGACATGCGGGACATGGTCGAGGGTGACGTCCGGTTCTCGCTTCCGTTCGGGGTGGGTGCCTGATGCGCGTTCCCTACAGCTGGTTGCGTGACGTCGTACGCGCCGGCACTCCAGGCTGGGACGTGTCTCCCGAGGAACTCGAGCGTGCGCTCATCGCCATCGGCCACGAGGTCGAGGAGATCATTCCCGTCGGCCCGGTGTCGGGGCCGCTGACCATCGGTCGGGTCGCCGACATCGAAGAGCTCACCGAGTTCAAGAAGCCCATCCGGGCCTGCAAGGTCGACGTCGGCGAGGACGAGCCGCGCGACATCGTCTGCGGCGCAACCAACTTCGCCGTCGGCGACCTGGTCGTCGTGGCGTTGCCCGGCACCACGTTGCCCGGTGACTTCACCATCGCCAAGCGAAAGACCTACGGCCGCACGTCCCACGGCATGATCTGTTCGTCCTCGGAGCTCAACCTCGGCAGCGACCACGCCGGAATCCTGGTCCTGCCGGAGGGCACGGCCGAGCCGGGGGATGCCGCGGCCGAGGTCCTCGGCCTCGACGACGTGGTATTCGACCTTGCCATCACCCCGGATCGTGGTTACTGCCTGTCGATCCGCGGCATGGCGCGCGAGCTGGCCTGTGCCTACGACCTCGACTTCGTCGACCCGGCCGACGTCGCCCCCTTGCCCGTCACTGGTGAGGCATGGCCGCTGAAGGTCCAATCCGGCACTGGCGTACAACGATTCGGGCTCCGTCCGGTCGTTGGCATCGACCCGACTGCGGTCTCGCCGTGGTGGATGCAGCGTCGGCTGCTGCTCAGCGGCATCCGCGCCATCTCGCCCGCGGTCGACGTGACGAACTACGTCATGCTCGAACTCGGTCACCCGATGCACGCGCATGATCGCAGCCTGATCACCGGCGGCTTCGACGTTCGGTTCGCCGAGCCGGGGGAGAAGGTCGTCACCCTCGATGACGTGACGCGCACCCTCGACCCGGGTGACGTCCTGATCGCCGACGACGTGGCAACGGCTGCCATCGGCGGCGTGATGGGTGCAGGCACCACCGAGGTGCGGGACACCACCACCGACATCCTGCTCGAGGCGGCCGTCTGGGATCCGGCGACGGTGTCGCGTACCCAGCGGCGTCTGCACCTGGTGTCCGAGGCCAGCCGGCGCTACGAACGCACCGTCGATCCGGCCATCTCCATTGCCGCGCTCGACCGCAGTGCCGTCCTGCTGGCCGAGATCGCCGGCGGCGCAGTCGAACCCACGCTCACCGACTGGCGCGGTGACCCGCCACGCGAGGACTGGTCGCCGCCGGCGGTCAGCATGCCGGTCGACCTGCCCGACCGCTTGGCCGGTGTGGCCTACCCGGCGGGTGCCACCGTGCGGCGGCTGACGCAGATCGGGTGTCGCGTCACGGAGTCCGAGGGCATCGTCACCGTCGTCCCGCCGAGCTGGCGGCCCGACCTCAAGCAGCCCGCCGACCTCGTCGAAGAAGTGCTGCGCCTCGAAGGACTCGAGAAGATCCCGTCGGTCTTGCCGACCGCTCCCGCGGGACGGGGTTTGAGTGCCATCCAGAAGCGCCGTCGTGCCGTCGGAAAGTCGTTGGCGCTCAACGGCTACGTCGAGGTGCTGCCGACGCCGTTCCTGCCCGCGGGCGTCTTCGACGCCTGGGGGCTGCCCGTCGACGATCCCCGTCGCGCCACCATGACCGTGCTCAACCCGCTCGAGGCCGACCGGCCTCAACTCGCCTCGACTCTTCTGCCCGGCCTGCTGGAGGCGTTGACGCGCAACGTCTCCCGCGGTGCCACCGACGACGCACTCTTCGGCATTCAGCAGGTGGTGTTGGCGACGCCGGAGACCAAGGCGATCGAACGGCTCCCCGTCGACCGCCGCCCCACCGAGGCCGAGATGGCGCTGATCGACGGCTCCCTGCCGCGGCAACCGTTGCACGTCGGCGTGGTCCTGTCCGGCCTGCGCCAGCCCGCCGGCCCGTGGGGGCCGGGCCGACCGGTCGACGCGATGGACGCCTTCGAGGCGGTGCGCGTCATCGGACGGGCCTGCCACGTCGAGTTCGAGTTCCGCGTCGCTCGACAGCTGCCGTGGCACCCGGGTCGGTGCGCCGAGATCGTCCTCGACGGGGCCGTCATCGGATATGCCGGTCAGTTGCATCCCGCGGTCATCGAGCGGTCCGGTCTGCCGAAGGGCGTCTGCGCCCTCGAGCTCGACCTCAGCGCCGTGCCGGTCGTCGAGCCGCTGCCCGCTCCTGCCGTGTCGCCGTTCCCCGCGGTGTTCCAGGACGTCAGCCTGATCGTCGCCGACGACGTGGCCGCCCAATCGGTGGTCGACGCGGTCCGCGACGGGGCGGGGGATCTGCTCGAGGACGTCCGCATATTCGACGTGTACACCGGCCCGCAGGTGGGCGAGGGGCACAAGTCGCTGGCCTTGGCGCTGCGGTTCCGAGCCCCCGACCGGACGCTGACCGAGGACGAGGCAAGCGCGTCGCGCGACGCCGCCGTCGAGGTCGCGGCCGCCCGGGTCGGCGCCGTCCAACGCCGCTGATAAATGAATTTGCACCGGCACGCATAAACATGCAGAATCGCTGCATGACCTCAGTGGCGGTGGCCGGTGCGAGCGGCTATGCGGGCGGCGAGATCCTCCGACTCCTCCTCGGTCACCCCGCCCTGGCGGACGGACGCCTCGTCATCGGCGCGTTGACGGCGGCGGCCAGCGCAGGCACCGGGGTCACCGAGCATCACCCCCACCTACTTCCGTTGGCCGACAGGGTGCTCGAGCCGACCGACGTCGACGTGCTGGCCGGGCATGACGTGGTGTTCCTCGCGCTGCCGCACGGGCATTCCGCGGCACTCGCCGAGCAACTCGGGCCCGACACCCTGATCGTGGACTGCGGCGCCGACTTCCGGCTCACCGACCCTGCGGCTTGGGAGCGGTTCTACGGCTCGGCCCACGCGGGTAGCTGGCCCTACGGACTGCCCGAGCTACCGGGTGGCCGCGACGCGCTGCGCAGCACCAAGCGCATCGCGGTGCCCGGCTGTTACCCGACGGCCGCCCTGCTCGCCCTGCTGCCCGCACTCGCCGAGGATCTCGTCGAGCCCGCAGTGACCGTCGTCGCGGTCAGCGGCACCTCTGGGGCTGGCCGCGCGGCCAAGGTCGACCTGCTCGGCTCCGAGGTCATCGGCTCGGCGCGGGCCTACAACGTCGGCGGCGCCCACCGCCACACCCCGGAGATCGCCCAGGGGCTCAGGACGGTCACCGACAAGGACGTCACCGTGTCCTTCACCCCGGTGCTGATTCCCACCTCCCGCGGCATCCTCGCGACGTGCACCGCCAAGACCAAGGCCACGGTGTCTGAGATCCGGGCCGCCTACGAGAAGGCCTATGGCGGCGAGCCATTCGTCCACCTTCTTCCCGAGGGACGACTGCCGACGACCGGCTCGGTGATCGGCAGCAACGCCGCGCAGGTGGCCGTCGCCGTCGATGCGGACGCCGGGGTCCTGGTGGCGCTGTGCGCGATCGACAACCTCGTCAAGGGAACCGGAGGGGCGGCCGTGCAGTCGATGAATCTGGCGCTGGGCTGGGCTGAAACGGAAGGACTTTCGATCGTGGGGGTGGCGCCGTGATGTTCGGTGGGCAGGAGCGAAGCGACTCGGGAATCGGCAACATGACGCGCAATCAGGGCGTCACCGCGCCGTCGGGCTTCCGGGCGACCGGCATCGCCGCGGGCATCAAGGCCTCCGGTAAGCCCGACCTGGCCCTGGTGGTCAACGAGGGTCCCGACCTCGCCGCGGCCGCGGTCTTCACCCGCAACAAGGTCAAGGCCGCGCCGGTGCTGTGGACCCAGCAGGTGATGACCACCAAACGGTTGCGCGCGGTCATCCTCAATTCCGGGGGCGCCAACGCCTGTACCGGCCCGCTCGGCTTTCAGGACACCCACGCCACGGCCGAGGCCGTCGCCGACGCACTGTCGAACTGGGGCACCGAGACCGGCGCGATCGAGGTCGCGGTCTGCTCGACCGGGCTGATCGGGGACCGGCTGCCCATGGACAAGGTGCTCGGTGGCGTCAAGGACGTCGTGCAGGAGATGGCCGGCGGGTTGACCGGCGGCGCCGAAGCGGCCCAGGCCATCATGACCACCGACACCGTGCCGAAACAGGTTGCGCTGCATCACCACGGCGACTGGACGATGGGCGCGATGGCGAAGGGCGCCGGCATGATGGCGCCGTCGCTGGCGACGATGCTCTGCGTGATCACCACCGACGCCGTCGCCGACTCCGACGCCCTCGACCGGGCACTGCGCGCCGCGGCGGGACGCACCTTCGACCGGCTCGACATCGACGGTAGCTGCTCCACCAACGACACCGTGTTGCTGCTGGCGTCGGGCGCCAGCGAGATCACGCCCACGCAGGACGAACTCGACGCCGCCGTGCTGGCCGTCTGCGACGACCTCTGCGCGCAACTGCAGGCCGACGCCGAGGGCGTCACCAAGCGGGTGTCGATCACCGTCACCGGCGCGGCCGACGAGACCGACGCGGTCACCGCCGCCCGGGTCGTCGCCCGCGACAGCCTGGTCAAGACGGCGCTGTTCGGCTCCGACCCCAACTGGGGTCGGGTGCTCGCCGCGGTGGGCATGGCCCCCGTCGACATGGCGGCCGACCGAATCAGTGTGTCGTTCAACGGCACTCCGGTGTGCGTCGACGGTGCCGGCGCCCCGGGTGCGCGCGACGTGGACCTCTCCGACGCCGACGTGTCCGTCGTGGTCGACCTGGCCGTCGGGACGGGGCGGGCCACCGTGCGGACGACCGACCTCTCCCACGCCTACGTCGAAGAGAACTCGGCCTACAGCTCGTGACGACCTCGACCCGGACCAAGGCCGCCGTGTTGGCCGAGGCGCTGCCGTGGCTCAAGCAACTCCACGGCAAGATCGTCGTCGTCAAGTACGGCGGCAACGCCATGACCGACGACACCCTGAAGGCGGCGTTCGCTGCCGACATGGTGTTCCTGCGCAACTGCGGCATCCATCCGGTCGTCGTGCACGGCGGCGGCCCGCAGATCAGCGCGATGCTCGCCAAGCTGGGCATCGCCGGAGACTTCAAGGGCGGGTTCCGCGTCACAACGCCCGAAGTGCTCGACGTCGCCCGGATGGTGCTCTTCGGTCAGGTCGGCCGCGAACTCGTCGGCCTGATCAACGCCCACGGTCCATACGCGGTCGGCATCACCGGAGAGGACGCCCAGCTGTTCACCGCGGTGCGGCGCAGCGTCCTCGTGGACGGGGTGGCGACCGACATCGGACTCGTCGGTGACGTCGCCAAGGTCGACGTCACCGCCGTCATGGATCTCATCAACGCCGGGCGCATTCCGGTGATCTCCACCATCGCCCCCGACGTGGCCGGGGTGGTGCACAACGTCAACGCCGACACCGCCGCGGCCGCCCTGGCCGAGGCCCTGGCTGCGGAGAAGCTGCTGATGCTCACCGACGTCGAGGGTCTCTACACCAGCTGGCCAGACCGCACCTCGCTGGTCAGCGAGATCGACGCCGTCACCCTGACGGGGTTGATGCCGTCCCTGGAGTCGGGCATGGTGCCCAAGATCGAGGCCTGCCTGCGGGCGGTGGCCGGCGGGGTACCCAGCGCACACGTGATCGACGGCCGCGTCGCGCACTGCGTGCTGGTGGAACTGCTCACCGACGAGGGCTCCGGAACCAAGGTGACCCAGGGCGAGCGGAGCGACGGGAAGGGTGGGACGGCATGACGAACACCGAAGCCCTGCAAGCGCGTTGGCGGGCCGTGATGATGGACAACTACGGCACGCCGGCGGTGGCCCTGGTCAGTGGGGACGGTGCCGTCGTCATCGACGCCGACGGCAAGTCCTACGTCGACCTGCTCGGTGGCATCGCGGTCAACGTGCTCGGCCACCGGCACCGCTCCGTCATCGACGCCGTCACCACCCAACTCGAGACCCTCGGGCACACGTCGAACCTGTACGCCACCGAACCCGGTGTCGCGCTGGCCGAGGCGCTCGTCGCGCACCTCGGTGGCGACGTGGCGGCGCGGGTGTTCTTCTGCAACTCCGGCACCGAGGCCAACGAGGTCGCCTTCAAGATCTCCCGGCTGACCGGTCGCACCAATCTGGTGGCCGCCGAGAACGCCTTCCACGGCCGCACCATGGGGTCGCTCGCACTCACGGGCCAACCCTCCAAGCAGGCGCCGTTCGCGCCACTGCCCGGCAACGTCACCCACGTGCCGTACGGCGACGTCGACGCATTGGCCGCCGTGGTGGACTCGTCGACCGCGGCGGTGTTCCTCGAACCGATCATGGGGGAGGGCGGGGTCGTCACGCCGCCTCCCGGCTACCTGGCCGCGGCCCGCGAGCTCACCACCAGGCACGGCGCGCTGCTGATCCTCGACGAGGTCCAGACGGGTGTGGGTCGGACCGGAACGTTCTACGCCCACCAGCACGACGGCATCACACCCGACGTCGTCACCTTGGCCAAGGGTCTTGGCGGCGGCCTGCCCATCGGCGCCTGCCTGGCGATCGGCGAGGCGGCCACCCTGTTGACGCCGGGCCTGCACGGCAGCACCTTTGGCGGCAACCCGGTCTGCGCGGCCGCTGCCCTCGCGGTGCTCCGGACGCTGGCCGAGGAGGACCTGGTGACGCGCGCCGACGTGCTCGGAAAGGTCATCAGCCACGGCGTCGAGGCCATCGGTCACCCTCTCGTCGACCACGTCCGCGGCCGTGGCCTGCTGCGCGGCATCGTGCTGACCGCACCAAAGGGCAAGGCGGTCGAGGCCGCGGCGCGCGACGCCGGTTTCCTGGTCAACGCCGCGGCACCCGACGTCATCCGACTGGCGCCACCGTTGGTCGTCACCGACGCCCAGATCGACGCGTTCCTCGCCGCGCTGCCCGCCGTCCTCGACACCGCCCAGGAGAGCTCGTGACCGTCCGGAACTTTCTGCGCGACGACGACCTGTCGCCCGCCGAGCAGGCCGAAGTGCTCAGTCTCGCAGCGGAACTGAAGAAGGCGCCGTTCAGCGCCCGCCCGCTGGAGGGTCCGAGGGGCGTCGCTGTCATCTTCGAGAAGAACTCCACCCGCACGCGGTTCTCCTTCGAGATGGGCATCGCCCAGCTCGGCGGTCACGCAGTCGTGGTGGACGGCCGCAGCACCCAGCTGGGCCGCGAGGAGACGCTGGAGGACACCGGTGCGGTGCTCTCGCGCTACGTCGACGCCATCGTCTGGCGAACCTTCGCCCAGGAACGCTTGACCGCGATGGCCACCGGTGCCACCGTCCCGATCGTCAACGCGCTGTCCGACGAGTTCCACCCCTGCCAGGTGCTCGCCGACCTGCAGACCCTCGCCGAGCGCAAGGGGGAGCTGAAGGGTCTGCGCATGACCTACTTCGGCGACGGCGCCAACAACATGGCGCATTCGCTGATGCTGGGCGGCGTGACGGCCGGTATTCACGTGACCATCGCCGCGCCAACGGGTTTCGAACCGGCGAGGCAGTTCGTCGCCGCCGCCGAACGTCGGGCTGCCGAGACCGGGGCCAGCGTGACCGTCACCTCCGACGCCACGGCCGGCGCCAAGGGTGCCGACGTCCTGGTGACCGACACCTGGACGTCGATGGGCCAGGAGAACGACGGCCTGGACCGCGTGCGGCCGTTTCGGACGTTCCAGGTCAACGACGCGCTGCTCGCGCAGGCCGACCCGGATGCGGTGGTGCTTCACTGTCTGCCCGCCCACCGCGGTCACGAGATCACCGACGACGTCATCGACGGTCCGCGCAGCGCCGTATGGGACGAGGCGGAGAACCGGCTGCACGCGCAGAAGGCGTTGCTGGTGTGGCTGCTGGATCAGTCGTGACCACCGCGACCAGGGCGGGCCGACAGGCTCGCATCGTCTCGCTGCTGTCGTCGCACTCGGTGCGCAGCCAGAGCGAGCTCGCGGCGATGCTGGCCGCCGACGGCATCGAGGTCACCCAGGCGACCCTGTCGCGTGACCTCGAAGAGCTCGGGGCGGTGAAACTGCGGGGCGTCGACGGCGGCACCGGGGTGTACGTCGTCCCCGAGGACGGCAGCCCCGTGCGCGGTGTGTCCGGCGGCACCGAAAGGGTCACCAAGCTGCTCGGCGAGCTGCTGGTGTCCACCGACGCCAGCGGCAACCTCGCGATCCTGCGCACCCCGCCGGGAGGGGCGCACTACCTGGCCAGCGCCATCGATCGCTCGTCGCTGCCCTACGTCGTGGGCACGATCGCCGGGGATGACACCATTCTGGTCGTGGCACGCGAACCCATGACGGGCGCTGAACTCGCCAGCACCCTCGAACGACTTCAGTAACGGCCCGAGAACCTAACAAGGAGAACGATCTACATGTCCGAACGCGTCATCCTGGCCTACTCCGGCGGACTGGACACGTCCGTCGCGATCAGCTGGATCGGCAAGGAGACCGGGCGCGAGGTGGTGGCCGTTGCCATCGACCTCGGTCAGGGCGGAGAGGACATGGAGGTCGTCCGGCAGCGCGCGATCGACTGCGGTGCGGTCGAGGCCGTGGTGGTCGACGCCCGCGACGAGTTCGCCGACGAGTACTGCCTGCCGACCATCCAGAGCAATGCGCTCTACATGGATCGCTACCCGCTGGTGTCGGCCATCAGTCGGCCGCTGATCGTCAAGCACCTCGTGGCGGCCGCGAAGGACCACGGCGGCGGCATCGTCGCGCACGGTTGCACCGGCAAGGGCAACGACCAGGTGCGCTTCGAGGTCGGATTCGCCTCGTTGGCACCGCATCTCGAGGTGCTGGCCCCGGTGCGCGACTATGCCTGGACCCGGGAGAAGGCCATCGCGTTCGCCGAGGAGAACGCCATCCCGATCAACGTCACGAAGCGCTCGCCGTTCTCGATCGACCAGAACGTGTGGGGCCGCGCGGTGGAGACCGGATTCCTGGAGCATTTGTGGAACGCCCCGACCAAGGACGTCTACGACTACACCGAGGACCCCACGGTCAACTGGAGTTCACCCGACGAGGTCGTCGTCGGCTTCGAGAAGGGCACGCCGGTCTCGATAGACGGCCGCCGGGTGTCGGTGCTCGAGGCGATCGTCGAACTGAACCGGCGGGCCGGCGCGCAGGGTGTGGGTCGTCTGGACGTGGTGGAGGATCGATTGGTCGGCATCAAGAGCCGCGAGATCTACGAAGCCCCGGGCGCCATGGTGCTGATCACCGCGCACACCGAACTCGAACACGTGACGTTGGAGCGCGAACTCGGCCGGTTCAAGCGCCACACCGACCAGAAGTGGGGTGAACTGGTCTACGACGGACTCTGGTACTCGCCGCTCAAGCGCGCCCTGGAGTCCTTCGTCGCCGAGACCCAGGAGCACGTGACCGGTGAGATCCGCCTCGTGCTGCACGGCGGCCACATCGCCGTGAACGGGCGGCGCAGCGCGGAGTCGCTCTACGACTTCAACCTCGCCACCTACGACGAGGGCGACACCTTCGACCAGTCCAGCGCCAAGGGCTTCGTCCACGTGCACGGGCTGTCGTCGAAGATCGCCGCCCAGCGCGACCTCGCTGGCAAGTGAGCACCACCAACGAGGGCTCGCTGTGGGGTGGCCGGTTCGCCGACGGCCCGTCGGATGCGCTTGCCGCACTGAGCAAGTCGACCCACTTCGACTGGGTGCTCGCGCCGTATGACGTGCGGGCGTCCAAGGCCCACGCGCAGGTGCTGTTCCGTGCCGGGCTGCTGAGCCAGGAGCAGCGTGACGGGTTGCTCGCCGGGCTGGATGACCTGGGCTCCGACGTCGACGACGGCAGCTTCGAGCCGCTGTCGTCCGACGAGGACGTGCACGGCGCCCTGGAACGCGGTCTCATCGACCGAACGGGTGCCGACCTCGGCGGGCGGCTTCGTGCCGGACGGTCGCGAAACGACCAGGTGGCCACCCTGTTCCGGATGTGGCTGCGCGACGCCATGCGGGCCGTCGGCGCCGGCGTGCTCGACGTCGTCGGGGCGCTGGCCACTCAGGCCGCCGCCCATCCCACCGAGATCATGCCCGGCAAGACGCACCTGCAGTCGGCTCAGCCGATCCTGTTGGCGCACCATCTGTTGGCCCATACGCACCCGCTGCTGCGCGACGTCGACCGGATCATCGACCTCGACGACCGCACCGCGGTGTCGCCGTACGGCTCTGGTGCGCTGGCCGGTTCATCGCTGGGTTTGGATCCCGACGCGATCGCCGCCGATCTGGGTTTCACCGCCGCCGCCGACAACTCACTCGACGCGACGGCCTCGCGCGACTTCGCGGCCGAGGCCGCGTTCGTACTGGCGATGATCGCCGTCGACCTGTCCCGGTTGGCCGAGGACGTAATCCTCTGGAGCACAACGGAATTCGGCTACGTCAAGCTGCACGACTCGTGGTCGACGGGCAGTTCGATCATGCCGCAGAAGAAGAATCCCGACATCGCCGAACTGGCCCGCGGCAAGTCCGGGCGGCTGATTGGCAACCTGACGGGGCTGCTGGCCACGCTCAAGGCGCAACCGTTGGCCTATAACCGCGACCTGCAGGAGGACAAGGAACCGGTCTTCGACTCGGTGGCCCAGCTGCGGCTGCTGCTGCCCGCGATGGCGGGCCTGGTCGCCACGCTGACCTTCGACGCCGAGCGGATGGCCGCGCTGGCCCCGCAGGGCTACACGTTGGCCACCGATGTCGCGGAATGGCTCGTCCGCCAGGGTGTTCCGTTCCGTGTCGCCCACGAGGCGGCCGGCGCCGCCGTCAAGGCGGCCGAGGCGCGCGGCGTCGGTCTCGAGGAACTCACCGACGACGAGCTGGCGGGCATCCACCCAGGGCTGACGGCCCAGGTGCGCGAGGTTCTGACCGTCGAGGGGTCGGTCAGCTCGCGCGACGCCCGTGGTGGAACCGCGCCGGTGCAGGTGGCCAAGCAGCTGAAGGTGGTGCGCGACACGGCAGATCGCCTTCGCGTCTCGCTTGGATCCGACGTCAGCCGATCTGCTCGTTGAGCTCGAGCCACCGTTCCTCCAGGGTGCCGACCTCGGCCTCCAACTCGCGCAGGCTGGCGGCCAAGCCCCTGAGCCCCTCGTAGTCGCCCTGGTCGTGTTCGGCCTGACGCTGCTGCGCGCCCTTGATCTGATCGTCGAGCTTGGTCAACTTGCGTTCGATGGCCGCGATCTCCTTCTGCGTCGACCGCAGATCGGCACCCGCGAGGACGGCGGGTCCCTTCGGAGTCGACTTGGCGGCCGCGCCGGTCGTGTCCGCGTGTGCGTTGCGCAGCCGCAGATATTCGTCGACGCCACCGGGTAGGTGCCGCAGGTGTCCGCCGAGAATCCCGTACTGCTGATCGGTGACCCGCTCCAGGAAGTACCGGTCGTGGCTGACCACGATGAGAGTGCCGGGCCAGGAATCCAGCAGATCCTCCATCGCGGCCAGCATGTCGGTGTCGAGGTCGTTGGTCGGCTCGTCCAGGATGAGCACGTTGGGTTGGTTGAGGAGGATGAGCAGCAACTGAAGCCGGCGGAGCTGCCCGCCGGAGAGATCCTTGACCGGAGTCGACAGCTGGGCGCTGGCGAAGCCGAGCCGCTCCAGCAGCTGTCCGGGCGTCAGTTCCTGAGACTTGGAGCCCGACCCGAACGTGTACGTGGTGGCCAACCGGCTCAGCACGATGCGGACCGGCTCGTCGAGATGGTCGGCCAGTTCGTCGACGCCCTGGGTGAGGGTCGCGATCTGCACGGTCTTGCCGTGCTTGACCCGGCCCTCGCTCGGCTCCACGGATCCGTCGACGAGGCCCAGGAGCGTCGACTTGCCGGCGCCGTTGACGCCGAGGATGCCGGTGCGCTCGCCCGGAGCGATCCGCCATTCGACCTGCTTGAGCACCTCTCGCTCGCCGTAGCGCACCGACACGTCGAGCAGGTCGACGACTTGCTTGCCCAGTCGGTTCACCGCCAGTGACTGCAGCGCCACCTTGTCGCGAATCTCGGGCACGTCGGCGATCAACGCGTTGGCGGCGTCGATGCGGAACTTGGGCTTCGACGTGCGTGCGGGCGCGCCGCGTCGCAACCAGGCCAACTCCTTGCGCGCCAGATTCTGGCGGCGGGCCTCGCTGGAGGCAGACTGCCGGTCACGTTCGACCCGCTGGAGGATGTAGGAGGCGTACCCGCCGTCGAAGGGTTCGACGATGCGGTCGTGGACCTCCCACGTCGTCGTGCAGACCTCGTCGAGGAACCAGCGGTCGTGGGTGATCACCAGAAGACCCGCTGACGACGGCGACCAGCGCCGCTTCAGATGCTCCGCCAGCCAGGTGATCCCCTCGACGTCGAGATGGTTGGTCGGCTCGTCGAGCGCCAGCACGTCGTGGTCACCGGAGAGCAGCTGGGCCAGCGCGACCCGACGGCGCTGTCCACCCGACAGCGTCCGGAGTTCCGCGTCCCAGGGCAGGCCTCCCAGCAACCCGGCGACCACGTCGCGCGCGCGAGGGTCGCCGGCCCACACGTGTTCGGGAACGTCGCCGACGACGGCGTGCCCGACGGTGTCGTCGTCGTCGAGGGTGTCGGCCTGGTCCAGCACGCCGACGCGTACCCCGCCGCGCACGGTCACGCGCCCCGAATGCGGGGTGACACGGCCGGCCAGCATCGCCAACAGGCTGGACTTTCCGTCGCCGTTGCGGCCGACGATGCCGATCCGGTCGCCCTCGTTCACGCCCAGGGATACCGAATCGAAGACGACTTTCGTCGGGTATTCGAGATGGAGGGCTTCAGCCCCCAGAAGATGTGCCATGTCCCCACCAGGCTAGGCCGAGAGGCGGCGTACCTTTACAGCGGCCGACCAGCAACGCTGTGCCATGATGTCGTGGCGTTCGGGGGATCGGGTTCACAGTCAGGGAGCGACCGTTGGTGCACATTCCGTTGATCACCAGTCCGGTGAGCCGTCTCCTGGCGACTGCCCAGAACGGTTTGGAGGTGCTGCGGTACGGCGGGTTGGAGACCGGCGCGGTGCCGTCGCCGTTCCAGGTCGTCGAGAGCGTGCCGATGTACCGGCTGCGCCGCTACTTCCCACCGGACAGCAGGCCGGGCGCGACACCGCCCGGTGCGCCGGTTCTGATGGTGCACCCGATGATGATGTCGGCGGACATGTGGGACGTCACCCGCGACGAAGGCGCGGTCGGCATCTTGCACGCCGCCGGTCTCGATCCCTGGGTCATCGACTTCGGTTCGCCCGACGAGGTCGAGGGCGGCATGCAGCGCAACCTGTCCGACCACGTCGTCGCGTTGAGCGAGGCGATCGACACCGTGAAGAAGGCCACCGACCGCGACGTCCACCTGGCCGGTTACTCCCAGGGCGGCATGTTCGCCTACCAGACCGCGGCCTACCGGCGGACCAAGGACGTGGCGAGCATCATCGCGTTCGGCTCGCCGGTGGACACCCTGGCGGCGCTGCCCATGAACCTGCCTGCCGGCCTCGCGGTCGGGGCCGCCGACTTCATGGCCGACCACGTCTTCAGCCGCCTCGACGTGCCCGGCTGGCTGGCCCGCACCGGCTTTCAGTTGCTCGATCCGGTCAAGACCGCACAGTCACGGCTCGACTTCGTCCGACAGCTGCACGACCGCGAGGCCCTGCTGCCCCGCGAGCAGCAGCGCCGCTTCCTGGCGTCCGACGGTTACATCGCCTGGTCGGGACCGGCCATCGCGGAACTGCTCAAGCAGTTCATCGCGCACAACCGGATGATGAGCGGCGGGTTCTCCATACGCGGTGACCTCGTCACCCTCGCCGACATCGACTGCCCCGTGCTGGCGGTCGTGGGCGAGGTCGACGACATCGGCCAGCCCGCCTCGGTGCGCGGCATCAAGCGGGCCTCTCCTCAAGCCGACGTCTACGAATACCTCATTCGCTCCGGCCATTTCGGGCTCGTCGTGGGCTCCAAGGCGGCCACCCAGACTTGGCCGACGGTCGCCGCGTGGGTGAAGTGGCTCAGCGGCGAGGGCGACACCCCCGACGGGGTCGTCCCGATGCCGCTCAAACCCTCACAGACCAGTGACACCGGTGTCCCAATGGCGTTGCGCATCGCGCACGGCGCCGGTGCGGCGGCCGAGATGACCTTCACCGTCGCGAAGTCGGCGGCCAACACCCTGCTTGCCGCCAACAAGTCGGCCCGCGCGTTGGTCGCCGAGACCGCGCGCACCCTCCCGAGGCTGGCGCGGCTGGGTCAGGTCAACGACCACACCCGTATCTCCTTGGGCCGCATCATGACCGAGCAGGCGCGGGCGACGCCGGACGGCGAATTCCTGCTGTTCGACGGCCGGGTGCACACCTACGAGGCGGTTGATCGGCGTGTCAACAACGTCGTCCGTGGTCTCATCGACGTCGGCGTCCGTCAGGGCGCGCACGTGGGCGTGCTGATGGAGACCCGGCCCAGTGCGCTGGTGGCGATCGCGGCGCTGTCTCGGCTGGGTGCGGTCGCGGTGTTGATGCCGCCGGACGCCGACCTGCTCGAGGCCGCCCGCCTCGGCGCCGTCTCCGACGTCATCGCCGACCCCCTGCACCTCGAGGCGGCGACGGCCCTTCCGCTGCGGGTACTCGTGCTCGGTGGTGGCGAGTCGCGCGACCTCGACCTGCCCGAGGATGCCGACGTCGTCGACATGGAGAAGATCGATCCCGACGTCGTGGCCCTTCCCGGTTGGTACCGCCCGGATCCCGGTTTCGCGAAGGACTTGGCCTACATCGCCTTTGCGACCGTCGGCGGGGAACTCGTCGCGCGCCAGATCACCAACTTCCGGTGGGCGCTGTCGGCCATCGGCACCGCGTCCGCGGCCAACCTGGGCACGGGCGACACCGTCTACTGCCTGACGCCGTTGCACCACCAGTCCGGCCTGCTCGTCAGTCTCGGCGGGGCGGTCGTCGGCGGTACCAGGATCGCGCTGTCGCGCGGACTGCGCCCCGACCGGTTCGTCCACGAGCTGCGGCAGTACGGCGTCACCGTGGTGTCCTACACGTGGGCGATGCTGCGTGAAGTGATCGACGATCCGGCCTTCGTGCTCAACGGCACTCATCCGGTTCGGTTGTTCATCGGTTCCGGCATGCCTACGGGGCTGTGGAAGCGCGTCGAAGGGGAATTCGCACCTGCCCACGTCGTCGAGTTCTTCGCCACGACCGACGGGCAGGCGGTGCTTGCCAACGTCGCGAGCGCCAAGATCGGCAGCGAGGGCCGGCCGCTGCCCGGGGGTGGCCACATCGAACTCGCCGCATACGACGCCGACGACGACTTGATCCTCGAGGACGAGCGCGGCTTCGTCGCGCTTGCGGCCACCAACGAGGTCGGCGTCCTGCTGGCCCACCCGCGGGGTCCGGTGGACCCGACGGCGTCGGTGAAGCGCGGCGTCTTCGCCCCCGCGGATCTGTGGGTGTCGACCGAGTACCTGTTCCGGCGTGACGAGGACGGCGACTACTGGCTCGTCGCCAACCGCGGTTCGGTGATCCGCTCCCCGCGTGGCCCGGTGTTCGGCGACGCGGTGAACGACACGCTCGGCCGGATCGACGCCGTCGACCTCGCGGTCACCTATCGCGTCGCGGTCGGGGAGCGCGAGCTCTCGGTCTCGGCGCTGCAGCTGCGGCCCGGCGGCAGCGTGACGACGGCCGATCTCAACACGGCGATCGCCAGGTTGCCGGTGGGGGCGGCGCCCGACGTGGTGCACGTGGCCTCGGAGATGACGCTGTCCGCCAGCTATCGGCCGCTGTTGGGGCCGTTGCGAGCGGCCGGAGTCCCCAAGCCGTCCCGACACGCGTGGCACCTCGACGAGGACGGGACGTACAAGCGGCTGACGGCGGCGACCCGTGCGGAGCTCACCGGCTCCGAGGAGTGACGCAGAGCGATGCGAGTGAAGCGAGTGACATGCTGCCGCGCTCGCCCGGCTTTGTTAGGCTCCGCCTGGCTGTACGTGGCCACCCGGGTCGGGCCGGATACACGTGGACGCTCGACGATGGAGGATTGATGGCCGAACGAATCAGCACCAGCCGCTGGCGTCGCGCCGTGGTGGGCGCCGCAGCCAGTGCTGCTCTGGCAGCTGGATTGGTTACCGGCGTGAGCTCGGCGACGGCCGGGGCCGACCCGGCCGCGGATGCCGCGGCGAGCAGTGACGCCGCTCCCGAGATGACCGCCGACCAGGCGCTGGCGATCATTGCCACGGACTACGACACCGGTTCTGGCGGCGGCCAGATCTCCAACTTGATCGAGAAGATCATGAAGCTGCGCGCGGCGGGCTTCCGGCCGTCGACGTCCAACCGAGAGGCCATCGTGGCGGCGCTGGACAAGCGGCCGAACCAGGGACCGTTGGTCGAGGCCCTCGAGGCCACGCTGTCCTATCAGATGCGGCAGGCGTCCCGGCAAACCGGCGGTGGCCCCGTGCTGAACCCGCCGACCATCGGCATCGGTGGCAACGGCGGCGGAGCTCCGGTCCCCAACAGTGGCGGCGGCGTCAACATCCCGCTCGGCTGAGACCGTGATCGACCAACGCCTCCGCAGCCTCCTGGTGTGTCCAGAGGACCGTGGCCCCCTGCTGCTGGTGGGCGACGAGTTCCTCTACAACCCGCGGCTTCGCCGTGCCTATCGCATAGAGGCGGGCGTGCCCGTCCTGCTGATCTCCGAAGCGGTCGCGATCACCGACGACGCCGAGCACGAGAGTCTGCTGCAGCGCGCCGAGCCGTGATCAGCCCCAACCAGACCGGCGGGCAGAATCGTGGTGATGAGTGCCCAACGGTTGGCCGTCGACCCGGTGTCAGCGGCGCAAGCGCTGCTCGGCGCCACGCTGACCTCGCGCGGAGTGGTCGCGACGGTGGCCGAGGTCGAGGCCTACGGCGGGCCTGACGACGGCCCGTGGCCGGACGCCGCCTCGCATTCGTTTCGTGGCCGTGGCGGGCGTAATGAGGTCATGTTCGGGCCGGCGGGGCGGATGTACACCTATCGCAGCCACGGCATCCACGTGTGCGCGAACGTGGTGTGCGGCGACGTCGACGTGGCCGCGGCGGTCCTGCTGCGCGCCGCGGTGGTGACCGACGGCTTCGGCGTCGCCCACGGCAATCGTGGTCCCGTGCTCACGGCGGCGTTGGCCCGCGGGCCGGGGAACCTTTGCTCGGCGCTCGGAATCACCATGCAGGACAACGGAATCGACCTGTTCGACGCCGACGGCCCCGTACGTTTGACCCTCGGTGAGCCCCGCGCCGCGGTCAGCGGGCCGAGGGTGGGGGTCAGCAAGGCCGCCGACCGGCCATGGCGGTTCTGGTTGGCTGAGCATCCCGAAGTCTCTGCCTACCGGCGCAGTCCCCGGGCACCCGCGCCGGGCGAGAGTGACTGATGCGAGAGGATTGACGGCGTGACTTCTCCGGGCGCCGGCATCCTCGACGAACTGGACTGGCGCGGCTTGATCGCCCAGTCCACCGACCGCGACGCATTGGCCGCTGCGGCGACAGCGGGACCGCTAACCCTCTACGCCGGCTTCGACCCGACGGCACCGAGTCTGCACGCCGGGCACCTGATCCCGCTGTTGACGTTGCGTCGCTTCCAACGCGCCGGCCACCGACCGATCGTGCTGGCAGGCGGGGCGACGGGGATGATCGGCGACCCTCGCGACACGGCCGAGCGCACGCTGAACACCGTCGACGTCGTCGCCGAGTGGTCTGAGCGCATCCGCGGCCAGCTGGAGCGGTTCGTCGAATTCGACGAGTCGGCGACCAGCGCCGTCGTTGAGAACAACCTGACCTGGACCTCGCAGCTGTCGGCCATCGAGTTCCTCCGCGACCTCGGCAAGCACTTCTCGGTGAACGTGATGCTCGACCGCGACACCATTCGCCGGCGCCTCGAGGGCGACGGCATCTCCTACACCGAGTTCAGCTACATGCTGTTGCAGGCCAACGACTTCGTCGAACTCCATCGCAAGCACGGGTGTTCGCTGCAGATCGGCGGTTCCGACCAGTGGGGCAACATCATCGCCGGCGTGCGACTAGTGCGCCAGAAGCTCGGAGCCACGGCTCATGCGCTGACGGTGCCGCTGGTGACGTCCGCCGACGGCAAGAAGTTCGGCAAGTCCACCGGCGGCGGAAACGTGTGGCTGGACGCCGAGCTGACCACGCCCTATGCCTGGTACCAGTACTTCGTCAACACCGCCGACGCCGACGTCGTGCGGTACCTGAGGTGGTTCACGTTCCTCCCGGCCGAGGAACTCGCGGAGCTGGAGGTCGCGACCACCGAACGCGCGCACGAACGCGCCGGCCAGCGCCGACTGG
This sequence comes from Mycobacterium sp. NPDC006124, assembly GCF_040614235.1. Classification (NCBI taxonomy): domain Bacteria; kingdom Bacillati; phylum Actinomycetota; class Actinomycetes; order Mycobacteriales; family Mycobacteriaceae; genus Mycobacterium; species Mycobacterium sp. NPDC006124. The sequence continues at coordinate 671 of NZ_JBEXUA010000013.1, read as the reverse complement.
CCCAGGAGCTCACCACGCTGGTCCACGGTGAGCAGGCGACCGCGTCGGTGGAGCTTGCCAGCCAAGCCCTGTTCGGACGGGGTGAGTTGGCCGACCTCGACGAATTCACACTGGGCGCCGCTCTGCGGGAGACGTCTGTCGCAGAACTCGGACCGGGTGCTGCTGACGGCATCGGGGACCTGCTCGTGGCCACGGGGCTGTCGAAGAGCAAGGGGGAGGCGCGGCGGACGTTGTCCGAAGGCGGTGTGTACGTCAACAACGTGCGCGTCGACGCCGACGACTGGACGCCACGGCAGAGCGATTTCCTGCACGGCCGGTGGCTGGTGTTGCGGCGTGGAAAGCGCAATGTGGCGGGGGTCGAGCGGGTGCTCGGGGCCTGAACTTCTGCCAGACACGCCTCTGACCAGGCGATTTGACTCTCCGTTATCCGGCACGTAACTTTATCCAAGTCGTCAGCGACGCGGTCAAGCCGCTGAGCGCGACGACATCCCAGAGGGAAGTTCACTTAGGTGGCTTCACTCTACTGTCCGCAAGAGGCTAGCGGCTTTTCGCCGCAAGGTCGTCGTGCGAGCAGGTGGGTGTGTTGTTTGAGAACTCAATAGTGTGTTTGGTGGTTTTTGTTTGTTGTTTTTGGCCATCTTGGTGGGGGACTTCCCGTCTTCCTGCTGTTG
>NZ_JBEXUA010000012.1:0-170643 GCF_040614235.1 Mycobacterium sp. NPDC006124 | reverse complement strand
GCGCTCATCAGCGCTCAACACGATCTCGACGGCATGCGGAGTAGGCATGACCCAGTCTAACAACTAGGCCGCAATTAACGACTCAGGACACTAGCTGGGCGCGACGAGCGACGTCAATTCTGTTCCGTCGTCGGATAATTGGACGAGTGATGTGTCGATCCGCCAAACGTCACGGAGCGAGCCGAACGGAGATTGGATCGACCAGAGGACGTCGCACGTCGCGAGGTCCACGGCTTTAGTGACCAGTCCGACGCCTGGGTTACTCGACTGGAAGATAGCTACCTTTCCGTCCGTCGCAAGGTAGCTGGCCAGAGTGAGCTTGCACGACTTGCCCTTCGAGCCGGTGGCGAGATCGTATTGCTGCGCATCGCGCTCGAACGACTTGCCGTCGGCGATCAACGTGGACCCAATGAGCAGCGCTTCGTTGCCGGACTCGAGTCTTTCGATGTCAGCGAGCTTCTTGCCGGCCGGACTAAAGACAGTCGAGAGGGGAGCCGACGCCACGATGGGAATGTCTGTCGACCAGGTGGCGAGGAAACTCGTAGTATTGGCACGGCCCAGTTTCTTGCCGGAGCTGTCGAAGAACTGTACTGCGTCTGGAGTCGACTTGGTCTGCGAGGCAATGACTTCGACCGCGAACCCGCCCGGATAGACCACGGCCGACGCCGAGCTCAGGCCTGGGTCGAGTTCCGGTGTGACGACCTTGCCATCGGCGAGCGAAAAGACGGTGGTTTCGTCCCCACCGGCGGCTTGGGTCGCCAAAGTCTGCGGCGCGACGTTGGTCGCTCGCGACGGCCTCGTGGTCACCTGCCCCTTTCCGGGCACGAACCACGTCGTTTCGGCGCGCGGGCCAATCCCGAACACACCCTGCCCAGTGGTCTGGGCCACTGCATACGAACCAGCCTGGACGACGTGAAGGGCGCCGGACGACGTTCGAAGATCGGTTGGGCCGGTGAAAGTCACAAGACCCGAGCGAGTGTCCACGACCCAAGCAGTTCCGCCTTGGTCGCCGTCCCGAAGGCACACTATGGCCTCGGGCCCATTGAGGAAACACTCGGGCGAGAACGTCGCGGCGTCGAGTCTGACCGGCGCGAACACACGTTCGCCCGTGAGCGCGTCGACGCCGACCAGCCACCATTGACTGCCCGCGGCGTCGGGAGTCCGTGCGATGAGGAACCCACGAGAGCCCTGGTCGCCGACGAAGGGCTGTGACCAGATGGGGTCGGCGCTCGAGGCGAATGTACTTGCGGGCGGTAGACCGACGTTTCCGATGCGTGCCGTCCACCCTGCAACGGGTCGCACGTCCATACGTGAGGCGAGGAACGTCTGAGGTGGCGGTGTCCAGTTCGAATCCCTCGTCGCGCCGAGGGACTCATTGCCGTCGTATTTGCCGGAAACGACGTAGACGGCAATCGCGGCGACGAGCCCCACCAGCGCCACGACTGCCACCAGGATGAGCGCACGGTTCCGCCGCCGCGACGGGGGCCCGGGTGGTGGAGCGGGAGGGAGCGGAGCAGGTGGCGGCACGTAGTTCCAGGTCACGTCAGTCGTCGTCCTGGTAACGAGCCGCAAGGATGCGTGCCTTCTCCGCCAAGACGTCGTCGGGCGCTGGCAGCCCAAGTTCCCGCTCGAGAAGTCCACGCGTGGCGGCGGGGTCGTGGCCGAGTTGCTGCATGAACGCCGCGGTAAATGAATGTTGAGCCGCCAGCGCCTTCTTGCGTGCAAGAGTCGCCAAGACGACGATCTCGTCGGCCAGCTGAGCCTCGCTCCAGTCCGCGACGGAGTGCGCCAACTCAACCGTCACGATTCGCCCGTTCAACATTGCCGTCGTCGACACCGAAGCAGCGGGGTTCGACACCGTGACGAGCAAGGTGTCTATCTCGTCGTCGACGGAATCGAGAGGGGAGTCGGAATCGAGACCTTGGGATGGGGATTCATGGTCACTATCGACATCGTCTTCGATCCACGCCGACCCGAAGTCAGACGTGTGGTCAGTCATCGGCGCGCCTCAGTCGACGTTCGTACTCATACATTGAATACCTCGCCGATGGACCGTCCTTCGCGGTAGTCGACGTCGTTGTAGTTGACCGCCGCGACGTCGAGCTTCTCCTTGAACTCGGTCGACACCGTGTAGAGGGTGTCACCGGCATCCTTCCGAGCGGTCTCGCCCTCGGACATCGCCTGGCTGGCGGCATAACACACCAGTCCGTGGGTGTCCTCAATCTTGGCGGCGACGTCGGCGGTCTCTCGATTGGCGCCCACGATCTTGTTGGCCGCGGTCTCTTGGAAGCCGCCCAGCTCGTTCAGGTGGTCGGTGACGACCTTGAGGTTGAATTCCAGATCAGACACTTGTGTCCTCAGTCGTTGAGCGCAGTGGTCACGGATGTGGGGGCGCGGGGGCGTCATACGGCGTAGCCGGTGGCCCGGTCGGCTGTGGTGTCATTGGCTTGACGGGCGTGTACTTGGCCCCGGGACGAAGACGGGTGGGGAGGTTGTCTTTCTGATCGTTCTCCGGTTTCGCGAACCGTTCCTCGCCAGAGTTGTCCTCCAGGGCCTCGGCATAGGTCTCGGATGCGGTCTTGATCTTCCGCGAGTTCTCCAACGCATTGTGCGCAAGCACCATCATCGTCATGTTCGTGGTGCCCATTGCGGCGGCGACGGCGGCGGAATCTGCGGCCAGCTTGGCCGTATTGAGACCGGGTACGAGCAGCATCCACGAGGTGGCCAATCCATAGTCGTAGAGCCCCTGGGACGCCGTGTCGAGTGTGTTGCGGGCGCGGACGACTTGCTGCGCCTCCGTGTCGAGAACCCTGCCCACCTCGGCGTCGGCAACGGACATATCCGACACCATCTTGCGGTGTGCCTTGCTTCTTTCGTCGTACGTGGTCGCGGCCGCGCCGTCCCACGCATCTGTTTTTACTTCGGCACGGATGAGTGTCTCGACGGCCTCCTCCAGTGTCGTTGCCGACGCGGTGTATCCGGACCCGCCGTGCGGATCGCCCGATCCGGTGAGCTTCTTCTCGCCTTCGATCGCCAGCTGCGCAGCCGAGAGGATTGGCGAATCCGCAAGTTTCCCGAAGGAACCCAGATACTTGGCGGGAACGCGCCCGATCTCGACACCGAGAGCGCCAGCACCCTCGATCACGTCGTTGGCATCGCCGAGGACCTTTCGCCCATCAGTTAGCACACCGTGCAAGTCGCCGGTGGCGAGGTCGCCCAAGAGAGCCGGCACGTCTTCGACACCGCTTCTGATGCCGTTGCCGAGATTGAACAGCTTCTCCAGGATGCTCACGCAGATTCCCCCTCGAAGCCAGCCTAACAACCCTTCGACGACCCCCAACGCACGTCTTTCGGTCGTCCAGCGAGGGGTATCGAATGCCCACGTCTGCGGGCACACTGGACCCGTGGACCCCGTCACGGCACTGCGCCAGATCGCGTACTACAAGGACCGTGCCCGCGAGGACTCTCGCCGGGTGATGGCCTACCGCAACGCCGCCGACGTCGTGGAGCGGCTCGACGACGCCCAGCGCGAGAAGCACGGCAAGGCCAACAGTTGGCAGTCGCTGCCCGGCGTCGGCCCCAAGACGGCCGCGGTCATCGCCCAGGCCTGGGCAGGTCGCGAGCCCGACGTCCTGGTCGAATTGCGTTCCACTGCCAAGGATCTCGGCGGCGGTGAGATCCGCGCGGCCCTCAGGGGCGATCTGCACCTGCACTCGAATTGGTCGGACGGGTCGGCGCCGATCTCGGAGATGATGGCCGCCGCCAAGGCGCTCGGTCACGAGTACTGCGCATTGACCGACCACTCGCCCCGCCTGACCGTCGCGAACGGACTGTCCCCCGACCGGTTGCGCGAACAGCTCGACGTCATCGACGAACTGCGAGAGACGTTCGCGCCCATGCGAATTCTCACCGGCATCGAGGTCGACATCCTCGACGACGGCAGCCTCGACCAAGAGGACGACCTGCTCGAGCGGCTCGACGTCGTCGTGGCCAGCGTGCACTCCAAGCTCAAGATGGACTCCGCGGCGATGACCCGCCGGATGGTGCGGGCGGTCTCCGAGGGCAAGGCCGACGTGCTGGGCCACTGCACCGGCCGACTCGTCGAGGGCAACCGGGGCACCAGGCCCGAATCCGCCTTCGACGCAGAGAAGGTCTTCACCGCCTGCCGCGACCACGGCACCGCCGTCGAGATCAACTCCCGGCCCGAACGCCGCGACCCACCCACCCGGCTGCTCACCATGGCCTTGGAGATCGGCTGCGACTTCTCGATCGACACCGACGCCCACGCCCCCGGGCAGCTGGACTTCCTCGGCTACGGCGCCCAAAGGGCCTTGGACAACGGCGTCCCCGTCGACCGGATCGTCAACACCTGGCCCGTGGAGAAGCTGCTGGCGTGGACGACGGCGGATTAGTCCGGCAGCATCGGCATCTCGAGTCCCGGGTCGCGCCCGATCAGGACGCCGCGCGTCACCGACGCGTTGCCGAACCGCTGGCGCACTCGATCCATCGCCGAGTCGACGGCCAACAGGTGCTCCGGCCTGCCCGTCGTCCTGTGCCCGTCGCCGGAGGACTCGAACGGCAGTTCCAGCTCGAGCTGCTGCGCGCCCTCACGGTCGATGTTGGACACCGCAAAACCGACGAGCGTCAGCCCACGTTCGTTGATCAGCGGCCCCGCGGTGGACACCAAATCCCTTGCCGCCGAAAGGATCGCATCGGTCGAGGCGGTGGCTTGCGGCAGGGTGTGTGACCGGGTGACCCGGCTGAAGTCGTCGAATCGCAAGCGCAGCACGACGGTGCGTCCGGTGCGGTCGGACTTGCGCATCCGTCGCGTGATGCGATCCACCAGGTTCACCACCACCGCGTCGATCTCACTGTGCGACATGGTGTTACCCGATCGTCCGAGCGCCCGCTGTGCTCCGACTGAACGACGCCGGACACCGGTGACGACCCGTCGGCGGTCGATGTTGTGCGACAGCGCGAACAACTGGTGCCCCATGCCGCCGCCGACGATCGACCCGAGCATCGACTCGCTGAGCTCGGCCACGTCGGCGACGGTGTGAATCCCGTGCGCGTGTAGCTTGTCGGCGGTCTTGGCACCCACCCCCCACAGCCGCCGCACGGGCAGCGGATGCAGGAATTCCAGCTCGCGGTCGGGCGGCACCAGCAACAGTCCGTTGGGCTTGCCCTCCTGGCTGGCCACCTTGGCGAGGAACTTGGTGCGGGCGATGCCAACCGTGATCGGCAGGCCGACCTGTTCGCGCACCCGTTCCCGCAGGCGCGCTCCGATCTGCACCGGGGTGCCCGACACCCGCAGCAACCCGCTGACGTCGAGGAAGGCCTCGTCGACCGAGAGTGGCTCGACCAGGGGAGTGGTGTCGTGGAAGACCTCGAACACCGCGGCGCTGGCCTCGGAGTAGGCCGACATTCGCGGTGGTACCACGATGGCGTGCGGGCACAGCGCCTTGGCTTGGCGGCCGCCCATCGCGGTCTTCACGCCGTAGGCCTTGGCTTCGTAGCTGGCCGCCAGCACCACGCCACCGCCGACGATCACCGGCTTGCCGCGCAGCGACGGGTCGTCGCGCTGCTCGACCGAGGCGTAGAACGAGTCCAGGTCGGCATGCAGGATGCTCGCTTGCCCCACTGCTCGATCCCGCCCGTCGGACACGAACACATGTTCCCATGATCGTCCGGCCAGCGAAATGGGTCTCGCCAGACATCAGCGGTGGCGGCGACACGCCGGACGGCCCCGCCGAGGGTTATGTCTCGTCGCGTGGGCGGGCCGGATGGATCCGACGGACGCTAGGGGCTCTCGGCGTAGATGCTGGTCAGCCAGATGTGGACCAGCACGTCCAGGACGTGTTCGGCCGGCACGGACGGCACCTCGGCGCCGAACGACGTCAACATGACCTTCTCGTTGAGCAGATTCAGCGCCGTCGCCAGATCGGCCGACGGCACGGTGTGCGGGGCGGCGCCGCGCGCTCGTTCCACGTCGATGATCGCCGCCCCGTGGGCCACCCACTTCTGCATGAAGGTCGACCACAACGCGCCGACCTCGGGGTTGGTCCTGGACTGTTCGGCGGCCAGCGACACCGCCCGGTGGACGCCGAAGGTACGGACGAAGATCGCGATGCCGTCGCGCCACAGCGTCTTGGCCTCGGCGGGTGGGTTGGCGGTCAGCGCGTCCAATGCCGAGTCGGCCTCGACGACGACTCGCTTTAGCAGCGACAGCAGTACGGCTTCCTTGGACGGGAAGTAGAAGTAGAACGTGGGCCGCGAAAGGCCGGCGCCCTTGGCCAGGTCGTCGACCGAGATCTCGGCGAAGTTCCTGGCCTCGAGCAGGCGCTCGGCGGTCGCGAGAATCGCTGCCTCGCGCTCGTCGCCCGACGGCCGCGTCGAACGACGGCCGCGTGCGGTGCGAGTCGTGCCGGCAGTGGTCATGAGTCGGACTTTACTCGATGTCGAGAGTTTCGACAGGGTGTTGACTGATTCGACACACCGTTGATAACGTGTCGCCATGATCGAACACCTCGACGTCCTGATCGTCGGCGCCGGCATCTCCGGCATCAGCGCTGCCTGGCACCTGCAGGACCGCTCGCCGTCGAAGACCTACGCCATCCTCGAGCGCCGCGAGAACATGGGCGGCACCTGGGACCTGTTCAAGTACCCCGGTATCCGGTCGGACTCGGACATGTTCACCCTCGGCTTCCGCTTCAAGCCGTGGACCTCGGCCAAGGCCATTGCCGACGGCCCGTCGATCCTGTCCTACATCAAGGACGCCGCCGCGGAGAACGGCATCGACAAGAACATCCGCTACCACCACCGGGTGATCGCCGCCGACTGGTCCGACACCGAGAACAGGTGGACCGTCACCATCGACACCGGCGACGACGAGATCACGATGACGTGCTCGTTCTTCTTCGCCACCACCGGCTACTACAACTATGACGAGGGCTACTCGCCGGAGTTCCCCGGGTCCGAGGACTTCGCGGGCACCATCGTGCACCCCCAGCACTGGCCCGAGGATCTCGACTACGCCGGCAAGAAGGTCGTCGTCATCGGCAGCGGCGCGACGGCGATCACCCTCATCCCCGCGTTGGTCAACAGCGGTGCCGGGCACGTCACCATGCTGCAGCGTTCGCCGTCCTACGTCGGCTCCCTGCCCGACGTCGACCCGGTGGCCGTCGCCGCCAACAAGTACCTTCCCGAGAACGTGGCCCACGTGGTCAACCGCTGGAAGGCGATTCTGTTCAGCACCGCCCAGTACCAACTCGCGCGCAAGTTCCCCAACTACATGCGCAAGACGCTGATGACGATGGCGAAGCGTCGCCTACCCGAGGGCTACGACGTCGAGAAGCACTTCGGCCCCAGCTACAACCCCTGGGACCAGCGACTCTGCCTGGCCCCCAACGGAGATCTGTTCAAGACGATCCGCAAGGGCAATGCCGACGTCGTCACCGACACGATCGACACCTTCGTCCCGGAGGGCATCAAGCTGACCTCGGGACAGGTACTCGACGCCGACATCATCGTCACCGCAACGGGTTTGAACATGCAGCTGCTCGGCGGCCTCAAGCCCACCCTCAACGGCGAACCGATCGACCTGACCTCGTTGATGACCTACAAGGGTCTGATGTTCTCCGGCATCCCCAACTTCGCCATCACCTTCGGGTACACCAACGCGTCGTGGACGCTCAAGGCCGACCTGGTCTCCGAATTCGTCTGTCGCGTGCTGAACTACATGGACGACAACGGTTTCGACCGCGTCGTGCCCGAACACCCCGGATCGTCGGTTGGCGAACTTCCCTTCATGGACTTCGCGCCCGGCTACTTCCTGCGGGCGATCGACCAGCTGCCGAAGTCGGGGTCGCGCGCGCCGTGGCGGCTCAAGCAGAACTACCTGCTCGACCTCCGGCTGATCCGCCAGGGCAAGGTCGACGACGAGGCTCTGCACTTCACCAAACACCGTGCGCCCGTGGGGGTCTAAACTCACTCCCTAGACGTCGACGCCCCTCATCCGACCGGATGGGGGGCGTCGACGTCGGCGGGAAGCCTAGGCCGACACGACCACGATTCCGTCGTCGTCACAGTAGGCGATCTCACCGGGGACGAACGTCACGCCGCCGAAGGTGACCGGCACGTCGCGCTGGCCCTCCCCGGTCTTGGTGCCCTTGCGGGGATTGGTGCCCAGGGCCTTGACGCCGAGATTCATCGTCCGCAGTGCAGCGGCGTCACGCACCGCGCCGTGCACGATCACACCGGCCCAGCCGTTGTCGACGGCGAGACCGGCGATCACGTCACCGACCAGGGCCGTGTGCAGCGATCCCTCGCCGTCCACCACCAGGACTCCGCCGTCCCCCGGCTCGGACAGCATCGACTTGAGCAGTGCGTTGTCCTGGAAGCAGCGCACGGTGCTGATGGGTCCGGCGAACGCGGTGACGCCGCCCAGGTCTCGCATCTGCAGGTCGCAGCTGCGGACGTCGGGGTAGATGTCGTCGACGAGGTCTGCCGTGGCGCGCGGTTCGATGGTCACGGCTCGATGCTAGGTCAGTCGTCCTCGGAGCCGCGACGTGCCAGCAAGACGACCAGCAGGGCCACCGCTCCCGCCGCCACCGCGACGATCAGCGGCAGCCGGGAGGGCTCCGGTCCGGGCAGCGGAATCGGCGTCGGCGCGCTGGCGATCGTCGACTTCGCCTGTGCCGCAGCCTCCTTCGCCGGTGAGATGGGGGGTGTCGGCGGCGACGGGACCGTTGCGGCGGGCGGCGGGGGCGCCGGTGCGGGTGGCGGCGGCGCGACCTTCTTGGCCGCCGCCTTCTTCACGGGCGCTGCCTTCTGTGGAGGGGCAGCCTTCTTGGCAGGTGCCTTCTTCGCGGGCGCCTTCTTGGCCGCCTTGGCCGGCGGCGTCTTGGCAGGCGTCTTGGCCGGTGCCGTCGGGGCCTGATCGGCGACGGCGTCCGGCGGCCGGTTCTCAGGCGTCGGACCCTGTCGATCCTGCTCGTCGGCCATGGGGGCTGCTCCTCTGCGGTCTTGCGTCAAAGAGTCGGCGTGCGATGGTTGATCGAAGCCATCATGCCAGTTGGCGAAATCAGGACTAACCGGTCACCGCCAACGCAGCCGCCAGCGTCAGAGCCACCGCCATCACCGCCAGCTCGAGCCGGGACCTGCCCCGCGACACGTCGACCGTGACGCGGTGAGACCGCGCCGCGGGCAACCACCCGGCGCGGTTGCGGGCGGCGAGCACCACCAAGCCGACCGTCACGACCAGCTTCGCGGCCAGCACCCGCCCGTAGGCCGATTCGTAGAGGTCGGCGGGGGAGTGCAGCGTCGTCACCGCCCCCACCACGCCGAAGGCCAGCAGCACGACGACGCACCAGAACGACATCTGCGAGAACCTCGGCAGCACCCGGGCCCACTGACCACGGTGCGTCACCACCAGCACCAACGCGGCGAGGACGCCGCACCACAGCGCCGCCGCCAACGCGTGCACTGCCACCGCCAGTCCACCCCACGGACTCTCGGAGAGGTGACCGACCAGGCTGCGGCCCGCCATCCCGATGGCCGCCGCGCCGACGGCGACCACCCCCGTCGTCGACGACGGCTGGGCACCGCCGGGTGAGGCCAACGCGAGCGCACCCACCACCAGTGCTGCAAGGAGGCAGACCAGACCCGCGCGCCCCACCGCGGTGTCCACGGCGAACACCGCCGTGGTGCGCACCCCGACCCGGGCCGCCGACGAACCCGCTGCCTCCACCGCGCCGAGGAAGAGCCGGATCAGCTCGGCGACCGCCCAGAGCGCGGACACCGCGACGAGCGGTCGCGCGGCGCGCACGGCCAGCTCGTCGCGGTGACGCCCGACGTCGACCGCCGGCACGACGACCAGGCCGAGGGTGGTCACCGCCGCCAGATCGCATGCCGCACGGACCAGGCCGTCCGCCGGCGAACTCTGCGACAGCGCCCAGGCCAACCCGGCGGCACCCCCGACGCACAGGGCGCCGAGAGCAACCACTCGACATCGGGTCACGCGCGCCGCCGCACCGCCAGCCACGCCCCCGCACCGACGATGGCCGCCGCCAGGGCCACGAACGGCCAGACCGGCACCCCGTCCGACGCGTCGGACGAACCGCCGACCTTCGGCCCGGGCGAGCCGGTGCCGGCCACCGTCAGGGTGAACGACCACGCGCCGCTGACCACGTGACCGTCGGCGGAGGTGACGCGGTAGTTGACGGTGTAGCTGCCGGTCGGGCCCAGTGGCAGCAGCGCGACGCTGGCCACGGGGCCCTGTACCTGGACCTGCCCCGTCGACCAGAGGTTGCCGTCCGGCCCGACGACCGTCATCGCCGCGAAGTCGGTCTGCAGCCGTTCGTTGAACGTCGCGCTGACCCGCGCCGGTCCGGCGGCAACGGAACTGTCCGGTGCCGGATCGGCGGCCACGCGAATGGCGTGGGCGGACGCGACACCGGCCCCGGCCAGCGCGGCCGTCGCGAGTGCGATTCCCATCAAGGCGGTGGCCGCCAACCGCCGGATCACGTCCGGCGGCGTCCGGTCAACGCCACGACGAACCCCACGGCGGCGAGCACCAGCGCGCCTCCGGCCAACCACCGTGCGGTGTCGTCCGGCCGGGCCGGCGCCGGAGCCGCGGCGGCGGTCGGCTCCGCGGTGGCCGCAACCGTGGGTGCGGCCGGTGATCCGTGGTCGTCGTCGCCACCGGCCGGGGCGCCGGTCAGCTTCAGTTCCGGTGCGGGGTGTTCGGGCTCGCCGCCTCCCGGCAGAGGTGGCTGGTCCCACCGCACGACGGTGCCGTCCGAGTAGGTCTGGGTGGCCGGCAGGGTCACCGTCGGTTGGTTCGGCAGGGTCACCGAGACGTTGAACAACGCGAACTGGTCGGGTGAGATGCCGACCGACGGTGCGGCCGTCCAGGTGACCGACCGGACCGTGCCGGCGGCGGCGTCGCGGTCCAATCGGGCCGTCCACCCGGGCATGACCTCGGTGCGTGCCGAGGCGACGTTGGGCAGCGTCACGCTGAATTGTGTTGTCAGAGCGCCTGTTTCGGATTCGCCCGGGACGCGGAACGTCAGCACCGAGGTACTGCCCGGTGCTGCGCCGTCGGCGTCGACGTGGACGTGCGCGGAGGCCGTTGCCGAACCGGTCAGTAGCGCGGTGGACATGACTGCGGCGGTGGCGGCGGTCGTGATGAGGGCGCGCGAGGACGCCCGGTGAATGGATCTCATGTGGTTGTGCCTTCGTAGGTCGGAGGGGTCGTTCGGTCGGTTAGACGACGACCGGTGGACCACGATGCGACAACGACGCCGACAGGAGGCGTGCGGACTGAAGGGGTTGATCGGCGCCGTCGACCGGCGACGGGGCCGGTGCGGCGACGGGGAGATGCACGACGCGGGCCGCGGCGACCGTCACCCGCGACAGCGCTGCGGCCAGACGTCCGCCAGCCGAGATCAGGGCGGCGCCGAGCGTTACCGCGACCAGATGGGCGCAGAGCATCGGCAGCGGCGGCGCCCCACCGGCCGCCGAGTGGGCGTGGCCGCTCGAGCTCAGCAGGACGTGGCCGACGAGCTGACCGGCGGACAGGACCGCGACGAGCACCCGGAAGTCGACGGCGTCGCGCACGGTCGCCACCAGGGTTCCAAGGGTGGCCGAGAGCAATGCCAGCACGGCTGCGGTAGGTCCCGACGGCAGGCCACCACCGGCGACGCCATGCGCGGCCACCGCCAGCGCCGCCGTCACCGCCCCGGCCGCCGCCCCAGCTAGGCGGGCAGCCGGCGGGGTACGCCGACGACGGGACTGGCGCTCGATCAGACCACTCCGAGGCGCGCCATCAGATCCGCGTCGACTCCGTCCAACTGCTCGCTGATCGCGGCGTGCGCGGCCTTGCGTCGAGGCGTCGGCATGTTCTCCGCGGCGGTCACCGCGGCGGAGAGGTCGCGCAGGCGGTCGGTCACCGCGGACGTGAACTGCTTGGTCTCGGCGTCCTTCGGCTTCTTGGCCGCGACCTGTGTCAGCGTCTGCTCGGCGCTGGCGATGCGGGCCGACAACGCTCCGCCGGCACCGGAGAACTGGCCCACCTGACTGAGCGGGACGCCCAGCCGGTCGGCCCGCCGCTCGTCGACGAACCCGCGCGCGGCGATCGCGACGCGGTAGGCGATCGGCACCACGATCGGCGCCAGCATCCGCGACACGGTCAACGCCCGGCGGATGCGCGACGCCGACAGCAGCTTGCCCTCGCGGGCCGCCTTCAGTTGGGTTTCGGCCACCTTGAGTGCGGTGCGGTCGCTGGCCCGCTGCGCCTTGAGACCGGCCTTCATGGTCTTGACCTGGCGTCGGGCGTCGGCCTTGATGCGCCGCGCTTCGTTCTTCGCGGAGAGGCGCGCCTCGAGTTTCGCCTTGGCCTTGATGGCCTTGGCCTCGGCACGCCGAGTCGCGCGGCTCTTGCGCCGTCTGAACAGGCCCATCCCGGCTGCCTCCCGGTCATTTCGTCGTGATCTGGCGCTCGTGGGTGCGCTGGTGCCGCCAACACTAATGCCGATGACCGGGAGCCCCCGTTCCGGCCCCGGTCCAGGCCGCACACCCCGCGAAACTCAGCAAACGGCGACCACGACTCGTGCGAGAATCTGCACGTGGCCCAGCGTGTTCGCATCGCCGCGGCGGCATGCGTGGTCGCGACCGGGTTGCTGCTCAGCGGAGCAGGCGCCGCATTGGCCCTGGCCGAGCCCGATACCTCCCACGGCGAGGACGCGGGTGCGGCGCCGGCCGGGCCGACGAGCGGTGCCGCCTCCGATTCCCCGGCCGAACCCTCGGCGACCCCGCCGCCCGGTGCCGGGTCGAGTGCCGGCTCGACGGCGAGCGCGACCAAGCCCACGTCCCCGGTCGGCGACGGCCGAGGTGGGGCGCCGCGCAGCGGTACCGAGCCCAGTCGCGCCCCCGAGACGTCCACTGCACGACCGACCCCCACCACCACCGGCGCCCCGGTGCCGCCCGGCCAAACGGTGACGGTCGACGACCCGGAAGACCATCCGGGATGGGCGTGGTGGCCGTCCTGGTGGCACTGGTGCTGGCCGAACCCGCCAGGCCCCGGCCTGCCGCCGGGTACGGGCGCAGGTGGCGGCACGGGCAACCACGGCGGCGCCACCATCGGAACACCGCCTCGCGGTGTCGGCATCCCGAGATCGCCCGCGCTGCCCGTCGTCCCGGTCGACCCGGCCGGCGACGTCGTCGGCGGATCGTCCACGCCCGCAGCGCAATTGCCGCTGGTCCCCATCACGCTCCCGGCCGTCGTCGCACCGCTCGGCGTAGGAGCGGGCGGCGGCGGAACGGCTGCAAGCGGGGCGGGCTCGGGGCCGTCGGCGCCGCGTCCCACCGGCGGGGGACCCGAGGTTGCCCCGCCACCACGGGTGCGAGAACCCAGCCCGCCGGCGTTCAGCGCCGGCAACGGCGCGATGCCCGCGACCTACCGAGCCGGTTACGGCGACTACCTGCGCACGGCACGCGTCACGGACATCGCCGCGATCGCGGTGCCGGGCGCCGCGGGCATCGTCGCGCTCACCGCTGCCGGCGGTGTGCTCGGGTTCCGACAGGCCCGCGCCGGACGTGCCGTTCGCGCCCACGGCACCGCTCGATTCATGGGTTGACCGATTCACACGGCTTGAGTGGGAAAGGACGGGGATAGTGGAGTCAACGAGAGGGGGTTCGAATGCCAGCCAGTCGTCGCGTCACGCGCGCCGTCAATGAGGTTCTCGACCTCGCGCCCCGGCGAGGCGAGGTGTCCCTCCCACGTCTCGTGGAATCGGTGGCGCAGAGTCGCGGCCGGCCCATCGAGCTGAAGATGGCGGACCTGCCGTCGGGGGTGTGCGGCCAGTGGCGCCAGTACGCCGACCGCGACGTCTTCCTGATCCAGCAGGGCCTGCCCGCCGGAGACCGCACCCTGGCCCACGAGCTGGGCCACCTCGTCCTCGGCCACGAGGGCATCTCGGTGGTGGAGGCGGCCCGGGACCACACCGAGTTCGCGAGCTCCGACCTGATCGGGTACATGCTGAACCAGCGGACCGGATGCATGGGTCCCAGCGGTGAGGACCTCGAGCAAGAGGCCGAGGACTTCGCCGCACTGCTCATCTATCGGCTGGGCCGGCTGCCGTCGGACCGCGCGTCCATCGTGCAGGTGCGCCTCGGAGAGGCGTTTGGTTGATCATCTGGGTGATCGCCGGTCTCCTCGGACTGGCAACCGGCTTGCGCATCGGCTGGGCACTCGTCAACAAGCAGTCTCTGGTCAGCGCGGCGATGATCCTCGCGCTCGGCAGCCTGGGGTTGGTCGCCGCCCTCAACTGGGAGCCGCTGACGCTGTTGATCGACACCCTGGTCCGGTGGCCAAACGTGTCCACCGTGCTCAGCCAGGTCGCGCTGATCTCCTGTGCCGCTGGAAGCTGCGTGATGATCACCTCAGCGGCCTCCGAACGCACCCCGGCGACGATTCGTCGCATCGCCGTCGTCCAATACGGGATCGCCACCCTCATCGCGGCGCTGACGTTGGTGGCGTTCTTCACCTCCGCGCAGCAGCCCGAGATGGCACCGCAGGAGTACCTGCGTCGAAACCTGGGATCCGGTGCGATGACGGTGTCGTGGCTGCTGCCGCTGCTCTACGTCATGCTCGCGCTGACCCTGGTCGCCTGGGCCGGCATGCGTCACTCCAACCGCACTCGACGCGGGCGGGCGCTGTTCGTGTTCACCGTCGGGGTGGCGCTGATGGTGCTGGCCAGCGCGTTCTTCCTGTTGCGGGCCGTGGGCACCACCGAATTCATTGGTGTGGGGGCCGCGGCGACACTTCTCGGTTGCGCGATGCTCGTCGTGGCCAGCGGATCGCTGCTCCCGAGCGTGGAGGACTGGTTCGGGGCGCGGCACGAACTGCGCGTCATCCAACCCCTGCTCGAGGAGCTCAGCCGCAGGCACCCGAACGTCGGCATCGGGGTGCGACCCCGTGGACCGTTGCTGTTCCGGGTCGCCGAACAGATGTCGATGATCTCCGACGCGCTCTACCTGGAGGCCACTCGTGCGCTGGGCGGCGAGGTCGTCGGGGCGGACTCCGACGACGCCAGCATGGACTCACCGGACGTGGACCCGGAGGATCAAGCCCTACGCATAGCGGAATGGGTCGACGCCGGGCGGGAGAATCCCGGGGACGAAGCGGACGCCAAATTCCCCGGACCGCATTGGCTACGCCAGCCGCCGTCGTATTCGGATCGCGAGTGGATCCTGGCCATCGCCGATCAGTATCGAACGCTGGAGAAGAGAGTCAGCGTCACCTCGAGCTGAGTCGGCGTGGTCCTAGTCGTCGAGGTGCTCTTGGCGTCGCAGTTCGTCGACCTTCTGGAAGAGGTCCTGCTGAGCCTCCGGCGAGAGCCCCACGGTGCGAGCCGCGATGCGACGGATGCCCTCGTCGCGCATGCTCGCCAGCCAGGTGAGTTCCTTGTCGAGCTTCTCGTAGTACTCGTCGTCGGTGAAGTACGCCGGCTTGATCCGGAAGAAGTTGGCCAGCGCGGCCATGGTGGCCACCGAGGGGTTGGTGCGGTTGCCCGATCGCAGCTGCGACAGGTACGGCGCGGACATCGTCACACCCTCGGCCTTCAACGCGGCAATGACTTCAGCCGACGTATGGGGACCACGGCCAGGGGGGTAGACGGTGTCGAATAGGCGGTTCAGCCTGGCTGAAAAAGTCATGCTCATCGATCTGTCCTCCACTTAGCGTTACGAGCGGGCGTCCCTTGAGGCGTATTTGCTGATCATCGTAGCGAGACTTCAGCCGACAACCAAGTGCAAACCACCCTAAAGTCGTTCCCACCCCACGGTACTACCCTTCCCTGTGCTGTCTAGCAGCAGTTATCCGAGGACCCCGCCGCGGCGGACTGCATCGCCGCTAAGCCAAAAATGACGCGTGAGTTGTTTTGCCCTATGTACCGGTGCGCTCGTCGCCAAATAGCGGGACCAGGTCTGCGGCCCGGGCAATCCGGGGTTCGCGAGCCATCGACGGCATCGGTGATTTGCTCCTGAAATCGACCGCGCGACGCAAACCTAGCTACCGTGCCCGCCTTCGCGCACGTCAGTCCGCGACGCAGTCACGCGGACTTCGCCGCGGGGCTCGCCGGACTGACAGTAGCCAATGGTCGCTTCCGTCCCAGCGGTCGACGAATCACGCATCAAAGACGTGCGGAGGCGGCCCTCGAGAGCGACGCGGAGGCGCTAAGCCGCAAGCAGCATGGCCAAGACGGCCGTGTCGGGATGCGTGATCGGGTCGACTCCGACCCTGCTGACCATCGAGGTGATGGTGCCGTCGGATTCGGCCTCCACCCACGCCGCCCGGTGGTCGAGACCCAGGTGTGGGAGACCGGGGAGGAGTACGCATCCCGAGGCTGCGCCCGCGCACTCGGGAAGCGACGGCATCGTCTCCGACGGGGGATGCAGCATCAACAGCGCTGGCGGCTGGCGGCTGGCGAAGTAGCCCGGCGGGATCGCGGCGTCGCCCACCACGGTGCCCTCGGCCATGACCAGTCCGACGGTTCCCGGCGCAGGCTCGTCAGGCAGCTCCTCGCGGACGCCGAAGATGGTCGTCGTGGAGAGCAACCCGGGCAGCGACGCGACGCGCACCGCCACGATCAGCAGTTGGGCCCACTCCTTCGTCGAGTCCGGCCACCGGCCCGAGACGACGAAACCCTTCAGTGATCCACCCGAGTGGAATGGTGCGACTTCGATGGCCCCATGGGATCCGGTGTCCATCCTCGCCTCCGATCGGTGCGCAGGGTTGCCGCCCGACACGGCTGTGGGTCGATCACGGAAGTTTGCGGCAGCTGACCGTTGGCACGCAAGAGGACACGACTGCCAGTAACACAACCGACACCGAACCCCGTCAGCGCGCCCGGCGCCCGGCCGAGCGCCACAGGACGCGGTAGGAGCCCTCTGCTCTGACCGGTCCGAAGTCGTGGGAGTCGGACGCGTAGCGTGCCCGCGGATTGTCCGAGCGCGCCTCGAAGACCGCGCCGTGCGACGACGGCTGTACGTCGCCGACCCGCTTGACGAGCCAGCGGGTGGACTTCGTCGGGTCGCGGAACACCCTGATCTGATCGCGTCGGGGCTCGCGGCCGTCGCGAAGGGCCAGCAGCCACTCGCCGGGGCGCAGGGTCGGACGCATCGACTCACCCTCGACGCGAAAGATTCGCAGGGGCCAGCTTCGCGGAGCTTGATTGCCGCTCATGCCCAAAGGGTAAGTTGGACACATGCTTCCTCGACTCTTACCCAACGCAACTTCCGCCCACGCTCACTGCGACCTCTACTGCGGTGTCTACGATCCGGCCCAGGCCAAGATCGAGGCGTTGTCCTGCCTCAAGACGCTCAAGAAGTTCCACGACTCCGATGACGAGCACTTCAAGACTCGCGCCATCATCATCAAGGAACAGCGCGCCGAAGAGGTCAAGCATCATCTGATGGTGCTGTGGGCCGACTTCTTCACCAAGGACCACTTCGAGCAGTTCCCGAACCTGCACCAGCTCTTCTGGGACGGTGTGCACGGCGCGGGCGACGTGAAGAAGTCCACCGACGTGGCCGTCGCCGAGAAGTTGCTCAAGACCATCGACGAGATCTCCGACATCTTCTGGCAGACCGAGAAGGCCAAGGACATGGGCGTGTACCCGCCCGCCTGATCACCACCTACGACGAAGGCCGGCTCCGCGCACTGTGCGCAGGGCCGGCCTTCGTCATGGGCCGAGTGGATGGTCGACGTCAGGTCAGCACGATGAGGGCGAGCACGCCGAGCAGGGCGAGTGCGATTAGGCCGGCCCGCAGGCACGCCATCAGATGGCTGTGTGTGTACACGTGTGCAGACGTGTGCCATTCCGACGGTGGTACGGCTCCTGGCCCCAGTGGATGCGATGCCATCAACAGCTCCTGACCTGCGCGATCAATGTTGTACCCCAGTGAGATCAGTCACAACGGAGGTTAGTGATGGCGATCATAGCCCCTCGTCGAGGGGCGATAGAAATCGGTGGCGGGACCTGAGTTCGATGGTTAGCTGCACGTGCTTTTTCGCTCGACGGGTCGAATCCTGTTGATCGTTCGACGCCGCGAACGCGAGTTGTCCACAGGGGACGCGGGGGCGACGGCGAACGGCCCGGGTCAGCCGGGGTCGGGGAGTTTCGACCCCTGTGCATGAACCTGTGGAAACTGTGGATAGGCCTCTGATTGCTGACGACACCGTGCCAGCATTGAGGCATCCGAAGCCGCGACGAGCAAGGAGTGGGCAGTGACTGACGACACGGTCGGAGAGGTCCAGATCGCCGACGTCCCCGAGACCTTCGACGAGTCGGTGGTGCTCCTCGACGTCCGCGAGGACGACGAATGGCAGCGAGGGCACGTGCAGGGCGCCCAGCACATCCCCATGGGTGACGTGCCGGCGCGCGTCGGCGAGATCGACCCCGACGCGACGCTGTACGTGGTGTGCCACGCCGGCGGGCGGTCGATGCGGGTGTCCCAATGGCTGGCGCGCAACGGCTACGAGCCGCAGAACGTCGCGGGCGGGATGGCGGCGTGGGCCGCGGCCGGGCGAGCGGTCGTCACAGACGACGGCTCAGCGGGCAGCGTCTGAGGAACCGTAGGCTGGTCGCGTGATCCAGGTTTGTTCGCGGTGCGGCACGCGGTGGAACGTCCGCGACCGTCAGCGCGTCTGGTGCCCGCGCTGTCAGGGCTCGCTCCTGCCGCCGACCACCGAGCAGGCGCCGCAGTGGGCGGCCCGGTCCGATGCGTCCAAGCCGGGGGCCGCCGGTCCGTCGCAACGTCTGCCCGCCGGCTACCGCTGGATCGCGGTGCGGCCGGGAGCGCCGCCGCCTCCCCGTCGCACGTCTCGCCCCCTGGGGCCGACGCCCAGGTACGCGGTGATCCCCCGGTGGGGTCTGCAGGACCGGTTCGACCCGCCGGCGCCCGCGGCGGCGGCCGAGCCGCCCAGGACGTCCACCCGCATGGTTCAGCCCACCGTGGTGATCACCCTTCTGGCGTTGGTGTTCGCCGTGGTCGTCCACCTCGCGAACTATGCATTGCTGCTGTGGAACCGCTCCCGGTTGCTCAACCCGATCGTGGCCGGCGCGGCCACCTGGGCCGGGGTCGCCGCCAGCGTGCTGGTGTTCTTCGCGTTGATCGCCACCACCGTGGTGCTGACCAACTGGCTGATCGTTCGGCGCGCGAGCACCTACGCCGCGCATGGCGCCGAGGATCCGCGTCCCGCGTGGCAGCTCTGGGTGTGCTGTCTGGTGCCCGTGGTCAACCTCGTCTGGGCGCCGGTGTTCGTCCTGGAGCTCGCCAGAGTCGAGGGGCGGCTGTCCTGGCTGCGCACCCCGATCGTGGTGTGGTGGTGCGCGTGGTGGGTCAGCTTCCTGGTGTCGGCGTTCTCGTTCGCGACGAGCTTCACCACCGATTCCCAAGGCATCGCCAACAACACGGTCGCCATCACGATTGCCTACCTGGCCGCACTCGCCGCTCTGCTGTTGACCGTGCGGATGTACCAGGGGTTCGAGCATTCTCCCGGCGTCGACCAGCGGCCCACGAAGCGCTGGGTGGTCGTCGCCGACGGCCCTCGGAACGACTCCACGCCGTCACCGGAACCCCCCGCGGACCCCGAGCCGCTCGACGACGAAGCCGAAACCGCGACTCACGCGGAGCCGGACCAGAAGCAACCGGCGGCATCGGGCATCATCAGCACATGACTTCGGCCGACGGGGCAGTGGGCGGCCACCCGTTCGTGGTGGCGCACCGGGGCGCATCGGCAGAACGCCCCGAGCACACCGTCGCGGCCTACGAGCTTGCGCTGAAGGAAGGCGCCGACGGCGTCGAGTGCGACGTGCGCCTCACGCGCGACGGTCACCTCGTGTGCGTCCACGACCGGCGCATCGACCGAACGTCGAACGGCACCGGTCTGGTGAGCGACATGACGCTCGCCGAATTGCGTGAGTTCGATTATGGCGCTTGGCATTCCAGCGCGACCGCCGAGGGCGGGCAAGGCGAGACGGGGCTGCTGACCCTCGACGACCTGCTCGGGCTGGTCTTGGACTGGAACCGGCCGGTCAAGATCTTCATCGAGACCAAGCACCCCGTCCGCTACGGCGCACTGGTGGAGAGCAAGGTGCTGGCGTTGCTGCACCGCTACGGCATCGCGTCACCAGCGTCGGCTGATCTCTCCCGGGCCGTGGTGATCTCCTTCTCGGCGGCCGCGGTGTGGCGGATCCGCCGGGCGGCACCGATGCTGCCGACGGTGCTGCTGGGTGACACGTCGCGCTACCTGGGCGGCAGCGCGGCGACGACGGTCGGCGCCACCGCGGTGGGACCGTCGATCGCCACGCTGCGTGAGCACCCCGAACTCGTCGACCGGGCCGCTGCCCACGGCAGGGCGCTGTACTGCTGGACCGTGGACCACTACGAGGACGTGCGCTACTGCCGCGAGGTCGGGGTGGCGTGGGTAGCCACCAATCACCCGGGCCGCACCAAGGACTGGCTGCAGAACGGGTTGACCGAGGCCCGGCCGGACGGCGCTTAGAGCCTGCCGCCGGCGGCCTTGGGAGCGGTCGCGTCGGCCTCTTCGGCGCCGATCTCGCGGGCGACGAAGTCCTCCAGGTGGAAGAGGTCGGCACCGGCGCGCTCGCTGACCCGGACCAGAGTCGTCATCAGCGCGACTTCCTCGACCTGTTCCTTGAGGAACCACTGCATGAACTGCTCGCCGAGGTAGTCGTGCTCGTCACGGGCGACGGCGGCGAGGCGGCTGATGTGCTCGGTGACGGTCCGCTCCTGCTCGAGCGCGAGGCGCAGCGCCTCGGTCGGCGTGGTGAACGCGTTGCGCACCGCGTCGGTGCCGGGGATCTCCACCTCGACGTCGCGGTCGATGAGGTACTGGACGAGCATCATCGCGTGGTTGCGCTCGTCGAGGGCCTGAGCGTAGAAGTGCTTCGCGAGTTGGGGGAGATCGGCGGCGTCGAAGTGAACGGCGATCGCGGTGTATTGCTGCGAAGCGGTGAACTCCATGCGGATCTGCTCCTGTAGCAGGTGGTGGAACTTGGTCTCGTGGGTGGCAGATTCGCTCATGGCGATGACGCTAGTGCAGGTCAAGGACCACTGTCATCAAAGGTCTGACTAATTAAGGCGAGGTTGCCCTAATCGACCCGCCGAGCACGACGGCGCTCGACGCGGGTTTGCTAAGTACCCCGGCAAACAAAGGGTCGGCTAACCGGTGGCCGCGTCGAGAACGTCCTGGGGCACCGCGGCATCGGTGGCCATCGCGTGGAACAGCCGGGTGGCGGCGTCGGTGTTCCACACCACGACCGAACCCGAGTCGCTGCTGGTGAACTCGCCGATCGGCACGGTGGTGGTGGTGACCTTGCCGTGCAGTGCCCACGCGAGCCGCGCCAGGTCCCAGACGTGCGCGCCGGTGTCGACCGTGACCGCGCCGGACGCCGCGTGCGTCATCGGATACCAGCGCAGGGGGTTGAACAGGACGGCCGGACTGCTCGCACGTTGCATCAGTGCCGCCATGAACTCGCGCTGGTGGGTCATCCGGTCCAGGTCGGCGCGCGGTGTGGCCCGGGATCGGACGTATCCCAGCGCGTTGCGGCCGTCGAGCTTCTGGCAACCGGCGGCCAAGTCGACGCCCGCGAGCGGATCGTCGATTGGTTCCGACGGGCACATCGTCACCCCGCCGACGGCGTCGACCATGGTCGCGAAACCGTCGAAGCCGATCTCGGCGTAACGGTCGAGCCGCAGCCCGGTGGCCTGTTCGACGGTCTGCGCCAGCAACGGCGCCCCGCCGAGCGCGAACGCCGCGTTGACCTTGTCCTCACCGAAGCCGGGGATCGGCAGGTAGGAATCGCGCGGGATCGACACCATCGTGGTCGGCACGTCGGATCCCAGACCGGGCACGTGGACCAGCAGGATCGTGTCGGTGCGACCGTTGCCGAGGTCTCCTCCGGTGGCGAGTTCGGACTGCTGCTCGTCGGTCAGCCCCTGGCGGCTGTCGGAGCCGACCAGCAGCCAGGTGGTGCCGCTGTCGGCGGGGGGACGGTCGGGTAGCGCGGTGAGGGCGGGCACGCGGTGAAGCGACGTGTCGACCCAGACGGCGGCGCCGACCGTCGCCGCGACTGCCAGCAGAACGACCGTCATCAGGATGCGGCCCCAATGCCGCCTGCGCTTGGGTGCGCGGACTCTGGGTGCGCGGGCCGGGGGTGCGATCGTGGGTGGCGGTGCCGCTTGCACCGGTCGACGCGGCGGGGGAGGCCGGCGCGGCGGTGGGAGTGGCGCGGGTCGCTGCCTCGGCGGGGCGATCGGCTGGGTGGCGTCGGGCGGTCGTCTCGGCGGCGGCCGGTAGCTCGGATCGCGGCGGATGACCTGCGACGCCTCCTGCGGTGGCCGGGGTCGCCGCGGATCGGGCGGCCGGTTCTCGCTCACGGTCTGAATGTACGTGCCCTCGACGCCCGAGGTCAGGGCTTGATCCCCAGCCAACCGAGGTGTCCGGCGAGCAACGCGTATCCGACGTAGGCGACCGCGTCGATGAGGCCGTGCGCCACGATCAGCGGCCACAGTCGACCGGTTCGCCGCCAGACGTAGCCGAATACGAGGCCCATCGCGATGTTGCCGACGCCCGCGCCGAACCCCTGGTAGAGGTGATAGGCGCCACGCAGCAGGCTCGAGGCCACCAGCACGACTGCAGGGGAGAGGCCGAGCTGCCGCAGCCGCGTCATGAGGAACGCGACGACGACGACCTCCTCGGCCCAGCCGTTGGCGAACGCCACTGCCAGGAGGACCGGAATGCGCCACCACGTGTCGCCGAGTTCGGACGGCACGACGGCCACCCCGATGCCGAGCGCGCGCCCTGCGACGTAGAGGGCCAGACCGGGGATGCCGATGAGCGCCGCGAGGCCGAGCCCGCCCAGCAGGTCCGGACGCCAGCGAAACCGGCCGAGGCCGACGCTGCTGGGCCCGTATCCGCTGCGCCACAACAGGTAGAGGCCGAGCAGTCCCCAGGCGATCAGCTGGAAGACCGAGGCCAGGTTGAGCGCGAAGTTGATGAGGTCGATCGGCGACAGCCTGCGGTTCAGCGTCACCTTCTGACCCGAGAGGCCGAGCAGGACGGCTTCGATCAGACTGACGAGTGCCGTGTAGGCGGACAGCCCGAAGGTGACGGCCAGGACGACGGCGATCTCGAGGCGGATCTCTCGTTTGCCGGGATCGGGCAGGAGGTCGTCGGTCGGGCCCGTCACCGGAGCTACGGTAGCCGCCCGGCCCGATCGGAGCTCGTGCCGTCAGATCCGGCGGGCGCGCAACCCGTTGAGGAAGGGACAACCCATCAGGATGCGAATGGCCTGACTGAGTCCGGGGACGTCGTCGACCGGCTTGGCGAAGGGCAGCCGGACGTCGTGGTCGCCGTCCTCGGCCTCGACGCGGAGCTGGACGCCATAGCGGTCCAGCGCCAGCGGCCGGACGTGACCGCGTCGCAGCGCGGCCGGCAGCCGATTGGCCAGGCGGTCGACCACCTCGCGGTGGGCCGACTCGAGGTGCTGCAGCCATCCGGACTCCATGGCGCAGAACGGATCGGGTCGGGCGTCGAGGAGGGCGCCGACATCCACCGACTCGGCTCCGGTCGAGTCGGCCACCACCACGGAGTCGATCTCGAGCCGCACCAGGGTGTAGGCGGTGTCGGCCCCCTCGGCGTCGGTGTTGACCTGCAGCAGAGCGGGATTGGGATTCTTCTCGGCGATGAGGTCGAGCAGTCCGGACAGGCCGGGTGCAGGGACGTCGAACAGCCTGCCGCTGATCCACACCAACGACCGCACCGGTTCGCGCAGGGGCAGCGGCGCGTAGTCGGTCATCTCCAGCACCGCCTGCACGCCGGCGGCACCCGCGGCGACCGACATCGCGGCCATTGGTCCCCCGGCGGGCACCATGACGGCGAACGACCCGTCGTCGAGCAGATGATGCACGGGTGTGGAGGTTGGGTCGACGCCGTCGGTGGCCAGGATGGCGCTCCCGCCGCGAGCGCACGCGCTTCGTATGCGTTCGGCCGTCGTGGGTGCCACCATGGCGGTTCCTGTCGTCGCGTCGCCGAGCATCGCGCCTGCCTTCCGTCGAGTGAGGTAACCCTAACTTAGGCTAGCCTCACTGGGCGGTGCAAGTGTTCACGACGTGGTTCTCCTGGCGCGGCGTCGGCTGCCGATAGGGTTGACCCCGTGCCACGCGTCGCCTACCTGGGTCCTGAGGGGACCTTCACCGAGGCGGCGTTGCTGCAGATGGCCGAGGCCGGCGTCATTCCCGACCCGTCCCAGGTCGAGCCGGTTCCCCGCGACAGCGCCGACGGCGCCCTGGCCGCCGTACGCAGCGGGGCCGCCGACTACGCCTGCGCCCCGATCGAGAGCTCCATCGAGGGCTCGGTCGTCCCGACGATGGACAGCCTGGCCGCGGGCACGCCGCTGCAGATCTTCGCCGAGCACACCCTCGACGTCGCGTTCAGCATCGCCGTCCGCCCCGGCACCCCCGCGTCGGCCGTCCGGACCGTCGCGGCCTTTCCCGTCGCCGCGGCACAGGTCAAGCGGTGGCTGGCCGAACACCTTCCCGACGCCCGCACCGTGCCGACCACGTCCAACGCCGCCGCGGCCCACGACGTCGCCGACGCTCGGGCCGACGCCGGCGTCAGCACGGCGCTGGCCGCCCGGCGGCTCGGACTGGCCACACTGGCCGACGGCGTCGTCGACGAACCGAATGCCAGAACGCGATTCGTCCTGGTCGGGCCCCCGGCTCCGCCGCCGGCGCGTACGGGCGCGGACCGCACGTCGGTGGTCCTGCGGTTGGACAACGTGCCGGGCGCGCTGGTCGCGGCGATGACCGAACTGGCCATCCGCGACATCGACCTGGTCCGCATCGAGTCGCGGCCGACCCGCGTCGAGCTGGGCACGTACTTCTTCTTCCTCGACTGCGTGGGACACGTCGACGACGATCCCGTCGCCGAGGCACTTCGCGCGCTCCACAGACGTTGTGCGGACGTGAGATATCTGGGTTCATGGTCGACGGGCACCGCCGTCGGTGCGACACCGCCGGTCACCGACGAGGCATCCGAGTGGTTGGCCGCACTGCGAGAGGGGCGCACCCGATGACCGGTCGACTGATCCTCGTCCGCCACGGCCAGTCGCATGGCAACGTCGCCCGCCGGCTCGACACCCGGCCTCCCGGCGCGGCGCTGACCGACCTGGGGCACGATCAGGCGCGGGCCTTCGCCCGATCCCTCGAACGTCCCGTCGGGCTGTTGGCGCACTCCACGGCGCTGCGCGCGATCGAGACGGCCACCGAGATCGGCGAACACCTCGGCTTGGACGCCGTCGAGCTGGACGGCATCCACGAGGTGCAGGCCGGTGATCTCGAGGACCGCAGCGACGACGATGCGCACGAGGAGTTCAACGGCATCTACCGGCTGTGGCAGAACGGCGAGCTCGACATCTCCATGCCCGGCGGTGAGAGCGCTCAGCACGTGTTGGACCGCTACGTCCCGGTGATCAACCAGCTACGGCTGCGCTTCCTCGACGACCATGCCTGGGTGGGCGACATCGTGGTGGTCAGCCACGGCGCCGCGATCCGGCTGGTCGGCGCTGCACTGGCGGGCGTCGACCCGGGTTTCGCCATCGAACATCACCTCGCCAACACCGAGTGCGTCGTGTTGAGTCCGATCACCGACGGCCGGTGGAGCTGTCTGCAGTGGGGCCCGCACACGCCGCCGTTCGAACCGGTCGAGCATCCGGTCGACGACTCGGCGCACGACGCCGATCCGATGGGCTGACCGGGCTCAGGAAGCCGCGGACGCGACGATCGTCACCCCGCACGTGCATCCGACCGCCTCGCAGTCGACGCTGAAGGAGTGCAGGCCGTCGGCCATGCCGCAGTCCTCGGTGCACTCGACGTGGAACGAGGCGGTGGACGGAAAGTGGTGCACGAGGGTGCCGTGGCAGTGTTCGAGGTCCTCCCGACACTCGCGACAGACATCCGACATGCCTCAGTTGTAGCACCGCCCACCGACGACACCCGGTCAACGCGCCCGGTAAACCCCCCGTCGCTCCGCTCGCCCCCGAAGTGGTTCAGGCCCAACCGAGTTCGTGGAGCCGCTCGTCGTCGATGCCGAAATGGTGGGCGATCTCGTGGATGACGGTCACGGTCACCTCGTCGACGACGTCACCCTCGGTGTCGCAGATGTCGAGCAAGGCCTCGCGATAGATCGTGATCGTGTCCGGCAGCGAGCCGAAGTAGGTCGAGTCGCGTTCGGTCAGCGCCACCCCCTCGTAGAGGCCCAGGAGGTCGGGCTCCTCCGGGTGGCGGTCCTCGACCAGGACGACGACGTTGTCGATCGCCTTCGCCAGGGCAGGCGGGATCTCGTCGAGCGCGTCGGACACGAGCTCGTCGAACCTCTGCGAGCTCATCTGGACGGCCATCGCCGCTACTGCCCGGGCGGTGGGCCCGGGACGACCGGAATCACGGGTGCGGGCGGCGCGGCCGGGTCTCCCGCGGGCGGTGGCGGTGGCGGGCCGTCCTGCGGTGGCAGACCGCCGTCGCCCTGCGGTCCTGGCGCAGCAGGCGGAGGGGGCGGACCGTTGAGGAACGTGTTGCCCTGCGGCGGAGGCGGCGCGCCCGAGGTCGAGGTGCTCTCGGTCTGCGTGCTCTGCGTCTGCGTGGCTTGCTGCTGACCAGGCATGTGGTCGTTGCCCTGGTTGCCCGAGCTGCTGGAGCTGCTGCTCGAACTGCCCTGGTCGCTGAGGTCGATCTGCGACGACGTCTGCGACGAGGTGTCCACCGAGGGCAGCGGGATCGGCGGCAGGTCCAGCCGCTCCTCCGGAATGTCCGGGACGGCGACCGGGGGCTGCCCGTTGATCAGCAACGGTCCCTTGGCGCTGTTCAGCAGGGTCGACCAACCGCCGTTGCCGAGCGTCGCGCCGATGCTGCAGGACACCTGCTTGCTGCCGGCGGTCCAACTGGGCAGCGAGATCGTGCTGTAGATGAGCGTGAGGGTGGTCTTGCGGAGCGCCACCGGCGCGAGGTACGCATCGGTCATCTTCGTGCACGCGTCCTTGACGAACTGGTCCTGATCGCCGTCCGGCGGCACGGGTCCGGGGAACTTTCCGGCGAGGTCGACCGCGCCGGTGACCTCCATGGCGTGCGGCTTCGCGCAGTCGACCGGGATGTCGGTGGGTTGGTTGGTGGCCGGGTCGATGCCGAGGCACGTGCCTGCGGGCCACACCTTCGACTGGTCGTTGTCGGCGACCTTGCCGGTGAAGGCGAGCTGGTGACCGTCGGGACCGGCCAGCTGCAGGCCGCACAGCATGCGGCGCTCGTCGGCCTGGCGCCACGCCTTGTCGCCGGACCAGACCAGGCTGACGCTGAACCGGCCGTTGGGGTCGTACTTCGCCCCGAGGTACTGCCGCGCCGCGGCCTGGCACTGTTCCTGGCTGATCTGACGGATGCGCGCCTCGCTCGGCGGGGCGGCGTCGGGGCCGTATTCGGTGCCCGGGAAGGTCCTCATGTCGATGCGGTCGGCGACCTCGAAGCGGTGCTCGTCCTTGCAGTCCACGATCTGCGCGGCGTCGGGTACCTGCTCGGGCCAGTTCAGGCAGGTGCCACGGACGGCGTCGTCGAACGTGGCGTTGCCGCGAGAGCCGCCGCCCAGTGCGGTGGCGCCGGCGTTGAGTCCGACGGGGAGGCCGCTGCGGTCACCACCGGGGATCGCGGTGATCACGCCGGCGATCAGAAGGCCGCCGAGGGCCGTCAGCAGTAGGGCTCGCCGCGTGGACTCGGCCTGCAGACTTTGCCACCACGCCGGTCGGCGCGACGGCGCTGCGGCCTCGTCTGCGCGCGGTTCGGCGTCATGGGGTGCATCCAACATCCGGTCCATTGTGACAGGCGAGCCAAGTCGTGTGACAAGAGATGCAGTTGTAACGTTATGTGGTTGTGCCCCGGCGTCGGTGGAACGAGCCGCCGAACGTAGGGTTTCCTTCGTGATCGACCTCAAGCTGCTACGTGAAGATCCCGACCGGGTCCGCGCGTCGCAACGGGCGCGGGGTGAGGATCCCGCCCTCGTCGACGTGCTGCTCGCCGCCGACGCGACGAGGCGCTCGTCGATCTCCACCGCCGACGACCTGCGGGCCCAGCAGAAGGCGGCGAGCAAGGCCGTCGGGGCCGCCTCCGCCGAGGATCGCCCGGCGTTGCTGGCCCGGGCCAAGGAGCTTGCCGAGGCGGTCAAGGCCGCCGAAGTGGAGCAGGCCGCCGCCGAGGCCGCCTTCACGGCCGCGCACATGGCGATCTCGAACGTCATCCTCGACGGGGTGCCGGCCGGCGGTGAGAGCGACTTCGTGGTGCTCGACACCGTTGGGGAACCGCCCGCCATCGACGATCCGAAGGACCATCTGGAACTCGGCGAGTCGCTGGGTCTGCTCGACATGGAGCGCGGGGCCAAGGTCTCCGGCTCGCGCTTCTACTTCCTGACCGGGTACGGCGCGCTGCTGCAGCTCGGGATCATGCAACTCGCGGTCAAGCTCGCGACGGAGAACGACCACACGCTGGTCATCCCGCCCGTACTGGTGCGCCCAGAGGTGATGTCGGGCACCGGTTTCCTCGGGTCGCATGCCGAGGAGATCTACCACCTCGAGGCCGACGACATGTATCTCGTCGGCACCTCGGAGGTGCCGCTGGCGGGCTATCGCTCCGACGAGATCCTCGACCTCTCCGACGGGCCCCTGCGCTATGCAGGCTGGTCGTCGTGCTTCCGCCGCGAAGCCGGCAGCTACGGCAAGGACACCCGCGGCATCATCCGCGTGCATCAGTTCGACAAGGTCGAGGCCTTCGTCTACTGCAAGCCCGAGGACGCCGAGGCCGAACATCAGCGGCTGCTGGACCTCGAGCGGCGGATGCTCGCCCTGATCGAGGTGCCCTACCGGGTGATCGACACCGCCGCAGGCGATCTGGGCTCATCGGCCGCCCGCAAGTTCGACTGCGAGGCCTGGGTGCCCACCCAGAGGACCTACCGGGAACTGACGTCGACCTCGAACTGCACCACGTTCCAGGCGCGGCGACTGGCCACCCGATACCGCGACGAGAACGGCAAGCCCCAGATCGCCGCCACCTTGAACGGAACGCTCGGAACGACCCGCTGGATCGTCGCCATCCTGGAGAATCACCAACAGCCGGACGGCAGTGTCCGCGTTCCCGAGGCATTGGTGCCCTACGTCGGAAGGTCGGTGCTCACACCGTGAAGACCCAGTGACGGATCTCAAGACGGTCGACCTCGACCTCGACGACATGCACTCGTGGTTCGGGTTCGGGGTGGCCGGTAACTTCGCCGGGCACCTCGAGCAGGCGGGCGAGGCCGCCGACTTCGTCAACGTCTCCAGCGAGGGCGAGGCGCCGAAGGGCATCTTCCCTTGGTACGCACCAGGTTCGGACGGCGTCCTGGGCCAGTTCCCGCTGTCTCACGACGGCATCCTGCTGCCGGAGAGCGACAGCCCGCTCAACCTGCAGATCGAACCCGAGGTCGGGCTGGCGTGCCACGTGAGCTGGAACGGCGACACCGTCTCGGCGCTGCAGCCGTTCGCCCTCGGCGCCTTCAACGACTGCTCGATCCGCCGGCCAGGTGCCCGCAAGATCAGTGACAAGAAGAACTGGGGGCCGGCCTCCAAGGGGGTGGCCGCGCGGTTCTTCGACATCGGCGACCTGACCCCCGACGGTCCGACCTCGACCCTGCGCCTGGTGTGCGATCTGCGCACCGCCGACGGCAACGAACACGGCTACGGCGTCGACAGCCCGCTGCTGGGCTACTCCTACTACGGCGAGGTGCTGCTCGACTGGGTCACCGAGCGGTTGGCCAACCAGAAGGGCGCCGACGAAACCCCGCTGGAGGACGTCGGGGCGCTGATGGTCGCGGCCGGTCATCCGTCGACGGTCCTGATCGGGATCGGGGCCACCCGGTACACCAAGCTCGGCGAGTCCACGTTCCTGCAGCCCGGCGACGAGGCGATCGTGCGGGTGTACGACACCGAGTCCGATGTTCATTCCGAACTGCGCCAACTGGTGTCGTCCCGCTAGGAGGACCGATGGCCGACGTCGTGGTGTCGCAGTTGTGGCGTTTCCCGGTCAAGTCCATGGGCGGCCGGCGGGTCGAGGAGGTGCGCGTCGACCGGCGCGGCGTGCACGCCGATCGGCTGTGGGCGGTCCGCGATCTCGAGAAGGGCGTCACCGCGTCGGCACGCCGAATCCCCGCCCTGCTCGGGTGTTCGGCCGCCTACGTGTCCGACCCGGGCCCGAATGCCGGACCGGGCGACGTGCCCGAGGTGACGATCACCTTCCCCGACGGCACCGAGTGCTCGAGTTCCGACGACGCGGTGCACGGGTTGCTCTCAGACCTGGCCGGCCGCGACGTGCGACTGGTCGCGCTGCCGCCCGCCGACGACACCAGCCAGCACCGGATGTCGACGTCGACGTCGCTGGCGAACTTCCGGGCGTCGCAGGTGCGCAAGGACTTCGGGCTCGACGACACCGAGGATCTGCCCGACACGTCGGTGTTCAGCACCAAGGACATCGTGACCCTGGCCAGGTTCTCCACCCCGCCCGGCACCTTCGTCGACCTGGCGCCCGTGCACGTGCTCAGCACGTCGAGCCTGGCGTCGCTGGCCGGTGACGACGCGCCACACGACGTACGGCGGTTCCGGCCGAACGTCCTCGTCGACGCCGGGCTCTCGGACGCCGACTACCCCGAGGCGGCGTGGGTGGGCGGTGACATCGAAATCGGTTCAGCCGCACTGCACGTCACGATCCCGACCATCCGCTGCGTGGTTGCCACCAGGCCTCAACGGGGGTTGGACCGCGACGGTCGCATCACCCGGCAGCTCGCCGAGCGGACGAACCGCTTCCTCGGCGTCTACGCCGACGTGACGCGCCCCGGACTGGTCCGGGTGGGTGACGTGGTGTCGGTGCGGCCGGGGCGCCCGCCGACCGCCGGTCATCGCGCGTGGTCGGCGGTGGAGAAGGCCGCCACCCGGCAGGTGCAGCGGTTGCTCGAGGCGACCGTGCTGCGGGAGAAGCATTGACGCCGCCGACTCGGGTGGCGGTGATCACCGGCGGTGGCGGCGGCATGGGTCTGGCCACGGCGAGAATCGTCGGTCGGGAGCACGCGATCGTGCTGTGCGACATCCGCCAGGACCGACTCGACCGTGCGGCCGCGACGCTCCGCGGATCGGGCATCGCGGTGACGGCAGTCAGATGCGACGTCACCGACCGGGTGGAGGTCGCCGAGACGTTCTCCACCGCAGCGGGTCTCGGAAGGATCGTCTCGGTCATCCACACCGCCGGCGTGAGCCCCAGCATGGGTGATGCCGAATTCGTGACGAGGACCAACGCGCTCGGCACGCTGCGCGTCGGCGAGGCCTTTCACGAGAGTGCGCCAGAGGGGGCGGCGATCGTCAACGTGGCTTCGATGGCGGCGTCCCTGATTCCCGAGGAACTCGTCCCCACGGCGGCGTTTCCGCTCGCCCTGCACGACGAGGAAGCGTTCTTGGCTCGTGTCCGCTCGGCGTGCGACGCCATGCCCGAGGCGTCGAGGTCCAGTTTCGCCTACGCGGTCAGCAAGGGTTTCGTTCGGTGGTACAGCGCATCTCGGGCCGAGCGGTTCAACGCACGGGGGCATCGGATCGTGTCCGTCTCGCCCGGTTCGGTGGACACCGAGATGGGCAGGCTCGAGGAGCGCAACGGCGCGGGGTCGATCGTCGCCGACTTCGCGGTGCCGCGCTGGGGCAACGCCGAGGAGATGGCCGAACTCTTCGCCTTCTGTGCCAGCGACAGGGCCGGATATCTCACCGGCACCGACATCCTCGTCGACGGCGGCGTGGTGGCCTCGTTCAGGGAGCGAGCCAGGGTCGCCGCCCAGGGGGCTTAGTCCTTCAGCAACCGGTCCAGCAACTCAACGAATTCCTTGGCGCGCAACGGGGTACACGCCGGGCTGGGACGCGTGCCCGGGACGTCGAGGGTCACCATCGTCGACTTGATCGGCCGCCAGACGTCCAGTGGCAGCCAGCGTCGCAGATCCGAACTGCCCCAGATGCGGAAGCGGTTCAGCGCCAGACCAAGAGACTCGACCTGATAGCCGCGAACCGACCGCAGCGGGATCACCTTCGAGGTGCCCGAGGGAAAGTGGTACCGCCGCAGGGTGATCGCGTGACGATCCAACTGCACCAGCCCGTCGTCGTAGGTCCCCTCGCCGCTCACGCCTTGGCGCTCCGCAGCTCGTGTCCCTTCGACGTCAAGCACTTGCCGTTCGTCAGGTTCCACGCCCACCCGTGCAGGTTGCAGGTCAGCGTGGTGCCCTCGACGACACCGAACTTCGACAGGTCTGCCTTGAGGTGTGGGCAGCGACGCTGAATCTCCCAGCCGTCCAACGTGATCGACGCCGAGTCGTCATGCGCTTCGGCGAACCAACCGTCGGCGTAGGCGATGCGCTCGTCGGTCAGGCACTTGAAGAACGTGTAGAGGTACTCGTTGTAGCCGCCGACGCGCCAAGCCCGGAACCGGGTGGACAGGAAGATCGTGTTGACCCAGTCCGGCTCGTCGTCGCGCAGCACCGTGCGGACCAACTCCGGCGCGATCTCGAACCCGTAACGGAACTTCTCGTCGGGGATCGGTTCGCGCACCGTGCGTTTGGGGAAGTCCAGGACGACCGACTCCGGCCCCATTCGGAGTTCGACGGGATAGCCGATGCCGTCGCAGATCTGGTCGCTCTGCAACATGATCGGCTCGAACTTGGCCCGCAACGGCTCCAGCAGCGGTTCGCCCTCGGCGGGTGCCCACGAGGCCTTGGCCGCGGCGAGTACCGGTGCCATCCGCCGGGCGTACTCCTCGATGTAGGCGGCCTTGCCCACCGTGAAGATCGTCTCCGGGTCGTCGACCGGATGAATCAGCGAATTGAGTTGCGACGCAGTGAAGTCCGCAACCGTACCCGGGATCATCAATAGTCCGCGGTCGTGGCGGTGGGTGCGCATCTGGTCGAGGAAGACGACTTGATCGGGGAAGATGTTGGCCGGGTCGCCGTGATCGTCGTTGAGATCGCGTAGGTCGTCGTCGAGGAAGCAGGGCGGTCCGGCGGACGGAACCACCCAGGTGGCGCCGACCTGGGCGATGTACTGCCGGCAGCGGTCCATCTGGCGCTGACGCTTCTGGACGCCGAACGCCTCCTTGGCCCGCGCCGGCATGTCGTAGACCATCGGGTACCAGATGGCGCCCGAGTACTGCAGCATGTGCACGTCCACGTGGCCGAACTGGTCGCCCAGGGTTTCCAGATCAGTGGGCCGGGCGTCGTTCATGTTGAACGCGACGGTCTCTCCGTCGGAGACGACCAACCCCGAGTCGCCAATCGGGCCGTCCGCGGGGGCGCGCAGGGCGATGATCATCACGTCGAGATCGCCCTTGGGGCCGCTCACCCGGTGCTTGGTCGAGTCGGTGGTCTCGAAGAACCGGTGGAAGCCCAGGGCCTCCAGGGCGCGGCGTAGGTCCGGCACCGGGTAGTCCGGCAGCAGCACCACGGCGTCCTTGTTGACGTGCGCCGTCAGGTGCGCGGGATCGAAGTGGTCCTTGTGGAGGTGGGACACGTAGAGGTAGTCGCAGTCGCCGAGCGCGTCCCAGTCCAGCGTGCTGTTGTCGGGGAACGGGAACCACGACGCGAAGTACGCCGGGTTGACCCAGGGGTCGCAGAGGATGCTTCCGGCGGCGGTGTCGATCCGGAATCCTGCGTGTCCGACGCTTGTGACCTGCACGTATTGCCTTCCCTGCGGGGTTTGCGTACCGCCGATCCTACCGGGGCCGGTCGGTCTACTGCGCCCAGCGCCCGCGGTAGTAGGCGATGCGGTCGTGGTCGGGGGTGACGCCGTATGCCGCGAACAACTCCGCCTCGTGCACCGTGCCGAAGTTCCACGCCAGTGACATCGTCGCGACGGCCAAGTCGGCCCAGCGGTCCGCGACACCGAGGTCACCCAGGTCGACGTGCCCACTGCATCGACCGTCGTCGCCGATCAAGGTGTTGGGGGCGCACGCATCCCCCTGGCAGACCACCAGACGATCGGCCGCGGGCGCGTCGGCGGGCACCCACGACGGTCTGCCGAAGGGAAACCCGTCTACGGGCAGCACGTCGTGAAATCGCCGAAGGCCGGCACCGATCGCGCGGGCCGCCTCCTCGGGGCGGCCGACCCACCGTGGGTCGACGGCCGATCGGCCCGGGAGTGCCGCGGTGTGCAGCCAGCCGGGTCCCGCCTCGATCACGTGTGGAACGGCGGCGAACGCCGATGCCCACCGCAGTCGGTCGCTCTCGGCGTCCAGCAGTGCGGCGTGTTCGGCGGGATACACCTTCACGAATGCGTCCTCGGAGATCGAGAAGGTGACACCGCCGAGTTCGTTCACCCAGACTGCCCGTGACGGTCTGCCGGCGGCGATGCGGGCGACGACGTCGGGAACGGGGATGGGTGCGAGGGGAAAGCTCACGCTCCGCAGCATGTCAGGTGGGGGCCACGCACTAGGCTGGCCACCGTGGAACCCGTATACGGAACCGTCATCACCCTCGCTCGCTGCGTGTGGCGGCTGCAGGGGCTGAAGTTCACCGTCACCGGCGTGGAGAACCTGCCCGCCACCGGCGGTGCGGTGGTCGCGATCAACCACACCAGCTACTTCGACTTCACCTTCGCCGGTTTGCCCGCCTATGAGCAGGGGCTCGGTCGCAAGGTGCGCTTCATGGCCAAGCGGGAAGTGTTCGACTCCAAGGTCAGTGGTCCGATCATGCGCAGCCTGCGGCACATTCCGGTGGACCGCGACAACGGCGCGGCGTCCTTCGCCGAGGCGTGCCAGCGCCTGAAGGAGGGCGAACTCGTCGGCGTCTATCCCGAAGCGACGATCAGCCGCAGCTTCGAGATCAAGGAGTTCAAGTCGGGGGCGGCGCGCATGGCGATCGCCGCCGACGTGCCGATCGTCCCGCACATCGTGTGGGGCGCCCAGCGCGTCTGGACCAAGGGCCACCCCAAGAACATGCGGCGGCCCAAGGTGCCCATCTCGGTGGCCGTCGGCGAGCCGATCATGCCGACGTTGCCGGCCGCCGAGCTGACCGCGTTGCTGCACTCGCGCATGCAGCATCTCCTCGAGCAGGTGCAGACCAGTTACGGCCACCACCCGGCCGGCGAGTTCTGGGTGCCGCACCGGATGGGCGGCGGCGCACCGACGCTGGCCGAGGCCAACCAGATGGATGCCGACGAGGCAGCCGAGAAGGCCAGCCGGCGAGCGCAGCGAAACGAGTCCACGGAATAGCACGATGGAGCCGGTCTTCCGAATCTTGGAGATCACGGCCAGGACCGCCGTGCGGGTCACCGGCACGCGTATCACCTACCGGGGCTTGCAGAACATCCCTGCCGAGGGTGGCGCGGTGATCGCCATCAACCACACCGGTTACGTCGACTTCCTGCCCGCCGCCTTGGCCGCGACCCACCGTCGTCGCCGTCTGCGCTTCATGATCAAGGCCGAGATGCAGCGGGTGAAGTTCGTCGACTTCCTCATTCGGCACACCAAGACCATTCCGGTGGACCGTCGCGCGGGTGCGGGTGCCTACGCGGTGGCCGTGGCCCGGTTGCGCGAGGGCGAGCTCGTCGGCGTCTACCCCGAGGCGACGATCAGTCGCAGCTTCGAGCTCAAGGACTTCAAGACGGGTGCGACGCGGATGGCGGTCGAGGCGC
Organism: Mycobacterium sp. NPDC006124; assembly: GCF_040614235.1. Classification (NCBI taxonomy): domain Bacteria; kingdom Bacillati; phylum Actinomycetota; class Actinomycetes; order Mycobacteriales; family Mycobacteriaceae; genus Mycobacterium; species Mycobacterium sp. NPDC006124. The sequence continues at coordinate 134,842 of NZ_JBEXUA010000012.1, read as the reverse complement.
GGGTTCCCGTGGTCCCGGTCGTCGTCTGGGGTGCGCACCGCATCTGGACCAAGGACCATCCGCGACACCTGGGTCGTCATCGGATCCCCGTCGCCGTCGCGGTGGGACGGGCTCTGGCGCCGACCGGGCCCGCCGAGGAGTTGCTGCGCCACCTTCGTGCGGAGATGGCCGACCTGCTCGACGACGTGCAGCAGTCCTACGATCATCCCGAGGGCGCCCACTGGGTGCCGCATCGCCTCGGTGGAGGCGCCCCGACCATGGAAGAGGCCAGAGTGCGCGAAGAAGCCGAGCTTGCCGAGCGCGCGCGCCGGGACTCGGGGGAGCGGTAGTGCTGCCATTGCTGATCGCCACCGACGTCGACGGGACGCTGCTCGACGAGCACGAACTCGTCACGCCGCGCACCAAGGCGGCGGTACTGGCCGCGGTGGCCGCGGGCACCAAGTTCGTGCTGGCGACGGGCCGGCCGCCGCGCTGGATCCCTCCGGTCGTCGAGGAGTTGGGCTTCGCTCCCATGGCCGTGTGCGCCAACGGCGCGGTCCTCTACGACTCCGCGGCCGATCAGATCCTGTGGGCCAGGACGTTGTCGGTAGACGTGCTGATGGAGCTTGCCGAGGTGGCGAGCCGCGTCATCCCCGGTTCCGGGCTCGCGGTGGAACGCGTCGGTAGCAGCGCCCACGACGCGGCGACGCCCCAGTTCCTGAGCTCGCCGGGGTACGAGCACGCCTGGCTCAACCCCGACAATACGGAGGTCTCGCTCGAGGACGTGTTGAACGCGCCGGCGGTCAAGCTGCTGATCCGCAAGGCGGGGGCGAAGAGCGCGGACATGGCCGCGGCGCTCGCCCCGCACGTCGGTCTGCAGGGCGATCTGACGTACTCGACCAACAACGGTCTGATCGAGGTGGTGCCGCTGGGCATCAGCAAGGCGACCGGCGTCGCGGAGGTCGCCACCCCGCTCGGCATCATGGCCGAGGACGTGATCACGTTCGGGGACATGCCCAACGACGTGCCGATGCTGCGTTGGGCGGGTCTCGGCGTCGCGATGGGCAACGCCCATCCCGAGGCCAAGGCGGCGGCCGACGAGGTGACCACCCCCAACACCGACGACGGGCTGGCGCGCGTTCTCGAGCGGTGGTGGCTGTAGCGCTCAGGCCTTGTTGCCGATGGGCGTGAAGCGTTCCAGCTGGACGGGAGCCTCGCTCGGGTCGAGGGGGATCTGCAGTTCCACTCCGTCGATGACGCGGGTGACGGTGCCGTGCTCGCGGTCGAAGTTGAGCGTCCCGTGCTGGAAGTTCTGCACGATCCACTGTGGTTCCTGGATCTCGCCGCTGGTCGGCAGTCCGAGCGCGCCGCGTTCGAAGCCCAGCATCCCCCACGCCTCGTAGATCACACCGGTGACGGGTTCGGCGCCGCTGTCGGGGGACCAGTACAGCGCACCCCTGTCGAAGGTGACGTAGCGAGACGCGCCGTCACCGGGCGTCTCAGGCGTCTGCGGGGCGCCCAGCGGGCTGGCGTCGCCACCCATCTGCGCCCACTTTCCGTAGATGGCTCCACCGCGCAGGGTGTCGGCCAGGTCGCGGGGTCCGATGGGGGTGTTGAAGTGGGCGGCGGTGTCTCGAAGCAGCGGCATCGCGGCGTAGGCGGCGTTGCCGGGACAGTCGGTGTTGCCGACGTCGCGGTGGGTGAAGATCGTCGGCAGCGTGACCGGTGTGCCGCCGGGGAACTTGGTGAACGACCCGCCCGCGGAGGTCAGGGTGACCGAACCCATCGGGTCGACGTGGTCGAGGCCCAGTCGCCAGCCGAGCAGTCGTCCGGTGGTGCGCAGCTGGATCGGGGTCGGGGGCACCAGGTCGAAGTTGCCGAGCATGGCCACGCCCCAGGTGTCGGCGTTGAAGCCGCCGGTGTGGGCGCCCTCGACGGGTCGGTCCATCCCGCCGGCGCGGCCCTCGAACACCTGGCCGTACTTGTCGACGAGTGCGTTGTAGGCGATGTCGCACCAGCCGAGCGTCCGGGTGTGGTACTCGAAGATGGAGCGGACGATGCCGGCCGAGTCCTCGGGGGCGTAGTCGTTGCTGCCCGCGGTGTGGTGGACGATCCCGGCGCGAACACCGTTGTCATACACGGGTTTTCCGCAGAGTTCGGATTCGTTGGCGCCCCATTGGGCGCGCCCGATGACGGCGGGTGGCACGCCGGGCGGGGTCGCCGCCTCCGGCGGGATCGAGGCGATGTCGACCGGTGCCTGAGGCGGGCTGATCAAGACGGCCTTGAGGTCTTGGCCGAGTGGACGCTCGGCGTTGGCGGGCACGTAGCCGAGGTCGGGCGTGGCTCCGGCGGCGTGGGGGCCGGGCGTGGCGTCGGGTGCGGAGCGGTCCACCTTGATCTGGACGTCGGTGGTGTGACCGACGAAGACGGGGTCGGTGCCCTTGATTCCACCGCCGTCGGGGCCGACGCCCTCGAGGTTCTCGGCGTCGTACCAGGGGCCCCACGATCCGTCGGCCTTCTTGGCGCGCACGCTGGCCGAGGTTCCGCTGAGGTCGTCCGCGGTCAGTGCGACCATGGCGAACGGGGTGTCCTGGTGCAGTTCGCGGATGGTCTCCCCGCCGCCGACTCCGGTCAGGGGACGCTCGACGATCAGGGGTGAGGTGTCCACCGGTCGGGCGGCCTCACCGGGCAACCCGTACATGGCCAGCGGCATCATCACCGCGGTCGCTGCGACTGCAGAGAAGAGCAGCGACGGAAGTTGGCGGCGACACGACACGGCCCGATGTTACGTATGTGTCAGGTGTTACCAGTGTTTCGACACGGCGTGGCGTCGGCCCATCTCGCGCGCAACGACACCGCAGAGCCGCGTCGGGGGGCCGATGGCTTCTGCGGTGCCGTTTCGTCGCAGGATCTAGGCGGCGGGGACGGCCGCCGGAGCCGCCGCTGCGGCCGCGGCGGGTGCCGCCGCCGCTCCGGCCGCACCCTTCTGGATGGCGCCGGTGATCATGGGCATGACCATGCCCTTGAGCAGGTCGATCGCCTGGCCGGCGCCGAGGGACTGCGCAGCGCTGTTGAGGTCACCGAGCAATCCGCCGCCGCCACTGCTGGCCGCCGGTGCGCCGAGGCCGAGTCCCGGATCGCCGCCGAGGATCGGATAGGTGCCCGAGGTCGGGTCCAGTCCGATCGGATCGGCGATCGGGACCTCGCCGGCACCTGGAACGCCGAGGCCGAGGCCGGTGTTGGCGGCCGGGGTCGTCAGACCGGGCACTGCCGCGGTGGGGCTGGTCAGAGCCGGATTGGACAGGCCCGGATTGGTGAGGCCGGCGTCGGCGAGGCCCGGTGTAGTCAGCCCGGGCGTCGTGAGGCCGGGGGTCGTCAGCCCGGGCGTGGTCAGACCGGGCGTGGTCAACCCGGGGGTGGTCAGACCAGGCGTCGTCAGGCCGGGGGTGGTCAGGCCGGGGGTCGTCAGACCCGGGGTGGTCAGCGCGGGAGCCGTCAGACCGGGCGCGGTCAAGCCGGGGCTGGTGAGCCCGGGGCTGGTGAGCGTGGCCGCCGAGGGGGCGCCGGTACCGCCGAGGATTCCACTCGGCTGGTTGACGCCGAACTGCGAGAGTCCCTGGGACAGGGCCCCGAGGAGCTCGCTGGGCAGGTCGGTGACCAGGGCGGCCTGCACGAACTCGCGGTGCTGCGGCGCGGCCTGATTGGTGGTGGACATGTCGGACAATGCGACAGCGGCAACTGGACTTGCGACGGCCAGGGCGGCGACGGCACTCATGGCTGTCGAGAGCTTGCGTCGACGACGGTTAGGCACGGAAGTCTCCTCGTGTGTTCTCGGACCGTGGCTTCTTGGACCGTGTAAATGGACTGCGGACGTTCTGATGCAACGTGTTCGATGGTACGGCTGTGACTGGTGATGCCAGAGTGGCTCCGGATGTTGATGCGTAATCGTGAGCGAATTGCGACCTGCCGCGGGCGGACGACCGGCCGAGCGCGCATTCGGGTCGCGACCCCCTAGTCGGATACCCTTGCTGCCGATGACAGCTCCTACCTCCCGGGTCGCTGCCCAGGCCAACTTCGACCTCATAGTCGTCGGTTCCGGATTCTTCGGCCTGACGATCGCCGAACGCGCGGCCACCCAACTCGGCAAGCGCGTACTCGTCCTCGACCGCCGCTCGCACATCGGCGGCAATGCCTACTCCGAGCCCGAGCCGCAGACCGGCATCGAGATCCACAAGTACGGCGCGCATCTGTTCCACACCTCTAATCAGAGGGTGTGGGACTACGTGCGGCAGTTCACCGAGTTCACCGGGTACCAGCACCGGGTCTTCGCGATGCACGCCGGGCAGTCCTACCAGTTCCCCATGGGACTCGGCCTCGTGTCGCAGTTCTTCGGCCGGTACTTCAGCCCCGACGAAGCCCGCGCCCTGATTGCCGAGCAGGCCGCCGAGTTCGACTCCAAGGACGCGCAGAACTTCGAGGAGAAGGCGATCAGCCTCATCGGGCGGCCGCTCTACGAGGCGTTCGTGAAGCACTACACCGCCAAGCAGTGGGAGACCGACCCCACGAACCTGCCGGCCAGCAACATCACCCGCCTGCCGGTTCGCTACACCTTCGACAACCGCTACTTCAACGACACCTACGAGGGTCTGCCGGTCGACGGGTACACCGCGTGGCTGGAGAACATGGCCGCCGACGACCGCATCGAGGTGCGGCTCGACACCGACTGGTTCGACGTCCGCGACGAGCTTCGCGCCACGAGCCCCGACGCCCCCGTCGTCTACACCGGTCCGCTGGATCGCTACTTCGACTACTCCGCGGGCCGGCTCGGCTGGCGCACCCTCGACTTCGAGACCGACGTCTTGGACACCGGCGACTTTCAGGGCACGCCGGTGATGAACTACAACGACGCCGACGTGCCGTTCACCAGGATTCACGAGTTCCGGCACTTCCACCCCGAGCGGTCCTATCCGACCGACAAGACCGTGATCATGCGTGAGTACGGTCGATTCGCCAAGGACGACGACGAGCCGTATTACCCGATCAACACCCCCGAGGACCGTGCGATGGTCGCGGCCTATCGCGAACTCGCCCGCGCCGAGACGGCGTCGGGAAGGGTCCTGTTCGGCGGGCGGCTCGGCACCTATCAATACCTCGACATGCACATGGCCATCGCCAGTGCGCTGAACATGTACGACAACACGCTGGCGCCGCATCTGCGCGACGGCAGTGCGCTGTCGACCGACGAAGACCGAGAAAGCAGCTGAGCATGAGTGACATTCCGTCGGGCGCGCTCGACACCGGACAGTCCAAGGCCGTCAGCCTGCTGTCTCGCATCATCTTGCCCCGGCCCGGCGAACCGCTGGACGTGCGCAAGCTCTACATCGAGGAATCCGAGACCAACGCGCGTCGCGCCCACCCCCCGACGCGCACCACCCTGGAGATCGGCACCGAGTCCGAGGTGTCGTTCGCGACCTACTTCAACGCCTTCCCCGCCAGCTACTGGCGCCGGTGGTCCATCCTCGAATCGGTGGTGCTGCGCGTCGAGCTGACCGGCAGCGCGCGCATCGACGTGTACCGGTCCAAGGCCACCGGGGCCCGCATCACCGTCGGGGGCACCGAGGCGGTGAGCGTCGACCCCGACACCCCCTCGGTCACCGAGTTCGAGATCGGACTCGACCCGTTCGAGGACGGCGGCTGGATCTGGTTCGACATCACCACCGACAGCAAGGTGACGGTACACAGCGCGGGTTGGTACGCGCCCATCCCCGCGCCGGGGCGGCCCAACGTGGCGATCGGCATCCCCACCTTCAACCGGCCGGCCGACGCCGTCAACGCTCTGGCGGCCCTGACCTCGGACCCTCTGGTCGACGAGGTCATCACCGCGGTGATCGTCACCGACCAAGGCACCAGCAAGGCCAAGGACAACCCCGGGTTCGCCGAAGCTGCTGCGGCCCTTGGCAACCGGCTGACCATTCACGACCAGCCCAACCTCGGCGGCTCCGGCGGCTACAGCCGGGTGATGTACGAGGCGCTCAAGAACACCGACTGCGACCAGATCCTGTTCATGGACGACGACATCCGCATCGAGCCGGATTCCATCCTGCGGGCGCTGGCGTTCAACCGCTTCGCCAAGACTCCCACTCTGGTCGGCGGTCAGATGCTCAACCTGCAGGAGCCGTCGCACCTGCACGTCATGGGTGAGATGGTCGACCAGGCCAACTTCATGTGGACCAACGCCGTCAACACGGAGTACGACCACAACTTCGCCAAGTTCCGGCTCAACGACGAAGAGGAATACCGCAGCAGGCTGCTGCACCGTCGCGTCGACGCCGACTTCAACGGCTGGTGGATGTGCATGATCCCGCGGTCGGTCGCTGAAGAACTGGGCCAGCCGCTGCCCCTGTTCATCAAGTGGGACGACTGCGAATATGGCTTGCGCGCAGGCGAACACGGCTACCCGACGGTGACTCTCCCCGGTGCGGCGATCTGGCACATGGCCTGGAGCGACAAGGACGACGCCATCGATTGGCAGGCGTACTTCCATTTGCGCAACCGGTTGGTGGTGGCGGCCCTGCACTGGGACGGCAGCGTCACCGGCCTGGTCGCCAGTCATCTCAAGGCCACCATCAAACACCTTCTCTGTCTTGAGTATTCGACGGTGGCGATCCAGAACAAGGCGATGGACGACTTCCTCGCCGGCCCGGACCACATCTTCTCCATCCTGGAGTCGGCGCTCCCCGAGGTGCGCAAGATGCGCTCGGAGTTCCCCGACGCCGTGGTGCTGCCGAGCGCGACGTCGCTGCCCACGCCGTCGGACAAGCGCTGGCGCAAGAAGGTTCAGATTCCGGTCAGCCCGGTCGCGATCGCGGTGCGCCTCTCCCGCGGCGTCCTGCACCAGCTGAAGGCGCACGACCCGCAGCATCACGTTCGGCCACAGATCAACGTCGCCACGCAGGACGCGCGCTGGTTCTCGCTGTCGCGCGTGGACGGGGTCACCGTCACCACGGCCGACGGCCGCGGGGTCGTGTACCGCCAGCGCGATCGCGACAAGATGTTCGACCTGCTCCGCGAATCGCTCAAGCGACAGAGCGTGCTGCTGCGCAAGTTCAACCGGATGCGCCGCGTGTACCGCGGTGCGCTGCCGACGATGACCAGTACGCAGCAGTGGGAGAGCGTGTTGTTGCCCGCGGCGAAGACTCCGGCGGAAGTGTCCCGGTGACCGACACCCTGCGGGGCGAGGATGCGGCGCTGGTCGCGGTGCAGTCGACCCTCGCCGGCCGCCCCGGCGTCCTGCCCGGTGCGCGCGCGCTGTCGCACTTCGGTGAGCACAGCGCCGGCTGGATCGCCGTGTCACTTCTCGGGGCGCTGCTGCAACCGAAGCGCCGCCAGGCGTGGTTGACCGCCGGGGTCGGCGCGTTCCTCGCCCACGCTGCTGCCGTCGTCATCAAGCGGGTGGTCAAGCGCCAGCGCCCCCACCATCCGTCGATCGCGGTCAACGTGGCGACGCCGAGCCGGCTGAGCTTCCCCTCGGCCCACGCGACGTCGACCACCGCTGCGGCCATGCTGCTGGCCCGCGCATCGGGCTTGCCGCTGCCGTGGCTGCTGGTGCCGCCGATGGCGTTGTCGCGCTTGGTACTCGGAGTGCACTACCCCACCGACGTGCTCACGGGAGTGGCCGTCGGCGCGGTCGTGGCCAAGACGGTCGAGGCGGTCGCGGACCGGAAGGAGACAGGTGAGCGCGCATGAGTGAGGAAGCTCCGCCGGTGGCGGGCCCGCCGAAGAACCTCGCCGTCGGTCTGGTCAAGGCACTGCGGCCGCGGCAGTGGGTGAAGAACCTGCTGGTGCTCGCCGCGCCCTTGTTCGCCTTCGGCGGAGACGTCAAGTACGACTACCGCGAGGTGCTGACCGACGTCGGCATCGCCTTCGTGTGCTTCAGCCTGGCGGCATCGTCGATCTATCTGGTCAACGACGCCCGCGACGTCGAGGCCGACCGCGCACACCCCACCAAGCGGTTCCGGCCCATCGCCGCAGGCGTGGTCCCGCAGCAGCTGGCCTACGTGCTCGCCGTCGTGCTGGCGGCCGTCGCGCTGACCGTCTCCTGGCTCGTCACGCCCAACCTGACCGTGGTCATCGCGGTGTACCTCACCATTCAGCTGGCGTACTGCTTCGGACTCAAACACCAAGCCGTCCTCGACATTTGCATCGTGTCGTCGGCGTACCTGATCCGGGCGATCGCCGGCGGCGCCGCCGCGGGCATCCCGCTGTCGCAGTGGTTCCTGCTCGTCATGGCGTTCGGTTCACTGTTCATGGTGGCGGGCAAGCGATACGCCGAACTGCAGCTCTCCGAGCGCACCGGCGCGAAGATTCGCAAGTCGCTCGAGAGCTACACCGCCTCCTACCTGCGTTTCGTCTGGACGTTGTCGGCGACCGCGGTGGTGGTGTGTTACGGCTTGTGGGCGTTCGAGCGTGATCGCATCACCGACGGGTCATGGTTCGCCATCTCGATGATTCCGTTCACCATCGCGATCCTGCGATACGCGGTGGACGTCGACGGCGGGATGGCAGGCGAGCCCGAGGACATCGCGCTGCGCGATCACGTCCTGCAGTTCTTGGCCATCGCCTTGATCGGATCCCTTGGTGCCGCAGCGTACTTCAGCTGACGCTGCGGGGAAGGGCATGGCGGACCGGTTCGCGCGCTGGCCCGCCTTCCGCTTCACCCCCACCGTCCGCGTCAGCCTCTGGGTCGGCGTGGTGGTGGTGGGAGCGCTGTTCGCGTGGGGCGCCTGGCAGCGTCGGTGGATCGCCGACGACGGCCTGATCGTCCTGCGCACCGTCCGGAATCTCCTGGCGGGCAACGGCCCCGTCTTCAATCAGGGGGAGCGCGTCGAGGCCAACACGTCCACGGTGTGGACCTACCTCGTCACGTTCGCCGCCTGGATCGGCGGCCCGCTCCAACTCGAATACGTGGTCCTGACCCTGGCGTTGACGCTCAGCGTCGCCGGCATGGTGTTCGTGATGCTCGGCACCGGACGGCTCTACGCACCCGGGCTGCGCGGCAGGCAGGCGCTACTGCTGCCGGCCGGGGCGATCGTCTACATCGCGATCCCGCCGGCGCGTGACTTCGCCACGTCCGGGCTCGAAAACGGTTTGATACTGGCGTATCTGGGCTTGCTGTGGTGGATGATGGTCTGCTGGTCGCAGGCCCCACGGGTGAATCCGCCCCCACCCAACGAGACCGGTGGCAACGCGACCGGACGGGTCTTCGAGGGCTCGCTGGCCTTCCTCGCGGGACTCAGCGTCCTGATCAGGCCCGAGCTTGCGCTGGTCGGCGGGGTGGCGTTGCTGATGATGCTCGCCGCGGCTCACGGCTGGCGCCGGCGGCTGCTCATCGTCGTGGCGGGCGGTCTGCTGCCCGTGGTGTACCAGGTGTTCCGGATGGGCTACTACGGCCTGCTGGTCCCCGGCACCGCGGTGGCCAAGGACGCCTCGGGTTCCAAGTGGGCGCAGGGTTTCGTCTACCTCACCAACTTCAACCACCCCTATCTGCTGTGGATCCCGCTGGTGCTCCTCGGTGGTCTCGGTCTGCTGCTGCTCGGGGTGCGAAGCCTGTTGTGGCGCAAGCGCAGTCAGCCCATCCGCACCCGTGGTCGGTGGACGAGCCTGCTGCAGAGCCCGACGGCCGTCGTCGTCTTCATGGCCGGCAGCGGTCTGATCCAGGCGGTCTACTGGGTGCGCCAGGGCGGCGACTTCATGCACGGCCGCGTCCTGCTCACGCCGTTGTTCTGCCTTCTGGCACCGATTTCGGTGATTCCCGTCGTCCTGCCGGCCGGCATGCGCACCGTCCGCGGTCCGGGTTATCTGCTCGCCGGTGCCTCGGCGGTGTTCTGGTTGGCGATCGTCGGCTGGTCCCTGTGGGCGGCGAACTCACCGGGTCTGGGTAGCGATGCGACCCGGGTCACGGCCTCCGGCATCGTCGACGAGCGTCGCTTCTATGCCCAGGCGACCGGCCATGCGCATCCCCTGACCGCGGCCGACTATCTGGACTATCCGCGCATGCGGGCCGTCGTCGCCGCCATCGACGACACCCCCGACGGCGCACTTCTCCTGCCGTCGGGCAATTACGACCAGTGGGACGTCGTGCCCGCGCTCCCGCCGCCGCTCCCGCCGCCACCGGTCGGTGCCGCGCCCGCCTTCGCCACGTCGCGAACCGGACCCCACACCGTGTTCTTCACCAACCTCGGCATGCTCGGCATGAACGTGGGGCTCGACGTCCGGGTGATCGACCAGATCGGCCTGGCCAATCCGCTGGCGGCCCACACCGCCAGGCTCGACGACGCCCGAATCGGCCACGACAAGAACCTCTTTCCCGACTGGGCCGTCGCCGAGGGCCCGTTCCTCCCGATGCGACCCTTCATTCCCCCCTATCTCGACGAAGACTGGATCGCCCAGGCGAAGGCGGCGTTGACGTGCCCGGACACCGACGCGCTGCTGACGTCGATCCGCGGTCCCCTCGGCGCGAAGCGCTTCCTGTCCAACGTGTTGCACGCGGCAGCCTTCACCAAGTACCGGATCGACCGAGTTCCCCGCTATGACCTGGCCAGATGTGGCGTGCCGGTGCCCCCGCTCAAGGCGCCTCCGTACACCGGAATGCCTGCGACGGGCCCGTGATCGAGACCTCGTGTAACGCCGGGGACGGCCGAGGCGATACACCGCCCGAGTGAGTTGGGATCCAACGTCGTCTTCCCAAGTGAGCTAAACCATTTGACCAGGCACGACGCATGCGGGAGAGAGTTTTCACCCTCGTGTGTGGTTGACTACAGCGGCACGCAGCGGGTCTGTCGTGCGGCATTCAAACGAAAAGGATCCATACAAGCATGAGTTTCGTAGGGAAGATGGCGCGCCGCGCTGCGGTTGCCGCCCTGGCGGTGGGAACGCTGTCAGGACTGGTTGGCGTCGTCGGAGGCTCGGCGACAGCGGGAGCCTTCTCGAAGCCGGGTCTGCCGGTCGAGTACCTGATGGTTCCGTCGGCCAGCATGGGCCGCGACATCAAGGTCCAGTTCCAGAGCGGCGGTCCCAACTCACCGTCGGTGTACCTGCTCGACGGCCTGCGCGCGCAGGACGACTTCAACGGCTGGGACATCAACACCCAGGCGTTCGAGTGGTACGACGGTTCCGGTCTGTCGGTCGTGATGCCGGTTGGCGGTCAGTCCAGCTTCTACACCAACTGGTACCAGCCGGCCTGCGGCAAGAAGTCCGGCACCTGCCAGACCTACAACTGGGAGACCTTCCTGACCCAGGAGCTCCCCGCCTACCTCGCGGCCAACAAGGGCGTCAACTCGACCCGCACCGCGGCGGTCGGCCTCTCGATGGCTGGTTCGGCGTCGCTGACGCTGGCCATCCACCACCCCCAGCAGTTCCAGTACGCGGGCGCCCTCTCGGGCTTCCTGAACCCCTCCGAGGGCTGGTGGCCGGGCTTGATCAACACCGCGATGGGTGACGCCGGCGGCTACAAGGCCAACGACATGTGGGGTCCGGCTGAGACCGATCCGGCATGGAAGTACAACGACCCGATGGTCCCGGCCAACATGGCGACGCTCGTCTCCAACGGCACTCGAGTGTGGATCTACTGCGGCAACGGCACTCCGTCGGGCCTGGGTGGCAACAACTTGCCCGCCAAGTTCCTCGAGGGATTGACGCTGCGCACCAACAAGCAGTTCCAGACCGATTACCTGGCTGCCGGTGGCAACAACGCCGTGTTCAACTTCCCGGAGAGCGGCACCCACGACTGGCCCTACTGGGGACAGCAGCTGCAGGCCATGAAGCCTGACATCCAGCGGGTGCTTGGCGCTGTTCCCACGGCTGCCTCCTAGGCGCCAGCAAAACAGATCGACCGGCGGCGGCGATCCCCTTGGGGGTCGCCGCCGTCGCTTCGTTTCCGGCGCGGCCCGTCGTCGTGATGTGATTCACTACAACCGAATCGACAGATTGGTGAGATGGGTATGAGGCTGCTCCTGGGACTCTTCAGGACGATGTGTGCGCTGACTCTGGCCCTGGGGCTGTGGGTGGCGAGCCCCCACACCGCGAGGGCCGAGGGCGTCGAGTACCTGATGGTCCCGTCGGCGTCCATGGGCCGCGACATCCCGGTGGCCTTCCAGGCCGGCGGCCCGCATGCGGTGTTCCTGTTGGACGCCTTCAACGCCGCCCCGGACACCAGCAACTGGGTGACGGCCGGCAACGCGATGAGCACGCTCGCCGGCAAGGGCATCTCGGTCGCCGCCCCGGCCGGTGGTGCCTGGAGCATGTACACCAACTGGGAAGCCGACGGATCTAGGCAGTGGGACACCTTCCTGTCTCAGGAGCTGCCGGACTGGCTTGCGGCGAACAAGGGCCTGGCGCCCAACGGGCACGGAGTCGTCGGCGCCGCTCAGGGCGGCTACGCCGCCATGGCCCTGGCCGCGTTCCACCCGGACCGGTTCCGCTACGCGGGGTCGCTGTCGGGTTTCCTGACACCGTCGCAGACGGCCTACAACGGCGCCATCACCGCTGGGATGGCCAGCTTCGGCGGCGTCAACACCCAGGCCATGTGGGGTGCGGCCCAGCTCGGCCGGTGGAAGTGGCATGACCCCGACGTACACGTGAACCTGTTGAATGCCAACAACACTCGGCTGTGGGTCTACAGCCCCGCGGCACTGGACTGCAGCGATCCCGCGGCGATGATCGGTGTCTGCGACCAGACCGCGGGCAGCAACCGCACGTTCTATCAGCACTACCGCAGCGTCGGCGGGCACAACGGACACTTCGACTTCCCCGACTCTGGCCAGCACGACTGGGGTAGCTGGGCACCGCAACTCGCAGCGATGTCGGGAGACCTGTCGGCCGCGATCCGGTAGGCGCGCAACGCCCGGCAGACCTGGCAAACGGCTTCCCCGAGCCGCCTCGGCGAGCCGGTACGTTGGAGGCGTGCATCTGGGCGGACCTCGAACGGCAAGCGCGGCCATGGCCTGCGCTGCCCTCGTCGTCAGCGGCTGCGGCATGGGTGACGACGTCATGGCAACCATCGGAATGCCGTCGGAGACGACCTCGAGCGGCAGCGGCGCCCAACCGTTCGCCCAGGCTCCCGTCGTCGCACCTGGGGAGAGCCCCGAACTCGTCGTCACCCCGGCCCAGCGCGAGTACCTCGACGCCGTCGACGACGCGGGCCTGAGTCCGTCCAGTGAGCTGTCGGCGCTGAACATCGGGTCCTGCGTGTGTCAGGCGAAGGCGGCCAAGCACAGCGCCCAGGAGGTCTGGGACTTCGTCTTGCCGATGGTGCGCGGCGACGTCCGCGACTCGTACGCCGAGTCCGTGGCGCCACCGGCCGGCCAGGTCAACTCCGAGACGTCGGACTACATTCGCATCGCCACTGAAACACTCTGCTAAGTAGGAGACCTCCCCACGTCATGGCTACCAATCGCCAACGCAAGCGTCATCGCCTTCTCGCCCTGGTGGCGGCCGGGTCGGTGGCGGTGCTGGTCGGCCTCCTCGTCGTCGGGCTGTGGATCCTGATGCGGTCGCCCGAGTCGCCGCCCAGCGCGACCCCTCCGACGGCGCAGCCCTCGAGCGGCATCCCGACCACGCCCGGTTCCAAGCCGCGCCCGGAGTTTCAGGACGCCAGCTGCGCGGACGTGATGGTGCTGTCGATTCCGGGCACGTGGGAGTCCTCGCCGCAGCTCGATCCCGTCAACCCGACGCAATTCCCGATCGCGTTGCTGCTGAACGTGACCAATCCGCTGCGGCAGGCCTACGGCGAGGATCGGGTGGCCGAATACACGGTTCCGTACACCGCGCAGTTCCACAATCCGTTCGCCGCCGACAAGCAGATGTCGTACAACGACAGTCGCGCCGAGGGCACCAAGGCCGCGATCAAGGCGCTGACCGACATGAACGGTCGGTGCCCCCTGACGAGCTACGTGATCGTGGGATTCTCGCAGGGCGCCGTCATCGCCGGGGACATCGCCAGTGACATCGGCAACGGTCGCGGTCCGGTCGACGCGGATCTGGTGCAGGGCGTGACGTTGATCGCCGACGGGCGCCGCCAGCCCGGCGTCGGGCAGGACATCGGCCCCAACCCGCCCGGCCAAGGTGCCGAGATCACGCTGCAGGAGGTGCCTGCGCTGTCGGCCCTTGGTCTGACGATGACGGGACCGCGGCCCGGGGGCTTCGGATCCCTCAACGACCGGACCAACCAGATCTGCGCCACCGGCGACCTGATCTGCTCGGCGCCCGAGGGGGCGTTCTCCATCGTGAACCTGCCCAAGACGCTCGAGGTGCTCAGCGGTGGGGCTGGTCAGCCGGTGCACGCCATGTACAACACCCCGGACTTCTGGGTGCTCGACGGGCAAACGGCGACGCAGTGGACGCAGTCCTGGGCGCGGGGCGTGATCGACAACGCGCCGCACCCGAAGCACGGGTGATTTGGCCTTAGCCCTACGCTCACCTAACATTAAGAGAAAAGTAAGAGCGGCTCGTCCTTGAAACCCGGCGGGCCGTCGTCAGAGTGGGTCCCAAGGCGCAGGCCTTCCCACGGATATGATCTTGGGGTTTGGCCTCGGCCGGTTCGCGACGGCGGGGGCAGCGTCGACAGAGGAGTGACATGGGATTCCACAACCCGTTCCTGAAGGACGGCCTGATCCGGTTTCCCGACAACGGCAACCTGGTGCGGCACGTCGAGAAGTGGGCGAAGGTTCGCGGCGACAATCTCGCCTACCAATTCGTGGACTTCTCCACCGAGCGCGATGGCGTGTACCGCAACCTGGGCTGGCGCGACTTCAGCGCCCGTAACAAGGCGGTCGGCGCCCGACTGCAGCAGGTCACCCAGCCCGGCGACCGCGTCGCGATCCTGTGCCCGCAGAATTTGGAGTACCTGATCGGCTTCTTCGGCGTGCTCTACGCCGGCCGCATCGCCGTCCCGCTGTTCGACCCCTCGGAGCCCGGCCACGTCGGCCGGCTGCACGCCGTCCTCGACGACTGCCAGCCCACCGCGATCCTGACGACGACCGACTCGGCCGAGGGCGTCCGGAAGTTCTTCCGCACCCGGCCCGCCAAGGAACGGCCCCGCGTGATCGCGGTCGACGCCGTGCCCGACGAGGTCGGCGCCACCTGGGTGCAGGAGGACGTCACCCACGACACGGTTGCCTACCTGCAGTACACCTCGGGCTCGACCCGCGTTCCGACCGGCGTGCAGATCACCCACCTCAACCTGGCCACCAACATCGTCCAGGTCATCGAGGGCATCGGCGGCGACGAAGGCGACCGCGGCGTCACCTGGCTGCCGTTCTTCCACGACATGGGCCTCGTCACCGCGATGATCCCGCCCGTCGTTGGTCACTACATCACCTTCATGACCCCCGCCGCGTTCGTCCGCCGGCCCGGCCGCTGGATCCGCGAGATGGCCCGCAAGGACGACGACACCGGCGGCGTCATCTCGGTCGCGCCGAACTTCGCGTTCGACCACGCCGCCGCGCGTGGCGTGCCGAAGGACGGCGAGCCGCCGATGGACCTGTCCAACGTCAAGGCGGTCCTCAACGGCAGCGAGCCGATCTCGGCCGCGACCGTCGCCCGCTTCAACGCCGCGTTCAATCCCTTCGGGTTCAACCCGAAGGCGATCAAGCCGTCCTACGGCCTGGCCGAGGCGACCCTCTTCGTCTCCACCACCCCGACCGACGAGCCGCCGAAGGTCGTCTACGTCGACCGCGAGGAACTCAACGCCTATCGCTTCGTCGAGGTCCCCGAGGACGCGCCGTCCGCGGTGGCTCAGGCCTCAGCCGGCAAGGTCGGCGTGGCCGAGTGGGCCACCATCGTCGATGCCGAGAGCGCGACCGAACTGCCCGACGGGCAGATCGGCGAGGTGTGGATCAGCGGCCAGAACATGGGCACGGGGTACTGGAACAAGCCGGATGAGACGGCGGCGACGTTCCAGAACATCCTCAAGTCCAGGACCGACCCGTCGCACGCCGAGGGTGCCCCCGACGACGCCACCTGGGTGCGTACCGGTGACTTCGGGGCGTTCCACGACGGCGACCTCTACATCACCGGCCGCGTCAAGGACCTGGTGATCGTCGACGGCCGCAACCACTACCCGCAGGACCTCGAGTACTCGGCGCAGGAGGCCAGCAAGGCCTTGCGCACCGGTTTCGTCGCGGCCTTCTCGGTGCCGGCCAATCAGCTTCCCGACGTGGTGTTCGACAACGCCCACGCCGGTCTCAAGCGCGATCCCGACGACACCTCCGAGCAACTCGTCATCGTCGCCGAGCGTGCCGCCGGCGCCAACAAGATGGACCTCGAGCCGGTGGCCGACGAGATCCGGGCCGCCATCGCGGTCCGGCACGGCGTGACGGTGCGCGACGTGCTGCTGACGCCCGCTGGCGCCATCCCGCGCACCTCGAGCGGCAAGATCGGCCGCCGGGCCTGCCGGTCGGGCTACCTCGACGGCAGCTTGCGCAGCGGAAAGATCGCCAACGACTTCCCCGACCAGACGGACTAACGCGCACCGTCGGTCCACCCCAGGCCGCACCTCGGCGAAAGTGACTGTGAATATGACTGAATCCGACGACAATTCGCCATCGCCCGCCGGGGACGGTTCGTCGAAGCCCGACGACGGGCCGGCTCGCACCGACAAGACGATCCCCGAGTTGCGCGAGTTCCTCCGCAACTGGATCGCCGAGGCCACCGGACAGCCCGCCGGCGCCATCGACGAGTCCGCTCCGATGGTGGAGTTGGGCCTGTCGTCGCGCGATGCGGTGTCGCTGGCCAGTGACATCGAGGACCTCACCGGCGTCACGCTCACGGCGACGGTCCTGTTCCGGAACCCGACCATCGAGTCGCTTGCGACGGTCATCGTCGAGGGCGATCCCGAGGACGAGAGCGTCGTCGACGAGGGTTACGACTGGTCGCGCACCACGGACGTCGACTCCGCGGAGATCGACGTCGCCATCGTCGGCATCGGCACGCGGTTCCCCGGTGACCTGAACACCCCCGACGAGATGTGGCGCGGCCTGCTCGACGGCGTCGACGCCATCACCGACCTGCCCGACGGCCGGTGGGAGGAGTTCCTCGGGGACCCCAGGATCGCCGAGCGCGTGGCCCGGGCGCACACCCGCGGTGGCTACCTGTCCGACATCAAGGGTTTCGACTCCGAGTTCTTCGCGCTGTCGAAGATGGAGGCCGACAACATCGACCCGCAGCAGCGGATGGCCTTGGAGCTGACGTGGGAAGCGTTGGAGCACGCCAGGATTCCGGCGTCCAGCCTGCGCGGTGAGACCGTCGGCGTCTTCGTGGGCGCGTCGAACAACGACTACAGCTTCCTGTCGGTCTCGGACGCCTCGGTCGCCCACCCCTATGCCATCACGGGAACGACCAGCTCGATCATCGCCAACCGCGTCTCGTACTTCTTCGACTTCCGCGGACCGTCGATGGCCATCGACACGGCCTGCTCGTCGTCACTGGTCGCCGTGCACGAGGGTGTCAAGGCGCTGCGGGCCGGTGACGCGGACGTGGTGCTCGCCGGTGGCGTCAACGCGTTGATCACCCCGCTGGTCACCATCGGCTTCGACGAGGTCGGCGGCGTGCTGGCCCCCGATGGGCGCATCAAGTCGTTCTCCTCGGACGCGAACGGCTACGCCCGCTCCGAGGGTGGCGGCATGCTGGTGCTCAAGCGGGTCGCCGACGCCCGCCGTGACGGTGACGAGATCCTGGCCGTCATCGCCGGCAGTGCGGTCAACCACGACGGCCGCTCCAACGGTCTGCTGGCTCCGAACCCCGACGCGCAGGCCGACGTGCTGCGCAAGGCCTACAAGGACGCGGGAATCGACCCGCGCACCGTCGACTACGTCGAGGCGCACGGCACGGGCACCATCCTCGGCGACCCGATCGAGGCCGACGCCCTGGGCCGGGTCATCGGCAAGGGCCGCGCTGCCGACAAGCCGGCGCTGCTGGGTGCGGTGAAGTCCAATGTGGGACACCTGGAGTCGGCCGCTGGCGCGGCCAGCCTGGCCAAGGTGGCGCTGTCGCTGAAGAACGACAAGCTGCCGCCGTCGATCAACTACGCGGGACCCAACCCGTATATCGACTTCGACAAGATCAACATCAAGGTCAACGACGTCGTCGCCGACTGGCCGCGCTACAGCGGTCACGCGATCGCCGGTGTGTCGGGCTTCGGCTTCGGCGGCGCCAACGCCCACCTGGTGGTGCGCGAGGTGCTGCCCTCCGACCTCGTCGAACCGGAGCCGGTGGCCGACGTGGTCGTGCGTGAGGAGAAGTCCGACGCCAACGCCGCGTACGTCGGCGGGGTTCTGGTCGACGACGACGACGACCACGGCGACGACTTCATGGGCGAGTTCGGGGCGTCGGCGTCGGCTCACGATGGTGAGCTCGAGCTGCCCGGTCTGACCGACGACGCACTGCGTCTGCTGGAGGCGGCCCGGGAAGCGCTCGCCGCCGCCGAGGTCGAGACGCCCACCAAACCCCTGGTCCCCCTGGCGGTCTCGGGCTTCCTGACCTCGCGCAAGCGTGCCACCGCCGCCGAGCTGGCGGATTGGATCGACAGCGAGGAAGGCCGGTCCTCGTCGCTGGAGTCGATCGGTCGCTCCCTCTCGCGACGCAACCACGGGCGTTCGCGCGCCGTGATCCTCGCCCACGACCACGACGAGGCAGTCAAGGGACTGCGGGTGCTCGCCGAGGGCAAGCAGTCGCCGTTGGTAATCTCCGCCGACGGACCCGTCACCAGCGGACCCGTCTGGGTGTTCGCCGGATTCGGTGCCCAGCACCGCAAGATGGGCAAGAGCCTGTACCTGCGCGACGCGGTCTTCGCCGAGTGGATCGACAAGGTCGACGCGCTGATTCAAGACGAGCGCGGCTACTCCATCGTCGAGTTGATCCTCGACGACGCCGTCGACTACACCGACGAGACCTGCGAGTACCCGATCGAACTGGTGCAGACGGTGATCTTCGCCATCCAGATCGCCCTCGGCGAGCTGCTCAGAGCGCACGGCGCGAAACCCGGTGCGGTGATTGGTCAGTCGCTCGGGGAGGCCGCGGCGGCCTACTTCTCCGGTGGTCTGTCGCTGGAGGACGCCACCCGCACCATCTGCTCGCGGGCCCACCTGATGGGCGAGGGCGAGGCGATGCTGTTCGGCGAGTACATCCGCCTGATGGCGCTCGTCGAGTACTCCGCCGACGAGATCAAGACGGTCTTCTCCGATTACCCCGGTCTCGAGGTGTGCGTCTACGCGGCGCCCACGCAGACCGTGATCGGCGGCCCGCCCGAGCAGATCGACGCGATCATCGCCCGCGCGGAGTCGGAGGGCAAGTTCGCCCGCAAGTTCCAGACCAAGGGCGCCAGTCACACCCAGCAGATGGATCCGCTGCTCGGTGAGCTCTCGGCGGAGATCCAGGGCATTCAACCGCATCCGCTGAAGACGGCGTACTACTCGACCGTCCACGAAGGCAGCCTGGTTCGGGCGAGTGCCGAACCCATCCACGACGTCGACTACTGGAAGAAGGGGCTGCGCCACAGCGTCTTCTTCACACACGGCATCCGCAACGCCGTCGACGACGGGCACACCACGTTCCTCGAACTGGCGCCAAATCCGGTGGCGCTCATGCAGGTTGGGCTGACCACGGCATCGGCTGGTCTGCACGACGCGCAGCTCGTCGCAACCCTGGCTCGCAAGCAGGACGAGGTCGACTCGATGACCACGGCCATGGCGCAGTTGTTCACCCACGGTCACGACCTCGACTTCCGCACCCTGTTCCCCCGGGGTGAGTACGCCGAGATTCCGCCCACGCGGTTCAAGCGCAAGCCACATTGGCTCGACGTTCGCTTCTCCGGTGACGGCTCCAACGTCGTTCCGGGTACGCACGTCGCGATGCCGGACGGTCGCCACGTCTGGGAGTACTCCCCGCGCGCCACCACCGATCTGGCCGCCCTGGTGAAGGCCGCTGCGGTACAGGTACTTCCGGACGCCAAGCTGACCGCTTACGAGCAGCGGGCCGTTCCGGCCGACGACGCGCGACTGGTGACGACGTTGACGCGTCACCCGGGCGGGGCGACGGTGCAGGTTCACGCCCGCGTCGATGAATCGTTCACGCTCGTCTACGACGCCATCGTGACGCGCGGCGGTCAGGCGACGTCGTTGCCGACCGCGGTCGGAGCCGGTACGGCCGTCGCCGAAGTGGCAGTGGCTCAGCCGATTCCGGTCGACGAGCCCGAGCCCGAGGATGACGCCGCGATCCTGCAGGACAACCTCACTGCCGGAGCGGGGCTCGCGGCCGGCTTCGCCAAGTGGTCACCCGAGTCGGGCGAGACCATCTCGCAGCGGCTCGGCACCATCGTCGGCAGCGCCATGGGTTACGAGCCCGAGGACCTCCCCTGGGAGGTGCCGCTCATCGAGCTAGGTCTGGACTCGCTGATGGCGGTCCGGATCAAGAACCGCGTCGAGTACGACTTCGACCTGCCGCCAATCCAATTGACCGCGGTGCGCGACGCCAATCTCTACGCCGTCGAGAAGCTGATCGAGTACGCCATCGAGCACCGTGACGAGGTGGATCAGCTCGCCGAGGTGCAGAAGACGCAGACCGACGAGGAGATCGCCGCCGCGCAGGCCGAGCTCATGGGCGGTGCGACCACCGTCGCCGAGCTCGAGGAGATGCTCACCAAGAAGGCCGCCGAGGCGGAGATCCCCGTGGAGAGTGAAGCTCCCGCTCCGCCACCCGCGCCGATCGAGACGGCCGGGATCGTCCCGCCCCCGCCACCGCCGCCGAGCAACCCGACCGGCCCGGCAGCCGCGGCGAAGACGCCGAACCTGGCCGGTGCGGCACAGGTGCTGAACCAGCAGGCGATCTCGGAGGCACTGAACTCCGACGTGCCGCCGCGTGACGCCGCCGAACGCGTGACGTTCGCGACGTGGGCGATCGTCACCGGGAAGTCGCCGGGCGGCATCTTCAACTCGCTGCGCGAGCTGACCGACTCCGAAGCGCAGAAGATGGCGCAACGCCTGTCGGAGCGCGCCGAGGGCACGATCACCGCCGAGGACGTCAAGAAGGCGCAGACCATCGAGGAGCTGGCCTCCACAGTGCGCGAGTTCCTCGAAGCCGGTGAGCTGGACGGGTTCGTCCGGACCATCCGCGCGGCCGAGCACGACAGCGACGTTCCGGTGTTCGTGTTCCACGCCGCGGGTGGCTCGACGGTGGTCTACGAGCCGCTGCTCAAGCGGCTGCCCGCCGGCGTGCCGATGATCGGACTGGAGCGGGTCGAGGGCACCATCGAGGAGCGGGCCGCCCAGTACGTCCCGAAGTTGTTGGAGCTCAACGGCTGGACCGAGGGCAAGACCGGCAAGCCGTTCATCCTCGCGGGCTGGTCGCTGGGTGGGGCACTGTCCTACGCCTGCGCGATCGGCCTGAAGGAGGCCGGTGCCGACGTACGGTTCGTCGGCCTGATCGACTGCGTGCGACCCGGCGAGCCGATCGACACGTCGACGGAGGGCACCAGGGCCCGCTGGGACCGCTACGCGAAGTTCGCCGAGAAGACCTTCAACGTGCAGATTCCGGCGATCCCCTACGAGGAGCTCGAAAACCTCGACGACGCCGGGCAGGTCGAGTTCGTCCTCAACGCGGTCAAGGATTCCGGCGTGCAGATCCCGGGCGGGATCATCGAGCACCAGCGCACGTCGTACCTCGATCAGCGCGCACTCGACGTCGCCGACATCAAGGATTACGACGGGCACGTCACGCTCTACATGGCCGACCGCTATCACGACGACGCCATCACCTTCGAGCCTGCCTACTCGACGCGGCAGCCCGACGGCGGTTGGGGTGAGTTCGTCTCAGATCTCGAGGTCGTGCACATCGGGGGCGAGCACATTCAGGCCATCGACGAGCCGTACATTGCGAAGGTCGGCGCGCACATGAGTGAGGCGATCAACCGCATCGAGAGCGAGCACAAGTGACCCAGGAAGTGGCCCCCGTCGCCAGCAGAGCCCACACCACCGCCGAGAAGCTCGCCGAGCTCCGTGAACGGTTGGAGCTCGCCAAGGATCCCGGCGACGAGAAGGCCAAGGCCCGACGCGACAAGAAGGGCATCCCCAGCGCCCGCGCCCGGATCTACGATCTGCTGGACCCGGGCAGCTTCCTGGAGATCGGTGCGCTCGCCCGCACTCCCGGTGATCCCAACGCGTTCTACGGCGACGGCGTCGTCACCGGGCACGGCACGATCAACGGTCGTCCGGTGGGCGTGTTCAGCCACGACCAGACGGTGTTCCAGGGTTCGGTCGGGGAGATGTTCGGCCGCAAGGTGGCCAGGTTGATGGAGTGGGTGGCCATGGTGGGCTGCCCGATCATCGGCATCAACGACTCAGGCGGCGCCCGCATCCAGGATGCCGCGACCTCGCTGGCGTGGTACGCCGAGCTTGGCCGGCGCCACGAGATGCTTCGCGGCCTGGTGCCGGAGATCTCGCTGATCTTCGGCAAGTGCGCTGGCGGAGCGGTGTATTCGCCGATCCAGACCGATCTCATCGTCGCCGTGCGCGACCAGGGCTACATGTTCATCACCGGGCCCGACGTGATCAAGGACGTCACCGGCGAAGACGTCACCTTCGACGAGCTCGGCGGCGCCGACGTGCAGGCCCAGCGCGGCAACATCCACAAGGTGGTGGAGTCGGAGAGCGCGGCCTACCAGTACGTGCGCGACTACCTGAGCTTCCTGCCGCCCAACCACTTCGACAGCCCGCCGATCGTCAATCCTGGGCTGGAACCCGAACTCACGCCGACGGACCTCGAGCTCGACACGATCGTGCCGGACTCGGACAACCAGGCCTACGACATGCACGAGATCCTGCTGCGCATCTTCGACGACGGTGACGTCTTCGAGATCGCCGAGCAGCGCAGCCCGTCGATGATCACCGCCTTCGCGCGGGTGGACGGGCATCCCGTCGGCGTCATCGCCAACCAGCCGTTGAACAACGCGGGCGCCGTGGGCAACGAGGCGTCCGACAAGGCGGCCGGGTTCATCCGCTTCTGCGACTCCTTCAACTTGCCGCTGGTGTTCGTCGTCGACACGCCGGGCGCGATGCCTGGCCTCGAGGAGGAGAAGGGCGGCATCATCAAGCGCGGCGGGCGGTTCTTCAACGCCATCGTCGAGGCGGACGTGCCGAAGGTGACGTTCGTCATCCGCAAGGCCTACGGCGGTGGCTACGCAGTGATGGGTTCCAAGCAGCTGTCCGCGGATCTGAACTTCGCGTGGCCGACTGCCCGCATCGCCGTGATCGGCGCCGAGGGTGCTGCGCAGCTTCTGGTGAAGCGTTTCCCGGATCCGACCGCACCCGAGGTGCAGAAGATTCGCGCGGACTTCATCGAGGGCTACAACCTGAATCTGGCCACACCGTGGATCGCCGCCGAGCGCGGTTACATCGACGGCGTCATCGAGCCGCACGAGACCCGTCTGTTGCTGCGCAAGTCCATGCAGCTGCTGCGGGACAAGCAGAGCCGCAACAAGGTGCTGCGCAAGCATGGTTTGACGCCACTCTGACCTCCCTGGCCGGAGTTATCCACAGGTAGCTCGCCGGGTCTTGCGGGGCTCTGATAGCCCGAATACCATCGAACATGTGTTCGATTTATTGGTGGATGCCGCGGCTGGCACCTCGGGTGCCGGGGCGGCGTCGGCGTGGCCCGGGTGGAGTCCGCGGCGTGCGCGCGGCGGGTCGCGGCGATGGCCGCGATGCTCGAGGAGGCCTATGCCGCCTCCGGGTCGGCGAGTCGGGATCAGTGGTGTGTGGACGACTTCGACGCCGTCGCCGCCCACGTCGGGGCGGCGTTGTCCATCACCCCGGGCGCGGGGGCGAACCGGTTGCTGATCGCGGTCTCCCTGCACGAACGGTTCCCCCGGGTGGCCGCGGTCTTCGCCGAGGGACTGATCACCTACGAGGTGTTCCGGACCGTCGTGCAGCGTGGGGCACTGGTCATCGACCCCGACGCGCTGCGGGTGCTGGACGCGTTCCTGGCCGACGCGTTGTCCGGTGGCGAATCCATGTCGGTGGCCACCCTGGACAAGAAGGTCGACGCAGTCGTCGCATCGGTCGACCCGCACGCGGTGCGTCGGACGCAGACCAAGGCCCGGGACCGTTCCGTGGAGATGAGCATCGAGGACGGCAGTGGGTTGGCCAGTGTGCTTGCCTCGGTGTTCGTCACCGACGCCAAGGCGTTCACCGCCCGCCTGGATCTGTTCGCCGCGACGGTGTGTTCTGCTGATCCGCGGACCAGGGCTCAACGTCGCGCCGACGCCTACGGGGCCATCGGTCAGGGCTGGGACCGTCTGCGGCGTCTGTGCGGCCTGGAGTCGTGTGACGCCGCGCAGAACCCGCCGGTGCCCGGGGTGGTGGTCTACGTCATCGCCAGCCAGGACACACTCCCCGAGCCGACCGATTCCACGCCGGAACCGCGCGCCCCAACACCGGCGCCGGAACCGACGCCTGCCGCAGACGCAGACGCAGACGCACCAGTTGAAGGCCGAGGACACCGACGCCGACTCAGGCGCCGCCCTCCCACGGGACGAGCGCACCGCCCTCGACGGCGACCAACCACCCCTGTTCACCAAACCATTGGGTGACCTCACCCTGACCGAGGCGCTCACCCCCACACCCGGATACGTCGCAAAGCTGCGGCCCGCGGCGCTGATGGGCGGGCAACTCATCCCCGGCGCAATCGCCTGCCGCGCCGCCGCCGGGGCGACCCGCACCCGGATCGTGCACCCGGGACTTGCCCCACCCGAACACCGGTACCGGCCGTCGAAGAAGCTGGCCGACTTCATCCGCTGCCGCGACATGACGTGCCGCTTCCCGGGCTGCCAGGTACCCGCCACCCACTGCGACCTCGACCACACCATTCCGTGGCCCTGCGGGCCGACCGCGGCGTCCAACCTCACATGCCTATGCCGCCGGCACCACTTGCTCAAGACGTTTTGGGGCGGCCAAAGCGGTTGGCGGGAACGGTAACTCGGCGACGGCACCGTTCTGTGGACCGCGCCCGACGGCCGAACCCACACCACCACACCGGGCAGCCGACTGCTGTTCCCCGAACTCAGCGCACCCACCGCACCGGTGACCACGACCGGGGTGCCCGTGGCTCACACCGCCGGTCTGACCATGCCCCACCGCAAGACCACCCGCGAACAGGCCCGCGCCACCCGCATCCACCGCGAACGCGATCGCAACGCAGAGTACGAGAATCGTTAGATTCCCGGCAAGTTCAGCCACTCGTCGACCTCGAACCGGTCACCGCGCGCCACCAGTGTTGCGCCGCCGTGGCCGGGATAGTGCGCTGGGATCACAGCCGCGCGCGACCGGGCGGCTTCGGTGAAGACGCGTTTACGGGTCAGCGCGGCCGCGGCGGCGTCGACGTCGAATCCGCAGGGGTCGTCGGGCCGGGCGATCTGAATCGGGCAGTGCGACATGTCGCCCACGAACACCGCCGGCATACCTGCGTCGAGCCACAGCACCGACGATCCCGGGGTGTGACCGGCGGCGCGGCGCAGCCGCAGCGACTCACTGATCTGGAGGTCGTCGGACCACAACTGCATCTGATCGGCGACCGGGAACACGCTGTCGCCGAACACGATTCGCGACCCCTCGGTGGCGCCGGGTCCGTCCGGCGCGAAGAAGCGGTAATCCGCCTCGGGCATCAGGTAGCGCGCGTTGGGGAACGTCGGCACCCACTCGCCGTCGACCAGCCGGGTGTTCCAGCCGACGTGGTCGGTGTGTAGGTGTGTGTTGACCACCACGTCGACCTCGTCGACGGCCACCTCGGCGCGCTCCAGAGCCCCGAGGAAGTCGGTCCTCAGGCCCGCCAGCGGGGGCATGTGCGATCGCTGGCGATCATTGCCGACGCCGGTGTCGACGACGACGGTCAACCCGTCGACCTCCACCACCCAGCTCTGCACGGCGATCCGCCACCGCCGAACGGCCGGATCGAAGAACGTGGGAACCAGGAGCCCGGCCTCGTCCTCCCACGCGCCCGGGGGGGTGAGGCCGAAGAACTCCGTGCCGAGGTCGAACCCCCACTCCACGACCCGCTTCACGGTCGCGTCTCCCAGCTTGATGCGGTCGGACATCCCCCGACACTACGATGCTCAGATGCCCGACCTGCTCGCACTCTTCGACGGCGTGCCGCTCGTCGGTGAGCACGTGCGTCGCGGTCGAGAAGAGGTGCTCAGGCAGCTGCGCGCGACGGTGTCTACCGTGGGTTCTCAGGTGGTGGGCCTCGTTCTCGACGAGATCGACCTCACGGCCCTGGTGCGCGAGCGGGTGGACGTCGACGCGATAGCCGCTGACGTCGACCTCGACGCGATCATCGCCCGCATCGACCTCCTCGGGCTGGCGAACCTGATCATCGAGGGGGTCGACCTGCCGCGAATCATCCGGGAGTCCACGAACTCGGTGACCGCCGAGGTGATGACCGACGTCCGAACCCAGGGGCAACGCGCCGACGACGCGGTCTCCGGTTTCGTCGACCGGATGCTCGGGCGTAGTCGGGAGCCGAGGTGAGCCGCGCCCAAGGCGGCGCAGTGGACCTCGACTCGGCAGACCTCGAGGTCGCGGGCATCGTCAGCAGGGGCGTGGCCGCGTTCGTCGACCTAGTCGTCGCGGGGGTCATCGTCGGCGTGCTGTACCTCGGGGTTGCCTTGGCCCAATTCGTGTTGCAGCCCACGGCGTTTCGCTTCCCTGCGCCCAATGCCTTCTTCTCGACGGCGGTGTCGTTCGCGGTGGCGGTGCTGTATCTCGCCGGCTGCTGGGTCAGCTCCGGCTGCACGGCGGGCGCAGTAGTGATGGGACTGCGCGTCGTAGGTCGACGGTCCGGCCGGGTGTCGGCACCGGTCGCCGTCGTGCGCGCCGTGGCGTACGTCGTGTTCCCGATCGGTCTGGCGCTCGTCGCCGTCGACCGCCGGCGCCGCTCGGTGCAGGACGTCGTGCTGCGCACGAGGGTGGTGTACGTCAGGTCCGGCCATGGCCGGAGTCCGAACGTCTAGGGCTTGATGCGGATCTTGCCCGGCGAGTGCAACCCGCTGTGGGTCGCCGCGCCCAGGTCGATCTGAGCGGGTTGCGCCTGCACGACGGTGTCGAACTTGCGCAGCGAGCCCCAGTCCCGGCCCCAGTCGTGATTCAGGTAGGTCGCCATCAGATTCTGGCGCAGCAGAAGATCGGTGATCCCCAGCAGGCCGCCGTTGAGGCCGTCCTGCCAGGTGTCGGTGTCCTTGCGCTTGGCGTTGTAATCCGGCGTGATCCGGAACTTCGGGACCTCGGTGACCCCGTCGGAGTGCAGCATCGGCTGCTGGCACGGGAAGGCCAGGCCGACCGCCCAGTCCATCAGCACCGGTTCGGTGGAGCCGACGTACTGCTGCACGGTCTTCATCTCGGGCACCCGCGGCGGGGTGACGGCGATCCAGTCACCCGGCGTCAACGAGAGATCCTCGGCCACGATCCGCACCGAGGTGGCGTCGGCCGGGATCTGCGAACGGTCGAAGCGCAGGTTGCGCCACGACGGGATCGGCCCGATGTCGTATGGCGTCACGCGACCCGCGGCCTGCGGCTGACCGCCGGGACCCGTTCTGCCGTACTCCAATTCGACGCGCTGGCCTTCGGTGCGGCCGTTGAAGATGCTGTTGCCGGTGATGCTGCCCGCGGCCGTGACGACGACCAGAGGGTGGGCGGAATCCTGGGCGGGCAACTGATACCACGCCGAGGTGAGCCGACTTTGTTGCTGCGCAGGCCCGTTGACGTAGGAGCCCGCCAAAGGCACCCGCCGGGCGTCCAAGCCGTACGGCAGCGGAACCGTCGACCCGTTCACGCCCGGACTCGACAGCTTGACCGGAGCGTCCCAGTCGTAGTCGGTGCCCGGCGTCGGCAGGTCGCTGCGGATGGCCTCGGCCACGATGTGGTCCGGAACGCCGTTGGGGGTGAAGCCCACGGCGCCGACGCCACCGAGCGGCCCGAGCGGCCCGTAGTTGCCGGGAAGCGCCGCCAGGAAGCCGGCGTTGGCATCAGGTTCGACGAGCACGTCGTCGGCCAGACCGCAGCCACCGGCGAACGCCTTCACGTTGGAGGCTCCGTTGGAATAGGTGGGGTATTGCCGCACCACGCCCACCAGCATCGACGCCACGAACACCACGACCATCAAGCCCGCGACGATCGGTATCGGCGCCGCGGTCACCCAGCGCACCACCTTGCTCTCGGAGCGGTCGCGGCTGAAGTGCAGCCAAAACGCCCACAACGCGGCAATGCCGAAGAGCACGAAGAAGATCGAGCTGATCGTCACTCCGCCGATCTTCGGCATCGCGTTGTTGAACGGCACGCCGTAACTCGAGACGTACCACCAGCCGTTGGTGCTCGAGAAGGTCAGCGCGGTCACGAACAGCAGCGCCGCGACGAAGGCCATCCGGTTGCGCGCCGAACGCAGCACCAGGGGTGACACCAGGACCGTCGCCACGGCCGCCATCGCCGCACCGACGGCGGCGAAGAGGCCGAAGTGGTGCACCCACTTGGTGGGAGCGAACATCAGGAAGAACGTGGTGCCGAAGATGATTCCGGCCAGTCGCCACACCGGCCCGCGGGCGACGCCGGGAACGCGCTTGCGGCGCAGCATGATGAACAGCGTCGTGAAGAGGCTCAGCGCCGTGATCATGAAGCCGAAGCGACGCGACAGCGAACCGTCGACCGTCGGCAGGATCAGATAGTAGTACCGCAGGTTCTCGGTGTACCACGCCTGGCTTGGGCCGATCGCGGTACGAATCCTGGTGGCCTCCAGCACCGTTGCCAACGTCTGGTCGGCGAAGACGACGGTCAGGATGATCGTGCCCGCCGCCAGCAGAGGTAACACCAAGGGCCAGGTGCCGACGACGCGGTGGCGGCGCACCAGGATGCGCAGCAGTGGTCGTCCGCCGGCCAGCAGGGCCGCGACGGCGATCAGGCCGGTCGGCTGGATGCCGAGGGTGAACGCGGCCGACACGATGGCCAGTGCGGCCGGGGTGAGCCGGCCGGAGATGATGGCCCGCTCGATGAGCACGTAGGTGATGAGCGCACCGGTGGCGATTTGTCCCTCGGGGCGCAGACCGTTGTTGAACGGCATCCACGCGGCCATCAGCACCAGACCCGCGGCCCACGTCGCCGACCGGCTCGAGGCCACCGACGGGCCGAGCCGGGGCAGCACCTCGCGAGACAGCAATAGCCAGCAGATCAACGCACAGATCAAGTCGGGCAGTCGCATCCAGATGCTGGCATCGCTGACGTGGGTCATCAGGGCGAGCACGTTGTAGAACCAGCCGAACGGGTCCTCGGGACTGCCGAACCACCGGAAGTAGTTGGACATGTAGCCGGCACGATCGGCGACCCGGGCCATCTGCAGGATGTAGCCGTCGTCCGACGAGTTGGCCCCGATGACGTGCCAGACCAGGAACCCGCACACCACCACGACGTCCGTCGCCGAGAACGTGCGCCACCGCGACGGGATCAGCCTCTGCATTCGGCGGCCGTCGAGCTGGTCGAGGCGCCACAGCGCAACCAGTGCGATCGCGGTGGCCACCATGGCCAGCAGCATCGCGCCGAGCTTCAGCACGGTCGGCTTGGTGGTGAAGCGGGTGTCCACGGTCGCCGACACCGAGAGTCCCTGCGGCGCAGGCCCGGTCAGATCGGTGAAGATGCCGACGAAGTTGGGTCGCAGATTGGGGTCGACGAAACCGGAGCGGAAGTCCTTCTGCGGGTCGGCCGGATCGCTCATCCCCGGGAACGTGGCGAAGGTGCCCGCCTCCGAGGAGGTGATCTCCAACCGGGTGCACTCGCGGCCCAGGACCCGGGACATCGGCATCGTCGCCACGACGACGTTGCGGTCGGTGACGGTGACCCGCTGATCGTTCAGCTTTCCGCTGACGTTGACGAACAACGAGTTCAGCGCCGCGTCCTTGGTGTTGGGCGGAGCCGTGCCCAGCACGGTGCCGCCGCCGCGATTGGCCATGTCGCGCAACACGTCACAGGGCACGGTGGCCGTCATGGTGACCGGCGTCAGCGTGATGAGCGGGGCGGTGACGTCGGCGACCTGACCGCCCTGCGGCCAGTTGACCGTTGCGGTGGTCTGCACGACCGGCAGCAGCGGGGTCAGCACCGACAGCACGAAGCCGATCAGGCCCGCGACCATCGCCACCCAGCGGGTAGTCCTCACTTGTCCGTCTCCAGTGGCAGGGCTCGGATGGGTCCGCGTCGCGTCCAGCCCAGCACCGTCTCGGTGCCTTGGTCGACGGTGACCTGCGGCGCGCTGGAGACCGGCACGATGCGGTCGTAGCGCTCGATCGTGCCCCAGTCGCGGTACCAGTCACCGCGCAGGTACGTCGGGACCGTGGACGTACGCAGCAGCGCCTGAATGTAGAGGAAGGGTCCGCCGTCGTCGGCGGACTGCCACTGGTTGGACGACACCACGACCTGCTTGGCGTTGGGCAGGATTCGGTAGTCCGGCAGTTCGGCCACCCCGAGATGCTGCGAGGCGGGACGCTGGCACGGGAAGTTGGCCGCAGTCGCGATGTCCATCAGCACCGGCGTCGTCGACCCGAGGAATTGCTGGGCGGACTCGAGGGCCGGCACGCGTGGCGGCGTGAACGCGAACCACTGGTCGGTGGACAGGTTCGGGTCGTCGGCGACGATGCGGGCGACGTTGGCCTCCGGCGGCGCCGAGGCCAGCGGGAAGCGCAGGTTGCGCCAGGCCCGCTGCGGCACCAGCGGGTCGATGGGCTCCACCGCCGCCAGCGCTCGGAAGCTACCGTCCGGATTGCGCACGCCCCATTGCAGTTTCAGGGACTGGCCGTAGTTGAAGTCGCCCTCTTCGTCGACCGACCAGATCGCGCCCGCCGCCGAGACGGTGACCAGGGGCCGGTCCGGTGTGCGCGGCGGCAACTCGTACCAGGCCGACGTCGCCTTGGCGGCCGCGGTGTTCTCGCCGTAACTGCCCATGACGGGGGTCCGGGCCGGGTCGAGACCGAAGGGAAGGAAGACGCGGGAGCCGTTGACGCCCACGGGGCCGTAACCGCCGCCGGTGCCGGCGGAGAAGCCGATCCCGACGTTGGGCTTGTCGGCAGATCCCGGCGAGTTCACGGTGCCAGGGTTGGCGGTGACGGGTTCGGGCGGCAGCAGACTGTCGCTGACCCCGTTTGGCGTGAAGCCCTGCGGGTCGACGCCGCCCAGCGGCCCGTCGGGGCCGACCTGCTGACCCGAGACGGGTTGCAGGAGGCCGGCATTCGGGTCGGTCTCCACGAGCACGTCGTCGGCCATCGCGCAGCTGGTCGCCCCTAGGCCGCCAGCCAGCGCTTCGACGTCGGCCTTGGCGGTCGTATAGGTGGGGTAACGCGCGGCGGCGCCCTTGACCATCGAGCCAACTTCGAGCAGCACCATCAGCGTCGCGACCACCAGCAGCGGCGTCGACGCCAGCACCCGGTTGCGGCGGGTGTTCTCGACCTCGACGTGCCCGGTGTAGTCCATGCGGAAGTGCAGCCAGCCGGTCAGCAGGCCGCTGAGGATGGCCAGTCCGAGGAACATCGACGTCACCGGGTGGCCCGCGAGCACCGGTTGCTTGTCGAACCACGGCACGCCGTAGTTGCCGACGTAGAACCAGCCGTTGATGCCCGAGGTCGCCCACGCCAACACGAACAGCAGGGCCGTGACGTAGAGCGCGAGGTTGCGTCGGCTGTGCAGCCCGACGCGGGAGAAGGTGAACGCGGTGACGGCGCCCAGCGCGCCGGCCAGTCCGGCGAACGCGCCGAACTGCACCGCCCACTTGGTCGGGGTGAACGTCAGCAACAGAAGCCCGACCGCGGTGGTGCCCAGCAGCCGCCACACCGGTGCGGTAGCCATACCGGGCAGGCTGCCGCGGCGCAGCATCACCGCCAGCAGCCCGAACAGACAGAGCAGCAGGATCAGCACCGAGAAGCGGCGGGTGAGGGAACCGTCGACGCTGTCCTCGACGGTCAGGAAGTAGTAGCGCAGGAATTCCTGGTACCAGGAGATCGTCGGGCCGACGGTGTACTTGATGCGCGCCGATTCGGCGACCGTCGCGAGTGTCTGATCGCGGAACACGATCACGAACACCACCGACAGCGACGCGGCGAAGGTGGCCAGCGGGGCCAGCAGGCCGGTCCGCCGGTTGCGGACGTTCGCGACGATGGCTCGGGCGCCGACCAGCAGCGGGGCGAGCGCGATCAGGCCCTGCGGGGCGAGCGTGACGCTGAACATCGCGACGACGATCGCCACCGCGGCGGGCCACGCGCGGCGCGTACCGATCCCGTACTCGACGAGCACCCACGCCGACAGGGCGCCGAGGGCGATGAGCGGTTCCGGGCGCAGCCCGTTGTTGAAGGGCAGCCAGGCGGCGAGGAAGACCGCGGCGCCGGTCCAGACGGCCACCCGGTTGGCGGCCAGCCGACCCCCAAGTCGCGGCAGCACCCAGCGACTCAGCAGCAGCCAGGTGACGAGGCCCGCCACCGTGGCGGGCAGCCGCATCCACACCCCGGCGGTGCTGATCGCCGACAGATGCGCGAGCACCGACGGGTACCAGTCGAAGGGCGCTTCCGACGCACCGAAGTAGCGGTAGTAGTTCGCGACGTAGCCGGCGTCCCCGGACACCCGCGCGATGGTCAGGTTGTACCCGTCGTCCGAGGAGATCGCGCCGACGACGTGCCAGAGCAGAAGGGTGCCGATCACGGCGCCGTCGGCGAGCCACGTCGCGACCCCTGCCCGCCAGAACCGACGCCAGGCACCCGTGACGCGTCGGTCCGAGCGGTCCAGCAGCGCCAGCGCGACGATCGAAGCGGCGGTGGCCAGTACGCCGAGGATCATCGTCGCGGTCTTCAGCGCGGTGGGGGAGGTGATGAAGCGGGTGTCGACGTCCACGCGTGCCGACAATCCGGGCTGGGCGGGGACCTTCATGTCGGTGAACAGACCGGCCACCTGGGGCTTCTTCTCCGGTGCGAGCGTGCCGGTCGCGCCGGGGATGCCGACGAAGTCCGCGCCCACGCCGCCCACGTTGGCCCATACGTGCAGCGAGCTGCAGGCTCCGGAGGCCACGGCCGTCCGTGGCGCGACGGCGGCGACCGTGTCACGGAACGCGACGATGACGCTGTCGGCGGTGGCCCGGACGAACAGACCGTTGCGGCCGGCGTCGATGCCCCCGTCCGGGATCGTGGAGAGGACGACGCCACCTGCGGCGGGCAGGGTCGACATCGTCCGGCAGGGGAGGGTCGCGTCGAGCGCGAGAGGTGCACCGGAGACCAGCGGGGCGGTCACGTCGGTGATCAGACCGTCGGTCCCGACGCCCTGCGGCCATTGAATCGTGGCCGTCGTCTGCTTGACGGGAAGCAGGGGCGTCAGAGCGCACAGCAGGAGTCCCAGGGCCCCCGCGACGATCGCGATGAGTCGTAGGGTCCGGGCGGGCACGAGGTTCGATGCTAGGCGACGCACTCGTGTGCGCTGCGCCGCCATGCGGGCCTCAGCTCAAACGCAGAGGTCCGGGACTCCACAATCCGCTGCGCGTGGCGGTGCCGAGGTTCAGCCGCGCGGGCTCGGCGTTGGGATACCACGGGGTCAGCTTCTGCAGGGCGCCCCAGTCGCGGAACCAGTCGTCCTTCAGATAGGTCGGCACCGGTACGGCACGCACCAGCAGCTCGGTGATGCCCAGCGGTCCACCGCCGAGGTAGTCCATGACGGGTGAGTTCGCCTCGGCGCCGAAGCGGTCGGGCAGGATGCGCCACTTGGGTACCTCGGTGACGCCGTTCTGGTGGCCGAACGGCCGCTGGCACGGGAATGCCAGACCGACCAGCCAGTCCAGCAGCACGGGATCGGTGGACCCGACGACGTCTTGCAGCGTCTGCAATGACGGGATGCGTGGCGGGGTCACCGCGATCCAGTGCTGGGGTGCGAGGTCTTGGTCGGAGGCGACCAGCCGCACCTGCGTGGCCTCGCTGGGGATCGCGCTCAGCGGGACGCGGAGGTTGCGCCACGCCGGCACGGCGCCGACGTCACCGAATCCGACGCTGCCGCCGGGCTGTCCGCTCGCGGCCTGCGCGTCGGTCGCCCACTGGATCGTCACCTCGCCGGCGTCGAATCGTCCGGCCGCGGCGACGACCAGCAGGGGGCCCGCCTGGTCGCGTGGTGGCAGTCGATACCAGGCCGAGCGCAGCTGCGCCGGCTGCTGAGTGCCCGCCCGCCAGCTGCCCATGACCGGGGTGGTGGCGGGGTTCAGGTTGTAGGGCAGCCGGGCGCGTGAGCCGTTGACGCCCGCTGCGGCCGTCGTGCCGCCCTCGGTGCCCGGCTCGCTGCCGCTGACGACCGACCCGTCGGTGTCGGCGAAGTTGTTGCTGCCCTGTGGCTCGGCGACGGGGTCGGCCGACAGGTCGGCCGGAATCCCGTTGGGGCCGAAGCCTTGTGACGACGATCCGAGCGACTCGGCCAGCGGGGCGCTCACCGGGGCCAGCATGGCGGCGTTGGGGTCCTGTTCGACCAGGACGTCGGTCGCCAGGCCGCACGTCTTGCCGGTCAGCGATTCGAGATTGGACCGGCCGACCGACCAGGCGGGGTACTGCTCGGCCATCGCGACGGTCAGCGACATCACCTCGAAGACCACCAGCGCCCACACGACGATCGTCAACGGCGCCCTGGCGATCCAGGACCAGCGCCGAGGCTTGCTGGGCTCGTCGGTCGTCGCGTCGCGGCCGGTGAAGTGCAGCCAGGCCGCCACCAACAATGCGACGACCGACAGGCCCAAGAGGATGGTGGTGAAGCCGAACTTGTACTGCGGGAACTGATTCGACCATGGCACGCCGAAGTTCGACACGTACCACCAGCCGTTGACGCTGGCGAACGAGAACGCCGTCATGAACAGCACGATGGCGGCGAAGATGGTCCGGTTGCGCCGCGAGGTCATCGCGGCGGAGGCGACGGCGACGGCGGCCAAGGCGCCGAGTGACCCGGCCAGGCCCGCGAACACACCGAAGTGGTGGGTCCACTTCGTGGGGGTGAACATCATCATCAGGAACGAGATGATCGTGATGCCGATGATGCGGCGGGCCGGTCCGGCGGCGGTGCCGGGAATTCGCCCCTTGCGCAACGACATTGCCAGCGAGACGGCCAGGGCCAACAGCAGCGCGAGCACGGCGAAGCGGCGCGCCACCGAACCGTCGGGGCTGGCCATGAAGAGGCGTTCGTAGCGGATGTGTTCGTCGAACCACGCCAGGCTGGGTCCGACGGCGGACTTGAACGCGCTGGCCTGAAGCTCGCTGGTGAGTGTCTGGTCCCGGAAGATCAGGAAGATGGTGACGGTGCCGGCGGCCATGATCGGCGCGAGCAGCGCCAGGTAGCCGAAGCGCGACGTGTGGGCGGCCACGATGGTCTTGAGTGGCCCGATGGCCACCAGCAGCGCGCCGACGGCGGCGATACCGGTCGGCCCGGAGAACAAGGTGAGCGCACCGATGATGATCGCGATCGCGACCGGCAGCAGTCTGCTGGTCGCCACGCCGCGTTCCACCGAACACCAGGTGAGCAGGATGCCCAGGGCGATGATCGGCTCGGGTCGCAGGCCGTTGTTCAGCGGCAACCAGAACGCCAGGAACATGCCTGCCGCGGTCCAGGCCGCCGCACGGCTGGTCTTGACGGCGTGACCCAGCCGCGGGATCACCTCGCGGCTGATCACCCACCAGCAGGCCAGCGCCATCAGCAGCGTCGGCAGGCGCACCCAGATGCTCGCCGTGGAGACGTGGGCCCAGAGTGCCAGCAGGTCGTAGTACCAGCCGAACGGCGCCTCCGGCGTGCCGAACCACCGGTAGTAGTTGGCCATGTAGCCGGCGTGTTCGGAGACCCGCGCCATCGTCAGGATGTATCCGTCGTCGGAGGTGTTGGCCCCGACGAAGTGCCACCACACCAGCACCGCGGCCACGACGCCGTCCAGCGGCTTCAGCGACCACCAGCGAGGCGGCAGGAACCGGCGATGACGCATCCCGTCGGCGGTGTCCAGGACGTGCAGCGCGCCAAGGGCGACGACGGTCATGACGATGCCGACGACCATGGCCAGCATCTTGAGGAGCGTGGGGGAGGTGCTGTAGCGGGAGTCGACGGTGGCCGAGAATTGCAGACCGGGGGGCGCGGGTCCCGACAGGTCGGTGAAGACGCCGACGATCTGCGGGCGGAAGTCGTAGCCGCCGCGCTCGCCCCGCAGGGGGTCGCCGGGCTTGGCCTGGCCGTCGGCTTCCGGCCCGGCGACCAGACCGACGAACTCGGCGGTGACCTGGTCGGCGTGTGCGGTGAAGGTCAACTGCTGGCACGCGGGGCTCAGCACCTGGCTCAACGGAGCGCTGACCACCGGGGTGTTGCGCACGATGACCAGCAGGTCGCCCCCGACGCGTTCGACGAGCAGTCCGCGGTCGACGGCCTTGGGAGCCTGCTTGGGGACGGTGGACAGCAAGACGGTGCGATTGGCGTTCTCCGCGCCGACCAGGCCGGCGGCGGCTCGACACGGGATCGTCACGGTGAGGTCGGTGGGCACGTAGCCGATCAACGGCGCGTCCACGCTCTGCATGACGCCGTTCTGTGGCCAGTTGAGGGCCGCGGTGGTCTGGGTGACCGGGAGGAACGGCGTCGCGATGGCAAGCACCGAGCCGAGCAATCCGGCGACGATGGCGACGAGGCGGGCGGTCCTGTGGTTGGCCCCGGCTGCATCTCCGTCGCGGCTCACGGGGCTAGATGATAGTTCCCCGCTCGGCGGGCCCTCATTGGTCATGATCACTTATCGCCGGATCGCCAGGACGAACGGTCCGATGTCGGACACGGCCCACCGCGGATCGTCGAACAGGGCGGCATCGAGCGCCACCTGATAGCGACGCACGTTGGGCTGATTCGGGTAGACGTCGCTGGCGAGCCGCAGCGTGTAGGTGTCGTTGGCGCCGTGGCGCATCAGGAACACCGTCGGCGGCTGCCAGGGCAGCCCGTCCAGGGCGGCGACGAATTGGTCGGGCTTGGTGATGGTGGCCCAGCCCTCGATGGCCGCGGACCGCTCCTTGAACTGCGCGAGCGGGTTGGCGTAGTGCGACGTCAAACCCTGGAAGCCGTAGTAGGGGTAGTAGGCGAGGAAGCTGTAGTCGGCCGTCATCACCACGGTCTGGTTGCGCGGGCGGCCGGTGACCTCGGCGATCGTGGCGTCGACTTCCCGGTAGTACTGCTCGGCCCCGGGTGGTCGGCGGTCGGCGCGCTGACCACTGCCGTCGGTGTCGGTGTAGGCCACCACGAGGTCGGGTCGCAGTACGTCGGGGATGTCCTGGGTGAACGTGATCGCGCCGATCGCGCCGACGACGGCACCGGCGGTGACGATCCGCTGGCTGGTCTTGCGGGTGTACCTGGCCCCGATGGCGAGCGTGGCCTCCACGAAGCCGAACGCGCCGGCCGCCGTCAGCAGCACCGTCAGCGTGGGTTGCAGCCGGAACGAGAGCAGGGTGGTGCCGAGCAGGGTCGTCAGCATCGACAGCAGCGACCACGCGTAGACGGCGAGCACGCCGACGGCCAGTGCACCCGCGCGGGTCGAGGAGCGGGCGCGGACCACGAGCCAGAGCGTGCCGACCATGCAGAGTGCGCCGAGCAGCGTGAAGTCGAGCATGGGGAACGTCAGTTGGGCGCCGTCGACGGGCAGGTAGTGCTGGGCGGTGCCCTTGTCGGCCGGCGCCCCCCTCGACGCGGCCAGGGCATACGGACCCCAGTGGATCAGCGCGATGAGGCCGGCGATGACCGCGATGACGGCCAGCCGCAGCACGGGCCGCCAGCTGCGCCGACTGGCGGCGGCGAGCACGGCCATGATCGTCACGGTGAACGCCGCGTAGCCGAGCAGCAGCGTGTAGAACAGCGCCGCCAGTCCGAGGAACAGCCCGACGCCGACGACGGCCGCCCAGCCACCTGCACCGGACCGCTCGGCCCGAAGGCCCGCCCATGCCAGGACGAAGATCGGCGGCAGCAGGACGGTGATGATCGCGGCGTACGGCTCCGCGGGGGCGTAGGCCAGCGTGGCCGCGGCGGTCGCGGTGGCCACGATCAGGGCGAGTTCGAACCGGATCAGCTGCGTCCACAGCGCCAGGGCGACGGCGATCGCGACGGTGATCGAGACGATCGACCACGGCTTGAACATCTCCCATGCGGGTGTGCCGGTCAGATGAGCGAGCCGGCCGCCCAACCAGAACCAACCGCTCGGGTAGTACGGCGGAAGGCCGATGTAGGTCATGTCGTGGGGCACCGCGGAATCGGCGAACCGCGTCAGGTACTCGGTGCGGAACTGCTGGTCGACGGAGACACCGAACAGGTAGAGCTTGGTGGCGCCCAGCGGCATCGCCAGGGTGACCGCCGACAGGGCCGAGAGGAAGACCACCGCGACGACCCTGGCGATCAGGCGGCGATTGGTGCGCCAGAGCCAGCCCGCGGCGAAGAGACCTGCCAGGCAACCGAACTGGCCGACCGTGGTCAGCGCATGGAGTTGGTTCGACGAGTTGAACGCCGGCCATTCGACCCGGGCGATCGCCAGCAGCGAGATGCTCGCGACGACGGTCGCGATCGCCGCCGCGGAGACCATGGCCGCCGCCGACCGGCCCGCAGTGGAAAGCACACTCATCCCCGGGTCGCTCCGCTCCTGCCCGCCGGACGTCAGATCGGCAGCTTGCGGAAGATCGGCCGCGGCACGTGGCGCAGCACCATCATCACGTACCGGAAGGCGCCGGGCGCCCACACGAGGTCCTTGCCCTTGGCCGAGGCGGTGACGGCCAGTTCGGCGACGTATTCCTTGTCGACGGTCATCGGGGCTTCCTTCGCGCCGGTGGCCGAGAGGTAGTCGATCGTGGTCTTGGTGCGTACTTGGCCGGGGCGGATGACCAGGACGCGAACGCCAAACTCGCGCAACGCTTCTCCAAGGCCCAGGTAGAAGCCGTCGAGCCCGGCCTTGGTGGAGCCGTAGACGAAGTTGGAGCGTCGCACCCGCTCACCGGCGGCGCTGCTCATCGCGATGATGCGTCCGGAACCCTGGGCCCGCATCTTCTCGCCGAGCAATACGCCGACGGACACGGCTGCGGTGTAGTTGATTCCGGCTATCTGGACGGCCTTGCGCTGGTTCTGCCACAGCTCCTCGGCGTCACCGAGCAGGCCGAAGGCGACGACGGCCACGTCGACGTCTCCGTTGCCCCAAGCCTTCTCGATGACTCCGGGGTGATCCTCGGTCTTGACGCCGTCGAAGTCGACCCACTCCACGGACTTGGCGCCCGCCGAGTTCATCGCGGCGATGGCGTCCGCCTTGCGGGGGTGATCGGGCAGGTCGGCCAGGATCACGCGCGCTGGGGCGTCACGCAGATAGCGCTCGGCGATGGCCAGCCCGATCTCGGAGGTACCCCCGAGGACGAGGATGGCCTGGGGGTTGCCGACGGCATCGAAAACCATTTACACGAGCTCCAAACGTCGGGCCATGTCGGAGGCGAACACTCCGGCGGGGTCGACGCTGCGGCGGATCTCGATCCACTCGTCGATCCGCGGGTACATGGCATGGAAGGTCTCCGCGGTGGTCCGCGAGTCCTTGGCGGTGTAGAGCCGGCCACCGAATTCGAGCACCCGACGGTCGAGTTCGGTGACGAATTCGTGCAGGCCGGCCTTGATGGGGAAGTCGACGCAGATGTTCCAGCCCGGGATCGGGAAGCTCAGCGGCGCTTGGTTTCCCGCTCCGAACAACTTGAAGACGTTGAGGAAGGAGTAGTGCCCGGAGCGCTGGATGTCGACGATGATGCGCTTGAACTCCTCGACGGCCTCGGTCGGCACGACGAACTGGTACTGCAGAAAGCCCGCCGACCCATAGCCGCGGTTCCACTCCCCGAACATGTCGAGCGGGTGGTAGAACTGCGTCAGATTCTGCACCTTGCCGCGGTAGGTACCCGACTTGCGGTACCAGAGTTCGCCGATCGGGCCGAAGGTGTACTTGTTGGCCAGCCCGTTCGGGAACACGTCCGGAAACGTCAGCAGTTGCGGCGCATCGAATTTCAGCGGGTTCTTCTGCAGCTTCTCGGGCAGCTGGTCCAGACGGGCCAGTGAGCCGCGCGAGATCGCCGCCCGGCCCAGCTTCGGCGGTGCGCTGATCGCGTCGAACCAGGCACTGGAGTACGTGTAGTCGTTCTCGCTGCCGTCGCTGTGGAACGCGATGGTGTCGTCGAGGGTGGGCGTGACGTCGCCGTCGGCGATGAAGTACGCGGTCTCGGTCGGGGTCATCGCCACGGTCGCCCGCAGGATGATGCCCGTGAGGCCGTTGCCGCCGACCGTCGCCCAGAACAGCGCGGCGTCCTCGCCGTCGGGGGTCAGGTGGCGCACCCGGCCGTCGGCGGTCAGCAGTTCCATGGAGCGAACGTGGTTGCCGAAGCTGCCGGCGCTGTGGTGGTTCTTGCCGTGGATGTCGCACGCGATCGCCCCGCCGACGGTCACCTGACGGGTGCCGGGCAGCACGGGCACCCACAGTCCCAGGGGAAGCGCGGCGCGCATCAACTGGTCGAGGTTCACCCCGCCGTCGACGTCCACCAGGTGGGTGTCGCGGTCGATCGAGTGGATCTGGTGCAGCGCCGTCATGTCGACGACGAGGCCCCCGCCGTTCTGGGCGTTGTCGCCGTAGGAGCGCCCCAGCCCGCGCGCGACGATGCCGCGGCCGTCGGCACTGGTGACGGCTTCGACGATGGTCCCGGCATCTGGCGTCGACAGCACCCGGGCGACGGTCGGCGCAGTGCGCCCCCAGCCCATCAGTTGCTTGGTGGTCGTTTCGAACATCGTGACGAGGGTACCGCCCCGGCTAGAGCTTGAAGATGACCGCGCGCT
This sequence comes from Mycobacterium sp. NPDC006124, assembly GCF_040614235.1. Classification (NCBI taxonomy): domain Bacteria; kingdom Bacillati; phylum Actinomycetota; class Actinomycetes; order Mycobacteriales; family Mycobacteriaceae; genus Mycobacterium; species Mycobacterium sp. NPDC006124. The sequence goes on along the minus strand of NZ_JBEXUA010000012.1, from coordinate 93,944 downwards.
GCACGACGAAGTTGATCACCGTCGCGGTGCCCTGGGCGACGACGAAGGCGACCGGCACGCGCCAGGGCTTGTCGTCCCACAGCGTGTAGAGGGCGAAGTTGATGCCGACCTGCACCAGGTAGGTCACGGCGTACAGCACGACGACCGCGATGAACCGAGCCCGGCTGGGCGGCGCCTGGAACGTCCACCGCCGGTTGATCAGGTACGCGGTCGTGGTGCCCGCGATGAAGCTCAGCGTCTTGGCCACGTTGACGTTCAGGCCAAGGTGCAGGAACAGCACGTACAGGCCGAAGTCGACGATCGCGGACAGTCCGCCGGTGACGACGAAGCGCCAGGCCTGGGTCAGCAGGCTCAGATTGGGCGACATGGGGGGCTCGGCCACGGGGGCAGCCTAGTCAGCGCGGCTGCGGGTGCCGGCGACGGCGACGGCGACGGCGCCGGCGACGACGACGGCGACGGCGCCGGCGGCCGCGATCAGCAGTGCCGCGATGACTACCGGTGCCAACGAGCCCGGCGAGAACTCTGCCCACGCCAGCGGTAGCAGGACCAGTGCGACCAGCACCACCGGCATGACGATGCGCAACCACCAGGTCACCACGCTGTCGGCGGAGATGCGCGCGCTGGCCACCAGGACGACGGCGTAGAGCGCGAAGAGCACCAGTCCACCCACGTACCCGAGGGTCCAGCCGCCGTGGATCAGTGCGATCGACAGCAGCACCATCGCCAGGACCACGCCGCCGAAGATGGCATCCGACGGCGCCCTGACGTCGAGCCCGTCGATTACCGCACCGACTCCCCACAGCAGAGCCAGCAGGGCGGCGAAGGCGAACATCGCCGTTCCGACGCCGACGACCTGCACTCCCGTGCCGCCGTAGACGTCGTCGACGACCATCCCGAAGGAAGCGCCGTCCACGGAGCCTTCGCCATAGCCGCTGAACTGGCAGGCCCACCACCCGACGACCGCGACGAGGGCGACGAACGCGATCGCCAGGGACATGGGCCAACCGTTGGTGCTGGCGCGTCGCGTCCGGGTGGTGACGACCTCGAAGCCGGCGAGGGTGACGGCGGCGACGGCGAGCATGCCAGCCGAGGCCAACCCGTTCACCTGGGCGGCGACGGCGGCACCGACGTTGGGGTCGGACACGGTGCCCGTCAGCCCTCGGGCGATCACGGCCAAGCCGTAGTAGAACTGGACGAGCAAACCTCCTAGGGCCAGGACGGCAGCCAAGCCGGCGAGGATTCGGCCGGGCACGGCGAATACCAGCACCGCGGCCCCGACGATCGCCGCGACCGCCCACAGCGACCAAAGCCAGTCGTTGGTGTGCACGGGGCCAAAGGGGTCATCGGATGCGCTCAGCGGCGTCCACGCCAGGCCGAAGAGCTGCGCGGCGGTAACCGCTACGAGGACGTAACCGGTGACCTGCAACGTGCCGGCGAACGTGGCGCCCCGCGGGCCCAGCGTGGAGCCGACCAGGTCAGCCGTCGACGCGGCCTCCGGGGCGTGCCTGCGCAACCGGACGAGGGCGTAGACGATCGGAGCCACGATGGCGGCGCCGACCAGCGTGCCGAGTCCTTGGCGGGCCGCCATCGAAGCGGCCGCCAACGCGAGGCCGGTTGCCTGCCAGCCCACAAGCCCGGTGCCAGTCGTTTGCTCGTTGCGCACGTGGGTCGATCTTGCCAGGGGTCCGGGGAGTGCCCGTGCACCAAATCTAGAGCCGAAGGCCGGCGAGCACACCGCACAGGGCGTCGACCGCCGCGGGGAACGCGCTCTCCGACGGAGTGCCGAAGCTGATCACGATGCCGTCGGGGGCGGGCACGTCGGGTCCCGCGTCGGGGTGGCGCAACAGGCCGAGACCGGACAGCGCGATGCCTGCCTCGCCCGCCCGGCGGGTGGCCTCGGGCTCCGCTCCGGCGGGCAGGGTCAGCAGCAGGTGAAGGCCCGCCGAGAGTCCGCTGACGCCGACGTCGAACGGCGCCAAGGCCTCCAGCAGGTGGTCGCGGCGTCGTCGGTAGTTCAGCCGCATCCGTCGAATGTGCTTGTCGTAGCTGCCGTTCGAGATGAAGTCCGCCATCGTCAGCTGGGCCAGCACGTTGACGTAGAACTGCTGTCCACCCGTGGCGGCCAGCGCGCGGTCGACCACCGCGTCGGGGAGGACCATCCACCCCAGCCGCAGGGCCGGTGACAGGCTCTTGCTGGCCGACCCCAGGTAGACGACGCGGTCCGGGTCGAGGCCCTGGACGGCGCCGACGGGTTGGCGGTCGTAGCGGAACTCGCCGTCGTAGTCGTCCTCGAGCAGGTAGCCCCCGGTACGACGGGCCCAGCCAACCACTGCCTTGCGACGAGCAGGATGCAGTGGACCGCCGTGCGGAAAGTGGTGGGCGGGGGTCAGCAACGCGGCCGACGCCGTCATCGCGTCGAGGTCGTCGACCACGGCCCCGTGCTCGTCGACGCCGATGGGAGCCGACGCGACGCCGACGCCCGCGATCGCCTCCCGGAACAGGAACAGCCCGTACGCCTCGACGGCGATCGGTCCGCCCAGCGCCTTCGCCAGGATCTCCACGGCGTGCCGCGTGCCGGCGCAGACGACGATCGACTCTGGGGAGGTGCGAACGCCGCGAACGCGACCCAGATACTCCGCAAGCGCTTCTCGCAGTTCGATCCGGCCGCGAGGGTCACCCATCCGCAACGCCTCGTCGGGTGCGGCGGACAGCGCGCGGCGGCTGGACGCCAGCCAGGCCGCGCGGGGGAAGGCGCTGACGTCGGGCGATCCGGGCATCAGGTTGTGCGTCGGCACCACGGGGGTGCCGCGGTGCCGGGTCGGCAGTGGCGTGGCCGCCGCGTCGACCACCCAGGTGCCGGCGCCTTGACGTGACGCCAGCCAGCCCTCGGCGACCAATTCGGCGTAGGCCTCGGCGACCGTATTGCGGGACACGCCCAGGTCGACGGCAAGGGTTCGCGACGGCGGCAGCGAGGTTCCGGAGGCCAGCTGCCCGGATCGGACGGCGTCGCGTAGCGCGGTGACGAGCAGTTCGCGCGCCCCGCGGGCACCGGGGGTGATCGCCGCGCGGAGGTCGAGGTGCAGATCGCGCGCACCGACCACATTGGCCCATGAAGTCACACCGGAATTGAACCATGTAGGTGGGTCTTTGATGCCTAACGTGGTGACCATGACCGACACACTCGTACACCCCACCGCCGTCGACCGCATCGCGATCTACAAAGCCTCACCCGAGCTCTACGACTCCATGATGAGGCTGAGCACCGCCTCGGCGAAGGACGTCGACCCGACCCTCGCCGAGCTGATCAAGATCCGCGCCAGCCAGATCAACCACTGCGCGTTCTGTCTCGACATGCACGTCGCCGACGCGCGCAAGCAGGGCGAGACGGAGCAACGGCTCGCACTGGTCGCCGCGTGGGACGAGGCGGGCACGCTGTTCACCGAACGCGAGCGGGCGGCATTGGCGCTGACCGAGGCCATCACCGAACTGCACCACGGGCACGTCTCCGACGAGGTCTACGGCGCGGCCGCCGCGGTGTTCTCCGACCGGGAGCTGGCGCAGGGTGATCGCCATGGCGGTCACCATCAACGCCTGGAACCGGATCAGCGTCGCCACGCGGGTCAAGGTCCCGCGTCGCTGAGATCTGCGTCGAATGTGAAGTCGTGTGCAACGTTTCCCTGAAAACTCGCACACGACCTCACATTCGGGTCTACACAGTCATTACCGTCCTGCTCGAACCGCGAGGGAGTGCCACATGACCCTGTCCAAGACCCGCACGATCGTCATCGGATCGCTGTGTGCGGCAGCCTTTACCGCCGCCGGCATGGGTGCCGGGATCGCCATCGCCGACCAGCCCCACATGCAGAATGCGCTGCACGACTTGGAGACCGCTGGTAATCAGCTGCAGATCGCCGAGCCCGACAAGGGTGGCCACCGCGAGAACGCCATCAACCTCGTCAACCAGGCCATCAACGAAGTCAACCTGGGCATCCAGTTCGGCAACGGTCAGTAGCGAAGGCTAGACCCAGTAGGGCACCCGGGCCCGGTACTGCCGCATGGCGAAGGCCGTGACGGTCCAGCCGATGACGGTCAGCGCGATGACCACCGCCCAGTGCCGCCACTCCTGGTCGGCGCCCAACAGCGGTGCGCGCACGATGTCGACGTAGTGCAGCAGCGGATTGAACTCGATCACCTTGGCCCAGGTGCCCGCGCCTTGCTGCCGTAGCGTCGCGTCGTTCCAAATGATCGGCGTGACGTAGAACAGCAGCTGCACCAGGCTGAACAACAGCGGGCTGATATCGCGGTAACGGGTGGCCAAGATGCCGAAGCACAGGGCCACCCACACGCAGTTCAGCGCAATCAGCATCAGCGCGGGGATGAACGCCAGATCGGTCCACTTCCACGGTTGCGGGAAGATGATCGCGATGACGACGAAGATGACGATGTTGTGCGCGAACAGGATGATCTGGCGCCACACCAGCCGGTAGACGTGCACCGACAGCGGCGTCGGAAGTTGTTTGATCAGGCCCTCGTTCGCGACGAACACGTCGGCGCCCTCGAGGATGGAGGCGTTGATCAGGTTCCAGATGATCAGCCCCAGCGTGACGTAGGGCAGGTGCTCGGCCAGCGGCAGGTGGAACAGCGTCGAGTACAGCCCGCCGAGGGCGACCGCCATGGTGCCGGTGGCGATGGTGATCCAGATGGGCCCGAGCACCGAGCGGCGGTAACGCTGCTTGATGTCCTGCCAGCCGAGGTGCAGCCACAGCTCGCGCTTGCCGAAGCCGCTGGCCAGATCCGTCCACGCGCGGGTGAACGTCTTCGACTGCGCGGCCGCGTCGGTGAAGGTCACTGCGATGTTCTCCCGTCGCTTCGCTCGCCCTGTCGCGAGAACCTCTCTCGTCTGCCCAGGCGGCGCAGGCCAACCCACTCCGCGAAGCCGGCCGGGTCGCGGCGGGTCACCAGGAAGAACCAGCCGAAGCGTAGCCATTCCTGGGCCACCAGCTTGCGAAGTCCGCGTTGGGACTGCAGATAGCCGCGGTTGCGGTAGGTGAAGTAGCGCTTGGTGTCGTCGGGCGGATACTGGGTGTGCATCCGCCCCCCGAGGATGGGCTTGAATTCGTCGGAGCCCTGCGGATGCAGGTATGTCGCGTCCAGACAGGTGCCGAACGGCAGCCCGGACAGCACCAAGCGGCGGTGCACGTCGACCTCGTCGCCGCGGATGAACAGTCGGATGTCTGGTACGCCAACGGCTTCCACCGTCGAGGCCCGAAACAGTGCGCCGTTGAAGAGTGATGCGATGCCCGGTAGGAGGTCGCCGGAGCCACCGGACGACGGGTCGCGCAGCTCCGACACCAGCCGTCGCCACACCAGGCCGCGGCGCAACGGGAACGCCAGCCGGTCCGGATCGGCCAGGTCGCACACCATCGGCGACACCTCGGCCAGCGAGTGTGTCGTCGCGCACGAGAGCAGCGTGCCCAGTACCTCGGCGTCGGCCGGTCTGCCGTCGTCGTCGGCCAGCCACACCCAGTCGGCCCCCAGTGACAGCGCGTGCAGGACGCCGAGGGCGAAGCCACCCGCTCCTCCGAGGTTGCGACGGGAGCCTAGGTAGGTGGTCGGAACCGGTTGTGCGGCAACGAGTTCACGCACGGCGTCATCGGCGTCGTTGTCGACGACGATCAGGTGGTCGGGTGCGCGGGTCTGGCCGGTGACGGCCTCGAGCGACAGGGCCAGTTCGGCGACGCGCCGGTGCGTGACGACGACGGCGACGATCGTCTCGTGCTCAGTCACCCGGGCGGTCCCAGCGCGTGTTCTCCGCGATGACCTCGCGGACGTGCCGCGCCGCGTCCTCGCCCTCATAGGCGCGCACGGTCTCCTCGATGCCGCCCGACATCCGGATGGTGCCGTGGTCGACCCACATCGCGGTGTCGCACAGCTGGGCGAGGAATTCGTTGGAATGGCTGGCGAACACCAGGATTCCCGACCGGGCCACCAGATCCTGCAGCCGCACGCGGGCCTTCTTCATGAACTCGGCGTCCACGGCGCCGATGCCCTCGTCGAGCAGCAGGATCTCGGGGTCGATGCTCGTCACGACGCCCATGGCCAGGCGCACCCGCATGCCCGTGGAGTAGGTGCGCAACGGCATCGACAGATAGTCGCCGAGTTCGGTGAATTCGGCGATCTCGTCGACCTTGGCGGCCATTTGTTTGCGCGTCTGCCCCAGGAACATCCCGCGGATGACGATGTTCTCGAAGCCCGAGATCTCGGGGTCCATGCCGACGCCGAGATCGAACACCGGCGCCACCCGGCCCCGGACGGTGGCCGATCCGCGGGTCGGCTCGTAGATGCCCGACAACAGCCGCAGCAGCGTCGACTTCCCGGCGCCGTTGTGCCCGACGAGACCGACGCGATCGCCCATCTTGAGGGACAGGGTGATGTCCCGAAGGGCCTCGATGACGACGACGTTGGACTCGTTGCGCCCGATGGTGCCGCCCGCCTTGCCCAGGAAGGCCTTCTTCAGCGATCGTGACTTGGCGTCGAAGATCGGGAACTCGACCCACGCGTTCTGGGTCTCGATATGGGGATCGCCCACAGCTAGAGGTACTGCCCGGTCCCGGGGCTGCCCGGGCCGCGCGGTCCCGGTGCGCCGGCCGCACCCGGAGGCAACTGGCGCATCTGCTCGAGCTGGGCGCGCGCCGCCATCTGCTGGGCGAACAGCGCCGTTTGGATGCCGTGGAACAGACCCTCGAGCCAGCCGACGAGCTGAGCCTGGGCGATCCGCAGCTCCGCATCCGACGGCAGGGTGTCCTCGCCGAAGGGCAGGGCGAGCCGTTCGAGTTCCTCGCGCAGCTCGGGGGCGAGGCCCTCTTCGAGCTCTCGGACGCTGCGGGCGTGAATCTCTCGGAGTCGGCCTCGGCTGGCGTCGTCGAGCGGGGCCGCCCGAACCTCTTCGAGCAGCTGCTTGATCATGGTGCCGATCCGCATCACCTTGGCCGGTTGCTCGACCAGTTCGCTCAGGGACTTGCCGTCGGCGTCGTCGCCGATCGTGGAGGCGTCCCCGATGATCTCGATGTCGTTCTCGTCGGCGCTACTGCTCATCGTCTTGCTACTTTCCCTGCCACTCGTAGATCTGGGCACGACCGTTGTCGTAGATCAGCTTCCAGGACTTCGACTTGTCTAGCGACCTTAGACCGTCGGGCATGACGAACCCGCGCACCACCGTCCTGCTGGTGATGACGTAGCGGATGTCGAGGGCATGGACGGCCTGGGCAACCCGCGGATCGGTGTCGGCGTCGTCGGCGTAGGCCCAGAAGATGAACCGGTTGTAGCCCGGACCCTGCTGCTGGGGGAAGTCGTAGTGCGTCCACAGCGGGTGCAGGCCGGTGACGGCGTACAACCAGGCGGTGCCGTCGGTGTTGGCGTTGCCGATCAGCGTGTCACGAGCACCGGGCAGGGTCGCGAGGTGGGCGAAGGCCTGAAGGTCCCCGTCGTCGATCATCACCTGGTCGTACTTCTCACCGAGGAGATGCCGGTGCCGGGGAAAGTAATGCCAGGCCATGCCGACCGAGACGGTCACCAGGACGACGGCGGTGGTCGCGTGCCACAGCCGCGGTGGCACGCGGGGGGTGAGCCGTCGCAGCCCCGTCGCGGCGGCCGAGGTGATGGTGAACAGGGCGATGCCGGCCATCGGGGCGAGAAGCATCGTCACGACCGCGGAGAGGCGGCGTGGGTCGCTGTAGAAGAGGTCGGTGAACAGGGCCGTCACCTTGCCGACCGCACCGCCGAACGGTGCCGACGAGTGCACGATCGAGTAAACCAGCACCAGCCAGATGGCTGCCGGCCACCAGATGCGCCGCACCAGGAGGATCACGAATCCGATGGCCGCCAGCGCGATGAGCGCGTTCTGGATCGGATAGTCGTTGAGATGGCGGGTGTGTTGGACGACGGCGTCGAACAGGGCCTTCTTCTTGCCCTCGTGGGTGTCGAATTCGTGGCCGGCGATGATCTCGGCCTGCTGCAGGACGCCGACGAACTGCGGCAGCAGGAGCACCACGGCCGGCGCCGCGATCGCGACCAGGGTGCCGAAGTCGGCCAGGCGGCCCCGCACCGGCCGCCAGAGCCCCTCGGCCAACCACCATCCGGTGACGAGGAGCACCGTGACCACGCCGCCGGTGATGTGCACCGTGAACACCCCGAGCAGGGCGAGCACTGCGATCGGCATCCGGTCGCGATGTCGCAACGCCGAGATGGCCAGCAACGCGGTGGGCACGGCCAGCCCGTAGGCGGCCAGGTTGGGCATGGACGCGGTGTCGAATTCGACGTAGGGCACCGCGGTGAACGACGCGGACAGGGCCGCCGCGGCCGCCGCGGAGCCCGCCGACGGCCATTGGCCGACGCCGCGGGCACGCAGCAGATGCCATGCCAACGCCGCGGCACTGGCCGGGAACAACCAGACCGAGACGGCCAGCGAGTTCAACGTGTAGGCGGTCGTGGCGGCGGCTCCGGTGAGCTGGCACTGGATCGCGGCGAGGGCGTGGAACGCCGACGGGTAGTACAGCGCGTCGTGGGTTTCGACGTTGCGAAGCTCACCCATGTGGGTGGGCGAGGCCTGCCCCGTCTCGAGGATGAACCGGATCGTGTTGGCGTGCCAGACGGAGTCCCAGGTGCTCGGAATGGATTGCCAGTGCGGCATGCCGCGGATTGCTGCGAATGTGATCAACGTCGCACCCAAGACGACGCCCGCGGCCACGGCGAGTGCCGGTCCACGTGCCATCGGCTCACCCGTCGGGGGGCGGTCGCGCCACCGCGTCCACGCCGCCTGCAAACCCACGACGACGGCGACGACGACCACCAGGGCGATCGACGCACTGAGGAGATTCCATGGGACGCCGACCGCGCCGAAGGGAAGAATCGCCAGCGCCACGGTGCCGTAGGTGAGGGCCGGGCCGACGGCGACGGCGGTCGGCCACGTTAGCTGCGCGGCCCGTGCGACGGTTGCTCCTGGGATGATGAGCAACGCCCATGCGACTAGCACTCCGGACGCCAAGCTCACTGCACTAGTATGACCACGCAGGTGAATTGGTCCGTCACGGCGTGCACTTGGCGGGCACCATCGGCACTCGGTTCGGTCGCGATATTCACAGGGCTCGAAGGTGGCAGGCATGGCATACGACGTCGCCCGGGTGCGTGGTTTGCACCCGTCTCTGGGCGACGGCTGGGTGCACTTCGACGCTCAGAACGGCATGCTGCTGCCCGACTCGGTGGCCACCACCGTCTCGACCGCGTTCCGCGGGTCGATGACGACGGGGCAGGGGCCGCATCCCGCCGCCACGCGCAGCCACGCGGTGCTTCACGCGGCCCGGCAGGCGGTGGCCGACCTCGTCGGGGCCGACCCGCGCGGTGTGGTGCTCGGCGCCGATCGGGCCATCCTGCTGACCTCGCTCGCCGACGCCTCCGCCTCGCGAGTCGGGTTGGGCCACGAACTCGTGGTCACGCGACTCGACGACGAGGCGAACATCGCGCCGTGGCTTCGGGCCGCGAATCGCTATGGCGCCAAGGTCAAGTGGGCCGAGGTGGACATCGAGACCGGCGAGCTGCCCGCCTACCAGTGGGAATCGCTGATCGACAAGCCGACCAAGCTGGTCGCGATCACGTCGGCGTCCTCGGCGATCGGTGCGGTCACCGATCTTCGGCCGGTCACCAAACTGCTGCACGAGAACGGTGGCACGGTGGTCGTCGACCACTCGGCGGCCGCGCCGTACCGCTTGGTCGACGTCAACGAGATCGAGGCCGACGTCCTGGCCGTCAACACGGTCGCCTGGGGCGGGCCGCCGATCGGCGCGCTGGTGTTCCGCGACCCGTCGACGATCGAGTCGTTCGGCTCGGTGTCGCTGGACCCGCTGGCCACCGGTGTCGAACGGTTGGAGATGGGCACCCACCAGTTCGGCATGCTCGCCGGCGTGGTGGCCAGTGTCGAGTACCTGGCCAATCTCGACGAGTCGGCGACCGGCACCCGTCGCGAAAGACTCTCGGTCTCAATGCAATCGGCTGCGGCCTACATGGACCGGCTGTTCGAGTACCTGCTGGCGTCGTTGCGCTCGCTGCCCTTGGTGATGGTGATCGGCCAGCCCGAGGAGCGCATCCCAGTTCTGAGCTTCGCATTGCACGGCGTGCCCGCAGCGCGGGTGGTGCAGCGCCTGGCCGACAACGGGGTGCTGGCGTCGCTGAACACCACCTCGCGGGTGCTCGACCTGATCGGGGTCAACGACATCGGCGGCGCCGTCACGGTCGGGCTGGCGCACTACACCACGATGGCCGAGGTCGACCAACTGGTTCGCGCACTGGCCTCCCTCGGCTAGCTCAATCCCGAACGCGCAGAAGCACTTTCCCGTGCGCGTCGCCGGACTCCAGCAGTTGGTGTGCGTCGGCGGCCCGTTGGACGGGGATCTCCGCACCGATGATCGGACGTACCCGGCCGTCGGCGACCATCGGCCAGACGTTCTCCACGACCGACGCGACGATCGCGCTCTTGCCCGACGGTCCCTCGACGGGCCGCGAGCGCAGCGCCGTCGATATGACGCCGGCGCGCTTGGCCATCAGCTTGCCGAAGTTCAGCTCTGCCTTCAGCCCGCCCTGGAACCCGATGACGATGATCCGACCGTCCGGCGCCACGGCGTCGATGTTGCGGTCCAGGTATGACGCACCGAGGAGGTCGAGGATGACGTCGGCGCCGACGCCGTCGGTCTCGGCCTTGATCCGTTCGACGAAGTCCTCGTCGCGATAGTTGACGGTGATGTCGGCACCGAGGGCTCGGCACACCTCCAGCTTCTTCGCCGATCCGGCGGTGACGGCGACGCGGCAGCCGAGCGCGTGCGCGACCTGGATGCCGTGGGTGCCGATACCGCTTGCGCCGCCGTGGAACAGCACCGTCTGACCGGCCGCGAGGTGTGCCGTCATGCCGAGGTTCGACCACACCGTGCACGCGACCTCTGGGAGTGCTGCCGCCTCGTGGAGGCCCAGGCCGTCGGGCACCGGCATCACCTGACCGGCGGGCACCGCGACGCGCTCGGCGTAACCGCCGCCGGCCAGCAGCGCGCAGACGGGTTGTCCGATCGACCACGAGGTGACCCCCGCGCCGAGTTCGGAGACGTATCCGGACACTTCGAGGCCAATCGTCTTGCTGGCCCCGGGGGGCGGTGCGTAGTGACCGGCCGCCTGCAGCAGGTCCGCCCGGTTCACCCCCGCGGTCACGACTTCGACGACGACCTCGCCGTCGGCGGCGGTGACGTCGGGGACCTCCCGCCACTCGAGGTCCTTGCCCTTCTCGGCGACGATCGCGTACATGGCGGCAACGCTACTACCGGCCGCGAAACGCCCGAGGGGCCCACTCGCCTAGACTCGTCGACGGTGGCGTGGCAGAGCGGCCTAATGCACTCGCCTTGAAAGCGAGAGACGGCTAACACCGTCCGGGGGTTCAAATCCCTCCGCCACCGCTCTCACTCGCCGGTGCGTTCCTACACCCATGGTGCGGGTGAGGACCCCGATCGCGCCCGCGCCGCGGTGAGTCCTCCGGCTCCGGCCCGGCTCGAACGGGCAGCCACCCTCACCAATCGCGGGTAGGCCGCGCCCTTACCGGGTAGGCGCGACTTGGGCGGAGTCGAGGCTCGACAGTACGGATGCGGGTCGGCACGGGCAACGGAATTCCGAGCCCTACTCGCCGGTGAACTCCGGCGGCCGCTTGGCGAACATCGCCGAGATGCCCTCGGTCAGATCCTTGGAGGCGAGGAACGCCGAGTTCCACGCCGCCACATAGCGCAAACTCGCGGCGACCTGAGCGGTGCGCTGCTCGTCGAGGACGTCCTTGATGCCGCGCACCACCAGCGGCGGGTTGGCGGCGATTTCCCGAGCGGTCTCGTGTGCGGCGGCCAGCGAAGCCTCGGCGTCCGGATAGACGTCGTTGACCAGACCGATCTTCTCGGCGCGCGCGGCGTCGACGTCCTTTCCCGTCAACGCGAGTTCCCGCAGATGACCGTCGGCGAGGATGAGCGGGAGCCGCGCGAGGCTGCCGACGTCGGCGACCATGGCGAGCTTGACCTCGCGTACCGAGAACTTGGCGTCTGCGCTCGCATAGCGGACGTCGACGGCCGAGATCAGATCCACGCCGCCGCCGATGCACCAGCCGTGGATGGACGCGATGACCGGGGTGCGGCAATCCGCGACGGCGGTGATGGACGCCTGCATGGCCTTGAGTTCGGTGTGAAACTCGGTGCGCGGCTTGGCCATCGCGCCCTCGGCCAGTACCGGCGCCAGCGTGCCGCCCATGCTGGACAGATCCAGCCCGTAGCTGAAGTTCTTGCCCGACCCGGTGAGGACGATCGCCCGCACGTCGGGGTCGGCGTCGAGCCTGGTGAACGCCACCGGGAGTTCGGCCCAGAAGGCCGGTCCCATCGAGTTGCCCTTGCCCGGTCCGATCAGCGTCACGCGAGCGACGTGGTCGTCGACGTCGACGGTGAGGGATTCGTATGCATCGCCCATGGCTGGAAGGCTACGTCGCGGGAGTGTCGCTCTCAGGGCGGGGTCTCGCCGAGCAGGATCTCCGAGACCGTGCTGTCGGGCAGGAACGTGCAGACGGCGTCGGCCAGTGTCTTGGCGATGTCCGCCTCGTTCGGGCCGAGCACCGCGTTCTGATCCTTGAGGATCTCCTGGATCACGGCGGTGCGGCTCGCCTCGTCGAGGCCGACGTACTGCTCGCAGGTCAGGGCCAGCGCGTCCCCGGGTGGCGGGGCGGGGGACGACGGTCCTGGAGTGTTGGTGCGCGGAAGGGTCGGAAGGGTCGGAATGGGGCGCGACGACGTGGAGGTGCTCAGCGGCGGACCGGCCTCGGTGGTCATGGCCACCGTGCCCTCGGTGGTGCGATCGCAGCCCGCGACCGCGGCGGTGACCGCGACGAGCGCTGCGGCGACCAGAACGCGCGTCCTCATCCGACTGACGATAGGGGCTAGATGTTGTGACCTGAGACGTTGTTGTCAGGCGGCGAGCCGGCTGATGGGTGGTTTTCCACCTAGGGCGGAGTGGCCTCGTTGAGTGTTGTACCGGCGTAGGAATCGGTCAAGGCCTTGTGCGCGCAAGCTGTTGGACGCCCAGGCCCGGGTGTAGGCCCATTCGGTGAGCAGGGTGCGGTTGAAGCGTTCTGCCTTGCCGTTGGTCCAGGGGCAGCCGGGTTTGATGAATCGGCGTTTGAGTTGCCAGGCCACGCAGACCCAGGCCCAGTTGGTGCCGCGCCGGTAGACCAAGGCGTTGTCGGTGAGTAGGCGTCGCACCCGCACACCGCGGTCGGCGAACCAGGCCAAGGCTCGGTGCAGGAATTCAGCGCAGGTCGCGTCCTTCTCGTCGGGCAGGACCTCGCTGTAGGCCAACCGGGTGTAGTCGTCGATGGCCGTGTGGACGTAGTCGTAGCCGATCTTGATTCGCTTGTGCCGGTTGGCAACTGAGATTGCAGCATCACGGCCGTGTAGTCGCCACCCACCGCCGGTAGGGATGCGGCCAAGCTTCTTGACGTCGACGTGGACCAACGACCCGGGGGTGCGGTGTTCGTAGCGATTGGCACTGCGCCGCGAGGAGCGCATCGACTTTCCGGTGATCGGGTCTATCGCGGCCAGATGTGACACCTGGTGTCGTGCCAGGATCCGGCCGACCGTCGAGGGGGTCAGACCCAGTTCGGCGGCAAGGACTACAGCGCCGCGTTTGCGGCGTCGTCGGGCCGTGAGCACTTTCTGCTCGATCCGCGTGCTGGTGCGTTGCGGCATTCGGATCGGCCGCGAGCTGCGGTCGGCCAATGCCGCGTCGCCGCCTTCGTCGTAGCGGCGCAGCCACTTGTAGACCGTTGACCGCGAAATGCCCAGCTGTTCGGCGACATGCGCGGGCGGCCACCCGGCAGCGACACGCTCGATGATCAGCCGGCGAGCGAACAGGTTGGTACGAGCGTTAGCGTGGGACACGAGGACCTCCTACGGGTGAATGCCAGACACATCCACTCCGTCAGGAGGTCCTCCCAATTTCAAGCAGGCACGCCGTCAACAACCTGTCGGGTCACGACAGCTAGACGCGTTCCAGGTAGAAGTACAGGTGACGCGGTGAGCCGCTGCTGTCGTCGAGCGCGCCCTTGCCGTTCATGATGCCCATGACGGCGTTGTCGTCGACCTTCTTGAAGTGGTCGTGCACCGGGGCGCCGTCGTAGACCATCGAGGCCGTCACCTCGCCGCGGAACTCCTCGAGCCACAGGCTCGCCTCGCCCTTCATGGCCTCGGTGTTGGAGAACTTGTTCCCGTCCTCGTCGAGGCAGACCAGGGGTTTGGCGTCGGAGGCGGAGACGAACGTCTTGCCAAACCAGTTGAGCCGCGTCATGAATCCGTTGGCGCGATGGCCGGTGTCGAACTCACCGCCCTTCCACTCACCGATCATGAAGTCTACGGTGGCTGGTTGCAGGGTGTCCCAGAACGCGTCCAGGTCGGCGTCGGGGATCGTCTCGGTGCGTTCAATCAACGCGGCGAACGTCTTTCGCGCGGCACTCATCGTTGTCCCATCCACGTGGTGGCGAACTGAAGGAAGGCGTCGTTCTCGTGCGGCGCGGCTACGGTGACGCGCACACCGTCTCGACCATAGGGCCGCACCAGAATGCGGTCGTCGGCGGCACCGTTGACGAAGGCGTTGGTGTCCTCCCCCAGTGGCAGCCAGACGAAGTTCGCCTGCGACGGGGGCACGGTGAATCCGGCCTGGCGCAGCGTCGCGGTGACGCGGGCTCGCTCCTCGACGACGGCGTCGGTGCGTGCCAGCAACTCGTCGGCGGCGTCGATGGAGGCGATGGCCGCAGCCTGCGAGACGCTGGTCGCAGTGAAGGGCACGTAGACCTTGCTCAGCGCGGAGATGACGTCGGGATCGCCGACGGCGTAGCCGATGCGCAGGCCCGCGAGCCCGTAGGCCTTCGAGAAGGTGCGCAGCACGACGACGTTGCGGTGGTCGCGAACCAGGCCGAAGCTGTCGGGCAGCATGCCGTCGCGAATGTATTCGACGTAGGCCTCGTCCAGGACGATCAGGATGTCGCTGGGCACCGCCGCGACGAAACGGGCGAGTGCGTCGGGGTCGACGACGGTCGACGTCGGGTTGTTGGGATTGCAAATGAAGATCAGACGGGTGCGGTCGGTGATGGCGGCCAGCATTGCGTCGAGGTCGAAGGTGTGGTCGCTCAGCGGCACCTGCACCGGGGTGGCGCCGGCGGTGCGGACCTGCAGCGGGTAGATCTCGAAGCTGCGCCAGCCGTAGAGCACCTCGTCGCCGACGGTGGCGGTGATCTGGATCAGCTGTTGGCAGAGGCTGACCGAGCCGCAGCCGACCGAGATGTGCTCTGGTGCGAAGGCGCCACCGTCGAGATGCTTGGCGAGGCGTTCCTTCAGTTCGACGTACCCGTTGTCGGGGTAGCGGTTGATGCCGTCGGTAGCGGCCAGGATCGCGGCGCGCACGCTGGGCAGGGGACCGTCGACGGTCTCGTTGCTGGCGATCTTGATTGCGCCGGGCACCGTCTTGCCGGGTGTGTAGGCGGGCAGGTCGGCCAGTTCGGGTCGGAGACGGGCGGTCACGCGAACAGTCTAGGGGTGTCCGAGACGCTGCTTTGCCTTCGGCGGTGCCCCCTGTGTACGCTTCCTCCTCGGCGGTTCTGGGGATTGCTTTTAGGTCCGGTACCCTCGGGATCGGTCAGGAGGCGTGCCAGAGCGGCCGAATGGGACTCACTGCTAATGAGTTGTCCGTCTTAAAGCGGACCGGAGGTTCAAATCCTCTCGCCTCCGCCGCGGCTGACTCGCGTCAGCCGTACAACTGAATAGCACGCGCCCGTAGCTCAACGGATAGAGCATCTGACTACGGATCAGAAGGTTAGGGGTTCGAATCCCTTCGGGCGCACTCAGACTCCACTCGAAGTCACGGTCGCAACCGTGGCACGATCTTCACCCACAGGAGCCAGCACACGGCCAGTGCGGCCGGGTTGGCCAGCCAGAAGACGAACAACGCCCAGGCGTTTCCGATGGCAATCGCCACGATCACCGCCACGACCCAGTAGGCGACCGTGAACGGCAGCCAGTGAAATTGGCGGTGAGTACGCGGTCCATCGTCACTCGCGGACATTTGTAACGCTCCATCTTCTAGCCACGGGCGCCTCGTACTGGCAAATCCCCCCCAGCAGGACGTTACGGCAAATGTCGGTCGAGTCCCACCGGGAGCCTCGGACACCCCGGTTCGACGCCGCATCCGGTCGCTACGTACGGTCGGTCGATGCGAGCGATCGTTGTCGCGGTGGCGGTTCTCGTCGCCCTGTGGTGCAGTCCCGGGTTGGCAGGGGCCGATCCCGGCACCTCGCCCTTCGACGTCTCGGATCCGTCGATCGCAGGACTCGAACCGGCGCTACGCAGCGCCGTACAGAACGCGGCCACGGCGGCGGCCGGCGACGGGGTGACCATGACGATCACCTCGGGCTGGCGCTCGCCGGAATTTCAGCAGCAGCTCCTCGACGACGCCGTCCAGACCTACGGCAGTCTCTCCGCTGCGCGAAGATTCGTACAGACCCCGGAGATGTCGAAGCACGTCGTGGGGGAGGCCGTCGACGTCGGAGGTGCCGGAGCCGACCAGTGGCTCGAAGCCAACGGATCTCGCTTCGGACTCTGTCGGATCTACGCCAACGAGATCTGGCACTTCGAGCTGGCCGTCGACGCGACGGGTACCTGCCCACCGCTGCTGCCCGATGCCACCAGCCAGCGCTGACTGCTGCGAAGATGGGGCGATGACGTCTTCCGTGATCGAACGTTGGCACCGATTCATCGACGGCGGGCACGATCCGGCCGTGCTCGACGCCCTCCTCGACGATGCGGCGGTGTTCTACTCGCCGGCGGTGTTCACCCCGCAGGAGGGGCGACAGAAGACCACGGCCTACCTGATGGCGGCGGCGAAGATGTTCGGCGACACGGACTTCCACTACGTCGAGGAGTGGGTGGGGGAGCGTTCCGCGGTGCTGGAGTTCGCCGCCACCGTCGACGGCGTCTATGTCAACGGCATCGACCTGATCTCGTGGAACGACGACGACCGGATCGTGTCCTTCAAGGTGATGATGCGGCCGTTCAAGGGCCTTGCGGCCATCATGCCCAAGATGGCCGAGTTGCTGTCGCCGTAGTCGCGACGTCGAGCGGCGTGACCGGTCCCATACCGAGTTTGACGGCGTGCGCGGTCACGGGCCGGCTGAAGAAGTGGCCCTGGGCGAAGTCGCAGCCGTAGGTCTTCAGCATCGTCGCCGTCGCCTTGTCCTCGACCCCCTCGGCCACGCACGTCAGCCCGAAGTCGTTGGCCAAGTGCACCACGGACAACACGATGGACGCAGCTCGCTCGTCGTGCAGGATCGGCTTGACGAACTGCCGATCGAGCTTGAGCTCGTCGACCGGCAGCTCGTGGAGGTAGGTCATTGCGGCATAACCACTTCCGAAGTCGTCGATCGCGACCCGGACGCCGGCGCGGCGCAGCTCGTCCAGCACGGTCCTGGCTCGCGAGACACTGGCCACCAACGCGTCCTCGGTGATCTCGACGGTGAGCGTCTCGGGCGGCACGCCGTGGCGGGTCAGCGCCGACAGGACACGGTCCGGCAACGCCTCGTCGTCCAGCGAGGGCGCCGAGACGTTCACCGAGACAGGCAGGCTCACCCCCGCCTCCAGCCAATCGGCGGCATCGGTCAGCGCTCGCTCGAGCACGAAGTCGGTGAGCGCCTCCATCAAACCGCTCTCCCGGGCCAGCGGTAAGAAGTCCGCGGGTTCCAGCAGCCCCAATCGCGGGTGCGGCCAACGAATCAACGCCTCGACGCCAACAGGCGACCACGTCTCGAGGCTGACCTTCGGTTGGTAGACCAGACTCAGCTCGTGGTCGTCGACTGCTCGTCGCAGGTCGGCCAGGAACTCGATGCGGGCGACGCCGCCATGGGATCCGAGCCGCTCACGCTGGCTGGGCAGGTCCAACTCGGTGGCGTCCTGGCGCATGTCCGCCGTGAAGCTGCGCACCCCAACGTGAGCCCGCTTGGCCGAGTACATCGCCAGATCCGCGCGATTGAACAGTTCCTCGGCCGGGACGTCCGCCTCGGCCGTGGCCGTCGCCAGACCGACGCTCAATCGCACGTCGACCGGTCGACCGTCGACGACGAACGGTTCGTCCATCGCCCGCATCACGCGCTCGGCCATCTGCTCCGCCACCGCGGGTGCGTCCTCGACGAGGATGGCGAACTCGTCGCCTCCGAGGCGGGCGACGGTGTCGCCGGGACGCACGACGGACTGGATGCGCTCACCCACACTTTGGAGCAATTCGTCACCGACGGGGTGGCCGAGGCTGTCGTTCACCAGCTTGAAGTCGTCGACGTCGGCGACCAACACAGCGACGGCGGCACCGGTGCGGCCACGCAGTTGCATGGCGTGGGCCAGCCGGTCGGTGAACAGCGCCCGGTTGGCCAGTCCGGTCAGCGGATCGCGCAACGCCATGTCGGCGACGGTGGCCAGCAGCCGCCTGTTCTCCTCCAGCAGGAGGAACTGGCGGATCAGCGCGGCGAGGGTCATCGCGATGCCTGCTGCCAGGACGGGTGTCAAAACGTTGTCCGTGTGCCACACACCGGTGTCGATGAAGACGATGCCGAGGGCAAAGGGCACCGGGACGTAGGGCAGCCACAGTGAGTGGACCGGCATCACCGAAGGCGAGCGTTGGCCAAACCGAGGATTGCCAGTGGCACACAGAGCGGCAACGCCAATGAGGTACATGCCCGTCGCCCAGCCCGCGATGATCGCCACGCTGAACGGAAGTGCCCCCGCAGAGACGAAGATCATCGCGGTGTCCGCCAGTGTGACCGCCGCGAAGGCACCCGCGATGAGCGCCGGCACCAAGCGCCGTCCCGCAGGCGCCCTGGCCAGCAACAGCACAGCCATGGTGATCGCGGCAGTGTCCGCCACCGGGTAGGCGATGGACAGTGCGAGGGCCGGTCCCGTCACGTCGCCGCTGGTCAAGAGGTCGCTGAGCACAAGTGTCCACACGACCATGAACAGCGACGTCCCACCGATCACGCCGTCGAGGAGCAAGCGGAGCCCGACGCGACCGTCACGATTGCTCGGCACGAAGGCTGCCGCGAGCCACGCACCGACGGGCAGCAGCAGGAATCCGAAGTCGGCCACGGTGCCGTAGTGGGGCGTCACCCCCTCGATCACGCCGTAGTACGTCCAGTAGAGGGTCCCCAACGTCCACCCGGCGCAGCCGACTGCAAGGGAGATCCACGCGATCCGTTGTTTGCCAAGGGTTCGCCGCGCCGTCAGGATCGTGCAGGTCAGGGCGAAGAGGGTGGCCACGAGTTCGCCGATTTGCATCAGCACGAGCGTCGTTCTCGGCTCGCCGTGGGCGAAGTTCAGCAGCACGACGAAGACGACGAGCGCGACGGTCGCAGCGGCGATCGTCACATCCCGCGTTCGTCTCGTCATCGGGCCCCCATGGTCGATCACGACGCCAGCTGCTTGACATCATCCGGTCGACCTTGGGCCAAGAGTAACTCGTCGTCCAGCTTTGAGGCCAGCAACGCAATGGTTGGTTCTGCCGAATTTCGATTACCGTGATCTACGTGGAGCTTTTGCTGATCGCCGACACCCACCTGCCAAAGCGCGCGAAGGACCTCCCCGCCTCGGTGTGGGAGCGCGTGAGCAGGGCGGACGTGGTGTTCCACGCCGGCGACTGGGTGGTGCCGGCGCTCCTCGACGAGCTGGAGGCCCGGGCCAGCCGACTGGTGGGTTGCTGGGGCAACAACGACGGGGACGAGTTGCGGCAACGTTTGCCCGAGCGTGCCGACGTCGAACTCGAGGGAGTGCGATTCGCCGTCGTCCACGAGACGGGGCCGTCGGCGGGTCGAGACCAGCGGATGGCGAAGCTCTACCCCGACGTCGACGTGTTGGTGTTCGGTCACAGCCACATCCCCTGGGACGCCACCGCGGACACCGGCCTGCGACTGCTCAACCCCGGCTCCCCGACCGACCGGCGCCGCCAACCCTTCTGCACCTACATGACCGCGACGGTGCACGACGCGGTGCTGTCGGATGTCACACTGCACCGCGTGTGAATTCCGCCTCCGCCGCCATCGGGTGATGGCAGGGTCACCGGCATGGAACAGAAGCCGCCCACCGCCGTCATCGAGACAGTCCACGCCGAGCACCTGAGCAGCCTTCCGTTGGGCGACACGCGAGACTTCGCCGACGCCGACCGCGGCTTCGTCGCCGCCCTCCAACCGTGCGTGGTCAAGGCCGCCGACGGCCGCGTGGTGTGGGACAACGACGTCTACTCCTTCCTCACCGGGGACGCGCCGACCTCCGTGCATCCCAGCCTGTGGCGGCAGTCGACGCTGGCGGCCAAGCAGGGCCTCTACGAGGTGGTCCCGGGTGTGTACCAGGTCCGCGGACTCGACCTGTCCAACATCAGCTTCATCGAGGGCGACACCGGCGTCATCGTGATCGACCCGCTGGTCTCCACCGAGACCGCTGCCGCCGCGCTCGGTCTGTACCGGGCGCACCGCGGAGATCGCCCCGTCACCGCGGTCATCTACACCCACAGCCACGTCGACCACTTCGGTGGCGTCTTGGGCGTGACGACACAGGCCGACGTCGACGCCGGAAGGGTGGAGGTCATCGCGCCCGCCGGCTTCATCGAACACGCGGTGCAGGAGAACGTCTACGCGGGCACGGCGATGACGCGGCGCGCGGGCTACATGTATGGCACCGTGCTGGCCCGCGGGCCGCAGGGTCAGGTCGGTTGCGGTCTGGGGCAGACTCCGTCCACCGGTGAGGTGGCCGTCATCGTGCCGACCGTCGACGTGGCCGCCACGGGCGAGACGCGTGTCGTCGACGGCGTCGAGATCGAATTTCAGATGGCGCCTGGCACCGAGGCGCCGGCGGAGATGCACTTCTACTTCCCGCGGTACCGGGCCCTGTGCATGGCCGAGAATG
The DNA here is from genome assembly GCF_040614235.1 of Mycobacterium sp. NPDC006124. Lineage (NCBI taxonomy): Bacteria > Bacillati > Actinomycetota > Actinomycetes > Mycobacteriales > Mycobacteriaceae > Mycobacterium > Mycobacterium sp. NPDC006124. Next base: position 72,903 of record NZ_JBEXUA010000012.1, on the reverse strand, counting down.
CAACCCACAACCTGCACAACCTGCTGACGTTGCGCGGTGCGCTCGTACGCGATCCGCACGCCTGGTCGGGCTACTTGACCGAGGCGATCGAGTCGTTCGCCGACCGGACCGACGTCGTGTTCGCCTCCCATCACTGGCCGACCTGGGGTGAGGAGCGCATCGTCGAATTCCTCTCGCTCCAAAGGGATTTGTACGCCTATCTGCACGACCAGACGCTGCGGCTGCTCAACCAGGGCCACACCGGCATCGAGATCGCCGAGACGTTCCAGATGCCGCCTGCGCTGCACGAGGCCTGGCACACCCACGGGTACTACGGCTCGGTAAGCCACAACGTCAAGGCCGTCTACCAGCGCTACATGGGTTGGTTCGACGGCAACCCAGCCCGGCTCTGGCAGCACCCGCCCGAGTCGATCGGACCGCGGTACGTGTCGGCGATGGGTGGCCTGGACCGCGTAGTGGAGATCGCACAGAAGGCCTTCGACGATGGCGACTTCCGTTGGGCGGCAACATTGCTCGACCATGCAATCTTCACCGACGAGAACCATCGGGGCGCCCGGGCGCTGTACGCCGACACGCTGGAGCAGATGGCGTACGGCGCCGAGAACGCGACCTGGCGCAACTTCTTCCTCGGTGGGGCCACCGAGTTGAGGGAGGGCAACTTCGGCACCCCGGCGCAGACGACGTCGCTGTCGCTGCTGTCCCAGCTGACCCCGGAGCAGATGTTCGACAGCTTCGCCATCAGCGTCAACGGTCCCAAGGCCTGGGGGCTGGACCTCGCGCTCGACGTCACCTTCGAGGATCTGGGCGCCAACTACCGCTTGACGCTTCGCAACGGGGTGTTGGTGTACCGCAGGACGTCCGCGGACGCCGGGTCCGCTACGGCGACCATCACCGTGGCGAACAAGTTGCGGCTCTTGACGTTCGCCACCGGAGACGCCGACTCGCCCGGAATCCAGATCTCCGGTGACGCCTCGGCGATGGCCTCGCTGCTCGACGTGCTGGATCGGCCGGACCCCAACTTCGCCATCGTCACCCCCTAACCCCCTAGCCCACGCGATTCGAGGAGTCTGCGCGGCGGTGAGCGCCGCTCTAACTCCACGAAACGCCGGCGCGGGTCAGGGGAGGCCCCCGTCCACCCGCAGGATCGAGCCGGTGGTGAAGCTCGAGGCGTCGGAGGCGAGAAACAGTGCGGCGCCCACGATCTCGCTAGGCCGGCCGGCTCGTTCGAGGGCGAGCTCGGCGAATGGCGTCTCGGCGCCGTCGAGGTTCCAGGACGTGCTCACGTCGGTGAGGAACGGCCCCGCCATCAAGGTGTTGACCCGGACGGCGGGACCGTAGGCCTTGGCGAGACCCTCGGTCAGCGCGTTCAATCCCGCCTTGGCCGCAGCGTAGGGCAGCAGGCCGGGGGTCGGCCGGATGGAGCCCACCGAGCTGACGTTGACGATCGAGCCGCCACCCGCGGCGACCATGCGCTCGCCGATCAACGCCGAAAGCCGAAACGGCCCCTTGAGATTGAGGTTGAGCACCGCGTCGAAGAGCTTCTCACTCACCGACGTCAGCGACTCGTAGAGCGGTGACATTCCGGCGTTGTTGACCAGCACGTCGACCTTGCCGAACCGGTCGTAGACGGCGTCGACCAGTCCGTCGAGCTGATCCCACCGCCCGACGTGCACCTGGTAGGGAAACGCGGTGCGGCCGGTCGACGCCGAGATCTCCTCGGCGGTGACGACGCACGAGTCCAGGTTCCGGCTGGCGATCACGACGTCGGCCCCGCATTGGGCTGCGCCGAAGGCCATCTCGCGGCCCAGACCACGACTGCCCCCGGTGACGAGCACCACCCGGTCGGTCAGGTCGAACAACTCGTCGGCATACCCCATGGTGGATGTCCCCCCTCTCGGCAGCCATATGGTGTCACGGTGCAACTGCTACTGGTTCGACATGCGCTACCCCTTCGCAGCGAGGCCGGGCAGGGGTCGGACCCCGACCTGTCCGCCGCGGGCGTCGAGCAGGCCAATCGGCTGCCCGACGCGCTGAAGAGGTTTCCCATCACGCGGTTGGTCAGCAGCCCGCAGCGGCGCGCCCTGCAGACCGGGCAGCCGGTCGCCGACCAGTTGGGGCTGCCGATCGAGGTCGACGAACGCCTCGCCGAGTACGACTACGAGCTGTCGCATTACACGCCGATCGAGGAGGCCTCGGAGGAGGACGTCAAGCGGCTGATGAGCGGTCAGCTGCCCGGCGACGTGGACACCGATGCGTTCATCGCCCGGGTCATGGCCGGTGTGGGGGACGTCGTCGCGGCCGCGGGTCACGACGAGACGGTGGCGGTGTTCAGCCACGGCGGCGTCATCAACGCCGTGGTGCACACCGTCATGAAGACCGAGCGCCTGCTGTGCGTCCAGGTGGACTACACGGGCGTGACGCGGCTGCTGTCGTCGCGTACGGGCGGTCTCGGCGTGGCGTCGGTCAACGGGACCGAGCACGTATGGGACCTGCTGCCGCGAAACCAGCGATGGTAGACAAGTCCGGTGACTTCGACTTTGGACGGCCTGGACCTGGGCGCGCTGGACCGACACCTACGCTCCATCGGAGTGCCGCGCCACGGTGAACTGCGCGGTGAACTCATTGCCGGTGGCCGGTCCAACTTGACGTTCCTGGTCGTCGACGACGCCACGAAGTGGGTTCTGCGACGGCCACCGCTGCACGGTTTGACGCCGTCGGCGCATGACATGGCCCGCGAGTACAAGGTGGTGGCCGCCCTGGAGAACACCGCGGTCCCGGTGGCCCACGCCGTCACGATGAGCAACGACGACTCGGTGATCGGGTCGCCGTTCCAGATGGTCGACTACGTGCCGGGCCGGGTGATCCGCTACTCAGAGGAGTTGACGGCGCTGGGCGACCAAAGCGCAATCGACGCGTGCGTCGACGCGCTCATCGCCGTGCTCGCCGACTTGCACGCACTGGACCCGGAGGCCGTGGGGCTGGGGGACTTCGGCAAGGCGAGCGGCTATCTGGAACGCCAGGTGCGGCGTTGGGGCGGCCAATGGGATCTGGTGCGGCTCGACGACGATCCCCGCGACGGCGACGTAAGGCGATTGCACACCGCCCTCGGCGAGGCCGTGCCGTCGCAGACCCGAAGTTCGATCGTCCACGGGGACTACCGCATCGACAACACGATGCTCGATGCGATCGACGCCACGAAGGTGCGCGCCGTGCTCGACTGGGAGATGTCGACTCTCGGTGATCCCCTCAGCGACGCCGCCCTGATGTGCGTGTACCGCCATCCGATGTTCGACATGGTTCACGCGAACGCGGCCTGGTCGTCACCGCAGATTCCGCCGGCCGACCAACTGGCACAGAAGTATTCGGTTGCGGCCGGGGTGCCGCTGGACAATTGGAACTTCTACATGGCGCTGGCCTACTTCAAGCTGGCCATCATCGCGGCGGGAATCCAGTTCCGCGACCGCATGGGTGGCTCGACGGAGTACGGCGACAAGGTGGGGGAGGCCGTGGCGCCGCTGGTGGCGGCCGGTCTCTCCGAGCTCGCTACCTGAGCGCGGCCTTGTAGTTCTTCTTTGCCGCACGCCGCAACTGGACGATGCGGACGATGCCGGCCAGCGTCGTGACGAGACCGCCGAGCACGGCAGCAGCGAGCAGTGCCACGCCGAGTTGCATGCTCCACGACCACCCCAGGAAGTGGAAGGTGCCCGACGCGGTGTTCTGCGCGATGAAGATGAGCAGCACGATCAGCACTAGGAAGCCGACGATCAACGCCGACCACAACGCCGCGGCCCTGGTGAAGTGCACGGCATTCTCGGGCACGGGCCTCGACGCGGGCGCGTCGTCGGATCCGGACTCGACCGGGTCCAGCGGGCCGGAACGGCTCGGATCGGTGGGCTGGAACTGCGGGTCGACGGTCATGGCTCCATCCTTGCCCCTTTCCGTCGAATTGAAAACCGCCGGTTTTGGGTAGCCACCGGATCGTCATCAGCGAATCGCCCCGAGCCAAAGCCGAGCAGCATCGGCCTCGGCTAGCTATGGTCGCTCCAGGCCGGTGACGCCGAAAGGACGTTCATGTGAACCCCGTACGACGACCCACGCGCAGACGCACGCTCGCCGTAGTGGCGGCGGTGCTCGCCCTGGTGACAACCGCCTGCGGCAGTTCGAATCCCCTGGGTGGGGGCGAGGTGTCAGGAGATCTGAAGTCCATCGCAGTGGGTTCGGCCGACTTCACCGAGTCGAAGATCATCGCCGAGATCTACGCACAAGCGTTGGAGGCCAACGGTTTCGACATTCGGCGCCAGTTCGGCATCGGCAGCCGCGAAACCTACGTGCCCGCGGTCAAGGACCACTCGATCGACCTGATCCCCGAGTACACCGGCAACCTCCTGCAGTACTTCGACAAGAACACCAAGGCAACCGATCCGCAGTCGGTCGAGTTGGCCCTCTTCCGCGCACTGCCTGGCGATCTGTCCATCCTGACGCCCTCGCCGGCCAGCGACCAGGACACGGTCGCGGTCACCAGGGCTACCGCGCAGAAATGGAATCTGAAGACCATCGGCGATCTGGCCGCCCACTCGGCGGAGGTGAAATTCGGTGGGCCGTCGGAGTTCCAGACCCGCACGGAGGGGTTGCCGGGGCTCAAGGCGAAGTACGGCCTGGACATCGCACCCGCCAACTTCGTCTCCATCAGTGACGGCGGCGGGCCGGCGACGGTCCGGGCGCTGGTCGACGGCACCGTGACGGCGGCCGACATCTTCAGCACGTCGCAGGCCATTCCCCAGAACGACCTGGTGGTCCTAGAGGATCCGAAGAACAACTTCCTGGCCGCCAACGTCGTCCCGCTGGTGGCCTCGCAGAAGATGTCCGACCAGCTCAAGTCGGTTCTGGACGCCGTGTCGGCCAAGTTGTCGACGCAGGCCCTGATCGAGATGAACACCGCTACGTCTGGCAACGGCGGTGTCGACCCCGACGAGGCGGCCCGCAAGTGGGTTCAGGACAACGGGTTCGACAAGCCGGTTACCGGATAGACGACAGAGGACTCGAATGATCACCTTCGACGGAGTGACGAAGAAGTACCCGGACGGCACCGTCGCCGTCGACGATCTGACCCTCGACGTTCCCGACGGCACGCTCGCCGTGTTCGTCGGTCCGTCCGGCTGCGGCAAGACCACCTCGATGCGGATGATCAACCGGATGATCGAGCCCACCTCGGGTGTGCTCTCCGTCGACGGCAAGGACGTCACCAAGGTCGACGCCGTGAAGCTTCGCCTGGGCATCGGATACGTCATTCAGAGCGCCGGCCTGATGCCCCATCTTCGGGTGGTGGACAACGTGGCGACGGTGCCGGTGCTGATGGGCGAGTCCCGGCGGTCGGCGCGCAAGGCGGCACTCGGCGTGCTCGAGCGGGTTGGGCTCGATCCGAAGCTGGCAGACCGCTACCCGGCGCAGCTCTCCGGCGGCCAACAGCAGCGCGTCGGGGTGGCCCGCGCACTTGCCGCCGATCCGCCGATCCTGCTGATGGACGAACCCTTCAGCGCCGTCGACCCCGTGGTGCGCGAAGAGTTGCAGACCGAAATCCTGCGGCTGCAAAGCGAATTGCGAAAGACCATCGTCTTCGTCACCCACGACATCGACGAGGCGCTCAAACTCGGCGAGAAGGTGGCGGTCTTCGGCCGCGGTGGAAAGCTGCAGCAGTACGACGCCCCGCGGCGCCTGCTGTCCAATCCGGCCAATGACTTCGTCGCCGGGTTCATCGGAGCCGACCGTGGGTACCGCGGGCTGCAGTTCACGCCTGGCACCGGGCTGCCGCTGCACGACGTGCGCACCGTCAGCGAGGCGGGCGTCGACGCACTGAACTTGGGTCCGGACGAGTGGGCCCTGGTCACACACGCCGACGGTTCCCCGTACGCCTGGATCGACGTCAACGGAGTCGGCCTGCACCGGCAGGGAAAGTCGTTGTACGACAGCACGATCGCGGGCGGTTCCCTACTGGTGCCCAACGGCACCATGCGGCTGGCGCTCGACGCCGCGCTGTCGTCGCCGTCGGGACTCGGCGTCGTCGTGGACGACCGTCGGCAAGTCATCGGTGGTGTCAAGGCCGACGACGTCATCGCGGCCATCAGGGGCAAGAAGGGATCCACCTAGGTGCGATATCTCTTCACACACCTCGGCGACGCCTGGGATCTGACGCTGATCCACCTCTGGCTGTCGCTGCTGCCGTTGGTCCTCGGCTTGGTCATCGCAGTGCCGTTGGGCGCCGTGGTGCAGCGCACGACGGTGCTGCGCCGTTTCACGACCGTCATCGCCAGCATCATCTTCACGATCCCGTCGCTCGCGCTGTTCGTCGTCCTACCGCTCATCATCCCGACCCGCATCCTCGACCAGGCCAACGTCATCGTCGCCTTGACGCTGTACACCGTGGCGCTGCTGGTGCGGGCCGTGCCCGAGGCCCTCGACGCCGTACCGCCCGCGGTGCTCGACGCCGCGACCGCCGTTGGTTACAAGCCGCTGACCAGAATCATGAAGGTCGAACTGCCGCTGGCCATTCCGGTGCTCGTCGCCAGCTTGCGCGTCGTCGCGGTGACCAACATCTCGATGGTGTCGGTGGGTTCGGTGATCGGAATCGGCGGTCTCGGCACGTGGTTCACCGAGGGCTACCAGGCCGACAAGAGTGACCAGATCATCGCCGGCATCGTGGCGATCTTCGTCCTCGCGATCGTCGTCGACACCCTCATCATGGTCGGCGGCAAGTTCGCGACGCCGTGGGTGCGGTCGGCCAAGAGCACCAAGGCGGGCGCCCGATGAACTTCCTGCAGCAGGCGTTGTCCTTCATCTTCACCGCCTCCAACTGGGGTGGTCCCGCGGGTTTGGCGGTGCGCATCGTCGAGCACCTGGAGTACACCGCCGTGGCGCTGTTCTTCTCGGCGCTCATCGCCATCCCCGTCGGCATGCTGATCGGGCACACCGGCCGCGGCACCTTCCTCGTCGTCGGCGGCGTGAACGCGCTACGGGCGTTGCCGACGCTCGGCGTGCTGCTCCTCGGAGTGCTGCTGTGGGGCCTCAACCTGATCCCTGCCACGGTGGCCCTGATGCTGCTCGGCATTCCGCCGATCCTCGCGGGCACGTACTCCGGCATCGCCAACGTGGATCCGGCCGTGGTCGACGCGGCACGGTCGATGGGCATGACCGAGTCCCGGGTGCTGTTCCGGGTCGAGGTGCGCAACGCGCTGCCCCTGATCCTGGGCGGCGTGCGCACCGCGACGCTGCAGATCGTCGCCACGGCCACCGTTGCCGCCTACGCCAGCCTCGGCGGTCTGGGTCGGTACCTCATCGACGGCATCAAGGTGCGTCAGTTCTACCTGGCGCTGGTCGGCGCGCTGGTCGTCACGGTGCTCGCGCTCGCCCTCGACGCCGCACTGGCCTTCGCGGTCTGGCTCTCCGAGCCGGGCACCAACAGGTTCCGCAAGATGCCCCAGCCGTTCCTCGGCGACGAGGTCGCGCTCGAAGCAGCGTCGACGTCACGATCTGGTGGGCTTTCGCGAGGAGACCACGAACCACGGGGGCCGTCGCCTACGGTGTAGGGCATGAGTGAAGTAGTCCGCTCTAAGACGCAGGACACCTGGCCGGCAGTTCTCACATGGCGCGCACGAGACGTGCCCCGGATGGAGTCCGTGCGGGTGCAGATCACGGGTAACAACCGCATCAAGGCCTACGGTCGTATCGTGGCTGCGGCAACCGAGAAGCATCCGGCGTTCAGCGCGTCATACGACCTGGTCACCGATGACAGTGGCGCCACCAAACGGCTGTCGCTGACGGTCACCTTGGCCGAACGCGAACGCCAGCTCAACATCGCCCGCGACGTGGAGAACATGTGGCTGGTGCAGGACAAGCAGAACCAGGGCGTCCGGGAACCTTTCGGCGGCGCGCTCGACGTCGACGTGATCTACAGCCCGTTCTTCAACGCGCTGCCGATCCGGCGGAACGGGCTCCATCAGCAGGCGGAGTCGGTCTCGCTGCCCGTGGTCTACGTCCGGCTGCCCGAGCTGACCGTGGACACCGTGACCATCGACTACTCCAGTGGGGTGTCCGGCGAGGGCATCGACCTGAAGTCGCCCGTCGCCGAGACCACCGTCACCGTCGACGGCGAGGGTTTCATCCTCGACTATCCCGGACTCGCAGAGCGGATCTGATCACGCTGCCCGCGCGACCGGCGGCGGCCAGCGACTCTCTCCAGCCCTCCTCGCCGATAGCGGTGGCCAGGATCTGAGGTCGGTCGAAGCCGTCATAGCGGATACGGGCGGCATGGCCCGACTCGACGAGTTCGGCGACCGAGCCGTCGACGGCCAACCGATCCCTGGCGCGGCTCAGCAGCGCGATGGCGTCGTCGAGTGCCGATCCCAACGGGCCGGCGTTCGCCTCGCACATGGCGCGCACCAGGTCGGGGGCGGTGGCGGCGACCCGGGTGCCGTCGCGGAAGGATCCGGCGGCCAACGAGAAGGCCAGCGGAACGTCGGCCGCCGTCGTGGCCAGCGTCTCGGCCAGCAGATGTGGCAGGTGCGAGATGGCTGCCGCGGCGGCGTCGTGCTGGTCCGACAGGGCCGGGACGACGAAGCTGCCACAGTCCAGTGCCAGATGCATGACGTCGGCCCAGACTCGTTCGTCGACGTGGTCGTCGACGCTGAGCACCCACGGGGCTCCGGCGAAGAGCGTGGCGTCCCCCGCCGTCCAGCCGGAGTGGGCGGTGCCGGTCATCGGGTGGCCACCCACGAAGCGGTCGAGCAGACCATGCCGACGAACAGCTTGCAGCACGGCGACTTTGACGCTGGTGACGTCGGTGAGCGCGCAGCCGGGTGCCGTCGAGGCAACGTGATGCAGCATGGTCGGCAGCGCCGGCATCGGCACGGCGAGGACGATCAAGGCCTCGTCGGCCGCGGCCCGTTCCAGGACACCGGTGAGGTCGGTGGAGGCGTCGAAGCCATCCTCGCGCGCACCTCGGACGCCATCGACGGATCGGTTGTAGCCGAAGACTTCGCGGCCGGCGGCGGTGGCCGCCCGCATCAGCGATCCGCCGATCAGCCCGAGGCCCACCACGCACACCGGGCGTCTGTTCGTCACCACCGGTCAAGGTTGACATACCGTCGGGCGACCCGGGCGCCGGGCGTGATCGTGATGGCTGGTCAAAAAGCCTGAGCTGGGACTAGCGTTGCCTTCCATGGGAGCACAGCGGGCGCAGGCTCGGAACCAGGCCGCAGATCTCCCCGACGGATTCGGTCTCGCGGTGGTGCGCGAGGACGGCAAGTGGCGGTGTTCCTCGCTGCGCCGTGGTGCGCTGGCGAACCTCGATGACGCCGAGACCGAGTTGCGGGAATTGCGGAGCGCCGGTGCGGTGTTCGGGTTGCTCGACGTAGACGACGAGTTCTTCGTCATCGTGCGGCCGGCACCCGGCGGGGCCCGGCTGTTCCTCTCCGACGCCACGGCCGCCGTGGACTACGACATCGCCAAGCAGGTGCTCGAGAAGCTCGGCGCCGACGTCGACCCCGACGACCTCGAGGACGAGGACCCGTTCGAGGAGGGCGACCTCGGGGTGCTCTCCGACATCGGGCTGTCCGAGGGCGTGCTGAGCATCATCATCTCCGACGACGAGTACGCCGACGAACAACTCTCGCGCATCGCCCAGGAGATGGGCTTCGGCGACGAGATGTCCGCCGTCCTGGACAAGCTTGACCGGTAAGTCCGACGCCGATCTGATCCGTCTCGCGCTGGTGGCGGCGTCGGCCGCCGGTCCCCGCGACGTGCCGATCGGCGCGGTGGTGGTCGGCCCCGACGGAGTCGAGCTGGCGCGGTCAGCCAATGCTCGCGAGGCTCTCGGTGATCCGACGGCGCACGCCGAGATCCTGGCGCTTCGGGCAGCGGCCGCGGTGCTCGGCGACGGGTGGCGCCTGGAAGGCGCGACGCTCGCGGTCACGGTCGAGCCGTGCACGATGTGCGCCGGCGCACTCGTGATGGCGCGCGTGGCCCGGGTGGTGTTCGGGGCGTGGGAGCCGAAGACGGGTGCGGTGGGCTCGCTGTGGGACGTCGTGCGCGACCGGCGGCTGACCCACCGGCCGCAGGTTCGCGGGGGAGTGTTGGCAGAGGAGTGCGCGGAGCCGCTGACGGCGTTCTTCGCGGCTCAGCGCTGAGTGCGGGCGGCGCGCCCGCTCGCCGACCGTGGGTCTCGTGGCGACGGCGGCCCCGAAAATTCGCCATCCGGCCAACGCTCGGCGGCGATTAGGGGCCGCGCCCGGTTCCCGGTAAGCTGCCCCACGGTGGCGTGTCCGAGCGGCCTAAGGAGCACGCCTCGAAAGCGTGTGACGGGTAACCCCCGTCCGAGGGTTCAAATCCCTCCGCCACCGCCACGAACCGCCCTCCTGCTAGCGCAGGCAAGGGCGGTTCTTGCATTCCCTGTCCCTGTGGGGCAGACGGCTCAACCGCGTTGCCGTTCTCGACGGCTCCGTGTCGGGCGTTGTTCTCCTTCAACGGTGCGACACCGTCGTCGGGTTGACTCGCCTCACACGCGGCACTCGACGACCACCGGTACGCCGTGCCCGATCGCGAGCTCGGTGACGAGGACCAGGAACGGCTTCGAAACACCCTGAGGCGCTGACCATTACACTGCGAGACGAGCACACCGGGTATCTTCGATTTCCGGCTAGTCGGGTAGTGGTGCGGCCAGGCTGCGCGCCACGCTCGCGGCGACGTCCGCCGAGAACTCGGCGACGGGGACGTCGCGAGCGGTGGAGAACAACATCATCGCCGCGCCCCGCAGTTGCCCGATCAGGGCGACGGCGGCGTACTGCGGGTTCACGTGGCCGCCGATGGACCCGTCCTCCAGTCCCCGACGGATGTCCTGGGCGAGGAAGTCCCGGAACCAGGCGTCGCGCTCGGCGAACAACGGAGCCAGTGTCGGCTCGGCGCCGGTGGACTCGGCCCACAACGTGAGAAAGGCCTCCGAGCGGGCAGGCCGGTCGTGCATCCCGTTGAGGTACGCCTCGACGAAGGCGGTCAACCGCCCCAATCCGGTCGGGGACTCGGCGGGGACGTCGAACTGCTGGGTGTGCTTGATGAGCTCCTCGAGGAGTCGCGCCTTGCTCCCGAAGTGGTGGTTGACGATGCCGCGGCTGTATCCGGCGGCCTCTCCGACGGCGGCCAACGAGGCGGCGCGAGACCCTCGCGACGCGACCAGGGTCGTGGCGGCGTCGAGCACGCGGCGCCTGGTCTCGGCACGGCGTTCGGCCTGAGAGCGCCGAACCGATCCCGCTGCGGTCATGGGGTGATTCTCCACGCACCGACGCGGGCTCGTCGGACACCTTCGGTATATTGCGTGACGTATAGCAAGTAACTTTACTGAAGGGAACGGCCCATGTCCGCCTTGGACACATCTCGTCTCGATCAATTCCTCGCCGCCGACCCCCAGGGTCCGGTGGTGATGCTCAACCTCATCCGGTTCGCACCCGGCGGGCACGCCAAGTACCTGCAGTACATCGAGCGCTTCGGCACCTCGGGGATCAGCGAGCGCTACGGCGTGACGATCGTCTACGCGGGCGGTGGCCACCCGTCGCTGGTCTCCGACGGCGCGGATTGGGACATGGTGGCGCTGGTGAGCTACCCGAGTCGCCAGCACTTCGTCGACATGGTCGGCGATCCGGACTACCTGGCGTTCGAACACCTCCGCAGCGAGGCCGTCGCCACCGCCGTCCTGCAACCGACCACCGCCGCCCTCTGACGGCTAGCCGCGAAGGCGAATGGTCATGCGCCGCAACAGCCCGTCGCGCAGTCCGACGGTGTGGAACACCACGGCGCAGACGTGCGCGGTGAACGTCGCGAACAACAGATACGCCAGGACGGTGTGCGCGGTCCGCAGGGCGGCGTAGACGGTGACGCCGTGGGGCGCGATCCCGGGCAGATGCAGCGGTCCCACCAGCGTGACCGGCAGATCGGAGGCCGAGACGAGCGCCCAGCCCACCAGCGGTTGGAGCACGAGCAGGGTGTACATCAGGCGCTCGGACCACGTGGCGACCTTGCGTTCGAGCGGACCCATCGTCGTCAGGAACGCCGGCGGGTGATTGCGCATCCGGTTGCCCAGCCGGACCACGGCGAAGACCAGGATGGCGATGCCGAGCGGCCGGTGGATGGCCAGTAGCAGCGGGTAGTAGGCCAGGGCCGCGACCATCGTGACGCCGAGGAAGAACTGGCCTATCACCATCGCGGCCATCGACCAGTGCAGTAGCCGGGAGACGAGAGTGAACCTGGCGGGTGCCTCAGTGGTCACGGTTCACCTCGGCCACGTCGACTGCGCTGGGCGACTTGGGTTCTCGGGCTCGACGCTCGAAGGACCGGGCGTAGACCGCCGAGCGGGCGCGGGGAAGGGGATCGTCCGACGGGCCCAGCCCCTCCGGCAGTACGAGGGGGTCGAAGTTGACGTCACGCGCGTTGCCGGCGGCCTCGGTGAGCACGGCGTCGACGGTGATGACCCCGGCGTCGACGGTGCGTCGGCCGGCTGGCCAGGGCAGCGTGGCGTCGTGGGTCGGGTCACCCGGTTCGGCCACCGTCAGCTCGAGTCGCCAACTCACCGGACCGCGCGTCATCCGCCGGATGAGGTCGTCGAAGAGGTAGTCGTGGCCGCCCCCGCCGGGAGCGGACTCACCCGGCGGGTCCATCGGCACCGCAGCCCACCGCACGGGCACCGACACCCCCGCGTCGTTGGTCGCGATGAACGCGTTGAGGCCGTGAAAGGTGCTGTCGGCGAGACCGGAACTCGGCGGCGTGGCCTTGATGACCTTCATCGCCATCGCGGTTTCGGGATGCCGAGCCAGGAACGCCTTCATCGTGGTCGGATCGGGCTGGCCGGTGGCGGGATCGGGTTTGCCCGCCAGCAATCGGTCGAAGAACCCCTGCGGCGTGCTGTCGGGAAAGACCGGCAGGTTGATCATCGCGGTGCGCCACTGCTCGCCGTGTGGCAGGTGGAACATCAGCCCGAGCCCACGCACCGTGCTCGGTTGGTCGGCCGCGTCCGGCACGGTGCCGCCGAGAGAGAAGCGCGCCGTCAGCGGCACCGTCGCCGCCGCGAAGACCGACGCCCTGGACAACTCGGCGCCCGCGCCGTTACCCGTGAAGGTGCCGGTCGCCGCGAGTCCCTTGGCGTGGTTGCGTCGAAAACCGTTGTGACGCCCGTAGACCTGCTCGAACCGGTCGGCGAACCGCGACGAGGTCAGGCGCTGAGAATCCAGCCACCCGGAGGCTTCGGCCACGCCGCCTGCGCCGACCGCCAGGACCGTGCCGGCAGCGGCGAGTCCGACCAGGGCGTCGCGTCGGTTGAGTTGGGGGTTCGGCATGAGTGTGGGCTCCCGTCAGAACGGCAGGTCGAGCGAGCCGTTGGTGGTGTCGAGTTCATCGTGGTTGGAAGTCTGCAGGTTCAGCGTCGTCTTCACCTGCGGAGTGGTGCCGAAGGGCAACAGCGGGCTGGTGTCGGCGCCGGCCACCGGCGCGAAGGCCATCGCGGCGGCGACGAAGCCGACGGCCAATCCCGGGATGATGCGTGTGGCGGTGATCTTCATGGTGTCTCCTCTGTGCGGGGCCCGATCTCTGCCGGGATGTCTTCACCCTCGACCACCCAGACGACGATTACCTGGTCGCATTCTGAAGATTCGTTAACGGTCGCGGTCCGCGCATTTCTTGCGGTGCATCATGGAGACGTGAACGACCCCATCGGAACACCGCGTCGTCGCGCCTTGATCGTCGACGATGAAGTGGCCCTCACCGAGGTGGTCGGCAGTTACCTGAAGCGCGAGGGCTTCGAGGTGCACGCCGCGTACGACGGTGGCGAGGCGCTGTCCCGTGCCCGCAGCGTCGATCCCGACGTGGTGGTCCTCGACGTCGGCCTGCCCGGCATCGACGGCTTCGAGGTGTGCCGCCGTCTGCGCATCTTCTCCGACGCCTACGTCATCATGTTGACCGCCCGCGACACCGAGGTCGACACGGTCGTCGGTCTCTCGGTCGGTGCCGACGACTACGTCACCAAGCCGTTCAGCCCACGGGAACTGGTCGCCAGGATCCAGGCCATGCAGCGACGGCCCCGCCGGACCCCGCGAGACCTGGCCGAGCACGTCGCCGACGGCAGGCCACCCCGTCGCATCGGGGATCTGTGCATCGACGTCGACGGCCGGAAGGTACGCATCGGCGAATCCGAGATCGCGCTCACGCGAACCGAATTCGACCTGCTCGATGCGCTGTCCGCGCGGCCCGGCAAGGTTCTCGGCAGACGCCAGCTCATCGACATCGTCTGGGGTGACACCTGGGTGGGCAGCGAGAACATCGTCGACGTGCACGTGGGTCATCTGCGTCGCAAGCTCGGCGACGACCCGACGAAGTACGTCACGACGGTTCGCGGCGTGGGCTACCGGATGGGGAGGGGCTCCACGTGACACCAAAGGCATTGCCGCAGGGCGCATCCCGATTCGGCATCAGAACACGACTGGTGGCGGTCAACTCGGTGGTCATCGTGACGAGCTTCGTCACGGCGATCCTGGTGGCCGCCGCGGTCGGTCCGCCGATGTTCCAGCGCCTGATGGACTCGGCGACGCAACCGGGGGCCATGAACGACCACCCCTATCAGCGGGCGTTCGAGAAGTCCACCGCCGTGTCGCTCGGGACGGCCCTGGTGGTGTCGGTCGTCGCCGCCCTCGCGCTGAGCTGGTATCTCAGCCGACGCGTCTACCGTTCGGCCACCGAATTGGCGCACGCAGCCACCGTGATAGCCGACGGACACTACGACTTCCGGGTCAGCCCACCGCGATTGGGGCGAGAGTTCGATGAGATCGCGGTGGCCTTCAACACCATGGCCGCCAGCCTCGGGCGGGTGGAGCACGGCCGCCGGCAGATGCTCGCGGACCTCGCCCACGAGATGCGCACCCCCGTCGCCATCGTCGAGGCCTATCTGGAGGCCCTCGAAGACGGGGTGAAGGCGCTCGACGCCGACGCGGTCGCGGTGCTGCGCGACCAGTCGCGCCGATTGACGCGGTTGAGCAAGGACGTCGCCGCGTTGTCCGACGCCGAACACCAGGCTCGCACGATCGACGCGCGGTGGACCTCGCTCACCCGCCTGGTCACCACGGCGACGGCGGTGTGGGAGCCGCGGTATCGCGCGAAGGGCGTGCTCCTGGCGTCGACGGCACCGGCCGACCTGCCCGACGTGTGGGCAGATCCGGAACGCCTCGGACAGGTGTTGGCCAACCTGCTGGACAACGGTCTGAGGCACACGCGCAGCGGGGGTTCGGTCACGGTCGGGGCGACGGCCACCGACCGCGAGGTGACCGTCGAGGTGTCCGACACCGGGGACGGCATCCCGTCCGAGCACCTGCCACACCTCTTCGACCGCTTCTACCGGGTGGACGACGCCCGCGACCGGGTGCATGGCGGTGCGGGCATCGGCCTGGCCATCGCCAAGGCGCTCGTCGACGGCCACGGCGGCACCATCAGGGCCGACAGTCCAGGGCTGGGTGAGGGCGCCACCTTCACCGTGTCCCTGCCGCGAGGCGTGGGGCATGGGCCGTCGGCGGTTGCCTCACACCAGGATTCGACGCACCTCGTCGGCTAGGGCCACACCCAGGTCGCGGTTGTTGGCCTCGGTGAAGTGCACGCCGTCGCTTCCGTCGGTGGTGATCACCGAGCCCGCGTCGAAGAACGGGATCTTCATGTACGCGCACAGCGCGCGATAGGACTCGGCCAGCCGCTGCGACTTCTCCAGCCCACCGTCGAAGGTCATCTGAAACCAGGGGTCGGGCATCGAACCCAGCGGTGGCGGCGCGACGACGAGGACCCGTGGCGCCGGGTAGACGGTGCCGACGCCGCCCGCCGAGCCGAGGACCTGTGCGGCGAGCACCGACATTCCGGTGGCGATGTCGAACGGCGTCCGGTGGAAGTAGGCCTTGGTGTCGTTCGTGCCGAGCATCAGGATCACGAGGTCGAGCGGCAGGTGACTCGCCAGCGCCATGGGCAGGTGGGCCGCACCGTTGAGTCGCGGATCGGTGGGGTCGTCGACGTTGGTGGTGCGGGCACTGAGGCCCTCCTCGATGACGGCGTGGTCCTCGCCGAGGGCAGCGGCCAGCACGCCGGTCCAACGCACGTCGGGGGCGAACCGCGTGGTGGGGGCGGTGCCGTCGGCGGGCACCCAGCCCCATGTCAGGGAGTCACCGAAGCACAACACCGTCTTGACCGTCATCACACCAACCTAATCGGCTAGCGTCGCAGTTCCTCGCGGATCGCGGCGACGAACGCGTCGACGTCGGCGTCGGTGGTGTCCCACGAGCACATCCAGCGCACCTGCCCGGCGGCCCGATCCCAGTCGTAGAAGCGCACGCGCTCGCGGATGCGGTCGGCGGCGGCGTTGGGCAGTTCGGCGAACACGGCGTTCGCCTCCGTCGCCTGACTGAAGAACAGTCCGTCGACGGGATCGGCGTCGAGCGCGCTCCGAAGCCGAGCCGCCATGGCATTGGCGTGGGCGGCCGACCGGAGCCCCAGACCGTCGTCGAACAGTGCGAGCAGTTGTGCGCTGGTGAAGCGCATCTTGCTGGCCAGCTGCATGCTGAGCTTGCGCAGGTAGGGCATGCCGTCGACGCGCGAGGGATCCAGGACGACGACGGCCTCGGCGCCCAACAGCCCGTTCTTGGTGCCGCCGAAGCTGAGCACGTCGACCCCGGCGTCGGAGGTGAACGCACGCAGCGGCATGTCCAACGCCGCGGCCGCGTTCCAGATGCGAGCGCCGTCCATGTGCACGGCCATGCCGTGCTCGTGTGCGAAGTCGGCGATCGCGCGTACCTGCGCCGGGGTGTACAGCGTGCCCAATTCAGTGGTCTGGGTGATGCTGACGGTCAAGGGCTGGGCGCGATGCTCGTCGCCCCAGCCCCAGGCCTGCGTGGCGATCAGCTCCGGGGTGAGCTTGCCGTCCGGCGTCGGCACGGTGAGCAGCTTGAGGCCGCTGACCCGCTCGGGCGCGCCGCCCTCGTCGGTGTTGACGTGCGCGGTGTCGCTGCAGATCACCGCCCCCCAGCGCGGCATCATCGCCGTCAGGGCGACGACGTTGGCTCCGGTGCCGTTGAAGACGGGGAATGCCTCGGCGGCGCCGCCGAACTCGGCGCGCACCACCTCCTGCAGCCGCGCGGTGTAGGCGTCCCCGCCGTAGGCGACCTGGTGGCCGCCGTTGGCCGCGGCCAGCGCGTCGAGCACCTCGGGGTGCACGCCTGCGTAGTTGTCGCTCGCGAAGCCCCGATAGCCGGTGTCGTGAAGGGTGTCGACCATGTCTCCAGGCTAGAGCTCGAGCCTGGGCGCTGGCCGTCGGCGCCGAACGGGAGCACGATGGACACGTGTGGAGGCAACCATGACGACGCTCTCGGTCAACGGCAGGCTCGAGCAGGTGACGACGGAGCCCGAGACCGCCCTGCTGTACGTACTGCGAAACCACCTGGGGTTGAAGGGAACTCGCTTCGGCTGCGGTTTGGCGCTGTGCGGGTCGTGCATGGTTCTCGTCGACGGCCGGCCCAGCTACTCCTGTGACGTCCCCGTCGGGAGTCTGGCGGGCCGCGAGGTCACCACCGTCGAGGGGCTGAGCACACCCGAGCGCCCTCACCCGGTGGTCGAGGCCCTCGTCGAGGGCCAGGCGGCTCAGTGCGGGTACTGCATCTCCGGGATCGTGGTCTCTGCAGCGGCGCTGCTCGAGCGGACCGCCGACCCGACGGACGAGGAGGTGCGCCGGGCGCTGGATGGCAACCTGTGTCGGTGCGGTGCGCACAACCGGATCGTGCGCGCGGTGCTCTCGGCCGCCGCCGAACTGCGCCGCCGGGACGAGCAGCGGTGACCGCCGTCGCGGCGAGCCTGCCACCGTCGATCCTGGCCAACCCCATGGTCGACGACTGGTTGAGGCTCTTGGCGAACGGAAGCGTCGAAGTGCGTTCCGGCAAGGTCGAACTCGGGCAGGGAGTGTTGACCGCGCTCGCTCAGATCGTGGCCGAGGAGTTGGACGTCGACCTGGGGCGGATCGCCATGACGGCGGCGACGACCGGGTCGAGCCCCAACGAGGGGTACACCGCAGGGAGTCTGTCGGTACAACACTCCGGTGCGGCGCTGCGAATGGCCGCAGCCGAGGCCAGGGCGATACTCCTCGACGCGGCGGTTCGCCGGTGGGGCGTGTCGCCCGACGGGCTGAGGGTGACCGACGGTGTCGTCACAGCACCAGACGGTCGGTCGGCGAGCTACTGGGAACTGACGCACGAAGACCTGCTGCACGAGCCGGTGACCGGCGCGGCGCCGACCAAGTCGGTGACCGAGTACCGCGTCGTCGGTGCCCGCGTGCCCCGAGTCGACCTGCCCGACAAGGTCGCTGGGCGGCCGCGGTTCGCACACGATCTCGCGCTGCCCGGGATGGTCTTCGGCCGCGTCGTCAGGCCGCCCTCGCGTGCCGCTGCGCTGCGGTCGGTGGACACTACGGCGACGCTGGCGTTGCCGGGGGTGGTGACCGTCGTCCGCGACGGCGACTTCCTCGCCGCGGTGGCCGAACGGGAGGAGGTGGTGCTGCGGGCCGCCGAGCGACTCCGCGCCGACGCGGTGTGGGACGAGCACGCGACGCTGCCAGACGAGTCCGATCTACCCGCCTTCCTCACGTCGGCTCCCGCGGTCGAGACCGTCGTCGTGGACGACGGTGGCGGGGATCCGGTTCCCGCTGGCAGCAACGTTTTTCACGAGGCGCGCTACGACCGGCCGTACCTGGCCCACGCGTCGATGGGACCGTCGACGGCGACCGCACTGGTCACCGGCCTGGGTGCGGACGCGCTGCTGGAGGTGTGGACGCACAGCCAGGGCGTGTACCTCCTGCGACGGGAGATGTCGCGGGCACTGGACGTCGCCGAGGAACGCATCGTCGTGCGGCACGTGGCGGGGGCTGGCTGCTACGGACACAACGGCGCCGACGACGTCGCCCTCGATGCGGCACTTCTGGCGCTGGCCGTCCCCGGCCGTCCCGTGCAGGTGGTGTGGTCGCGTCCCGACGAACTCGGATGGGCGCCCTTCGGACCGGCCGCAGTGGTGCGCATCGCCGCCGAGGTCGACCGCGAGGGCGCCGTGCTGGCGTGGCGCCACGACGTCTGGGGCAACGGTCATGTCACCCGGCCGGGCTTCGTCGGCACGGTGGGTCTGCTCGCGGCCAGTCATCGCGAGGGTGGTGAGCCGATTGGTCCGGCCGGTGAGCCGCCGCTGGACAACGGTGGTGGCGCGGCACGAAACGCGGTTCCGGGCTACGACTTTCCCCGCGGTCGGGTGGTGAATCATCTGTTGTCGGTGATGCCTCTGCGCACGTCGGCCCTGCGCTCGCTGGGCGCGTTCGTCAACGTCTTCGCCATCGAGTCGTTCATGGACGAACTGGCCGTCGCCGCGGGCCGGGACCCCGTCGAATACCGGCTCGCCCAGCTGGCCGATGCCCGGGGCCGTGCGGTTCTGGAGGCGGTCGCACGACGCTCGGGCTGGGCGCGGCGGGTGGCGGGGGAGTCCCGCGGTCACGGCGTCGCCTACGCCCGGTACAAGAACACCAGCGCCTACTGCGCGGTGGTGGCCGAGGTCGAGGCCGCCAGCGAGATTCGCGTTCGCCGGCTGACGGTGGCGGTTGACGCCGGCCTGGTGGTCAACCCCGACGGTGCGGAGAACCAGGTCGAGGGCGGCGCGATTCAAGCCACCAGCTGGGCGGTGAAGGAGAGGGTCCGCTTCGACGACCGGTCCGTCACGAGCGACACGTGGGAGACGTACCCGATCCTGACGTTCTCCGAGGTGCCACTGGTCGACGTGGAGTTGTTGCCCGGCAACGGGAATCCGTCGCTGGGTGTGGGGGAGACCGCTCAGGGCCCCACCGTGGCCGCCATCGCCAACGCGATCTACGACGCGATCGGCGTACGGGTGCGCAGCCTGCCGTTCACGGCGGACCGGATCGTCGCGGCCATGCCGGACTGACGGTCGGTCAGTCGCCTGCCGGTGGCGTCCGTCTGAGACGGTCGAGGAGTTCGCGCGCGTCGTCGACCCGGGCCCGGTCGTCACCGAGGGCGGCGCCGAGCAGCGCGGCCCGCCGGGACCGGACGACGTCGATGTTGCGCTTGGCCAGGGCGGTGACGGTCAGGTTGGCCGTGCGGCCGTCGGAGGGGTCACTACGCCGCTCGACGAAGCCCTGATCGTCGAGAACGCGTAGCGCGGCACTGAAGTTGCTGCTGCGCATCCGGAGGTCGTGTGCCACGTCGCTGGGTCGGCAGCCGGGGTGGCGGTCGACGTACTCCAGCACGGCCGCCTCGACCGTCGACAACGGGACCACCGTGTCGGCGGCCTGGTCCCAGGACCGAATGAGGCGTGCGGCGTGCATGATCGCGTCCGCCAGGTCGGCCAGGGCCGACTCGCGTGCGGTGGGGGATTCGGCGCGACTCATGAAGCCGACGTTACGCCGATGAAGCTATGTATGTATAGTTACTTGAACATAGCTAATGGAGGATGGGACATGACGACCAAGGCCGACGACGCCGAACGGATGGAGCGACTGCTCTCGCCCGCGGAGAACCGCCCGGCGATCACCGGGCCGCTGCTTCTCGTGCTCGCGCTGTTGTCGGCGGTGGCCCCCTTCGCGACCGACCTCTACCTCTCGGCGTTCCCGACCATGACCGGCGATTTGAGAACCAGTGCGACGTCGGTGCAGTTGACCCTGACCGCCTTCCTCGTCGGAATCGCGCTGGGCCAGTTGGTCTTCGGGCCGCTGTCGGATCGACTGGGGAGGCTGAGGCCCCTGGTGGTGGGATCCGCGCTCTGCCTGATCGCCAGCGCTGCCACGGCCCTCGCGCCGACGGTGGACGTACTCATCGCCGCCAGATTCGCCCAGGGCGTCACGGGTGCCGCCGGCATGGTCATCGGCCGGGCGATCATCTCCGACCTCGCCGTCGGGGCAGCCGCCGCGCGGGCGTTCAGTCTGATGATGCTCGTCGGTGGCATCGCGCCCGTGGTGGCGCCGGTGCTCGGCAGCGTCCTGGTCGGGCCGCTGGGGTGGCGAGGCGTGCTGTGGGTGGTCTTCGGCATCGTCGCGGCCATGTTCGTCGGAGTCGTGGCCGTCGTCCGCGAAACCCACACCGCCGAGCGCCGTACGGCGGCGCGTTCCGATCGGACCGGGTCGCCATCGGTGCTGCGCGCGCTTCGGTCGCGCGTGTACCTCGGCAACGCGCTCGCGTTCGCGTTCGCCTTCGCGACGATGATGGCCTACATCTCCGCCTCGCCCTTCGTCTACCAGGTGATGATGGGATTCAGTCAGGTGCAGTACGGAATCGCGTTCGGCGTCAACGCACTTGGGCTTGCGGCGGTGAGCGCCGTGTCGGCGAGACTGGCCGGCGCCCGCTCGATCCGGGGGCTGGCGGGAACCGGTCTCGCGCTGTGTCTGGCCGCGGTGGTCGTGATCGCCGTCGTGGTGGCGCTCGGAGCGCCGGCGTGGCTGTTGGCGGTGCCGCTGTGGGTCGTCGTCTCGAGTCTCGGCCTCGTCTTCGGCAATGCCACCGCGCTCGCGCTCGCCGGGGTCGCCGGGGTCGCCGGGTCGGCGTCGGCCGCGCTGGGCGCGCTGCAATTCGGCCTCGGCGCCGTCGTGTCCCCGTTGGTCGGCATCGGCGGCGAGCACACGGCCGGGCCACTTGCGGCGGTGATGCTGGTGGCGATCTCGGTCGCCTGCGCGTCGTTCCTGCTGGGGCGCGAACGGCCGCCTGCCGGGGAGTTAGCTGGCGCGTGAGCGCCCAGACGGGTGTCCTGGATCCGGCGGCGCAGCACCCGTGCGGTGACTAGATTGGTGGTGCGTCACTCACTACCGAGGGAGTTCCCATCATGACTGCGACCGTGTCGACTCAACCCACCTACCGGGTGGTCAATCCAGCCACCGGCGACGTCGGTGAGTCGTTCGACTTCGCCTCCGAGGCCGAGATCGAGGCTGCCCTGGCGGCCTCCGACGCAGCGTTCCGCTCGTGGCGCGACATGCCGATCGCCGAACGGGCCCGCATCGTGTCGCGCGTGGCCGAACTGTTCCGGGAGAACTCGGCCCGTCTCGGCGCGATCGCCACCGAGGAGATGGGCAAGCCCCTGCAGGAAGCCGTCGACGAGGCGGACTTCTGCGGCGACATCTTCGAATACTTCGCCACCGAGGGTCCCGAGTTGGCCGCCGATCAGGAGATCAAGACCTTCGCCAAGGGCAAGGCATACGTGCAGCGACTGCCCATCGGCCCGCTGCTCGGCATCATGCCGTGGAACTATCCCTTCTATCAGATCGCCCGGTTCGCTGCGCCAAACCTGGTGCTGGGCAACACGATCATCCTCAAGCACGCCGAGTCGGTACCGAAGTCGGCGCTGGCAGTACAAGAGATCATGGACGAGGCGGGAATCCCGAAGGGTGTGTACACCAACATCTTCGCCTCCTATGACCAGATCGAGAAGATCATCGGCGACCGCCGCGTCGTCGGCGTCTCGCTGACCGGTTCGGAGCGCGCCGGTTCGGTCGTCGCCGCGATCGCGGGCAAGAACCTCAAGAAGTGCGTGCTCGAACTCGGCGGGTCCGACGCCTACGTCGTGCTCGACACCGACGACGTCAAGGCCTCGGCGGATCTCGCCTGGGACACCCGGATCGGCAACACCGGCCAGGCGTGCAATTCGAACAAGCGGATGATCGTCAGCGACGACATCTTCGACGACTTCGTCGGGCAACTCGTCGAACGGGCCAAGGACCTCAAGCCGGGTGATCCGGCCAAGCTGGAGGACGGGGCCTTCTCGCCGCTGTCCTCGCGCAAGGCTGCCGAGATCCTCGACGAGCAGGTGCAGGACGCCGTGTCCAAGGGGGCGACGCTGCACGCCGGTGGCGTGCTCGGGCAGGGCCCTGCCGCGTACTACTCCCCGGCGGTGCTGACCGGCATCACCCCCGAGATGCGCGCGTACCGCGAGGAGCTGTTCGGGCCCGTTGCGGTCGTCTACTCCGTCTCCAGCGACGAGGAGGCCCTCGAGCTGGCCAACGATTCCGACTACGGTCTCGGCGGCGCGGTGTTCAGCACGGACACGCAGCGCGCAGAGAAGATCGCGCAGCGTCTCGAGTCCGGAATGTCGAATGTCAACACCCCGGCCAACGAGGGCCAAGAGGTGCCCTTCGGAGGCGTGAAGCGCAGCGGTTTCGGCCGCGAGCTAGGACCGCTGGGCATGGAGGAGTTCGTCAACAAGCGGATGTACTTCGTCGCGGAGTGACCTGAGACGGACCGTCCCCTAGTCGTCCGCGGTGCGGCGGGCGCGGCGTTTGCCCTCGTGCATCGCCGCCACCCGGGCGACGGGGATGGTCCGGCCCTGCGCGACGAGATCCTCCGGCAGTCGTTGCGGCGCGGGCATCGAATCCCGCCACGGGTCCCGGCCGTCGAGTGCGGCGAGCGCCGTGTGGACGGTGAAGTCCGCGGGAGACACCCGGTCGAGGTCGGACCAGTCCAGCGGGAACGACACCGGTGTCCCCGGCCTCAGTCGCGGGCTGTACGCCGCGGCGACGGTGGCCCCACCGGCGCGGGTCGAGTCGACGAACACCTTGCCCGCCCGGTCCGCCACGATGTACGCGGTGGTGGCGATGTCCGGGTCCAGTGCCTCGGCCCGGGCGGCGAGCGCGCGGGTCGCGGCGGCGACGTCCTCGACCGGGGCGGCCGCATTGCCGGAGTCGACGGGGACGAAGACGTGAATGCCCTTGGCGCCACTGGTCTTCACCGCGCCCACGAGCCCGCTGTCGGCGAGCGCCTGACGCACCAGGTGCGCGACGGCGACCACCGACGCGAAGTCGTCGTCGCCGGGCGGGTCGAGATCGAGGATGAGATGCGTAGGGCGGTAGACGTTCTCGGCCAGTCCCAGCGTCGGGTGGTACTCGACCGCACGTTGGTTGGCCAGCCACAGCAGCGTTCGGCGGCCGTCGCACAGCGCATAGTGCACCTCACGGTGTGATGCCTCGGCCCACATCGACGTGGTCCGGACCCAGTCCGGGGTGTACTTCGGGACGTTCTTCTGCATGAACGGAGCCCGGCCGCGCAGTACCCGCAGCACGGTCAGCGGTCGACCGGCCAGTCCCGGCAGCAGCCGGTCGGCGACGGCGTCGAGGTAGTCGACCAGATCGCGCTTGGTGGCGTTCGCCTCGGGGGTCAGCGGCTCGTCGAGGTTGGTCAGGTCCACCCCGTCGCGCTGCTCGCTGGTTGCCACCCCTGCCATGCTGCCCGACGGTTAGCCTCGGTGTCGTGGAGTTCATCGAGGTCGTCGAGCTGGTCGGCAAGGTCGTCGACGGTGTCGGCGTGGCGATCATCGCTGTCGGTGCGGTCGTAGCGGGGGGCGTCGCCGTCGGACGGTTGATCCGCCGGTCGGCCGACACCTACCGATTCTTCCGAGAGACGTTGGGCCGCACGATCCTACTGGGTCTGGAGTTCCTGGTAGCGGCCGACATCATCAGGACGGTGGCGGTCACCCCCAATGCGCAGAGCGTTGCCGTGCTGGCCGGCATCGTGGCGATCCGGACGTTCCTGAGCTTCTCACTCGAACTGGAGATCACCGGTCGATGGCCGTGGCAGAAGAAGCCCGCCGCCGACCCCGCCGGCGGTTAGGTGCCCGACGCGGTGGTGGCGATCCCGCCGTCGACGGGAATGACCGCCCCGGTCAGATAGGAACCCGCCCGGCTGGTCAGGAACACTGCGACGCCGGCCATGTCGTCGGGCCGGCCGATGCGGCGAAGAGGGGCCGCCGCGGCGATCGCGTCGCCGAACGCGTCGAGCGTGGCGGCCATCATCTTGGACTGAAACGGTCCGGGCGCAACGGCATTGACGGTGACGTGGCGCGGGCCGAGCTCGCGGGCGAGTACGCGCGTCAACTGGTGCAGGGCCGCCTTGCTGCTCGCATAGGAGTACACCGGCAGCTTGCTGACGTGAATGCCGTCGATGCTGCCGACGTTGACGATGCGGGCCGGATCGTCGGCGGTCCCCGCCGCCTCCAGCGCTGGCAGCAGCGCCTGGACGAGCCAGAACGGGGACTTGAGATTGAGGTCGAGGACCCTGTCCCAGGCCGCGTCCGGGAACGTCTCCAACGGTTCGCCCCACGTCGCCCCGGCGTTGTTGACCAGGATGTCGAGGCGGCCGGAATCGGCGGTGACCAGTTCCGCGAGGCGCAGGCACTCGTCGTGATTCGACAGGTCGGCGGGGATGGCCGTCACGTCCCCGAACGCGGCGAGCTCGTCGCACGCCCGGGCGCAGGCGTCGGCCTTGCGCGAGCTTACGACGACGCTGGCTCCCGCCTGCAGGAGGCCCCGGGCGATCATCAGGCCGATCCCCCGGGTGCCACCCGTGACCAGCGCACGCTTACCGGTCAGCTCGAAGAGCTGTGCGTGCGTCGTGTCGCGAACGTCGGTCATGGGCTCGCCTCTCGCGCCCGGGCTCTCGGTCGCCCAGGCTGATCAGTACTTGCCGAAGGCTAGCGCCACGTTGTGCCCGCCGAACCCAAACGAGTTGCTGACGGCGTATTCGTAGTTGCCGGAACGGGGTTCGCCCGCCACGACGTCCAGGTCGACCTCCGGGTCGAGGTTGTGGAGGTTGAGCGTCGGGGGGACGACGCCGTCGCGTAGGGCCATCACGGTCAGGACGGACTCGACGGCGCCCGCGGCGCCGACCGAATGGCCCAGCGCCGACTTGGGTGCGTAGACCGCAGCGGAGCTGCCGATGGCGCGGTTGATGGCCGCCGCCTCGGCGACGTCGCCGACCTTGGTGCCGGTGGCGTGGGCGTTGACGTGGTCGATGTCGCCCGGCGTGAGTCCGGCGAGTTGGACGGCGCGCGTCATCGCGTGGCCGGCGCGTTCGCCGTTGGGGTCCGGCGCCACGATGTGGAATCCGTCGGAGGTGATGCTCGCCCCCATCAACCGGGCCAGGATGTTCGCGCCGCGAGCCTTGGCGTGCTCCTCGGTCTCGATGACCATCAGCGCGCCGCCCTCGCCGAAGACGAAGCCGTTGCGATCGCGGTCGAAGGGGCGGCAGGCGCCGGCCGGGTCGTCGTTGGTGGTCGACAACACGATGCGCATCTGCGCGAACGCCGCGATCGGCACCGCCTCGATCCGGTTCTCGACGCCACCACAGACCGCGATGTCGGCCTCGCCGAGGACGATCTGTCGCCACGCCTGGGCGATGCCCTCCGAGCCGGAGGCGCAGGCCGACACCGGCGTGATCACCCCCGCCTTGGCGTGCCGGTCGAGGCCGACGGCGGCGGCCGGCCCGTTGGGCATGTACATCTGGACCGCCAGCGGCGACACGGCCGCCATGCCGCGCTCGCGCATGTCGTCCCACGCGAAGACCAGGGCCTCGGTGGCACCCATGCCGGTACCGATGGACACGGCCAGGCGATTGCTGTCGACCTCGGGGTTGCCGGCGTTCTGCCACACCCGTCGGCCCAGCACCGTCGACATCCTCTGCACGTAGCCCAGACGCCGCTTCTCGATGCGGGTCAGATCGTCTTCGAAGTCCTCGAGAAGGTGACCGCCGATGCGCACCGGCAGCTTGAACTCCTCGACGTACGGGTCGTCGAGCAGGCGGATTCCGCTCTGACCGTCGAGCAGAGCCTTCCAGGTGTCGTCGGCGCTGGTGGCCAGCGACGTCGTCATCGCGATGCCGGTGACGACGACGTTCGGGAGGCCGTTTCCGGTGCTCAGACCGGCGACCTGTGAGGAGTTGACTGGTGACGGCACGAGGGTCCCCCATGGTGAAGTTCAGGAGTGGCTGGCCCTCTGCTGGACCTGCGGAACGCTCCGCGGCACGCGTGGGCGGGGATCGAAATCCTTCGGCGCCCAGGCGGCTCTCAAGAATCTTATACAAGTCGTCTCGTGAGTGCATCTGAGCACGTGATCTGCGGGTTTACCCTTGCCCGGCGTATGGTCGAAGGGTGTCCGACATCCTGCGACGCACCGCTTGGTCGGCCTTTGCTGGGGCCCTGGTGCTCGGCTGCGCGCCCGTCGCGGTAGCCGATCCGTCGTCGCTCGCAGGGCAACCGGCCGATGCCGCCGTCGCCGAGCTGCAGGCGCAGGGGTACGACGTGCAACTCAACTGGGTCAACGGCTTCGACACCAAGCCACTCTCGGAATGCCGGGTGACCAACGTCAACGACCCGGCCAGCAGCCCGCCGGCCCCCGGCACCTTCACGACGGTCTACGTGGACGTCGTGTGCCCGAACCACGACGGCGGTGGGTTCGGCTTCGGTGCCGGCATCGGTTAGTCGCTAACGGGGCAGCTTCGCGGTGATCGCGTCGGCCACCGCAGAGGCCATGGTCACGCTGCCCAGGTCCCGGCTGCAGGCCTGGACGTCGACGATCACGTTGTCGTCGACGGCGAGCACCCGCTGGCAGGACGCGAAGCCGTTGACCTCACCCCGGGTGAACGGAATGGCCAAGCTGGTGTCGGTCTTGGTGAGTTCACCGCTGCGCCACTTCGGCAGGGGTTTGTCGTTCAGGGTGATGTTGACGTTGTGATTGGTGCACTTCGACCAACGATCCGCCGACTGGTCGAAGAAGTCACGGGCCGCGTCGGTCGACGGATAGTTGACGACGGACTGCACCACCAGGGTGTGCCAGGCGTCGGTGTCCGGAGAGCGCAACAGTTCCTGGCGCAGGGCGATCCAGCCGTCCTTGCCGTAGACGCCGGCCTCGTTGACCTGCCAGATGCCAAGGCAATTCAGATTTGGCAGCAGGTTGCGATGATCGCTCATCACGTCGACCCGCGGGTGGGCTGTCATCCCGGTGGTGCCGGTGACGGAGTCGACCTGGTCGGCGCTGAGCAGGATCCCGTCGAGTGCGTTGGCGGGGACGAGTTCTGGTGGGGACGACGGTGCGGAGGCCTGACTGGAACACGCGGCCAACGTCAGCGATGCCGAGGTCGCGACGGCGAGAAGGCAGGTGGTGAAACGCATTACCAGTCGTCAGGCATGCGTGCCAGCCGCCGCGCAGGCCTGCTGCGCGTTGGTGGCGTCGTTGTTCATCTCGGTGGCCGTCGTGTTCAAGCTGTCACCCGGGATGCGCAGCGCCATCTTCAGGAGCAGTTTGGTGGCATCGGCCGACCAGGCGCGCATCGGGTCGGCGATGCTGGGGTCGAGTCCGGGAGTGTTCGCCGATTCCGTGGCCACGCCGGCGGCCTGACGCAGGGCGGTGCGGCCCACCTGGTTGCTGCTCTGCACGGCCGGATCGTTGTAGTCCGAGCCCTCGAAGGAGTCGGAGAACTCTCCGTAGTACTCGGCGGCGCCGTCGAGTGCCTGGGCGAAGTTCCCGCACGCCGTCACCGCAGGCGGGGCAGCGTCATCCGACATCGGCACGGCGTCGACGGCCACCGCAGGATTGTCCGGGACGGCGTCGTCGTCGGCGAAAGCCGTTGCCACGTTGGTCAATCCCATCCCGAGGGTGATCGCGGACACCGCCGCTGCTCGTTTCCACACGCCGGATGACGTCAAGACTTCCTCCAAGGTGGTCGGTGCGGGCGATCCGGTGTCGAGCCGGCGTCGTCGATCCCCACCGTCGGACAGTCAAGCGGCCAACTGGTGAACGGCTGGCCAACGGGCGGCATCCAACTCCGATCCATCCGGCCAACCCATCCTGTGAGCTCGTTGAAAACGGCAATTCGCCTGCAAGACGGCGCTTTCCGTGGGCGTCGGAGCAGCACACGCTGGACGGAAACGAGGTGCTGACAGTTGGCCGTCCGTTCACCTCGCGGCAACCCGGCCATTGGATGCTTCGCCGCGACAGATCCGTTATCTGCTTGAGATTTCGACCACGAGAGGCGCCGATTCACTCATGTTGAACCGTTTTGCGACGCTGGCAGCTGTTTGCATTGCCATCCCGGTCGGGACGGCGCCCGTAGCGCTCGCCGATCCGCCGGCACCGGATCCCGCCGTGCAGCCCGTCGGCGCCCCCGGCCCCCCGCCGGACACCGGCGCCGTTCCGTCTGCTGCCCCCGGAATCCTCGCCACCCCTGACGGATGGACGCTGACGGTGGTCGGAAGCAACGAGACCCAGCTTCCGGTGGCGCCGTTGACCACGGCCATCTCCTCTCGCGAGTACCTCATCTCCGGCACCTTCACCGGGACGATCGCCGGGGGCGGAAAGACCAAGCTGACCGGCGGCACCATGGAGGCCGGTGAGCAGATCGGTTGCGGCATCATCTCCGACGAGACCGAGATCAACCCCGGTGCCAGCATCACGCCGGCGATCAGCTCGATGGGCCTGCCGAGTGTGAGCGCAGGTATCAGCCTGCAGGGCAAGGTGTATCTGAAGCCGGGCACCGTCACCACGGTCGCGCTGGACAAGAAGTCCTTCAAGGGAACCACCACCCGCATCACCCTCACGGGGGTCCGCGTCAAGACCGACCAGTGCGCGGGACAGTCGTTCATCCGCTCCTACGCCACGCTGACCAGCTCGACCGACAACACCGATGACGTCATCACCTATCTCGGCGTCACCAAGTCCGTCTAGCAGCCGGCCGCCCACTCCGAACTCGAAAGGCTCCGCAATGTTGAATCGTCTCGCCCTGCTGGCTACGGCCGGCGTGCTGTTCTCGATGGGCGCCGCGCCCGTCGCGCTGGCCGACCCGCCGCCGCCAGACCCTGCCGTCGCGCCCGTCGGCGATCCGGGTCCGCTGCCGGACAACGGCATCGTCGGCTCGTCCGAGCCGGGCGTCGTCACCACCCCGGACGGGTGGACCCTGACCGTCGCGGCAACCAACGAGAGCGAGCTCCCCGTCGCGCCGTTGACCACGGCGCTGTCCTCGCGCGAGTACCTGGTGGGCGGCACGTTCACCGGCACCGTGACCGGAAAGGGAAAGACCACGCTGGCCGGCGGCACGTTGGAGGCGGGCTACCAGATCGGCTGCGGTATCGAGCTCGGCCAGGTCCGCCTCATCGGTCAGGCCGGTATCGGCGTCGGTGGTCTCAGCTTCCCGGCCACGGGTCCGGTCTTCGCCCCTGCCCTCACCTTCCCGCTGTCGGGCACCATCGAGATCCACCCGAAGCCGGGCACCGTCTCGACCGTCACCGTGGACAAGAAGACGTTCAAGGCCGCCCCGGTGCGGGTCACGCTCAAGGACACCCACATCAAGGTCGACGGGTGTGTCGGTCAGTCCTTCCTGCGGTCCTACGCCACGCTGACGAGCTCGACGACCGACACCGACGACGTGGTGGCCTACTACGGCATCACGAAGTCCGTCTGACCTGACCCACCTTCCGGGCCGCACACCGAAGAACGAGGCACATGGCAATGATTGACCGACATCGCATCGTCGCCGCCGCGTGTGGCCTGGCTGCCGTCGGAGCGGCGGTCGCCTTCCCGGCGACCGCCGCAGCCGACGACCTTCCCCCCGACCCCCTGCCCGTCGCGGCGGACCCAGCCCCACCCGGGCCGCCCCCGCCTCCCGCGGTCGGCCCCGCGGTGCCGATGCTGGGAAATCTGGGCCCGACTGGTCTCGACGTGCTCGCCCAGAGCAACGCGCCCGCGGTGCCCGGTGCGCTCGGAGCCCCGTCGGTGATAGGGCTCGGCGGCGACAGCGTGCTGGGGCAAAACCCGGTTCCCGAGGCGCCCAACGGCGGTACCGGCACCGTGCCGAACCTCAACGTCTTCAACAACGCCTACGGCGCCCAGCAGCTCAACGACGTGCCCTCGGCGCCCGGACAGGGGACGCAGTTCGGGGTTGCCCCGGGTGACGAGAACGCCGACGTGCGCAAGGGCATCTGGTTCGGCCGCTGGATCGACCTGCAGCGCGACGGCCGCACCTACGGCGGGCTTGGCCAGGCACCGAAGCAGCAACTTGGCGAGCCGCTGCCGGGCACCGCGCCGCCGCCGGGAACGGTCATTCCGCCGGGGCTCGTCGACTTCCTGCCCGACCCCGCGGACGGCCCGACACCGCCGCCCGGCCTGATCCTGCCGCCGCCCCCGCCGCCGCCGGGCAACTAGGGCGGCGGTTCGGGAAGGGGCGCGTCGACCATGCCGTCGAGGCCCGCGTCGGCTTGACCGTCGGGCAGGGCTCGCGACGGCAGCACGATCAGCGGGCGCTCGTCGGGGTCGGCGTCGGCTCGCATCGGTGCGGCGCAACCCATTCCGAATCTGGTGGGCGTCGGGACACCCGCGTTCTGCGCACAGCACTGGGTGACGACGGCGTCGGCGTCCTGTCCCGGCGCGGGCACCGTCGTCGAGGTGCACTGGGTGTAGGCGTCGACGTCGAAGATCGGTGAGGCGTGGGCGACGGCCGTCGGGGTGATCGCACAGGCGGCGGCCAGGCCGGTGAGGATCGGCGCGAGCCTCCGTCGTCCGGTGCGGGATCCGTTCGCGGCTGCCATGCCTGCTTTCTATCAGAGCCTCAGGGTCCCCGACGTCGGAACGCCGCACCCGTTTTGGACTTGCGGGTCCATTTTTGGACGTGCACTCTGTCGCCATGGCACTCGATCAGTACTACCTCCTCGGCACGTCGGGCCTGCGCGTGAGTCGGCTTGCGCTGGGCACCATGAACTTCGGCACGGGTGGCTATCACGCCGCCTATGGCAAGACTCTCGAGGAGAGTCGGTCCATCCTTCGCCGCTATCTCGACGACGGCGGCAACTTCGTCGACACGGCGGACTTCTACACCGCCGGTGAGAGCGAGACGATCGTCGGCAGACTCCTCGCCGAGGCCAAGATGCGTGACCGGGTGGTGCTGACCACCAAGTTCACCAACAGCGTCGCACCCGGTGACCCGAATGCCGGCGGCAACGGCAGGAAGCACATGATCCGCGCGCTCGAGGACTCGCTACGCCGACTGGGCACCGACTACGTCGACCTCTTCCTGCTGCACACCTGGGATCGGCTGACACCGGTCGAGGAGGTGCTGCGGACCTTCGACGATCTGACGCGGGCAGGCAAGATCCGGTACGCCGGTCTGTCCGATGTGCCGAGTTGGTATGCCGCACAGGCTCAGACGCTGGCCGGCGCACATTCGCTGCCACCAATGGTGAACCTGCAGTTGCCCTACTCGCTGATCGAGCGCCAACTCGAGGTCGAACATCTGGCGATGGCGCACACCCTCGGCGTGGGCATCACGGCGTGGAGTCCGCTCGCGGGCGGGTTTCTGAGTGGGAAGTACCGCCACGACGCCACCCGGGGACTCGACGGCGACGGTCGGCTGGCTACCCCCGGCGGGTCGGGACTTGGGCTGACCGAACGGGACTGGCAGCTCCTCGGGCCGCTGGAGTCGGTTGCCGACGAGCTGGGCGTCACGATGGCCCAGGTCGCGGTCAACTGGGTCGCCACCCAGCCCGGCATCGCGTCGGCCATCGTCGGTGCCAGCAGCGCAGACCAACTGGGAGCCACGATGGCCGCCCTGGACTTCGAGCTCCCCACCGAGCTGAGGGCCACGTTGGACGAGGCCAGTGCGGTGGCCCCCGAGTCGGTGTACCGGATGTTCACGCCCGGCTACCAGAGCCAGCTAGTCAGTCCCGGCGTCAAGGTCGGCGACCAGCCGGCGGGCTACCGGCCGGTGGTTCGAAACTGGGTGATGCAGAGTGCATGACGAAGGCCCCGCGATCCGGGGGATCGCGGGGCCTCGTCGTCACGCGGGTACTAGTTGATTCCGACGACTTCCTGGGCGATGGCCGCGATGCGCGTCTGGGCGGCGGACACCACGCCCTGACGCGCCTTGTGTGCCTCTTCGTAGGCCAGGATCGCGCGGACGTCAGCCGGGTTGCTCAACGCCTTGATGGCGCTCACGGCCTCGGAGACGTTCAGCTCGTCGAAGCCGTCGACCGGCAGCTCGTCGGCGTCGAGGGCACCGGTGGCGGTGCGGACGGAGTGCAACACGTCGGCTGCGTGCTCCGCGCCACCGTCACGGATGACGGCCTCGGCGGTCTCGAGCGCGGCGTCGCGTGATGCGGAGACGGTCCTGCTCGCGACGTCGCCGACACGCTTGCCGCGGTTGATCAGTTCGCTCAGCGCCAGCGGGGTCGCGCGCACGGTGTCCACGGCCTTGTCGAGGCGGCGGACCGACCAGGTGACCGGCACGTTCACGAGCTGGATGGCGGTACCGGCCGCGGCCTGCAGGGGCGTCCGGCGCAGTGCGGCGGGTCCGCCCAGGGCGTCCTCGGCGAGCACGGTGGTCAGCCAGTCGACGGTCGCAGCGTGGGCGGTGATGAGACGGGTGGCCAACTTCTCGACGTCAGATTCCTGGGCGGCGACGGCGAGCGCCTTGACGTAGCGCGAGCGGTCGAAGAGCTGGTGCTCGAGCGCCAAGTCGCCCAGCAGTGCCTCGTCGAACGGCTGCGCCTGCTCGGTGAGCGCCTTGACGGCTGCAGCGGCGCGCCCCAGGAACGGGCCGATGACGTCCGGCAGTCCACCGAGCTGGCGGATCGCCTGCTCGATCGCCTCGGCGCGCTCGCGACCGTTCTCGGCGTTCTGCGTCAGTTCCCGGCGTACGGCGTCCGTACGGGCCTGCAGTACGCGTGTCTCGGCGACCTGAATCTCAGTGTGGGTCAGATCGAGCAAGACCCGAAGCTGTGCGATCAAAGTATTTGTGGTCGTTGTCATTTGGGTTCGCCCCTTCGGCGTTGACGTGGCTCGGCGCGGGGTGCACCTACCCCAGTTGCGTACCCGTCGCTCAGTCTGGTAACCGCATTCGGCGGCATTGTGGGCGAGGTCTCAGGGCGTCGACCGGCGCCGCTTGCGGTGGCTGGTGTCGCACAGGGGGTAGGTCTTGCTGCGCCGACAGGTGCAGATCGCGACCATGAACCGGTCGGATTCGACGGTCGACCCGTCGGGGGTCTCCACGCGCACCGGACCCTGGACCATCATGGGCCCGCCAACCGTCAGGCGAACCAACCTGACGTCGTCGCCGGTGGTGATGGCGGGTGGCTCGGGGGTTGGCGGATCGGTCGGCACCTTCTGCGCATGCCCCTGTGCAGGGCGCGCGAAACGGCGTACAGGTTTCGAACAGACGTGC
Source organism: Mycobacterium sp. NPDC006124 (assembly GCF_040614235.1). Lineage (NCBI taxonomy): Bacteria > Bacillati > Actinomycetota > Actinomycetes > Mycobacteriales > Mycobacteriaceae > Mycobacterium > Mycobacterium sp. NPDC006124. The sequence goes on along the minus strand of NZ_JBEXUA010000012.1, from coordinate 38,848 downwards.
GACGGATACTCGGGGCGTGGAGGTGATGTCCGTGACCGAGAATGCGCAGCAGGCGCCGAACGAGACAGCTGAGAAGGACACGTCGCAATGGGTGACGGGTGACGAGCCGATGACCGGGCCGCAGCGGAGTTATCTGCACACGTTGGCACAGGAGGCCGGTCGGGAGGTTCCCGACGACCTGACCAAGGCCGCGGCGTCGGACATGATCGACGAGCTGCAGCAGGAGACCGGTCGCGGGCAATAGGTGCGACGATGGCGGACGTGTCGGAGTCGGTGTCGCAGTCGCTGCCCGAGGGTTTCGCCGTCGCCGCGCCATCGGTGCCGCGGCCGGTGTTCACCCGTCAGTTCTGGGGTGACCTGACCTTCGTGCACTGGCCGGTGGATCCAGATGCCGTCGCGCATCTGTTCCCCGCTGGCTCGCGGCCCGACGTGTTCGCCGACGGGTTCACCTACGTGGGGTTGGTGCCGTTCGCGATGAGTCGCCTATCGCTGGGCATTCCACAGGCGGTGCCGTACTTCGGCAGCTTCCTCGAGACCAACGTGCGCCTCTACTCGACCGACGACGAGGGTCGCCACGGCGTGCTGTTTCGATCCTTGGAGACCGCGCGTCTGGCCGTCGTGCCGGTGACGCGGACGGTGTTGGGCACGCCGTACACCTGGGCGCGGATGCGGCTGATCCGGCACGGCACGCGAATCACCTACGACAGCACGAGGCGGGTTCCGCACCGTGGGCTGCGTTGCCGGGTGGGGGTCGAGGTAGGCCCCGTCGTGGAGCCCACCCCGCTCGAGGTGTGGTTGACCGCGCGGTGGGGAGCCCACACCCGCAAGGCTGGCCATACCTGGTGGGTGCCCAACGAGCACGTGCCCTTTCCGCTGCATTCGGCGTCGATCGTCGAACTGCAGGACGACCTGGTCTCGGCCGCCGGGGTCCAGCCGGTGGGGGAGCGCCTTCGCGGCCTGTACTCGCCGGGGGTGTGGGCGAGCTTCGGCAGGCCGAGCGTCGTGGCCTAGGTGGCCAGGGCCGCGAGCGCGGCACCGTACATCGTGGTCTTGACCGCACCCACCGTGCCGGGGTCCTTGCCGCCGTACGGTGCGATCAGGGCCACGGCGTCGGAGACGACGGAGTCCTCCTCGGCCGTTGCGTCCACGATGCCGAAGTCCACGGCGTCGACCCCGCCGAAGCGCCGGCCCGTGGTCATCGACGCCACGGCGGCGGCCGGGGTCAGCTTTGCCTGGATCAGCGCGGCCATGCCCGGGGTGAACGGGATGCGAATGTCGACCTCGGGAAAGCAGAAGAAGCCGCGGTCGGCCCGCATCACGCGGTAGTCGTGGGCCATCGCGAGCATGGCGCCGGCGCCGAACGCGTGTCCGTTGAGAGCGGCGGCAGTAGGCATGGGGCACACGAGGATCCGTGCGAACAGCGCGTGGACCCGTCCCACGTAGGCCTGCATCTGGTCGCCGTGCGCCATCAGCCAGTCGAGGTCGAGACCGTTGGAGTAGAACTTCCCGGTGCCGGTGGTCACCAGCCCGCCGGCCCCCGACGAGACGACCTCGTCGACGTGACCCTCGACGTCGTCGAGGAAGTCCAGTGAGAAGCGGTTCTCGTCGTCGCCGAGGTCCAGCACGGCGATCGAGTCGGTGTGAGTCACGGTGACGGTCAAGGGTTCACTCCTCGGTGGTGGGGGCGGGCGGGGCGTCGGCGAGTACGGCTCGCACGGCCGACGTGAGTTGGGCGCGTGCCCACGGGTCTTCGATCCTATTGCGGGACAGCAGGATTGCGGTTGGCAGGTCGACGATGCACAGTGTGATGGCGTCCACGGCCGTCGCGTCTCGGCGATTCCACAGCAGGGTGGACAGTCGCGTCATCTGCGCTATCAGTGCCCGTTGCAGCTCGTCCAGTTCGGCCGCCACGTCCTCGGGCAGGTCGTCGTCGAGCAGCTGATGGCGCTCGACCCGCAGGAGCAAACGCGCGGACCGGGGCTGCCGGGCGAAGAACGCGGCGGGAGCGTCCGCCGCCGCCACGACCGCCGATGCCGGGTCGGTCTCGTCGGCGGCCAGCGCCGCCTCGACCAGTTCGGTCTGGACGTCGAGGAAGGCGCGTGCGGCGCGCAGCCAGGTGTGGGCCAGCAGCTCTGCTCTGGACCGAAAGGCATGGTAGATCGCACCATTCGAGGTGCCGGCGGAGGCGGCGACCGCGCGAGTCGTGACACCCGCCGGGCCGACCTCGACGGCCAGCGCCTCGGCGGCGTCCAGGACCGTGTCGCGGTCATGGGTGCGAGGCCGGGGCATTGCGCCAACGTAACAGAGCGATCGCTCTGCTATTCGACCTGGTCCAGATCGCGCCTGCGTCGGCCCGTCAGGCCGCTGGCGACTCGGTCGTGCCCGTCGCGCTGTCTGCGGTCGTCGAGCCGGCGGGAGACACTCCGGTGGTCGCCGAGTCCCCGCCAGCGGTGGCGGGAGTCGTGGATTCAGGCGTCGCCGCCGCTTCGGTGGCGGTGCCGCCGACGCTTGGTGCGGCGGTAGTGGTCGGTCGACTGATGTTGCCTCCGGCGATCAGTGTCGGGTGGGTGATGCGAGCGCGGATCTCCCGCGTGACGTTCTCGACGGGGCCGGCGATCGAGGACGTCTGTTGCCCCACCGGCTCGGTGGAGGCCTTCGACGAGGTCTCCTGGGGCCCGGTCGACTCGTGCAGTCCGGGTTCGGCGACCGCGGCCGTGCTGATCGACGGCGTGGGCGCGCCGGTGTGCGTCGGTGCATTCGAGACGGCGTCCACCGCTCCTTGTCGCACCGCGCCGGGGACGGCTGCGGCGGCGGCCAGAATCTTGGCTGGCGGAGTGATCAACGAAAAGGGTGTCGGAGTCATCGGATTGGCGTTGACGCGGTCGGTGTACCCCATGTCCACGGCCACGCGGAGAAGCGGTTCGACGGCGCTGAGCACCGGTTCGGTCAGCGGCGTCACCATGAACAGCGACGCGATCTGTCGAAGGGGTGCCAGCAGCGGGAGATGAGGGTTGTACACCAGGACGTAGGTGTCGCTGCCCCCGGCGCCATTGGGCTTGGTCGTGGTGAACTTCCCCTGGCCCTCGGTCAAGTCGCCCAGCTTGATGCCGTCGTAATACTGATCCGGATGGGCGTACACCATCCCGAGCACCGCGTTGGCCAAGGACACCGGATTGAAGTAGGCGGGAAAGTCGGCGAATCCGTCGTACTCGTTCGTGACGTAAGTCGAGTCGTAGACCGTCGGCTGGGCAGGGCCGAAGGGCGGTAGCAGGCCGGGAACGGCGAGGCCGGGAAAGCGGGCGAAGATTCCGCCGTTGGGCAGATACGGCGAGGCAATGAAGACGAAGTCGAGGTCGTCGCGGGAGGGCGGCGGGTTCGTCGCCGTCGAGGACGAATTGGCGAGGTCGCGCTTCACCTGTTCCGCGACGAGCGTCCCCTCCGAGTAGGACACGACCCGCGTCCGTCCGTCGGCGGCGCCGACCGCCGTTGCCAACCTGGGAACGCCGACGTCGATGCTGCTTTGAAACAGGAGGTTGGCGGGGTACTGGATCGGAACGTAGTTCGACCGGTCGACGCCGATCGCGAAGTCGCCAGCCAGCTTGTTCTGCAAACGGGTGCTGGTCGGGTCATCCCGTCCGCCGACGCCGATCACCGTCGCCGCGAGCGCGACGTCGGGTGGGCCCGAGGTGTCGGTCGTCTGACCCAAGACCAGAGCGGTCGACAGTCCGGTCGCCGCAGCTCCGGCGAGCACCGCCCTGCGAGCTCGACGCTTCTTCGGCATCCGATGTCTGGCCAACGGTCAGCCCCCCGTTCATGTGTGCTGCAGATCCCTTGCGGATCGCAGACTACAAGACGAAAGATCAGTTCGGGGGTGGTGTTCGCGGAATCGTCTCCGATTGGCAGATGTTAGCTATCGAGCCTTGGGGTCGACGGTCTTGGCGAAGAACACCCGGCGATAGCCGTCCTGCACGCCGCGACCCGTCTCGCGGAATCCCCGACGCGGGTAGTAGTCGAGGTTCTCGGTCATCGCGGCGTTGGTGCACAACCTGATCTCGGGCAGGCCCCGCTCCCTGGCGTCGTCGTCGGCACGCCGCAGCAGCAGCCGTCCGAGCCCCTCGCCTTGGGCGGCGGGTGCCACCGCGACGACGTCGAGCAGAAGGTGGTCTGGTCGAGCCTCGGTGACGAGGACGCCGGCGATCTCGCCGTCGAGGTCGACCACCCAGACGCGCGACGTGTCGAGCAGTGCCGCGTAGTCGGCGACCATGGGCGCGGGAGGTCTGCCGATTCGCCCGACGTACTTGCCGAACGACTCGGTGACCAGTCGTCGGATGCCGTCGATGTCGTCGACGGTCGCGCGCCTGACGCCAGGGTGACTCATCCGGAGCACACTATCGGGATGGGCATCCGTTTCGTCCGCCGCTGCGACGGCCTCACCCACGAGTTCCGGCGCGTTCGGGCGACGACGGACGGCGAGCTCGTCTATCGACGGGTGGACATGGAGCTGTTCTGCCGCCGGCTGCCCGAATTCGGTTGGTGCGTGGTCGATTCGGAGGGTACGGTCTCGAGTCGGCCGTTCGACGCAGCCGGTGTCGGCGCGCTTCCGCCGGCCGGGGCCTGGGTCAGTCGCAAGGGTGACCGGTCCTACGTCTACGACCTGGTTCCTGATCGGTGACGGCGGCGCCCGCGGGCCTGCCTAGGGGCAGGTGAACTCCAGGGTGAACGGCTTCTTGGCGGGCTGCATCGGGTTGGACATGTCGATGCCGAAGGCGTTGCCGGTGATCGTGTAGGTGTTGCCGTTCTTGGTCGCCGTGGCGTCACCCTGACCGGCGCCCACCGCGAGGGTGATGCCGTCGACGTTGCCCAGTCCCACGGACGTCACCGTCGGCGGGTCGGATTGGCTGATGACGGCGGCGATCCCGGTCATGGCCTCGCCGATGGCGACGTTCACGTTGCCGCCCATGTTGGCGCACACGACCTTGCCGCCGACGTCCTTGGGCTGACCGTCGATGGTGACCTTGGTGGCGGCGCTGGCCTCGGCCGTGGTCGAGGCGGCACTCGAACTACTCGACGAACTGGAACTGGAACTCGAGCTCGAACTCGACGACGCCGTCGACGACTTGTCGGCCGACGAACAGCCCGACAGACCGGCGACGACGATGGCGGCGCCCCCTACGGCAATCAGCACGTTTCGCTTCACGTCAGTTCTCCTCGCGGTCGGTGCGATCCATCAAGATCAACGGATCGTCCCACGAAGTATGGGGTCAGACGCCGCGACGGACAGGGAATTGTCGGAATTGCCCGCCGGCGCCGTCGGGTGAGCGGTGCGCGTAGGTTCGCGAAGATGAAGTCGCAACGCACCCCCGAGGACCGCTTCGCCGACCTGCCGGACTTCCCGTACCCGCCGCGATACCGCGACGTCGACGACACCGACGGCGGGCGCCTCCGCGTGTCGTGGGTGGAGGACGGTCCGGCCGATGCCGACCCCGTGCTGCTGTTGCATGGCGAACCGTCCTGGTCCTACCTCTACCGCCGGATGATCCCGATTCTGGTGGCGGCCGGGCACCGCGTCGTCTGCCCCGACCTGGTGGGATTCGGCCGCTCCGACAAGCCCACCGAGATCGCCGACCACACCTACGCTCGCCACGTCGAGTGGATGCGCGCGCTGCTGTTCGACGAACTCGACCTGACGCGCGTCACCGTCGTCGGACAGGACTGGGGTGGCCTGATCGGGCTGCGCTTGGCCGCCGAGAACCCGGAACGCATCGCGCGCATCGTCGTCGCCAACACCGGACTGCCCACCGGGGATCTGCCGATGCCCGAGATCTGGTGGCAGTTCCGAAAGGCGATCCAGGAGATGCCCCAGATCGAGGTCGGCCGGTTCGTACAGTCGGGCTGCCTGCGTCCCATGACCGACACGGTCCGCGCGGCCTACGACGCACCGTTTCCCGACGATTCGTACTGCGCCGGCCCACGGGCGATGCCCGGGCTGGTGCCCACGTCACCGGACGACCCGGCCAGCGCAGCCAACCTCGCAGCGTGGCAGACGTTGTGCGACAGCCCCACTCCGATGCTGGTGGCCTTCAGCGACGGAGACCCGATCACCGGAGCGATGGGTCCGATCTTCATCAGCGAGATGCGGGGCGCCCAGGGCGTCGAGCACCCGGTGATCCACGGCGCCGGACACTTCCTCCAGGAGGACGCCGGCGAAGAGCTCGCCGAGGCGATCGTGCGCTTCCTGGCCTGAGGGCACGGACGGCTCGCGATGTGAGAACGTACAGCGGTGAGCACCCCGCCGTACTTCGAGGTCAAGGACCGACTGCCGGGAACATCGGGCCGGGTCGGGGTCATCCACACCCCGCACGGAGACGTCCACACGCCGGCCTTCATCGCGGTCGGCACGGCGGCGACGGTCAAGGCCGTGCTACCCGAGACGATGAAGGACCTTGGCGCCCAAGCGGTTCTGGCCAACGCCTACCACCTCTACCTGCAACCAGGACCCGACGTCGTCGACGAGGCGGGCGGCCTGGGCGCCTTCATGAACTGGCCGGGGCCGACGTTCACCGACAGTGGGGGCTTTCAGGTGCTGTCGCTGGGCGTCGGCTTCAAGAAGGTGCTCTCGATGGACGCCGGCCGTGTGCAGGCCGACGACGTCATCGCCGAGGGCAAGGAGCGCCTGGCGCACGTCGACGACGACGGCGTGACGTTCCGGTCCCATAAGGACGGCTCGATTCATCGTTTCACCCCGGAAGTGTCGATCGGCATCCAGCACCAACTCGGCGCCGACATCATCTTCGCGTTCGACGAGTTGACCACGCTCATGAATACCCGCGGCTACCAGGAGAGTTCGGTACAACGCACGCACGACTGGGCGGTGCGCTGCCTCGTCGAGCACCGCCGGCTCGGGATCGAGCGCGCGCACAAGCCGCCCCAGGCGCTGTTCGGTGTCGTGCAGGGCGCACAGTACGAGGACCTGCGTCGCCAAGCGGCCAGGGGACTCGCCGAGATCGTCGACGAGGACGGTCGGGGCTTCGACGGTTACGGCATCGGCGGGGCGCTGGAGAAGCAGAATCTCGCGACCATCGTCGGTTGGGTCACCGACGAGTTGCCCGACGACAAGCCACGTCACCTGTTGGGCATCAGCGAACCCGACGACCTATTCGCGGCGGTCGCCGCGGGTGCGGACACGTTCGACTGCGTGTCCCCCTCGCGGGTGGCGCGCAACGCGGCGGTCTACTCGGCGACCGGCCGCTTCAACATCACCGGCGCGCGCTACAAGCGCGACTTCACGCCCATCGACGCCGAATGCGACTGCTACACCTGCGCGCACTACACCCGGGCCTACGTTCACCACTTGTTCAAGGCCAAGGAGATGCTGTCGTCGACGTTGTGCACCATCCACAACGAACGGTTCGTCGTCCGCCTGGTGGACCAGATCAGGGCCGCCATCACCGCCGGTGAATTCGACGAGCTCCGCGACCACGTCCTGGGCCGCTACTACTCGCGCACAATGGACCGATGACGACCACTGCGGAGCCTCGGGGGCTGCTGATGCAGTTGCTCGACCCGATCACCCGTGCCGACCCCTATCAGGTGTACCGGCGGATCCTCGACCACGGCCCGATCCTGCTGCCCGAGAGCAATCTGGTGGTCTTCTCCTCGTTCCAAGACTGCGGGGACGTGCTGCGGCACCCGTCGTCGGCCAGTGACCGGCTCAAGTCCACGGTCGCCCAGCGCGAGATCGCCAAGGGTGCCCAGCCTCGACCGTTCGGCCAGCCCGGGTTCCTCTTCCTCGACCCGCCCGACCACACCCGGCTACGCCGGCTCGCGCAGCAGGCGTTCGCCCCCAAACGCGTCAAGGCGCTGGAGGCCGACGTGGTGGAGATGGTCGACGGTCTGCTCGACCGGGTGAGTGGTGATCTGGATGCCATCGCCGACCTCGCCTACCCGCTGCCGGTCGCCGTGATCTGCCGCATGCTCGGCGTTCCGATCGCCGACGAGCCTCGGTTCAGCCGGGCCTCGGCGCTGCTCGCGCAGGGCCTGGACCCGTTCATCACCTTCACCGGCGAGCTTCCGGAGAACTTCGCCGAGCGCATGGAGGCCGGCCATTGGCTGCGCGCCTACATCGCGGACCTCGTCGAGGAACGTCGGTCCGCGCCGCGCGAGGATCTGATCTCGGCGTTGATCGCGGCCGAGGAGGACGGCGACCAGCTGACGAGCGAGGAGATCGTCGCGACGTGCAACCTGCTGCTGATCGCCGGTCACGAGACGACGGTGAATTTGATCGCCAACGCGATCCTGGCCATGCAGCGCGAGCCACGGCACTGGGCTGCGCTGGCCGAGGATCCGGAGCGCGCCGCCACGATCGTCGAGGAGACGCTGCGGTACGACCCGCCCGTCCAGCTCGCCGGCCGGACGGCGGCGGAGGACATGACCGTCGGAACCATCACGGTACCCAAGGGGGACACGATGATGCTGCTGCTGGCCGCCGCGCAGCATGACCCGTCGGCATTCTCCCAGCCAGACGTCTTCGATCCCGACCGAGACGACCTGCGGCACTTGGCCTTCGGCCACGGCGTGCACTTCTGCCTCGGTGCGCCCCTGGCCCGGCTGGAGGCACGGGTGGCGTTGTCGGCCGTGACGAGGCGGTTCCCGCATGCCACCCTCGCCGGCGAGCCGGTCTACAAACCCAACGTCACGCTGCGCGGCATGGCGTCGCTGCCGCTGGCCACCTAGCGATTCGTGGAGCATTGGCGGCGCTCACCGCCGCTAATGCTCCACGAGTCACGGGGGATAGGGTCGCGCCATGCCCACCGAGCTCACCGCCGAGCAGGCCGCCGCACGACTCGACGCCGCTGACACCCTGGGAATCCCGCTCGGCCCCGGCCAGCCGCCGGCGTTCCTGCGGGCGCTGGGCGACCGTGACGACTGGACCGACCTGCGCGTCTACGGCGCGTTGCTCACCGTGCTGACCGAACTGTTCAACCGCCCGGGCGTGCACTACCTGTCGGGCTTCTTCGGCCCGCTGGAGCGAGCGTTGCTCGGCGGTGGCGCCGACATCCAGTTCACGCCAGCGGACTTCCGGCGCTTCGGGCCGTTGCTCGAACGGCAGGCGCCGCGCGTGATGACGACCGTGACGGCGCCGCCGGACGCCGACGGCTGGTGCTCGCTGTCGTTGCACGCCGGTGGCACTATCGACGAGTTGCGAAGGGCGGGAGCCGATCCCGGCCGGCTGCTGATCGTCGAGGCGTCAGAGTCCTATCCGAGGACCTTCGGGCGCGGCGAACACCGCCATGCCCTGCACGTCGACGAGATCGACGTGCTGATCCACTCGACCGACGAGCCCTTCGCGCTGTCTGAGGGCGAGCCCACCGACGTCGACGACGCGATCGCGCGCCACGCCGTCGGCTTCATTGCGTCCGGCGCGACGCTGCAGGTGGGCATCGGCTCGATTCCGAACCAGATCGCCACCTTGTTGGCCGAGGGCGACGGCCGGAACTACGGATTGCACACCGAGATGTTCACCGACGGGTGCATGAAGCTGCACCGCGCTGGAAAGGTCGGCAACGTCCGCAAGGGGCAGTACGAGGGGGTGAGTGTGACGACGTTCGCCTTCGGTTCGCCAGAGCTCTACGGGTGGCTCGACGACAACACCGACGTCGCCTTCCTGCCGGTCGACATCGTCAACTCACCGGAAGTCATCGCCGCCAACGCCGACATGGTCTCGGTCAACGGCGCGCTGGCCGTCGATGCCCGGGGGCAGGTGGTGGCAGACACCCTCGACGGCAAGCAGTTCAGCGGTATCGGCGGTGCCGAGGACTTCGTCGCCGGTGCTGGCCTCGAGCTGTCGGACCGCTCGCTGATCTGCCTGCCGTCGACCTACACGAAGGACGGTGAGCTGCGGTCGCGGGTCGTGCCCCAATTTGGTCCCGGTGCGGTGATCACCACCCCGCGACACCAGGTCGACGTGATCGTCACCGAATACGGCGTCGCCGAACTGGAGGGCCGTACCGTCCGCGAGCGCGCCGAGGCACTGGCGGCGATTGCTCATCCAAAGTTCCGTGACGAGATGCTGGCGGCCGCGCGCCGCTAGGAGAGGGAGTCGACGACCGCCAGCGCCGCGCGCTCGCCGGCCTCGACGGCGCCCTCCATGTACGCGCTCCAATGGGTGGCCGTGTCGGTCGACGCCCAGTGGATCACGCCGATCGGTTCGGCCAGCGCGTGGCCGTAGGTGGTCCACACGTGCGGACCGTGGTTGGCGTTGTAGCAGCCGCGGGTCCACTGCCGATCCGACCACTCCCCGTCGACGTAGAACTCGGGTGTCGAGGCCTTGGCGCCGAAGTGGCGCACCAGTTCCGCGGTCAGCGCAGTGCGTCGCTCGTCGGCGGGAAGCCGCCCGAAGGTGCGCGCCTGATCGCCCTCCAGAAACAACAGGATCACCCCGTGGTCGTCACCGGGAATGCAGGTGTCGTTCGACATGCGTGCCGGGCCTACGTCGGAGATGATTTGTCCGTTGAATCCGTCAGTGCGCCAGAAGGGTTCGTCGTAGACGAAGAACGCCTTCATCGCCGAGCCGTTGGGTAGCCTCTGCGTCAACTGGTCACGCACCCCGGACAGCGGCGGCTCGTAGAGGATGCGGCCGGCCAAGGTCGGCGAGATGGCGACGATCACGCGGCGGCCGCGCGCCACCAGCCCGCCCCGGCAGTGCACCGTGACGCTGTCCTGCGTGTGCTCGATGGTCTGCACCGGCGCCTGGAGCACGATGTGGTCGGTGATCAGGGCGGCCAGCCGGCGGGGGATCTCGCTGGTGCCGCCGACGAAGCGGGTGGTCTGCGCGCCACCCTCGGATTCGGCGAAGAGTTCGGCCGTCACGCCGCAGGTCTGAATCGTGAACAGCAGGTGCAGGAACGACACCTCGACGGTGGGCACTGCCAGGATCCCGACGGTGCAGATCTCCAGCAGGGTGCGCGCGACGGGCGAGAGACCCTGTGCGTCGTACCAGGTGCCCGCGCTGATGACGTCCCACTCGTCGGCCCGCGGCGCCAACCACGGCGCCTCGACGGGCACATCGGCGGCCAGCTCGTCTAGACGTCGCAACACTCGCTCCAGCTCGGCCAGCTCGCCGGCGAAGCGGGCGTGGAAGTCGTTCTGCCGCAGCACTCCCGAGCCGCCGAGGTCATATGAGGTTTCACCCTCGTCGTACTGCGGGAAGGTCTCGACGCCGAGCTCCGCGGCCAGCCGGAACATCCGGTCGTGGGTGTCGCCGATCCACTGGGCCCCGAGTTCGACGCTCACCCCCGGCAGCACGTCCTCGGTGAGGATGCGCCCGCCGACCCGGTCGTCGGCCTCCAAGACCACGGGCACGAGTCCCGCGGCCAGCACCGTGCGGGCGGCGATCAGTCCCGAGAGCCCGGCGCCGATGATGACGACGTCGGCATCGACGAGTACTGGTGGTGACATCCGAACAGCTTCGCAGAGCGCGGCGTACGTTGGCCAGATGGGCGAAGACCGGCGGCGCTACGTCGTCATCGGTGGCGGTCTCGCCGGCTTGGCGTCGGCGGTCTGGCTGGCCGAGGCGGGCGTGGACGTCACCCTTCTCGAGCGGCGCGGACGGCTCGGTGGCCGGACGCACGCGATGCGGGCCGAACCAGTCGACGATCTGCCCGACAACGGCCAGCACGTCATCGCCAGCGGCTACGAGCACCTCTTCCGCTACCTCGCCAGTGTGGGCACCCGCGATCACGTCGTCTTCCCGAAGCGCTCCACGCTGCGTTGGCCGGACGGGCGTAAGAAGGTCGTGCAGACGACGGGCCTCGGCGCGGTGCGCACGCTGTTCGGCGTGCACCCCGACGCGACCGTCGCCGACCGCCTGCGGGCCGCCCGGGCCACGCTGCGGCTGGGGTGGCAGGCCCTGCACCCGCCCGCCGACCTCGCCGATCTCAGCACCGATCAGTGGTTCGACCGCGTCGGCATGCCCGCCCCGGCGCGAGAAGCGTTGTGGGACTGGCTCGCTCTGGGCATCGCGGCCGAACCGGTGACGCGTGGCTCGGCCGCGGTGTTCGCGAAGGTGATGGCCACCGGCTTCCGGATGGGAGTGCGGCATCGGACACCGGTCACCATCGGCTATCCCACCGTCGATCTCGACACCCTCTTCGTCACGGGCGCGCTCCGGGTCTTCGGACGCCACGGCGTCGACGTCCGGTACCGGGCGGTGGCGCGGCGGATCGAGATCGCCGACGGCCAGGTGACGGGGGTGCTGCTCGCCGACGGCACCGTGGTACCCGCCGACGGCGTGGTCTGCGCCGTGCCCAACTCGAACATCGGAGGCCTACTCGACGAACTGCCCGAACACGACGAGATCTATTCTGCGGCTGACAAACTGGGATACACGCCGATCGTCAGCACCAATCTGTATCTGGACCGCCCGCTGGGCACGGAGTCGGCGTTCGAGGGCCTGATCGGCGGAACCGGCGTGATCGACGAGGTGTTCGACCGGCAGATCATGCACGACCGCGGCACCGCCCACGGGTGGCTCTACTGCCTGACCACCAGCGGGGCCTACGAGCAAATCCAGAAGTCGGGCGACGACATCGTGGCAGAACAGGTGGCGCTGCTGCGGCGCTACTACCCGGCCGCCGGGGACGCGACTGTCCTCGAGGCGCAGGTGGTCAAGATGCCCAGGGCGACGTTCTCCCAAGTGGTGGGCCTGGATTCGCTGCGGCCATCGCAACGCACGTCGGTGCCGTCCCTGGTGCTGGCGGGTGACTGGACCGACACCGACTGGTCGGCGACCATGGAGAGCGCGGCCCAAAGTGCCTCTCGCGCAGTCGATCTGCTGCTCGAGCACGGCCGTGGCAAAGGCGCTAGAGCGGGTTGAGAATGCGGTCGAGGAACTGGCGGGTGCGGTCTTCCCTCGGATTGCCGATGACCTCGTCGGGGGTGCCCTGCTCCAAGATGATGCCCTGATCGGTGAACAGCACCTGGTTGGACACCTGACGGGCGAACTGGATCTCGTGGGTGACGATCACCAGCGTCCACCCCTCCACGGCGAGATCCTTGATCACCGAAAGCACCTCGCCGACCAGTTCGGGATCGAGCGCGGAGGTGGGCTCGTCGAACAACACCAGCTTGGGCTTGAGGGCCAGCGCGCGGGCGATGCCGACGCGCTGCTGCTGACCGCCCGAGAGCTGAAACGGGTACTGGTCCCGTTTCTCGGCCAGCCCGACCTGATCGAGCAGGTCGACCGCCTCGGCGACGGCCTCTTCCTTGGGCCGCTTCTGCACGATGACGGGCCCCTCGATGACGTTCTGCAGCACCGTCTTGTGGGGAAAGAGGTTGTGGCTCTGGAAGACGAAGCCGCTACGCGACTGGAACCTTCGTATCTCGGGCTTCGGGGTCGGGGTGGAGAAGTCGATCTCCACGTCGTCGACGCGGATCACCCCGGCGTCGGCCCGGTCGAGCGCGTTCAGGGTGCGCAGCAGCGTCGTCTTGCCCGATCCCGACGGGCCGATGATCGCCGTGGCGGTACCGCGTTCGACCGTGAACGAGACGCCCTTGAGCACCTTGTTCTCCCCGAACGCCTTCTCCACTCCCTCGGCGACGACGCGGTAGTCGGTCGCGGCGTCGTCGGTGTCACTGCCAGTGGGGTCGCTCATCGCGCCACGTACCTCTCCAATCGGTGTTCCAGCCGGCCCTGCCCGAACGACAACACCAGGCAGATCACCCAGTAGTACGCCGCCGCCGTGCCGTAGAGGGCGAAGAACTCGAACGTCGGCGCCGCGACGATCTGCGCCTGCCGCAGCAGTTCGGTGACCAGGATCGTCGAGGCCAGCGACGTGTCCTTGACCAGGGAGATCAACGTGTTCGACAGCGGCGGCACCGCCACCCGCGCCGCCTGCGGCAAGATGATGCGCTTCAACGCGCCGACGTAGTTGAAGCCGATCGTCTCGGCCGCCTCCCACTGGCCCTTCGGGATGCTCAGGATCGCCGAGCGGATGATCTCGGCCCCATACCCGCCGACGTTGAGGCTGAACGCGATCACCGCCGCGGGGAACGGATCGATGCGCACCCCGAGTTGTGGCAGGGCGTAGAAGACGATGAACAGCTGAACCAGCAGGGGCGTGCCGCGGATGATCGAGATGTAGAACCGGGCGACGTTGGTCAGGACGACGTTGGGCGACAGTCGGGCCAGCGCCACTGCCAAGGCGATGACGAGGCCGAGGGCGAAGCTGATGATGGTCAGCGGGATCGTCGCGGTGATGGCGGCCTTGGCCAGCGGCCACAGGTTGTCGAGGATCAACTGCCACGCCGACCGCGCCTGCGGTGCCTCTTGGGCGCTGCCCGGTGGGCCGGCCTGAGTGCCCTGCGGGGCGCCCGTCGCGTCGGCCTTGAGGTACTTCTGCGAGATGTCGGTCAGCTTGCCGTCGGAGCGCAGCTCGTCGAGGGCACCGTTGAGCTCGGGCAGGTACCCGCTGTCCTTGCGGGCGGCGAAGCCCTGTTCACTCTTCTCTCCGACGTTGCCGGCGATCTTCACCGACTTGTCGCCGGTCTCGGCGAGATAGGCGTAGACGGCGATGCTGTCGTTGACGACGGCGTCGACGCGGCCTTGGTTGAGCAGGGTGATGGCTTGGCTGAAGCCCTCGACGGACTCGACGTTGGCGCCGGCCTTGCGGGCGACGTCGGACCAGTTGCTGGTGGCGTTCTCCGCGGCGGTCTTGCCCTTGAGGTCGGCGAGGGTCTTGATCGAGTCGTCGCCGGCCCGGGTGACGATGACGCCCTCACCCACCGAATACGGTTGCGAGAGGTCGTACTTCGCTTGTCGTTCCGGGTTGATGGTGACCTCGTTGGCCACGATGTCGAAGCGGTTGGCCTCCAGCGCGGCGAAGATGGAATCCCACGGTGTCTCGACGAATTCCACTCGCACGCCGAGCTTCTCGCCAACGGCCTTGGCCACGTCGACGTCGTAGCCGACGAGTTGCCCGGTCGCCGGATCGTGATAGCTGAACGGTGCGTACACGCCCTCGGTGCCGACGCGCAGCACCCCCGCGGCGCGAATCGGGGTGGACGGCGGCGTGCCGGTCGCGTCGGTCTTGAGGTATTTCTGCGAGATCGCCGCCAGGGTCCCGTCACCCCTCAGCTCGCCGAGGGCCTTGTCGAGTTCGGGAAGCATGCCGCTGTCCTTGCGCGCGGCGAACGCCTGCTCGCTCTTCTCTCCGACCTTGCCCGAAATCTTGACCGACTTGTCGCCGGTCTCGGCGAGATAGGCGTAGACGGCGATGCTGTCGTTGACGACGGCGTCGACGCGGCCTTGGTTCAGCAGGGTGATGGCCTGGCTGAAGCCCTCGACGGACTCGACGTTGGCGCCGGCCTTGCGGGCGACGTCGGACCAGTTGCTGGTGGCGTTCTCCGCGGCGGTCTTGCCCTTGAGGTCGGCGAGGGTCTTGATCGAGTCGTCACCGGCCCGGGTGACGATGACGCCCTCACCGACGGTGTAGGGCTGGGACAGGTCGTACTTGGCTTGGCGTTCGGGATTGACGGTCACCTGGTTGGCCACCACGTCGAAGCGGTCGGCCTCCAACGCCGCGAACATCGAGTCCCATGGCGTCTCGACGAATTCGACCTTCACGCCCAGCTTCTGGCCGACGGCCTTGGCGACGTCGACGTCGTAGCCGACGAGTTGCCCGGTGGCCGGGTCGTGATAGCTGAAGGGCGAGTAGACGCCCTCGGTGCCCACCCGCAGCACCCCGGAGGACTTGATCGGGTCGGCGGTCTTGTCGGACGACCCGCAGGCGGCCGAGCCGAGGATGACCGCGGCGACGACGAGGACGGCGAGCATCGCCCGCCGGAAGTATCCGAACACCGGCGGAAGTTACCAACCCGACGCGGGCACGCATAGGGTTTTCCTCAGTCGGGCTGGTAAATCCAAGGTTCTCGTGGCAGGCGGGCCGGGTCGAATTCGGCGAGCATCCCGTCCACCGTCGTCGCGGAGTACCCCAGTGAGGCGGCGATCAGTGCCACCGCGTGGGGCGTTCCGAGCTCGGCGAGGGTGACGGCGCCGTCGCGCTTGGCCAACCGCTTGCCGTCGGCGTTGAGCACCAGCGCGACGTGGGCATAGGTCGGCGCCCGGTGGCCGAGCAGCGCGCCGAGGTAGGCCTGTCGCGGCGAGGACGGCAGCAGATCGTCGCCCCGCACCACCTGGTCGACGCCCTGGGCGGCGTCGTCGACCACGACGGCGAGGTTGTAGGCCGGGACGCCGTCACCACGGCGCAACACGAAGTCGTCGACCACCCCGGTGTAGCTGCCGCGCAGTAGATCGGTGACGGTGTATTCGGCGACCTCGGATCGCAGCCGCACCGCGGGTGGCCGCCCGGTGGTCGCGCGCGCAACGCGTTCGGCATCGGTGAGGTCGCGGCAGGTGCCGGGATACGCGCCCTCCGGAGCGTGCGGTGCACGCGGCGCGGAGAGGATATCCCTTCTGCTGCAATGACATTCGTAGGTCATGCCACGAGCGGTCAGGTCCTCGACCACCGCGGCGTACCGCGCCTCGTGGTCGGCCTGGCGCTCCGGCGCGGCGTCCCACGTCACGCCGATCGCGGCCAGGTCGTCGAGTTGGCGCTGCGCGACGTCGTCCTTGGCGCGGTCGTCGAGATCCTCGACGCGCACCAGGAAGCGCCGTCCGGTGGAACGGGCGAACAGCCAGGCCAGGACCGCCGTGCGCAGATTGCCGACGTGCAGATCGGCCGACGGGCTCGGGGCGAATCGTCCGGCGGGTGTCATCGACGACCTCTCGGGTCAGCTGTGCAGCGCCACGGTCGCCGCGGCGACGGGCGAGTGCACACCGATGCCGCGGCCTTGCACGGTCACACCCAGTCGGGTGCGGTCACCGCGGAACAGGTCGCGCGAGAATTCGCACGGCGCGTCGTTCTGGTCGAAGGTGACGCGGGTGATCAGCAGGAGGGCCGACCGCGCCTTGACCGCGAGCAGCGACGCCTCCTCCGGCGTGGCGTTGACCGCCTCGATCCGCTCGTCGGCTCGGGAGGTGACGAGTCCGTAGTCGTTCTCGAGGATCTCGTAGATGGAACCGCCGAGTTGCTTCTCCAGCAACCCGGGAAACGACTCGGCGGGGAACTGCGCCAACTCCAGCGAGATGGGGGAGCCGTCGGCCAGGCGAACGCGCTGGATCTCGACGATCAGATCCGTGGCGCCGATCTGCAGGGCCGACTGGGTGGTGCGGTCGGGCGCGGCGATCTTGGTCGCCAGCACGCGGGTGCCCGCGACGTAACCCTGGTTGGCGAGGAAGGCGGGCACCCCCACCACGTTGGCCAGGCTGCGCTGCACCTGAGCGTGGCTGATGAAGATGCCACCCGCGCGACCGATCACGCGGTGGACCAGCCCCGCCTCCTCCAGCGCGGCGAGCATCTGGCGCAGGCTCGAGCGGCTCGTCGAATACCGCTCGGCGAGATCGCGTTCGCTGCCGAGCTTCGAGCCCGGGACGCCGGCGTTGATGTCGGCGACGATGCGACGCCGCAGTTCCTCGGTCGACTTCGTCAACAGTGGACCCCCGCTCGATTCGGCTAGACCAATTCTAGGGGGTCGCGGCGCTACTGCTCCGCGATCGCCGCCTGGGACTCGGGCAGGATCTGGCCTCCATCGACGACCAGCGATTGCCCGGTGACGTAACCGGCCTCGTCGGTGGCGAAGAACAGCGCGGCGTTGCCGATGTCGGCCACCGTGCCGAGGCGCCCCGCGGGGATGGACGCGGTCATTTGGTCCATGTAGTCCTGGCCCATCTCGACGAGGCCCTCGGTGATGATGTTGCCGGGCAGCACGGCGTTGACGGTGATGTTCTTGGGCGCCAACTCCATTGCCGCAGTGCGGATGAAGCCGAGTTGGGCGGCCTTGCTTGCGCCGTAGTGCGACCACCCGGGGTACCCGGTGTAGGGGCCGGTGATCGACGACGTCACGACGACGCGACCGTGGCCGCTGTCGGTCAGCGCAGACAGCGCGGCCTGGATGATGTAGACCGTGCCCTTGAAGTTGACCCCGAGCACCTCTTCGAGGTCCTCGGGGGTGAGGTCTTCGAGTCGGGCCGACGGGAAGATTCCCGCATTCGCGCACACGATGTCGAGTCCGCCGTGACGCTGCACCGCCGCGGCGACGACCTTCCGGCAGTCCTCGGGGCTGGTGACGTCTGCCGCGACGCCGGTCACCGTGCCGGGCGCACCGGCGAGTGCCGTGACGGCGGCATCGACGTCGACCTGGCTGCGACCAGTGATGACCACGTTGACGCCGGCGGCCGCGAACGTCTCGGCGATGCCGCGACCGATGCCCCGGCTGCCGCCGGTGACGATGGCCGTTCGGCCCTGCAGTGACTGGAACATGTGTTGCCTTTCAATGCCTTTGGGCGTTGGGGGTGAACGTCAGGCCAATCGGAGGCCGTTGGAGCCGAGGTAGCGCTCGGCGAGGTCGCAGCTGCCCTTGGCGTAGGTGATCGACATGGCCTGGGACTCCCTGGAGTGACCATGCGAACCCATCCAAGCCAGCAGGAGCAGCCGGCGCAGCAGGACGAACGACGGCAGCATCGCCTCGTCGGACGCCGGGAGCGGGCGCCTGGTCCGATAACCTGCCGCCCACGCGTCTTGCCATTCGGGCACCGCCGGATCGTCCTCGAAGAAGGACACCGCGGTGCCGAAGTCGTAGAAGTGCCAACCGAATCCGCAGTCGTCGAAGTCGATGACCGTGATCTTGCCGGCGGTGCCCGGGCCGTCGACGAGCAGATTGGCCAGCCGCAGGTCGGCGTGCACGAGCCCGAAGACCTCCGGTCCGGTCCCGTAGTCGTCGAGCCGCCGTCGGAGCAGGTCGCGCGCCGGGTCGAGCACCCGCCGCTCGGCCTCGCCGACTCCGGTGGCATCCTCCCAGCGGCCCCAGCGTGGTCGATCGCCGAGGCTGTGCTGCCAGTCCCACGAGAACCGCTTGAACCCCGACGGTCGGGTCCAGGTGGTCGAATGGTCGTGCAGCGCAGCGGTGATGCGGCCCAGGGTGTGGAAGTCCGTCGCGGTGAGCGCCTTCTCGTCGGGCTCGGTGCCCGCGACCATCTCGAAGTGCACGACGTACCGGGCGGTCCCGTCCTGGTCCACGGTGACCACCCGACTGCCGTCACGCGCGGGGCGCACGACGGGGACGGTGACGTCTGCGTCGCGTCGCAGCGCGTCGAGCCAGTCGAGCTCGGACTCGATCTCCGACCGGCTGTGGTAACCCTTGCGGTGGACGCGCAGGATCGACCGGACCCCGGTGTCGTCGTCGACGACTTCGTAGGTCGCGTTCTCCGACAGGTTCAGCAGACGCAGGCTGGCGCGGGCGGGCCGCTCGTAGTCCGACAGCGCGGCTCTCGCGATGTCGACCTCGTCGGAGACGAATCCCGCCTGGGTCATGCCTATCCCGCCTTCGCTGCCACGGCGGCCTTGCCGACTGCCACGTCCAAGCGTTCTAGCACGTCGTCGCACAGTTCGCGAGTCATGAGCAGACCCGGCTTGAATTGCAGCACACGGGGATCGAGCGTGGAGAAGATGGCCCACACGCCGTTCTCGTACAGTTCGCGCATCACGAACTTCGCGCCCTCGGGGTGGTCGAACTCCAGTCCGATGATCACCCCGTTCTGCCGGATGCCGACGAACCAGTCGGCGTTGTCGGCTTGGATGCGGGCCAATCCCCGAGCGAAGACGTCGGTGATGGCGTGCACGTTGTCCCGGACTTCGGGGCGGCCGGTGATCTCGAGGGTCTTGATGGCGGCGACGCAGCCGAGCTCCGCCCCACCGAAGGTCGAGATGTGGGCGAAGCCGTCCTCGTCGAGCCACTGTGCGGCCCGCTCGCCGAGCATCGCCGCGGTGATCGGATACATGCCGCCGGAGAGGCCCTTGCCGGAGACCATGATGTCGGGTTCGATGCCGTGCTTGGTGATGCCCCACATCTCGCCGGTGCGCATCAGGCCGGTCTGCACCTCGTCGGCGATGTAGAGCGTGTCGTGACGCTCGGTGAGCTCCTTGACCGCTTCGAGGTAACCCACTGGGGGAAGCGGGAATCCGTAGGTCGCGGGGATGGTCTCCATGATGACGGCCGCGACGTCGCCGGACGCGAGGGCCTGCTCCATCGCGTCGACGTCACCGAAGGGCACCTGTACGAACTCGTCGGGACGGTCGGAGAGGAACAGCTTGGAGAAGCGGTCGTCGCCGGTGGCGACGGCGAGCCCGGTGTGGCCGTGGTAGGCCTTGATGATCGACACGATCTTGCGACGCTTGGTGGCGTGCCGCGCGCTCTTGAGGGCGATGTCGATGGCCTCGCCTCCGCCGGAGCCGAAGGCCACCTTGGTGATCGACGCGGGCGCCGACTCGACCAGGCGCTGCGCCAAGGCCGTGCGAGCCACCGAGGGGAAGTGGTGGTTGCCGACGTCGAAGTGGTCCATGGCCTCGATCAGGGCGGCCTTGATCTCCGGGTTGCGGTGACCGAGGTTGTAGGTGCCGCCGTTGAGGTGCATGTCGATCAACTGGCGACCGTCCATGTCCCAGAGGTGGTAACCCTCGCGACGGTCGATGACCAGATCGACTCCCGCGTCGGTCCAGAACTGGGTCTTGTCGGGATTCCAGTACTTCTTCGCCTGTTCGAGAACCTGGGCCTTGGACTCGAACGAGAACGTGCCGTAGTCGAACAACGTGGACTCCCTGCCCTGAGACGGCTCGCGCACGCGCTGGCTGCGAGGCACCCCACCCTAAAAAGGTTGGACCATTTCTGTCAATGGACAGCCGGAACGGTTGCGCGATCTATTTGGTGGTGCCAATATACGGAAGTTCGACTGTGGGCCACAGCACACCGGGTCACCGCCGGACCCCACGTCGCTCCCTCGGAAGGTGACTCCCCAGATGACCGATCAAGTCGTATCTCGCGACGAGAACACCGGTGACGTCCAACGGCTGAAGCGCAACGCCGTCGGCACCGTCGGTGTCATCTTCATGGCGGTGGCCACCGCCGCGCCGATCACCGCGATGGTCGGCAACGTCCCGATCGCCGTAGGTTTCGGCAACGGATCGCACGCGCCCGCCGGCTACATCGTCGCCACCGTCGTGCTGGGTCTGTTCGCCATCGGTTACGCCACCATGGCCAAGCACATCACCGCCACCGGCGCGTTCTACGGCTACATCTCCCACGGACTCGGCCGCGTGATCGGCATGGCCAGCGGACTGCTGATCACCATGGCCTACATCGTGTTCGAGGCCTCCCTGATCGGCATCTTCTCGTTCTTCTTCCAGAACCTGTTCAAGTCGCAGTTCGACGTCACCGTGCCCTGGTTGGCGCCCGCGATCCTGATGATGGTGCTCAACTGCATCCTGACCTACTTCGACGTCAACCTGACGGCCAAGGTGCTCGGCGTCTTCCTGGTGACCGAGATCGTGATGTTGTCCCTCGGCGCACTGGCGGTGCTGTTCAAGGGCGGCGGCCCCGACGGGTTCGCCGTCGCCGAGACGCTCAACCCCATCGGTGCGTTCACCCCGGCCGCGGTCGCCGGCGCCAGCGCCGGCCTCGGACTGTTCTTCGCGTTCTGGTCCTGGGTCGGCTTCGAATCCACCGCGATGTACGGCGAGGAGTCCAAGGATCCCAAGCGAATCATCCCGCGCGCCACCATGATCAGCGTGCTCGGCGTCGGCATCTTCTACGTCTTCGTGTCGTGGATGGCGATCGCGGGCACCGGCCCCGCCAAGTCGGTGGAGCTGGCCCAGAGTGCCGACACGTCCTCGGAGATCTTCTTCGGCAACGTGCGCAGCACCTACGGCGAGTGGGCCATCACGTTGTTCAACATCCTGCTGGTGACCGGGTCCTTCGCCTGCGGCATGGCCTTCCACAACTGCGCGTCGCGGTACCTGTATGCCCTTGGCCGCGAGGGCCTGTCGAAGGGGCTGCAGAAGTCGATCGGCGCCACCCATCCCACCCACGGATCGCCGCACATCGCGTCCTTCGTGCAGACCGGCATCACGCTGGTCCTCATCCTGGCCTTCTACTTCGCCGGCATGGACCCCTACATCCACATGTACACACTGCTGGCGATCCTCGGCACGATGGCGATCCTGGTGGTGCAGGCACTGTGCGCCTTCGCGGTGATCGCCTACTTCCACTTCCACAAGAACCACCCGTCGAGCGCACACTGGTTCAAGACGTTCCTGGCGCCCCTGCTCGGTGGCATCGGCATGCTCTACGTGGTCTACCTGCTGTGGGAGCACAAGGACGCGGCCGCAGGTGCGGCATCGGGCACGCTGCTGTTCAAGCTCACCCCGTGGATCGTGGTCGTGCTGTTCGTCGTCGGCGCGGCGATGGCGCTGTACTTCAAACTGCGCGATCCGCGACGGTATGATCTGATCGGTCGAATCGTGTACGAGGACAACGTAGTACGAGACTAGGGCGGTAACGGTCGTGGACGATGACTCACACCGCACCGAAGACCGCTCCGCCGATCTCGACCAGGGGCGGATGCGCGTCCTGGATGCCAAGCCGGTCAACCTCGACGGCTTCAGCGTCACCAACCCCGCCCTCGGGCTGGTGGCCATGCAGAGCCCGTTCGACCCCGAACCGTCGCTGAGACTGGAGGACGGACCCGAGGGCAGGCGGGTCGTCGAACTGGACGGCAAGTCGGTCGACGAGTTCGACGTGATCGACGAATTCATCGCCCTCTACGGCCTCGATCTCGCCGTGGCCGAGGAGGCGATGGCGACCGACGAACAGGCGTTGGCTCGCATGACGGTGGACTTCAACGTCCCGCGGTCCGAGGTGGTGCGGCTGTTCGCCGGTCTCACGCCGGCCAAGATGGCGCGCGTGGTCGCGCTGCTCTCCCCGGTCGAGATGCAGATGGCCATGACCAGGATGCGGGCCCGGCGCACGCCGAGCAACCAGGCCCACGTGACCAACCAGCTCGACGACCCGCTGCTGATCGCCGCCGACGCGGCCAGCGCCGTCGCCTACGGTTTCCGGGAAGTCGAGACCACGGTGCCGGTGCTCGGGGACGCGCCGTCGAATGCGGTCGCGTTGCTGATCGGCAGCCAGGTCGGCGTCCCGGGTGCGATGGCCCAGTGCTCGATCGAGGAGGCGCTGGAGCTGCGGTTGGGCCTGCGCGGGTTGACCAGCTACGCCGAGACCATCTCCCTCTACGGCACCGAGCAGGTGTTCGTCGACGGCGACGACACCCCGTTCTCGAAGGCGATCCTCACCTCGGCCTACGCCTCGCGCGGGCTCAAGATGCGGGTCACCAGCGGCGGCGGCGCCGAGGTGCTGATGGGCGCGGCCGAGAAGTGCTCCATCCTCTACCTGGAGTCGCGCTGCGTCTCGCTGGCCCGGGCGCTGGGCTCCCAGGGTGTGCAAAACGGTGGCATCGACGGCGTCGGTGTGGTGGCCTCGGTGCCCGACGGAATGAAGGAGCTGCTCGCCGAGAATCTGATGGTCATGCTGCGCGATCTCGAATCGTGTGCGGGCAACGACAATCTGATCTCCGAATCCGACGTCCGACGAAGCGCCCACACGCTGCCGGTGCTGCTGGCCGGGGCCGACTTCATCTTCTCGGGATTCGGCTCGATCCCGCGCTACGACAACGCCTTTGCGCTGTCGAACTTCAACTCCGACGACATGGACGACTTCCTGGTCCTGCAACGCGACTGGGGCGTCGACGGTGGGCTTCGCACCGTCGCGGTCGAGCAGTTGGCGCGCGTACGTCGGCGCGCCGCCACGGCCGTGCAGGCCGTCTACCGAGACCTCGGTCTGGCCGACTTCGACGACGAGCGCGTCGACGCGGTGGTCGTGGCCAACGGTTCCCGCGACCTGTCACCGGGTGACCCGAAGGCGGTCGCAGAGGCCGCCACCGCCATCGAGGCCAAGCAGCTGACGGTGTTCGACGTCATCGCCTCCCTGAAGCGAACGGGGTACGACGAGGAAGCCGACGCCATCATGGCGCTGACCCGCGAGCGGTTGCGTGGTGACCAACTGCAGACCTCGGCCATCTTCGACGCGGACTTCCGGGTGCTCTCGAAGATCACCGATCCCAACGATTATCGCGGCCCCGGCACCGGTTACACCCTGACGGCGCAGCGGCGTGCCGAGATCGACGCGATCCGCCAAGCCCGCACGGCCGACGAGCTGACCGCCGACCAGGCCGAGCATCAGGGTCACGTCACCTTCGACGACGTCGAGATCGCCAGGCAGGGGAGCGATCCCCGCGAGGTGTGCATCGGGCTCTCGCCTGCCCTCGGGCGCTCGGTGTGGCTGTCGCTGTGTGGCCTGACCGTCGGCGAGGTGCTCCGTCAGATCGCCGCCGGTTTGGAGGAGGAGGGCTGCGTGCCCCGACTGGTGCGGATTCGGTCGACCATCGACGTCGGCATGATCGGGCTGACCGCTGCCCGGCTGTCGGGATCGGGCATTGGAATCGGCCTGCAGGGCAAGGGAACCGCGCTGATCCACCGCCGCGACCTGTCACCCCTGGCCAATCTGGAGCTGTTCAGCGTGGCACCGCTGCTGACCGACCGGATGTACCGCGAACTGGGGAAGAACGCGGCGCGGCACGCCAAGGGAATGGCTCCCGTGCCGATCTTCACCGGTGGTACCGACGAGTCCATCTCGGCGCGCTACCACGCGCGTGCGGTGGCGCTGGTCGCCCGCGAACGCGAGGCCAGCGAACCGGGCCAGCCGCCGATGACCGTCCGGATGACCCGATGAAACCCGAGGACTTCACCGTCGAGGCAGCGGTCAACGGCAACCTCGGTCTCGCCGATCTCCGGATGGACCCGGCCACCCTCGCGCATCAGGCCGTCGTCGCCGAGGAGGGCGGCAACCCGCAACTGGCCGAGAACTTCCTTCGCGCAGCCGAACTCGCGCTCATCGACGATGAAGACGTCATGAGACTCTACGAGGCGCTGCGCCCCCACCGCTCGACCGTCGAGGAGTTGGAGTCGCTGCGGGTCTCCCTCGAGACGCGTGGTGCCGCGCGGTGCGCCGAACTGGTCCGCCAAGCTGCTGCCGTCTACGCCCGCCGGGGCCTGCTGCGGTGACGGCCGTGGTCGCCGGGGTGGACGTCGGCAACCACACCACCGAGATCGTCGTCGCACGGGTGAGCGGTGGTGCGGTCGAACGGGTGGTGCACGGGCAGGCACCCACCCGCGGCCGCAAGGGTTCCGCCGAGTCGCTGGAGGGCGCCGCGGCGCTGCTGCATAAATTGCAGGTCGAGGCCGGTGTCGAGGTGGACGAAATCCTTCTGGCCGCACTGCGACCGGTGGACACGGCGACCGCGCCACTCCCGCCGCCGACCTCCCCGCGCTCGCCGGTGCGCAGCCTGCGCGCCGTCGACGCGAGCACCCCCGCGGGCACGGGATTCGGCGTCGGACGGCACCGTCCGCTGCACAGCCTTGGTGGTGACGTAATCAGCGGTCCCGCAATCGTTTCGGTCGACCGAGACACCGACTTCGAGGTCGCCGCACGGGAGATCGACGCCGCCGTGGCGCGAGGCTGGGCCGTCGTCGGGGTAATCGCCGCGCAGGACGACGCCGTGCTCATCCGCAACCGCATCTCGGTCGACGTACCGGTGGTCGACGAGGTCGCGCTCGACGGCGTCGAACCCGGTGCACTGATCGCCGTCGAGGTCGTCGCCGAGGGCCGTGCCTACCGCGCCATGGCCGACCCGATCGCACTGTGCGTCGCCCTCGAGTTGGGCCACGACCACATCGCCGAGGTCGCCGAATTCACCAGGGAGCTGGCCGATTCCCCGGCCCTGGCGGTCACGCCGCGAACCGGACCACCCGAGCCGCCTGCCGTCGACGACGACTACGTCGACTGCATGGTCGACGGTGAGGTGGTGCGGTACTCACCCGCCCAGGCGCACGTCGTCCTGCGACTCTCGCCACCCGGCACCGTGGTCGAGGTGCGACTCGGGGCGGTGCGGTCGGCGCGAGACGGCCTGGCCGTCGATGACGCGTTCTTCACCGACCTCTCCTCCATCGACGACGGGGCATGGTTGCGGCGAGGCGTCGCCGACACTCGCGGAACCGTCGTCGCGCTGCTCGCCGCCGACCTGGTCGCCGACGCCGCGGAGACTCTGGCGCGGCTGACCGGCCGTCCGACGCGGACCGTCGCCGGCGAACCGGCCGCCGCGGCCGCCGGCGCACGCACGACCCCCGGGTTGCCACCGGGCACCGTCGTCTGCGACATCGGCGGCGGCACGATCGATCTCATCGGCGAGGGCCGGGAGGTGACCGCGGCCGGCGCGGGTGAGGCGATCACGACGGCCGTCGCCAGGGTGCTCGGCGTTCCCCGGGCTCTGGCCGAACGGGTCAAGCGGACGCCCGCCCTGCGGGTGGAGGGGCCGCACGTGGCCCATGAGGAGGACGGTCGCCGGCTGTTCCTCGACAGCCCGGCGCCCGCCGACGCGATCGGCCGGTTGTGCACCCGCGGCAGCGCGGGCCTGGTGCCGTTCTCCCACAAACTGGCTGCCGAGGAATGGCGCAGTCTGCGGTTGGCCGTCAAGCAGGAGACCGTCGCGGCCAACATCGTCCGCTGCCTACGGGCCTTCGACGCGCCGCCGCCCGCGCTGGTGCTGGCCGGGGGAGGGGCGCTGGACGACGAGCTGCTGCGCACCGTCTCCGAGGCCCTGCGCGCCACCGCGACGGTGGTGGGCCGCGCCAACGTCGACGCCCGTCACGGACCGCGCTTCGCGGTGGCGTCGGGGCTGGTGCACCTGTACGCCGCCGACCACTGACCCCTCCTCCTCCGCGACACGCCTACCGAATGTGGCTCTCGACGCACGCTCGCCAATCGTTCAAAACCCCTGTGTCACTTCGGTTTCACTGGTCACAGCCCCGGCTTTTCTGTCGGTGGGTCGAACTAGTGTTCGGGTATGAGTTCGGATCGGGTCGCCGCCGCGGTTGCCGCCTACACCGCGGCGGTCACGGAGTTGGTCGTCCTGGACTGTGACGGGTTCACCCACCCCGAACTGCTCGAGCTGCTCGGTGAGATCCAGACCGCGGCGTGGCGGGTACCGACGCTGGAGCACCAAGTCTTGGCCCGGCTCCTGCGCGAGGTCTCCCCGACCGAGCTGGGCTCGAAGTCGCTGAAGTCGGTGCTGACGCAGCGGCTGCGGATCTCCGGCCGCGAGGCCACCCGGCGGCTGGCCGAGGCCACCGATCTGGGGCCGCGGACTTCGTTCACCGGCGAGGCGATGGCCCCGCTGCTCGCTCGGACCGCCGCCGCCCGCGCCGCCGGCACGATCGGCCCGGAGCACGTCGAGGTCATCCGCACCTTCCTCGACGATCTGCCCGGCTGGGTCGACCCCGTGACGCGGGAGCAGTCCGAGGCCTCCCTGGTGCGCATCGCCACACAAACCGGACCGCAGACTCTACGCCAGGACGCCGCCACCCTGGCCACCCTGATCGATCAGGACGGCCCCGAACCCGACGATCAGCACCGCGCCCGTAAACGCCGCCTGCTCCTGGGTCCGCAAGGACCCCATGGGATGAGCCGCATCACCGGCTGGGTCACCCCCGAGTTCCGCGCCACCCTCGAACCCATCATCGCCAAACTCGCCGCCCCCGGCATGTGCAACCCCGACGACGAGCACCCGTGCACCTCCGGCACACCGTCGCAAGCCCAGATCGACGCCGACGGCCGCACCCTGGGGCAACGCCAGCACGACGCGCTCATCGCCGTCGGCCGCTCCGCGTTGGCCTCCGGCGAGCTGGGTCAGCACAACGGCCTGCCCGTCACCGTGATCGTCTCCACGACCGTGCAGGACTTGGAGAAGGCCGCCGGATCGGGTGTCACCGCGGGCGGGACGCTGCTGCCGATGGGTGACCTGATCCGAATCGCCTCGCACGCCATCCACTACCTGACCGTGTTCGACACCCACACCAACGAAGCGCTGTACTGCGGGCGGTCCAAACGCATCGCCCCGAAGGCCCACCGCGTCGTGCTGCACGCCCGAGACCGGGGGTGCACCAAGCCCGGCTGCACCGTCCCGGGCTACGGCACCCAGGTCCACCACACCAACGGGTGGGCCAAGGGCGGACAAACCAACATCGACGAAGAAGTCCTGGCCTGCGGCGCCGACAACCGCCTCGCCGAAGCCGGCTGGACCGTCATCCTGCGCAACGGGATCGCCGAATGGATCCCGCCGCCCGAACTCGACGTCGGGCAAGCCCGCATCAACTACCACCACCACCCCGGCCGACTCCTCGGCCAGGAGGGCGATGACGCTTGCTGACGACTAGAGACAAAGGGAATGCGCTTGCGGACCCGGGCGGTCGTGGTCTCACAGCAGTCGCAGCTCGTTCCGGAACTTCTGCGCTGGCATGTCCGACGTGATGGGCAGCACCGGCCCCGCGGTGCGGCTCGGATCGCCTTTGGCGGCAGGACGTTGCGAACTGTTGGCGGCGTCGGGAGATAGGTAGCCCCGAACGCAAGAGAAAGGTGCGTCGGCTTGGTCAGACTGCACGATAAGAACCCGCTCAGCGATCCAGGAACGCCGATGTTTACATATGCGGCCTCACGATGCTAGTTTGCCCGAAGCGCTCGATCCAAGGATTCTGAGGAGTTCCGACATGACCGGTATGCACGCCATCTCGCGAGTCGGAGCATGATGACGCAGCGGTGCCTGCGCCTCCTGCCGATGTTGACCGTGGGCGCCGCGTTGACCGGCACGGGTCTGCTGCTGGCGGGTCCGGCACACGCCGACACCGGCGCGAACGATAACGCGACCCGCGACGCGGCGAGCCAGTCGGTCGACCTGATGCTGGCGTCCACGCCGCTCCCGTGGTGGGTCATCGATCCGTCGAGGCACTCGGCGACCGATCGCGGTGGCAAATCGACGGTGGGTTCGACTCCTGGGCTCTATGCGTTGATGGTGCCCTCGG
Source organism: Mycobacterium sp. NPDC006124 (assembly GCF_040614235.1). Lineage (NCBI taxonomy): Bacteria > Bacillati > Actinomycetota > Actinomycetes > Mycobacteriales > Mycobacteriaceae > Mycobacterium > Mycobacterium sp. NPDC006124. Next base: position 9,929 of record NZ_JBEXUA010000012.1, on the reverse strand, counting down.
TGTCCGGCGTTGCCCCTGCGGCGCCCGACCCCTTCGCGGCGCTCATCGGTGCCTTCATCGGCAATGGTGCGGACGCCGCCGCAGACTGCGTCGGAACGGCCTGCAACGGCGGAAACGGCGGCTTCTTCTTCGGCAACGGCGGCCGCGGCGCCAATGGTGGCCGCGGCGGCGACGCCGGGCTCATCGGCAACGGCGGCATGGGCGGCGACGCCACCGTTGCTGGAGCGACCGGCGGGGACGGTGGCCGAGGCGGCTTGCTGATCGGAAATGGCGGCGACGGCGGTCGCGGAGGCAAGGGCATAGCTGGAACCACCGGTGTGGCGGGCGCTGACAGCACCGCCGTTGGCGCCGCGGGCGAGAAGGGGACGAACGGCGTCGACGGAGCGCGCGGCGACGACGGGACCGACGGGGTCGACGGAGACCCCGGGACACGTGGTGTCGATGGCATGAGCGCCAACGGCGTGAACCCGACGCCCGGGCCACCCATGGGCCCGCCCGGCACCACCGGGGCGAACGGCGGGGTGACGCCGAACGGCGTCCTGGGGCTTCCGGGCAGCGCAGGTGGGCTCGGTAATCCCGGCGGGACCGGCGGCAACGGCGGCAACGGTAGTACTGCGGGAGGACCCGGCGGTGCCGGCGGGGGCGGGGTCGCCGGCTCTACCGGAGGCACCGGCGGGACCGGTGGCAGCGGCGGTACGAGAGGCGGAGACGGCGGACCGGGCGGAGCCGGCGGAGCGGGAGCCACCGGAGGTACCGGCGGCACCGGCGGTTACGGAGGAACCGGCGGTGGAACCGGCGGAATGGGCGGGACCGGCGGAGCGGGTGCCACCGGAGGAACCGGCGGCCAGGGCGGCCGAGGCGGCAACTTCGGCGGCGTCGGCGGAACGGGCGGCACCGGTGGCGTCGGCGCGGCCGGCGGCGTCGCCGGCAACGGCACCAACGGCACCAACGGCACCGACGGCACGAACGGCACGAACGGCACGAACGGCGGACAGGGCGCCGATGGCGCCACCGGCGGGGCAGGAGCGAAGGGCGGCGACGGCACTGCGGGCGGTGCGGGCACAGCCGGTCTCGCCGGCGGCGCCGGCGGAAAGGGTGGAGCGGCTGGCCTGTTCGGTTCCGGTGGCGCCGGTGGTTCGGGCGGCTCGGGCGGCACCGGGGGGAGCGGCGGGAGTGGCGGATCGGGTGCGAACGGCGGCGTCGGAGGCGCCGGCGGCGACGCGGGCAACGGCGGTGACGGCGGTACCGGCGGCGACGCGGGCAACGGAGGCACCGGCGGCGACGGCGGCTCCGGCGGCGACGCCAACGGTGCGAATGGCGGCAACGGTGGGGACGGCGGTCACGGCGGCGCAGGCTCTGTCGCGAACGGTCCCGCCGGTGCTGGCGGCGCAGGGGGTGCGGGCGGCGCGGCGGGCACGCCCGGACTCGGCGGCACCGGCGGATCGGGTGGCGCCGCCGGGCAAGCCGGGGCCGGCGGGGCCGGCGGGGCGGCCGGCCAAGCAGGCGCAGGTGGCGCAGGTGGCTCCGGGGGCACTGGCGGCGCAGGCGGCCAGGGCGGCGCAGGCGGCCAGGGTGGTCGAGGCGGCGCGGGCGGCGGCGCCATCTTCGGCAGCACCGGCAGCCAAGGCAGCACCGGCGCCACCGGAGCCACGGGAGCCACCGGCGGCAAGGGTGCCGATGGACTCGCAGGAGCAACTGGATCCATTGGGGCACCAGGAAATCCGGGATCAAGCGGTGCCAGCGGCAAGGCTGGCACCAGCTCGAACGGGGCCAATGGAGCGTCGGGGACTGCGAGCAATGGAGCCGACGGCGCCACGGGCAAGAACGGCTGACGCTCGGCCAATCGAGGCCGGGACGGCGCCGAAGGCAAGCGGCTCGAAGGCCACGCGTGGGGTGGTTGACTGGTGCCTACGCCCTGGACCCCGGCGTGACGACGTATCTTGCGGAGTCCTCCCTCGCTGAGGATGCGCGTGGCTACCGCGGGTCAGGTCGGACCGAGGCCCGAGACGATGTCGCGCAAGTCGAAGGTCATCGGGACCTCGAGTTGGGAGTAGGTGCAGGAGCGCGGCTCACGGTCGGGTCGCCACCGATTGAACTGTGCGGTGTGACGAAATCTCTCGCCCTCCATGTGGTCGTAGCGAACCTCGACCACGCGTTCAGGCCGCAACGGCACGAAGGAGAGGTCCTTGCCTGCGCTCCACCGCGAACCGGCCGAACTCTGCTTCAGGGTGGGGTTGTCCGCGGCGTGTGCCGCCCAATTCCACGGATGATCGCTGAAGGTGGTCGTCAGCGGCTGCAGTTCGGTGAAGAGTTGGCGCCGCGTGGCCATCGGGAAGGCGCCGATCACGCCGACCGACGCCAGGGCGCCGTCGTCGCGATACAGCCCGAGCAGAAGCGAGCCGACGGCGTCGTCCCCGGACTTGTGCACACGGTAGCCGGCGACCACGCAGTCCGCGGTGCGCCGATGCTTGATCTTGTACATCACGCGTTTGTCCGGCTGATAGGTCACGGTGAGCGGCTTCGCGACGATGCCGTCGAGCCCCGCGCCCTCGAACTGCTCGAACCATCGCTCGGCGGTCACCGGATTCGTCGAGGCGGGGGTGACGTGGAAGGTGGGACCGCAGGCGGCCATGGCCTTGACCAAGGCGGCTCTGCGCTCCGCGAACGGCCGACCCGTGTAGTCGGTCTCGCCGAGCGCGAGCAGATCGAAGGCGATGAACGAGGCGGGCGTCCGTTCCGCGAGCAGGCGCACCCGGGATGCCGCGGGGTGCAGACGCAACTGGAGTGTCTCGAAGTCCAGACCGCGCTCGCCGGCGATGACGATCTCTCCGTCGATCACGCAGCGGCTCGGTAACTCGATCATCGCCGCCGACACCAGCTCCGGAAAGTAGCGCGTGAGGGGGCGCTCATTGCGGCTGCCCAACTCGACCTCGTCGCCATCGCGAAAGCAGATGGACCGGAACCCGTCCCACTTCGGCTCGTAGGACGCGTCGGGCGGGATCTCCGTCACCGACTTCGCCAGCATCGGCGACACCGGCGGCATCACGGGTAGCTGCATGACCTCATTGTTGCGCGCGGGAGGTGGCCGGGTTGAGTCGCACCGGCCGCGATGACAGTGCCGCACGGCTGCGGTCTACGTGAGTATGGAACCCGTGGACCTTCCCGTTTAGCTCCCCGTCGAACCGATGCTGGCCAAGGCGACGCCGTAGACCTTGGACTACGAGGACCAGCTCCTCGACGTCGGTCGAGGAGTCGGTCAGAAGATGGACCTCGGGCTCAGAGATCGAATTCGACGGGCTCGGTCCCCTCGGGCATGAGGCTTTTCCACAGATCGCTCGGGCTGCCGTTGGCGGCGGTACGGAACTCTTCCCAGTACCACTCGGAACCCAACAGCTGCTTGACGCGCGGAATGGCGATGCCGTCGGGCCCGGTGTAGTAGCGGACCTTCTCGTTCTTGCCGTCGGTGACCGCTTCGACGATCCCTCGTGCGGTGACCGAGGGCTTCGAACCACCGCCCTGCATCGCAAAGAATCGCTGCATTCCCGGTTGGTAGTCGGCAGGAACATCGAGAGCCTGGTCGATCTTGGTGAAGATGCGCGTGGCGTGAGCTCCCGGGAAGATTGCTTTCGCCGAGGCGGAGCATCGGCCGGACCGTCGGCAGGACGGGCAGCTTCACGCCGTCATTCTGGCACTGGGTCCCGCGCGGTCCAGACAGATCCGTCCGGTGCCTCCGTCACCACCCAGTCGGCGGCCGACCGCGGATCGTGACACGCGAGGTAGACCTCCTCCTGGGCGGCCCACCGGTCCCAGTGGGGCCGATAGGTGTCACCGTCGCGCAGCAGTGCGCGCTGCTTGCGCTCAACGTCGGGTGTCTCGACCCAGATGCCCACGTCGGCCAGTGCGCGGCTCCGCGCGTCGAGCGCGCCGACGCCCTCGACGATCAACCGCTGGTCGGGGTCGACGGTGTGCCAGCGGCCCGGGACGTCGCGCACCCAGTTCCAACTGCGCCAGCGGCCGGGCAGGCCCTCGTGGCGGGGAGCCAGCAGTTCGTTCCTGACGTGCTCGACGGCCCAGGCCAGCCCGTCCCACCCGGGGTAGACGTCGTCCAGCCGCAGGATCTGGCTGCCGTCCCACCGCCGCCGCAGATCCTTGGCCAACGTGGTCTTGCCCGAGCCGGACCGGCCGTCGACGAGGACCGTCCGCGCCCCGGACTCGGTCAACCCGCGGGCGACGTCATCGAGTGGCAATGAGGTTCCAATGCCCCGTGCCGACCGACGTCGCGATCGCCACCGCGACGATGGCGAAGCCCGCGGCGATCAACGCGACCTCCCGCCGTCCGAACGGCGACGGCCGAGCCCAGGTGCGCGTCGGATGCGCGCCGAAACCCCGTGCCTCCATCGCCGTGGCCAACGTCGACCCGCGACGGATCGCAGAGACCAGCAGTGCGAAGGCTTGGCCCGCAACACGTCTCACGCGTGCCTGGTCGGCAACCCCGCGGGCCCGTCGTGCATACCCGAGGTAGCGCCAGTCCTCGCCGAGCAACCCCACCAGGCGGACGCCGGCCAGGGCGCCGAGCACGAAGCGTGCGGGAAGTCGTAGCACCTGCCCCAGACCGTCGGCGAGTTCGGTCGGTTCGGTGCCGACGAACAGCAGCACCGACGGCAGGGCGATGGCCAGCACCCGCAGAAAGGTGGCCACCGCCAACGTGATCGAGCCGTCGCTCACGTTGACGAGAAGGAAGTGCCAGTGCACCACGCCCCGTGACTCGCCGTAGAGCAAAATGGTCACCGCCGTCAGTGCGGCCGCCACCGCCACCATCGCCGAACGGACGAGCATGGTGCGCAACGGAACTCGCAACGCCAGCAGGAGAACGGCCTCCAGGACCAGGGCGGTCAGGGCCGACACCCAGTCGACGCTCAGCACCAACCCGACGGCGATCACCAAGGCGGCGGCGAGCTTCGCGACCGGGTTGACCGTCGCCAGGCGACCCGGGGCGACCTCGACGGCGGTGCTCAGCACGGGACGTCCGACGCGGTCTCCGCGTGCCACGCCCCCAGCTCGACCCGTTGGTCGGCCAGTAGGCGGGCGAAGTCCAGGTCGTGGGTGACCGCCACGACGGCGGTTCCGTCGTCGGCGATCTCGGCGAGCAGCCGCACCAGTTCTTCCCAGGTGTTGCGATCCTGACCGAAGGTTGGCTCGTCGAGGATGACCAGTTCCGGTGCGGTGGCCAGGACCGTGGCCACCGACAGTCGGCGCTGTTCTCCGCCGGAGAGCGTGTAGGGGTTCACCTCGGCGAGGTGGGTGAGGTGCAACCGGTCCAGCAGCGAATCGCAGACCTCGGCGACGGCGATCTCGTCCTTCTTCAGCGCGCGCGGTCCGAGCGCCAGCTCGTCGCGGACGGTGGCGGTGAGGAATTGGTGTTCGGGATTTTGGAACACGCTGCCGATGCGGGTGAGCAGTTCCCGGGACTTCCAGGCGACGGGGGACCGGCGTCGCGGCGTGGGAGCGAAGGCCTCTGCGGCGGTCAGCGTGCCACCCCGCGGCGGCAGCAGTCCGCCGAGCGTGAGCGCCAGCGCGGACTTTCCGGTTCCGTTCGGACCGGTGACGACCGTGACCGACCCACGGTCGACGTGGAATCCGAGATCGTGTGACCCCTCTCCGGCGCGGTAGCCCACCGACAGGTTGGCGGCCTCGAGCAGCGCCGCCCCCGGGGGGTGCCGGCGGACCAGAGCGGGAAGATCCTTCCCGGGCAGCCAGACGCCGGCCCGAGCGAGCAGGTCGTGCTCCCGAGCCAGGGTGTCCTCGGGCGGCCCGTCGGCCACCACCCGTCCGTCCTCGCCGAGGACGACCACGCGGTCGACCACGGGAAGCCACACCGCGGTGCGGTGTTCGACCACGACCAGCGTCGCACCGGTCGACTCGGCGGCGGCCGCGACGGCGTCGCGGACCTCGACCACCCCGGCCGGATCTAGGTTGGCGGTGGGCTCGTCGAGCAGGATGAGCCCGGGGTTCATCGCCAGCACCCCGGCCAGCGCCAGCCGCTGTTGCTGCCCACCCGAGAGTGCCGACGTCTCGCGGGACAGCGGAACGTCGAGACCGACGGCGGCCAGTGCCCGTCGGACCCGCGGCCAGATGGCCGGGCGTTCGACGTTGAAGTTCTCCATGCCGAACGCCACGTCGTCACCGACCCTCGAGAGGATCACCTGCGAGTCGGGGTTCTGCAGCACCATGCCGATGCGGCTTCGGCGCGTCGCCGGGGGTGCCCCGTCGACCAGGAGTCGGCCGGCCTCGTCACCGTCCTCGCCGCTGTCAAGCAGACCGGCAAGTCCGTGCAGCACAGTCGATTTGCCCGATCCGCTGGCCCCGAGCAGCAGCACCCGCTCGCCCGGTTCGATGGTCAGGTCCAGCCCCTTGCACGCCCACCGCCCGCGGCCGGCGTGCCGCCAATGCCAGCCCTGGGCGGACACCGAGACGCCGCCGCACGACGACGGCGGGACGTTCATCGGGGCAGGTCGGTCCGGGATCCCACTCTGCCGGCCGGAAAGCGGGACAGTGCACCGGTCTTCGCCAGACCGCGCACGACGAACCAGGACAGAGCGCCGGCAAGGACTGCGCCCGAGACGATCGCGGCGACGACGTAGATCGCCGAGAACGCGGCGGCCGAACCGGGATACCAGAGGGTCAGGTCGTTGATCGCGAGAGCGAGGCCCGCGACCGCTCCGGACAACACGGCGACCGGCAGATTCCATCGGCGATAGAGGAACACGGCGAACACCAACTCGGCCCCGAGTCCCTGCACCAACCCCGACTCCAGGGTCAGCACGCCCCACTGGTTGCCGACGAGCGCCGAGACGGTGGCGGCGACCAACTCGCCGTACAGCGCGGCGCCGGGCTTGCGGATCACCAGGGCGGTGAGCACCCCCGCGAACAGCCATCCGCCACCCACCAGCGCCTGGAGGCCGGGCAGCGCGGCGCCCAGCGGGGCGGCGATCGGATTCGACGCGACGTTCCACAGCACGAACACCAGTCCGGCCGCGACGGCCAGGACGCTGGCGACGACGATGTCCACGACACGCCAGCGATGGGGGCTGCGCGCGGTGCCGGTGGGCTGTTGGGAAACGGTCTCTGAACTCATCTGCTTTCACTCCCTACGCCGGCATGATCCGGTCAGGTTCGTACGGTCGACGGCGCCAGCCGTCCTCTCAGCGCACTTCGCGTGCACTCCCGTGTGGCTCTTCACGCTCAATCTAGCCCAGTGCTGGTCGGATGCGAAGTCGGTGCCGATGACATTGATTGGCCGGGGCGGTCTGCGTGTATATGAGAACCATGGACCTCCCCGTGATGCCGCCCGTCGAGCCGATGCTCGCCAAGGCGGCTGCCCAGGTGCCCATCGGGGCGAGCGGAGCGACGGGGAAGGCGGCAGGGGCGAGCGGAGCGACGGGGAAGGCGGCAGGGGCGACGGGGAAGGAAGCTGACGAGGGGACGTGGTCCTACGAGCCGAAGTGGGACGGCTTCCGGGCGCTGGCGTTCCGCGACGGCGACGAGGTGGTGCTGCAGTCGCGCAGCGGCAAGGAACTCGGCCGGTACTTTCCCGAGTTGCTCGACTCGCTGCGCGACGAACTCGCGCCCCGATGCGTGCTCGACGGCGAGGTCGTGGTGCCGCGGGAGTTCGCCGGCCGCGTCCGGCTGGACTGGGAGTCGTTGAGTCAGCGCATCCACCCGGCCGACAGTCGGATCACGATGTTGGCCGAACAGACGCCCGCGCACTTCATCGGCTTCGACGCGTTGGCCACCGGGGACCGGTCGCTGCTCGCCGAACCGTTCTCCGTTCGGCGCGAGGCGCTGCTCGACCTCGTGTCGGAGAAGACGTGGTGTCACGTCACCCGGACCACCCACGACCCCGAGCTCGGCACGCAGTGGCTCACCACGTTCGAGGGCGCGGGCCTCGACGGCGTGATCGCCAAGCGGCTCGACGGGCACTACCTGCCCGGCAAGCGAGACATGATCAAGGTCAAGCACAAGCGCGACGCCGACTGCGTCGCCATGGGGTACCGCATCCACAAGAGCGGGGAGGGCGTCGGGTCGGTGCTGCTTGGTCTGTACCGCGACGACGGCGAGCTGCAGATGGTCGGCGGCGCAGCCTCCTTCAGCGTCAAGGATCGCATCAAGATGCTGGCCGACCTCGAACCCCTGCGCGACGGCGACGTACGCGACGGCGATCCGAGCCGGTGGAACTCCGCCGCCGACAAGCGGTGGATCCCGGTGCGACCGGAGAAGGTCGCCGAGGTGGCCTATGACCAGATGGAGGGCAACGGCCACACCGACCGGCGGTTCCGCCACGCCGTCAAGTTCGTCCGCTGGCGTCCGGACCGAGAGCCGTCGAGCTGCACGTTCGGGCAGTTGGACGTACCGCTCAACTACGACCTGTCCGACGTATTGGAGGGCTAGGAATGGCGAGTCCCGCAACGGAAGTCGACGTCGACGGCGTAGCCGTCCGGCTCACCAGTCCGGACAAGGTGTACTTTCCCAAGCTGGGCGCCGGTGGCACCAAACGCGTCCTGTTCGACTACTACCTGGCCGTGGCCGGGCCAATGGTGGCGGCGCTGCGGGACCGACCCACTCATCTGCAGCGGTTCCCCGACGGGATCGACGGGGAGGAGATCTACCAGAAGCGAGTGCCCGCAAAGCATCCCGACTACCTACAAACCTGCCAGGTCACGTTTCCGTCGGGGCGCACCGCCGACGCGTTGAAGGTGACGCACCCGTCGGCGATCGCGTGGGCCGCGCAGATGGGCACCGTCACCTTCCACCCGTGGCAGGTCCGCTGTCCCGACGCCGAACACCCCGACGAACTTCGCGTCGACCTCGACCCCCAGCCAGGCACCGACTTCGACGACGCCGCCGAGATCGCCGTCGAGGTGCTCAAGCCCATCCTCGACGAACTCGGAATCGTCGGTTATCCGAAGACCTCTGGCGGTCGCGGCGTGCACGTCTTCATCCGGATCGAGCCGGACTGGGACTTCATCGCGGTGCGACGGGCGGGCATCGCCCTGGCCCGCGAAGTCGAGCGGCGCGCACCCGACCGGGTCACGACGTCGTGGTGGAAGGAGGAGCGGGGCACGCGGTTGTTCGTCGACTACAACCAGAACGCCCGGGACCGCACCTTCGCATCGGCCTACTCGGCGCGCCGCACCCAGATCGCCACGGTGTCGACGCCGCTGTCCTGGGCAGATCTCTCGACCGCCGATCCCGACGACTACACCATCGCCACGGTGCCGAAACTCATTGCCACACGCAAGGATCCGTGGGCCGAGATCGAATCGGTGGCACATTCGCTGGAGCCGTTGCTGGAGATGGTGGCCGCCGACGAGGAACGTGGACTCGCCGACCTGCCGTACCCGCAGCACTTCTCTAGGAAGTGGCTATGTGCGGGCGTGTCGGGCGGGATCAAGTCGGGAATCGGCCTACGTTGTGGGGGTGCTCTCCGCTGCCGCACCAGCAAAAACGTGGACAGTTCTGACCACAACACGGCGGGAGACTTGGCCGACGGGGTACTCCACCGTGCTGGACGCCTGCAATTCGGTAAACCCTGACGAGTACCCGCTGGGGGTCGCGAAGGGCACGCCAATTCTGCTCTCAGGCAACGGTGAGCTCGATGGATGGCTGGTGCTCTACTTCAATTCGTGCCCAGAGTTCACCTCGCTGGATTTGTCGTCCAGAAAGACCTATGCGCTCGAGATCGGCATGTGGTGTGGCTTTCTGGGGAAACAGGTTGATCCGCTGACCTGGCTAGAAGCGACGGAAGACGACTTCATTGACTACAAGATCCGGCGAACGGGTCTGCTGCACGAATAGGTGACATCTGAGTTGGCTTGCCCGGGACGGGTGGGCTGAGAGGATGTCCAAGTGCCCAGGCCCTATCCCCAAGA
>NZ_JBEXUA010000011.1:23295-176850 GCF_040614235.1 Mycobacterium sp. NPDC006124 | reverse complement strand
ACCCCGCATTTCGATGGATTCGCGGGTATCCGGCGCGAATTCCGGGCGCCCGCGGGTGCGGCTCGCAGTAGCGGGAAGGCCGGCGCCTGGCGGCGCCTATGTGCCGGGTTCAGTATCGTTGTTAGACAACGGTTTTCGACTTCTCGGGTTGGGCGAGATGGCCTGCGGCCATCGTTGGCGGTCGCTTATCGTTGTGGTGCAACGGTTTTGGCATCCCGTTCATGGTGATGGCTTTGCCATTGGTCATATCTCAATCGTACTGTATTGCAGTGTGTTTCGGTTGTGTCGTCTCGGCTTCGCCTCGACCAGTGTGGTGGGGTTGCGGTACCCGGCCGGCGGACTCGACTCGAGGTCGTTGCGCGCCTTCGCATCTCGACTCACGTCCGGGCTGCGCCCTCAAATGTGATATGCATTGTGTAGCAGCAGTATTCGACTATTACGTCATTGCGCGCCTCCGGCGCTTCACCCCCGCAACTCAGAGGCCTGGACCACGGCAGTCAGGCAACGCCGCCACCGACGCTCCCATAGCTACAATCTAAACTAGCTGTAATACCTGAGGGTCAACGGCTGTCCGAGCCCCTGCCCCCTGCACACAACCGATCGCGCGGACGTCTGCACCACCGAGGCCGTCAGCTGGGATGCTCGTAGTCCACCACGCGCAGGAGGGCCCACCGTTGACCGAGGCACACCACGTGAAGCTCTCCGAGGTGGCCCACACCGCCGGCATCCCGACCGACATCCTCAAGATGATGGTCGCCGACGACCTCCTTGCCGGCGCCGTGCGCGGCCGCGGGGGTCACATCTACTTCCGTGACGGTGAGATCCCGACGTGGAGCGACTGCATCGAGCTGCTACGTGAGCAACGCGATCGGCACCTCCGGCGGGCGGCGGCGGCATTGCGGCGCCTGGAGACCGAATTGGAGGCCGTACGCAACGACATCAACGAAGCCCGCGAGCATCCCCGAGACACTCTCGGCATCGACATGATGAGCTTCGGACACTGGCCACACGACCGTATTCAGTCATCGCTGCGTGGCCAACCCCTCATCACCGCGGTCCTGGAGCAGTTCACGATCGAGCGCCTCGCGATCGTCCGCTACCACGATGCGTACCTCGACGCCCTGTCCTCCGAGAGCAAGCTCCCGCCGGCCGACGCCTAACTCCTCGGGCTTACACGGCCTCATCCTCTGCGTGCCCCTCTCGGTGGCAGTTGGCGTCGCCGCCGTCTCGACCTAACTCGGAGATCGTCAACGCAGATGGCCCGTCAGGGCCCAAGTCGCCCAGGTTTGGCTTGAGGTGGCCTCAGCACACGAACAAGTCCGCCGGAATCTCGTTCGACACCCTGTAATCCGCCGGCGCTCAGCCCCAGAAGAGTTGGACCACCTTATTCCGTTCACCGGGGCCGCGTGGTCAGTGCTCCTGCGGGGCGCTGCCCCGAACGGAGCACCATCATGAACATCTGGGCCACCATCGCCATTGTCGGCGTCGTTGCCGTCGTCGGCTACTACCTCACTGCGGCGTTCATCGTCGCCAAGACCGGATCCACTGCCGGCATCGGTGACCTGGCGCGTGGAGCCGCGGAGATCGTCACGGCGCTGTTCTCCTCCGGGGGCGACAGCTAGACCCTCACCGCGCTTTTGGCGTTCACCTCAGCTCCGCCGGTGCTGATGATCGCGCTCCACGGCGCATGTGCAAGATCCACCCCACCAACCACGCAGGTCCGGGCTCCCGGCGGAGCACCTGCATCTGACGCTGCGTCAGTCCGTCCGGGTGATCGCCGCGACGTCCCGTGACCAGGGCGGGCCCGCGCAGCAGCGGAACGGTCCGCGCAGAGAACTCCGATACCGCCAGCAGGTTGAGGGTGGCCATCCGGTTCACCGGGAGATTGCCTGCGCCGGCGTCGAACCAGAACACGAGCCCGTCGGCGGTGGTGACCGATTCCGCGGAGGCTCCGACGTGTGTTTCCACCACACCGCGGGTGACGTGGACCAGGCGCATGGTCTCGTCGGCCGGCATGAGAAGCCCTACCGGGACTTGGGCCTCCAGTAGCGCGACGTCCTCGGGACTGAGGTCACTCACCCGGCGCCCCTCACCGCGTTGCCCGGCGCACGGTGTAGCTGGTCCACCCGGTGAGCTCGCGCATGATGACCGGCTCGCGGCCGGTCTGAGTGCAGATCACCTGCAGCACACCCCCGCTGACGACAGCGACCACATCGACATCGGCGGGCAGATAGCGGGTGGCTGAGACGATCTCGGTGTTGTGGTCGTCGAGCTCGACCTCGACGCTGGCCGCGCCGGCGATCTGGCACTCGCGGTAGTACTCGACGGGCATCGGTTCCAGCAGCTCGGCCGCGGGATGGTTAAACACAAACAGCTTGGTCGTGAGCGCGGTGTCGGTCGTCATCGGGATAGGCCCTCTCTTCGTGTCCGCGCGATGGGTTCGCGCAGTTGGTCCTACCGTAAGAAACGACCGTGCAGACCTTCCGGCCACAACGTTCTGACCTGCGCCGATATACATATCCAGCGCTGGACCACCAACGCGCGGGTCAGGCTTTGCGTCCGAACATCTCCGAGGCCGGCAGGGTCCGCTCCACCACGCACCACGCTCCCCACAGGTGGGGCTGCACGTGCAGTGTGGTGGTGTCCATCATGTTGGCGAAGCGGATCTCGACGTCGACGAACTCGCCGGGCTTGGCCGCCTTGAGTTCGGCTTCGACCCGCTCGGCGGCGTCGGCGGAATTGTCGGCCAGGCCGTACATCATGAACTGGTCTGGTGGGGCGGTGGTGCTTTGAAGGGCCAACGCCCACGCATTCACCACGCCCTCGAAGTTCGGGTTCATCGGTTCTCTTCCAGTGACTGCTGCAGCGCCTTCACCACCACCGCGCTCAGGGCGGGCACGTTAGCCGGCTCCGCCATTTCAGCATCCAGGGCCGTGTCGGACAGGCCGCGCAGACGTGCCTCTTCCTCCTCGGATAGCCCTGTCACGTGAAGGAGCAGTTGAATCGCGGCGTCGCGAGGCAGTTCAAGACGCATGCTCTGGCTCGTCATGGCTATTGGTGGTCCTTTCTGTCGGCGAACGGTGTCTATCCGCCCTGCCATCTCGTCACATGGCGTGAATTACGTTCAGAGGCTCTTGCGGAGGACTTCGTAGAAGCCGGCGGGAATCACGTCATCGAGTGTGAAGCCGTAGGGCTCGATGACCGCCAGGAGTTGCTCTCGGGTCGCCTCAGGGTCGATTTCGTCGTCTTCGTCGGCGTCGTCGATGGTGAGCCCTTGGAGGTAGCGACGAAATGTGATGTCCGGCCCAGTGTTCGACGCCTTGTACAGCCCGCCGATGAGGTTCTTCGTCGCTTTTTCGAAGGCGTCGAAGCTCTCTTCAAAGCTCCGGGGTTCTTGGTTCTCCATCTGATCGGCTCTCTTTCCACTACTCGGGACCTCATCGTGGTGGCCACTCGGTCTTGTCCGGCACTATGCCAAAAGCGTGGGACATGCTGACGTGTTGAAGTGTTGCTGCGAAAACTCCTGTTCAAGGCCAAATCCTGCGGCGTCGCTCAAGCGTTGGGCTCTGCGTCGAGGGCTTCGAACTTGGTGGCCCGTGTGATCACGGTCTGGTCGACGTCGCGGTAGGTTTCGTGGGCCTTGACCGTGGCCGCAGCAATGGTGAATCGCTGACCTACCTCGATGTCGAGCGCGCGATGGGCCTTCCATACGAGGGTGTGCCCGTCTTCGGCGATCGCGACGAGGAAAGTAGTTGTGCCCCAATTACCTTCGTCGTATTTCACGGTTTTGGCGGTAGCCGTGATGTCCTTGATGCGTTGTCCAACCTCGCCGAGGTAGCCGGCGACGACGGGGTGGGCCTTGCGCTCGGCTTCGATCTGCTGTTGGCGGGCGTAGACCTTGACCAGTGAGCCGAGGATGCCGACGTTCTTGCCGGTGACGTTCTTGCCGGCGAGCAGGACCCGCAGGTTGCGGCCGTAGTCGCTGTCCTCGGCGGTCTCGGTCACCGAAGCCTTGATCGCGGCGAGCAGTTCGGTGTCGGCGAGGTGGCCGGCCGCTTCGGCGGCCTTGGTGCGGTAGTACTCCCGGTCGGCATCCCTGAGCTTGTTGATGTCGAAGAACAGGCTGGTGCGCACCCTGCTGACCGTGGAGGTCTCGGAGTACATGCCGGACGGGATGTAGGCGCGGCCCTTGTCGGAGTGGGCGAATGCGTAGGCCAGCACGACGTCGATTGAGGCGCCGTAATGCCGAGGCCCGAAACCGCCGTCGACGTCGTTGCGGGTGAAGGCTTGCAGTTCCTCGTCGAAGGTCAGAGACCACAAGCCCTTGGGGCTGACACCGGTGTACAGCTCGATGCAGGAGTGCCCGAGCTGGATGATGGCGCCGTCGCGATCGTCGCGGACGAGGTAGAGCCGGGACCTGCTGCGCTCAACCTGGCAGTGGTCGCAAGCGTTGTCGCCGCGGGGGCTGTAGCCACCGAGTTCCTGTCCGGGCGCCGAGTGCACGGTGGTGCCGGCCTCTTCGGGCACCAGACGGGCAACGAACGTGAAGTGGCCGTGCCGCAGGGTGAGAGGACCGGTCAGCGTCGCGCGAACCCAGGGCTCGTAGACGTAGACCGGTTCGTGGTTACTCGCCACCGCCAGATCGGCCTGGGCGATGTTCTTCTGGCGCTCGAACTCCTCGTAGGCCAGCTCGAAGCGGGCGTCGAGGCTTGCTCGCTCCAGGCGCTTGTTGGCCTGGGAGATCTTGGCTTTGAACGCGTCGAGCTTGTAGGACGGAATCTCCCACTGATGGGTCTCGACGGTCTGCAATTCCATAGCGATCATGCTGTCCCCCTGGGGGATTGGGTGACCTGACGCGCACGCCTGGCCGGCTTCTTTGTTGTAAACCACTTTACACCATCGGCGGCATTCCGCCTATTGGTTTCTGCGCTCCTCCCCCGGTTCTGTTGAAAGTACGCACGTGCCGCAGCACGTGCGGCAGCACTGGCCGGTACCACCGCCTCGACCTCGGGCCTGGGCGCGGCCAGCTGCTGCCGTCGCGTCACCACCGGCCGCTCAGGCAACCGCCGGAGCCGCGACGCCAGGAACGCACCCGGATTCTCGATGAGGTTCGGCCAGGACCAACCACGTTGGCGCATATCGGCGTTGAGCGCCGCGGTGATCTGGTCGGCCGTCCAGGCCTCCAGGTCCAGGCCCGAGCGGGTGAGGGCATCGCACACGTGCCCGATGTGCCCGCGGCCAAGTCCTGCGCAGAGTCCCCGCCTGCCGTATTCGTTACCGACGAGCTCGTCGGCCAGTCTCTGCACGTGCAGGGGCCGCAGCGCGCAGCGCCGGGCCCGCCGTGGGGGTCTCGTCGAGGATTTTTGTGACTGCGGCGCGCGCGTGCGCGTGCTTGGTGATGTCTTACCAACAGGACTTACCCGCCTATCCCTTCGGGATGGCGGTAGGTCGCAAACGCGGGGGTTATCCACAGGCTTCTTGCGGCTCACCAGGTGCCACACCGAGGGCTTCCTCAGGTCGATCGGCGCCAGGGCCGATCCGGTGCCGCGGCGGATCTCGACGGCAAACCCGGCTTCGGCGAGCAGCCGGCGCACCGTGGTCACCGTGCGAGGCGAGCAGCCGGCGGCCGCGGCGGCCGCGGCGTTGGTGACGGCGCAGTGCCGACCGCTGCCGTGATCGGCGTGGGCGGCGAGCACCTCGGCGACCCTCATCAGCATGGCCGGGCGCAGATGAACCCGACTGCGGACGGCCTCGCCCTCCTCGGTGGTGAGCCACCGCTCGAGTTCGGCGATCCATTCCGACCGGCTCACCCAAACCGGCATCGACGCGGGCGCGTGCCCGCACTCGACGATCCAGCGGCGCCGGGCTCGGCGCCGCTGCGCACGCGCTGAACGCGGCGTGCGCGACGGTGAATTATCACGATTTAGCTCACGGAATAGCGCGTCATGTGGACCCGATTTTGGGTGTGCGCTACCGTGGCACCTGTCCGCCAAGACAAGTCCCTTCGGGGATGGGCGCAAGCCCAACGAGACGAGTTCGTACCTCGGCTCGACAACTTCAGATCGAAGCCCTTAGCCCTGCCAGGCTGAGGGCTTCGATGTTTCTCAGACCCTCCGTTGACGGTGTGGGTCTTGCGCCGCGTATTCAGATGTCGTATTCGGCCCCCCTGCCAGAAAGGGCCCACATCTCCTACATCGCCAGCGGCAGCCCCTCCTTGCGTCCAAGTTCGACCACGAGGTCTTCGCGGCCGACATGCATCGCGAGCACGTCAGCGACGTACTGACTGACTGAGGACACCCCGGCCGCCTTCTGCCGTTGGTGAATCGCGGTCCACACCTCGCGGTGGGGGCGCGTCTGCACCAGAGTGCGTCGACCGGGGTACGGGCCGGGCGCCGTCTCCATGTCCTCGTCGAGAGGCAGAGACTGCCGATGCCCGAGATCGGTCACGAGATCCTCACGACCCACATGGATCGCCAGGACGTCGGCGAGATACGGGCTCAGTTCCTTGATGCCGGCAGCGTGCTGCCGACCGATGACGAGATGGAGCACCTCGTCGAACGGGCGAGTCTGAATGAGCGCCCGGTCTCCTTTGTGTCGTCGGCCAGCCATGGCGTTCACCCTCTCACTCAAGATCGCAAATCTGATTCGGACACGCCGGTGACGGGCCCTGCAATCCGTAACATCCCACTCCCCCACCGCCGGTCCGATCGCCTGGGAGTTCGCGTTGCTCGTTGCCCTCTGACGGGGAATCACGACCACGGAGCACCGGGTCTGTGCACCGCCACCCTGTAGGAATCGGCACGAACTTTCCGAATACGTGCCACCTGCGATCAGCACGGTGGCCGCAGAGCCTCTCACCGGCGGCTCCGCGCGAACCGACCTCCCAGGAGGACCTCGTGGCCAAGACCTCGAAACCTCGACCGTTGTTCACCGTGCGGACCGCCGTGGTACTGCTGATCGCGCTTCTGCTCGCCGCGGTCGCCGGCAGTCTCACGTTCTGGGGCACCATGAACCCGCCCTTCGCGGTGCTCGCCGCCGTCAGCGGGTTCTTGGGCGGGACGCGGTGGGCCCACCGGCTCATCGAGTGACGCCGGACGGAGAGGGCCCCTGCGCGGTTAGTGAGCGTTGGGACAGCCACTGTTGGCATGCTGCAGCGCGGTGCCGGCTTGTCCGTACCCGCCGGGTGGGCTGATCTGTGCATGGCATCCCGGACAGAAGACCGACCACGTGTGCAGCCCGCGGTATCGCGTGGGCACCACACGAGGTTTGTGCACGCCGGCGGCGTACTCCTTCGCCATCTGGTCCGACTCGGCGGCCGACATCGGGGCGTAGGGCTCGTCAGCGCCGATGCCGGCCAAGGCCGATTGAGCTGGCGCACAATCCGAGGCCGCGTAGGCCTGCGCCCACTGGTGAGCATCGGCGGGACTGGTGAAACCACCCTCGGGAGTCACGAAACCGTCGCACCCACCGCAGTGCGCGCCGAACGTGCGCAACCCGTACCACCTGGTCTTCAGGACCCGCAGGACATGCCCCGCGGCGGACGTCATCGGCTCGAACAGTGATTCGTCGGCCTCCACACGCAGTGCAGCTTCTACGCGCTCCAGTGCTGACAGATCCGCCGTTGATCGCTCCAGGGTCGCGCGAGCATCGCCGCTGCACCGTCTGGGGCCGCCGGTCTCATGGGCTGCCTTGCACATCAGTACTTCCCCTTCCCTGCTGTGTCCGCCCCCTCAAAGCGAGGGAAGGTGGTCAAACAGGAAGTACCGGCCGATGTCGGTGATTCCGTCAGGCGCCTGGGAGCCAGACAGATCCTCGCTGCGCTCTACCCGCTCGACCCGAGTTGCGGGTGACCGGTAAAGGCGAGCTCGGCGATCGAGATTGCGGAGTAGCCGCGCAGCACCGCGCGGGCGTGCGCGGCGGTCTCAGCCAGGTCAATCGGCTCGTGGTCCCCACCTGCGACCACCGCGGTAAGCCACCCCCGATAGAGCTCGGCACAGTCCTGCACGTCCTCGCGCGCACTCCCGTACGCCGACGCCCACTGCAGGACCGACGAGTTGAGCGCGGCGGCCGCGGCCGCCACGTCGGTTGCCAGCCACTCCGCGAAACGATCCAGCATCGCCGCCGGACGTTCTCCACTGCTCATGGCCGCGCGCAGCGCGCGCGCCCCGCTGCGCAGCTCACCTGCGGCCGCGCGTAGGTGCGCGACGTCAACTGGCGGCTGTGCGCCGGTCTCCGACCCCTGGGAGAGGAGTACCGCCTGACTCAGTGCGGCATGGAGGTCGTTCGAGAATTCGGGCGGCGAGGTGGGAGAGCCCGCAAGTCGAGCGGACCGTTGGGCGCTTGGCTCGCTGGACGGGTTGAAGACGTCGATCTCCAGGCCCATCAGAGCCAGCTCGGTTCGCCGAACAAGTGTCGCAGCGTCATGCGCGTAGGCCAGGACGCCTTCTGCGACGCGGGCCAACTCATCAGCTGCCGACTCCAGGGAGTAGGCGAGCCGCCGCGACTCCTGGCATGTGCGACGGCAGAGGTGAATGGTGATGGCGTCGGTGGCCGGCGTCATGACGGGCAGCCGAAGGCGCACTCCTTGAAGCGCGAGGTCGCCGGCCACGTCAGCGACTTGTGCCGCGGCCTCGCGGACCGCAGACAAGTTGAGTTGTAGCGTGGTGGGCATGTGCCCCATCTTGCCCCTGCCGGAGCGTGGATCGGGCTGTGGCGACCCCTCAACCTGCATGAACTTGCTCGCACAATGCATTCACAAACATTATGAACGCTTCGTGATCAACATTCACAAAACACGAATATGAACATCACGTTGGTCGCACGATCACCTGACAATCAGTGCATGGAACTCGCACGAAAGTGTTAGATGAGCTTCACGTGATGGCGATGACAGCTCGTTGTGAAGCTGACATTGAGTATGGATGATCGTCACGCGAGCATCATGTACAACTGTCGTTGGCCTGACATGTGGCAAACATTGAATTCTTGACAAAGTCACGTTTGCGACACGTTTGAATCGCATGGCCCTCACATGCCTTGCATCTAGACCACACATCTAGATCACTCAACAATCACCACACATGTACATCACGCACACACAACATTGATGGTATGAGTTCGGAAGAATCACGTTATGTCTTCAGCACTTGATCTCGGCGCGATCCGTCACTGTGACAGTAGTGAATTGTTCACGCTTCATATGAAGGTCACATTGACTCCATGATCATTTGGCGATCACCTGGCGTCGACCGCTGATCGGCCGTGCGCTGATTACTCGTAGATTGTGCGTTGATCATTCTCATAATCGGCGCACAATGATTATGTGCTGTGAGGGGATCGATAACCCCCTTGAGCAGCGGCAATAACTTCGAGACGGGTTAGCTAAGGAGATTTGATCGGCCTGCATTGGCGTCTAGCTGCGCCGCTACCGGCCGCAGGCGCCCGAGGGGTACCGGATACATGCCCCCGGCGCTTCTAGGCGCTCTACGGGGCTCTCAGACGGTTGTTCCTGAAGGAAGGCTTGAACCACCTCGGCGTTCGACGTCTGGAATCCGAGGCGCCGACGGTTCGCTTGGTCGGGCAAGGAGGCGGTCTGAACAGGTCAAACGTGTGATTCAGGGGCCCGCGCGGGGCGTCGAAGTCTGCGGGAGAGGATCTCGCGGATGCTGCGCTGGGCTTCGAGCCGTGCGGCAGACGGCTCCGAGGGCGGCCGAGGAGCGGGGGAGGGGGCGGCAGCATCGACGGCCTGGATGACGAACGCCGGTCTCGCTTGGATGGGCGGCGTCGGTCGTGCCGGGAGATTGCGAAGTCGATGGGCCAAGAACGGACCGGGCCGGGTGATCTCGTTGGGCCAGGTGAAGCCGCGTTGGCGCATGTCGTCATTGAGGGCCTGGACGAGCTGGGGTCCGGTCCACGACGTCAGCTCCAGGTGGCTGGCGTGCAAGGCGTCGCAGAGCTGCCCCACCACGTGGTGACCGGTACGCGCCCCGAGGCCGGTCGACGTCGAGGCCAACCATCCGGCCAAGCGCTGCGTGTGCAGCGGCCGCGGTTCGCGGCGCCGTCGCTGTTTTTTGGCAGATCGATCTCGCTGCGGGGCGCTGTGCGCCTCGCTTGGAGATGTCGAACCCACAGGACAAGACCCCGTAACCCTTCGGGAACGGGGTAGGTCGCAAAATCCGGCTTTGTCCACAGGCCGGCGGCGCGAGGTGAGGTGCCATACCGACGGGCGGCGCTGGTGAACGGGGGTGGTGGGTGATCCGGTACCGCGGCGCACCTCGACGGCGAACTCTGCTGCGGCGAGGACCCCACGCACCGTGGTGACGCTTCGTGGGCTGCAGCCCGCCGATCGGGCGACGCGAGCATTGGTCACTGCGCAGTGCCGACCGCTGGTGCCGTCGGCGAATCGCGCGAGCGCGGCGGTGACCCGTGTGAACAGGCGTTGTGTCACGTGGGCCTGGCGGAGGACCTGACGGCCGGCGGTGCTGGCTGCCCAGGCGGCGACTTCGCAGGTCCAGGTGGTCCGAGAGGTCCACATCGGGGTGGTGGGGGAGACGACGCCGGCTGCGCGGATCCAGTTGCGGCGGCGGATGCGGAAGTCGGCCTGTTCGAGGCGGTCGCTGCGGACCGTCGTCGACGGCGTGGCGAAGGGCGAACCGTGACGGTCTTGTGACCGTGCGGGCGCACTTTCGTCGCATCCAACGTTTGCCAAACGTGCTGGTAGCACGCTAAAATGGCGGTGTCGCCAAGACATCCGCTTCCCTTCGGGGGAGCCCGCCGGTTGGTAGTGCCAGCTACCAACCGGTTTTTGGTTTTCTGGGTGAGGTTTTCAGTTGTCCGGACGCTGCCAGGCGTCCGATGAACGCAAATCGTGCCACGCGTTACCACCAGCGGCAATGTTCGTCGTTGCAACTAGCCGCTGTGAGGGGCCCCGTTTCCGCCAAATCTGATATGGCTGACCAGCGGTTTTCGACGCGTGTGACAGGAGTGAAATTCGTCCGCGTCGGCGTGTTGCGTCACCGCGGTACCTGTGCCGGGAACATTGGGGCGGTTATAGTCGACGTGCCAGAGAGATCGTCGGGTCAGGGAAGGGAGGACGCGCTCATGCGTTCCACACCGGCAGGCATGCCCGGGGTCTTCAAGTACCGCAAGATGCAGGACCTGGCCAAGAAGCAGGGTCTGACCAATCGCGCCCTCGCAGCGGCCGTGGATGTCAACCAGGGCACGGTTACGCGCTGGGTCAAGGGTGAAGCGGCGCCGTCGCCGAAGTACATCGCACGGCTGGCTGAGCTGCTTGGCGTTGACGCCAGTGAGCTGTACGTCGTCACCGAGACTGCTCGTAATCTTGCCTACTACCGCATTTTGGCTGGTTACAGCCTTGCGCAGCTGGCACCTCTGATCGGAACCAGCCCAGTGCACCTGGGTCGGATGGAAGCCGGCCGCAGCTCGATTCCTCCGCAGGTGCGCGACAAGCTCAAAGAGCACTTGAACATCGACGAGGATCGTTTGGCAAAGGCCATTCGCCGGTCGCAGACGCGCCGCCACCGGCAGGTCGCACGCCCGCTGGAGCCGTACGAGTTCGTGCCGGCGACTCCTCCGTCGACCCGCGAACTCATCGGCGCCTAAACGAATCGATCGACCGCGCGGACGTCTTTGGGTCCGCGCGATGTTGTCGTCCTCCGGGTAAGCCCGACCGCCGCCTCCCGGTAAGCGCGAACGCGCCGCCGAGTTTCCCGCCACGGGGAACTTTCCTCACCAACGAAATCCGCAACGAACCCGGCAGGCGATCGGCCGCATCGAGTTGCCGGCAAGGCATCCTGGGCAGCGCACGCCGCGGCGCAAGATCCATCACCCGCGGTGTTGACTAGCGCGGCGCCCGTGACGACCATTCGCACGCCGACTGAGGGCAAGGGCGTCGGATCGCGGCGATTCACCGTGACGCAGGGGCGGGCGTCCGAGTAGCCCGAGGTAGTGAATTCTTCGCTCGGGTAACAATATTCAAATAGACCTTTACGCAATCGGTCCCACGCGAACCTCCAAACGGGGATCGTCTGTCGACTGTGCGACATGCCCGCTTTGGCGGCGCCCTGGTCGGTGGCGGATAAGCTTCAGCCGTGCCCGCTGCGCCGGCCATCACTTGCGAGGAGTGACCGCCTGCGGCTCCACCCACAGCTGCATACGCAGCCGGGACTGGCCGTTGGCGCTTGTTGGCCAGCAAACGCAGTTGGCGAGCCAGCCGCCATCCGCTCGACGCACCCATGCGACTAGGCGGCCGGGGACCTCCAGCTCCAACCGCACCCCGCAGGCGCGCACCCACAACGGCAGCTCGTCCTGTCGCCGGGTGACGTCTCCGAGGCCGGGGAACGCGCGAGTGAGATCAATGCATACCTCGCGGTCCACCCTGAACAGGGTCGGGTACGTCGGCGAGGAGACCCATTCCTCAAACGTCGGGTCCATGGCCGTCCGGCAAAGAATCGTCTGGCTGTTCCATCGGCCGCTGATCCATCTCGCGTAACTCGCAACGCGGGCCCAGGTCGGGCAGGTAGGCCACGAAGTCACATGAGCGGCAGCGGTGGGTGCGGTGCATCCGCCCGCAAACACAGTGCGCAACCCCCACAAGAACCTGGAAAGGGCCCAGGCGGTGGCCACAGCGCCGACAGACCGAGGGCCGCGGCTCCGCCCATCCCCGGCGTGTACGGCGCAGCTTCACAACCGCGAATCGTACATGTGTTCGAATATGTGGCACCTTTGGCGAGAAGATTCTGGGCCCGGCATTTACGCGAGGTCCGGCTGGGGCGACGTGCGCGTGCAGAGCCTGCACGAGCCCGGCGAGGACTTCGACAGGACGGGGGAGTGTTGACGGTCTCGACCAGTCAGCAGGCCGCGACCGGGCTGTGCTCGTATGCGCTGACCGCCGCCTCGCCCGTCATCATCGACGTCCTCACCTGCTCCGGTGATGCACAGTCCGCCTTGACCGCCGCCACCGTCGCTGCGCAGATCGCGGCCCACGCGACCAGCCAGTGAGCCCACGAGTCGGACTGCAGGCCTGCGAGAATCGTTGCGATGGCCGCAACCCCACTGACAGAGATCCATCTGCCCACGCGGGCCGTGTCCGAGTTGTCCGGCGTCGACGAGGATCAGTGGATCCACGAACACGCGATCAGCGTCGGCCGGCCGTGGTGGACTCGAACACTGACCGAGCACGGCCTCGCCGACACCTTGGCCGGGGAGGCGATCCGCCGCGCCGACATCTTCGCGCTGGCCGACGTCGCCACCGACGATCCCGAGGCCGCTCTGACTCTGTTGTGGAACGCATTGGCCTGGGGCAGCGGCAACAAGCGTCGCAACAACAAAGCCCGCGTAGCCGCCGTGGCGGCCGATCGCGACACCGCGGCCGCGCTCCTGCAGCGGGCCGCCTCACTGAGCCGCACCGACCCGCAGGCCGCCTACGAACTGCTCTACCCACGCAACCGAGCCGCCATCGCCGGTCTGGGGCCGGCGTTCTTCACCAAGTACCTCTACTTCGCCGGCGGCGGCCAGCCGCACCACCCGTGCGCGATCCTCGACGAGAACGTCGCCCTGGCCCTGCAGAGGCACTGCGGCTGGGTCTCGCTGCCGCTCAGCGGCTGGCTGTCCACCGCCTACCAGCGCTACGCCACCCTGCTCGGCACCTGGGCCGACCAGCACCACCTCCGGCGCCGCGACTCGATCGAACGGTGGCTGTTCGAGGCGGGCAAAACCACACCACGGCGCCCCATCCCCGACCACCCGGCATGACCGACGTCGATGACGAGCACGTCGACAACGACACCTGGTGGAACACCGCCTACACCGAGGACACCCTCGACACACCCGTGTCCCGCCTGATCGCCGGCTTCGACGAGATCGCCGCACAACCGATCCACTACAACTGGCTTCCCCCTCGCGCCCGCACCTTCTACGGCACCCGCTTTGTCACCTTCGGCGACCTCGCCGACGAATCCATCGCCACACTTCTCGACCACCCCCAATGCGGCGTCGGCACGGTCAAATCGGTCCTCGCCGCCGCCCGCGACGCGATCCACCTCGCCCGCACAACCCCGCCCGGCGGAGTTGACGAACACCTCGCCACGGCCGTCGGACGCATAATCGACCGCCTCTCCGACTACGACCGCACCGTGCTCGCCGCCCGCGGATGGGCACTGGACCCGCAGACGATCCCGATGACCGCCGCCCAGCTCGGCGTCGCACCGGTCAACGTTCAGCGCAACCAACCCCGCGCCCACCGCCGCCTGACCGATCTACTCACCGATCCCTCCAACGCCGCGATCGTCGCCGCCGGCGTCGAACTACGCCACCGGCTCGGCCCCCTCACCCGCGAGCTGACCGCGCGCCGCGCCCTCGACGAGCTGGGCCTGGATCTGGACACCGATACCGGGCAGCTGCTCCTGCACATCGCCGGCCCCTACGCGCGCAACGGTGCGTGGCTGGAGGACGCCCGCGCCGCAGGCCTGAGCGCCGCCGTCCGTGCCGTTGACGCCACCGTCGCCGAGCACGGGGCACCCACCCATGAGCAGCTCACCCGCGCGCTACTCGAGATCGGCATCCCGACACCCACCGCCAACGCGTTGATCGACACTCAAACCAGCCTGCGCCGGTTCGGCGACAAGTGGGTGCGCTGGGGGGCGACCACCGCGGAGAAGGCAGAAGCCGGTTTGCACCTCATCGGGGTCCCGTCCCTGCCGACAGAGATTGCCCACACCATCGGCGAACACTCCGAGCGCGCGATACGCGAAGCGCTCTACGGTGACGGCCGGTTCGTCCGTACCACCAAGCAGAACTGGGCACTGCGCCGGTGGGGCCTACCTGAATACACCGGGGTGTTCGCCGAGATCGCGCTGCGCCTGAAAGCACACGGAAAACCGGTGAGCACCCAGGCCATCGTCGACGACATCACCGCCACCTTCCCCGACGTCGCCGAAGCCTCGGTCCGATCCTACCTCAGCGCACCCGGATTCATCATCGAGGACGGCAAGGTTCGCCGCCGCACCAAACGCGACGGCTGGCCCGCCGTCGCCGCCTTGAACACCGTGCGCGGCGTCTTTCGCAACGGCGTCGACGAGATCCGGGTCGCCGTGCCCGTGACCGCCGACCTGCTCCGCGGGTCCGGCCAGAAGATCGCTCCAGCCCTCGCGACCGCCTTGGGTGTCCAACCCAAGCAGCGACGGAAGTTCACCGGTCCGCTGACCGACCTCACGCTGTTCTGGCGGGAGAGTGCAACCAACGGCGCCAGCGTCGGATCGCTCCGCAGCGTGGCGACCGCCCTGGACGCCGCACTCGGCGACACCATCGTGCTCATCTTCGACACCGCAGACAGCACCGTCGACGCGGCCCTATTGCGCGTCGACCACGATGACGCCACCGAACTGGAAACGCTTCTGGGAACGTCAGCGCCCAACCCCGCCGCCGCGCTCACGCGGGCGCTCACGTGCACCCGCGCACAGTTGCTTCCTCTTCTGCAGCGGCGTGGAGAGACCGGCTTACTGGCAGCGCGTACCGGCGCCGCGGTGAACACCGCACCGACGCAGCGCTCCACGTAGCGCGAATACGGGACGCCCGGCGCCGCCAGCAGCAGGCGGGCTCCATTCAGTCCCCGGCCGCGGCCCACTCCTCCAAACGCTCAGGCCGCAGCCTGCCCCGGTCGAACCGCAGCTGCTTGCCCTTGTTCAGGTCGACCGCGATCTGGCGCAGCTCCTCGGCGCCGCTGCCTCCCCACTCATTGCGCAGCGCCTCCACCATTAACGCGTCCGGATCGAGCGCGAAGCCACGACTGCGCAGAAACGTCAGCGCGTGAATGACTTCGGAGCGCTCACGCTTGTCAAGCAGTCCCTGGTTGCCCACCGCGATTCCGGTGAGCCCCTCGATGGCGGCGCGCAGTGCGGCCGGCGCCGCCGTCACGGGCGCGATCTCCTGGCCGCCAAGATGCTCCGGGGCGAACGCGGTTACCCACGGTCCGTGATGCGGCACCCCTGGAAATCTCGACGGTCCCTGTGCGCCGACCACCACGAGGCCATTGACGTCACTGCGTTCGACATCCAAGACCTCGGCCAGGTTCAAGAAGAAGCCAACGACGGTGCCCCGCGGCAGATCGTGGTACCGCGACTTCGACGATGGCGAGGTAACCGGCAGGCCGAGCTGATCGAGCTTGTTCTCCTCGACGCTGCGGGTGTCGGGGGCGTGAATGGTGGCATCCTCACCGGCCCACCGCAGAGCCAGCGCCAGAGCGCGGGGGAGAGGTTCATGGGATTCGACGTACGCGCGGCGCATCCTTCGACCCTAGAGCC
Source organism: Mycobacterium sp. NPDC006124 (assembly GCF_040614235.1). Classification (NCBI taxonomy): domain Bacteria; kingdom Bacillati; phylum Actinomycetota; class Actinomycetes; order Mycobacteriales; family Mycobacteriaceae; genus Mycobacterium; species Mycobacterium sp. NPDC006124. Next base: position 160,531 of record NZ_JBEXUA010000011.1, on the reverse strand, counting down.
GAGCAGCGACACTCAGGCGGCGCGGTGCCCGATGATGCTGATCGAGGACACCGCGAAGTCCTTCAGGTCACCGGTCTTGGGTGTGTCCGAGGCGATGACCCCGCCCTGGCCCGGAATGGTCGTAGTGTCCGCCACCGGTCCGGTCGGCGTACCGAACTCGGTGATCGTGATCGTCATCGCCGACGCCAACACCGGCGGCTGAACGGGCGTGACCACTTCGTCGCGAAGATTGTTGGTCGGCTGAGTCAGGCGCGTCTCGTCCGGATCGTTGAACTGGTACTCCACCGTCGCCGCGGTCTTGTGCTTCAGCCACTCATCCGAGCCGTCCGGATTGGCGCGATTCCATCCCGGCACGATGGAGACGCCGGTGACGACGTACCAATTGTCGAACTCCACGCGCAGCACCGTGCCGGGAACGCCGTACGCCGGAACGCACATCCACGCGGTGTTGACGTCCGAGTCGAAGGCCTGCATCGGATCGGTCGACCCGGCGGTGCACCGGCTCGCCGCGGACTTGATTCCGATCGGTCCGTCAGCGCCGGGCATGCCAGGGTCAGCCGGCGCCGACGAGGCGGGAGGCTGCGCAGTCATCGTTGGCACCGAATAGGCAGGTGTTGTCGGGGCGGTCGTCGCGGACTTCTCCTGCTCGCCGCCAGGCAAGACCAGAACCACGACGGCGAGAACCACCACGACCACCGCGGCAATCGCGCCGAGCCGGTGCGAGCGGCGGCCCGCGTCGAACCATCCGAACCGCCACCACGGCTTGTCGCCGGCCGGTACGTCGACTGCTCCGGCGTTCACGTCGTCGGGCACCACGATGTCGTCATCGTCGGAATGGACGTACGCCCCACGACCGGTGCCCGACAACAGGCCCTGATCCGGGGCGCCCGTCATCACTCGGTTCAACTCGTCGAGATCGGACTGCTCGTCCGCGGTGAGATCGCGATGATGGCGGTCCTCGTCGCCGTAGCCCGCATAGGCCGCGTCGTACTCATCGGCGCCGCCGCTCCCGTCGGCGCCATCCTCGTCGCCGGGCATCCACTCGCCGTAGCCTTCGTCGGAGTTCGACGCGAACTCAGCACTCACGTCTTCGAACAAGTCCGGGTCGGCGAGCAAGTCATCGGCGATCGCGTCTGCATGACGGTGATACAGATCGGACATATCGACATCACTTTCGGGGCTTGGAGCCGCACGCCACTCCGAGTCGAGCGCGTTGCCAGCGTCGCTGAATTTTATCCCGTCGGCATCGGAGAACCCGGTCATGCGGCCACACCAGTTCGCAGGGCTCCAACGGCGTCCTCACGGCCCCACCGCGCGGCAACACATGCGCGATCGAGGTCGTCACGGTCGGACTCCACGGCATCACGCAACCGCGTGAGTGCGCGCCGCAGACGTGACTCCAGTTTGTTCTCCGTGACGCCCATCAGCGCCGCGACTTCACGCACCGGCACCGCGGCGTCACCGCCGAACCGAATCTTGAGTGCACGGTGGTCCTGCTCAGCCAGAACGCCGCGAGACAGCGCCCAATCCAGAAGCACGTCGGCGGTCAAATAGCTGTCCGCCTCGGCGTGAACATCCTCACCGGCAACGTCCTCGAACGACGGTTCCGCCGAGCACATCGGCGCCTCGTGCATCTTCGTGACAGTGCGCAACGTGATCCAGTAAAGCTGCGCATCGGCGTGCTTGTGCGAGGGTCTCACCGCCGGCAGTGCGCGCGACAAGAACGCATCCACGGTGACCTGGAAGCGCTCCTCCAGGCAGTCACCGGGAGCGTGCCGGGCGACCGAGGAGAGCATCACCGCCTTGGCGCCGAGCAGCAGTGTCGCGGCCAGGCCGACACCGCGGCGGTGCTCCGAGAGCAACAGTGCAGTCGACGTGGTGTCCCGGCCGCCGAGCGCGTCGAGGAGTTGCTCGACGCCGGCGACGTCGGCGGCGCGCAACCAGCCGTCGACGAGCGCGCGGTGCGAGCGCAGGCCGGCGGTGCGCAGTGCGTGCTCGCGAAGCGCGGCGGCCGGGCGGGGGAGGGCAAGAGGTTGAGTGGTCATCGCCGGTTCTCCTGAAGGAGTCGTTGAGCGCCAGTGCGGCGCATCTGATGACCTCAGCCTCGGAACGAGTTGTGAGCTAACCGTCAGCTACGACGTGAGGGGCGCCGTGACAGGTTCCCGGCAGCACCTGTCACAAGTGTGATCTACGCCACTCTTTGAGTCGTCACACTGCCTGGAGCTGCGAGCATGCGATGCCTGAGGGTTGCGCGAACGCGATTCGGAGTTCTCACGCGACGGAAATCTAGCCGCGCTGTTTTCACGCTCACAGCACACTGATCTCGGGTGTGCACGCATCGTGCGCGCCGATGAGCGGCCAGTGTGCACTCGGTCGTGCGCGTCATGTGCGCGGAACGTGCGCGGCTCCGCCGATAGCTGATCACGCGGCATGTGCGCGGGTCGTGAGCGGTCGCGCACAATTCATGTGCGCGACCTGCGAGGAAGTCTTCGGCGACGGTTGTGAGGTCACATTCACACGGTTGACCTGCGAAAATAGCGCGAGCAAAGATCCGTCCAGTGATTTACGCTGGCCTTATCGCTCCGCTGCACAGCCAGCGTAAGCCCCCTGTCAAGGGGGTAAGGCAAATCTGATATTTCGACAGAACGAAGATCTGGGGGACGCGCTACTCGCGATAGCGCGTTAGCTGCACGGGCCCGGAACGAAAATCGACGCCCAGGCGCACGACGGAAACCACCCCCGCGGTCGGTACTTCACGGATAGAGGCGGCATTCAGGTCCGCTCCCCGTTCCCAAGAAGGACACCCACCATGGCGACCTCCGCATCAGCCCGCTCGCGCAACGTCGACATCAGCCCCGCCATCGCCGCTGTGCGCGCCTACTCGCGCGCGGTGAAGATCGCCTGCGATGAACTGCACGACGATCCTTTCGACGTGAACGCCCGCGCCGCTCTTCTCAAATTGATCGTCGATGACAGCCCCGAAGCGGACGCCGCATTGCCCCGTGCGCTCGCCGAGAATGGCGCCGGGACTGTGGGAGACTGATTTACCGTGACAGGTAAAGTTCCCAGTAAAAGGAAGCACTTCGACGAGCTGGTCAAGCCCCTCGATCGCGGCCTGATCATGCGCAGAGCCGTCAACGTGCTCGGCGTCATAGGCGGACTCTTCGCCGTCATCTCACTTCTCACATCGCTGTGGCCCGACGCCGCGCAGACCGACGCAACCCCCGGCAACGCGTCCGTGCCGGCGTCCACCCTCGTCACCGGTTTCGCCCGCGATTACGTCACCACATACCTCACCGCCAAAGCCGGAGACGAGGACAAGCTCGCGCGATACGTCACCCTCAAAGACATCAAGCTGCCGCCCATTGCGGGACAGTTCACCGACACCGACATCGCGTTCGCCAAGCAGATCACCACCACCGACGACGGCGTTGCACTGTGGACGGTCACCGTCTCCGGTCTCGTCAACGGCGCCACCACCACCGCGCCGCAACGCACCTACTACCGCGTCCCGATCACCGTCCTCGACGGCGCTCCGCGAGCCACCGCCCTGCCGATGCAAGTGGCCGGCCCCGGTGTCGGCGTGGACTTCCGACTGGGTTACCGCTACACCGTCGCCCCGGACTCGCCACTGGCGACGACCGCCGCCGGATTCGTTCGCTCCTACCTCACCGGTGGCGCCGACTTCGCTCGCTACGTCACCGCCGACGCCACCGACAAGCCGATCCAACCGGCGCCCTACGCGAAGGTCGACACCATCACCGTGGACGCGAACGTCAGCGGCAACGGCAGCGGCGCCGACAGCGCCGAGGTCTACATCACCGTGGCAGCGCGCACCAAGAACTACACCCTCACCCAGCTCGCCTACCCGCTCACGCTCAAGTCCGTCGAAGGGCAGTGGCAAGTGGTCTCGATCGCCTCGGTACCGCTACTGCAGACCCGCCCCGACAACCCGCAAGAAGCCACCAACACCACCACCACCCCAACGACTCCGCCGCCAACGCCGACGCGCGGCTGACCCACCAACTGAGAACGAAAGGACCGCTCCAATGACCGACATCCAAGTCCTCCTGGAGAACATCCGCGTCGTCGCCGTCGGGTGCGCCGGCACGCTGCTGCTGCTCTGGGGCATCTACTACTTCTTCCGAAACCTGTTCGGCGAAGCAGGCCGCAACCCCGTGAAGATCGCGGTCTCGGCCCTGGCGATCACCGGCGCCGCCGGCGTGTTCGCGATGATCCCGTCGCTCATCAGCGCCGGCAGCAGCACCGGCGAGCAGATCGGTGGCGGCGGTGGCTACTCGATGCCCGCCCCGGCTCCGCTCCTGCCCGCATCCGGTAACGTAACCGGCCAGTCGGCGGCCGCATGACCTGGGTGCGCTGGGTACGAGTCGCGACCTCGGGTCGACGATTCCGCACCTACGTCGGCCGCCTTCCCGGCGGCCGGAAACTGCCCGGCGGCGCGCGTCCCATCGAGCAGATCGTCGGATTCACCGCGACGCTCGTCGCGACCATCTTCGCCACCCGATTGCTGCCCTACAACGCGGTCGCCGTCTTCGGTACCGGCGTCATCCTGGCGTTCGCGGTGACCGCCGCCCTGAGCCTGATCAAGTACGACGGAGTGCCGGTCCTGGGCAAGACCGCACGCCTGGTGAGTCTCGTCGTCGACCGCAAGCCGACCGTTCTGGCCCGCGAGGAACTCGATCGACAAGCCCAGACGAACCCTCACGCATTCGTCATCGACGACACCCCCATCGACGCCGCCTAACCCGCCGCCACGGCACACCCCGCACACGAAGGACCCGAGCGCCCCGTGAAGCTCCGACAACCGACCGCAGCCCGCCGCCACCATCTGCAGTGGACCCACCACGGCGGCGTCTTCGCCACCTACTTCGTCGAGGCCCTCGACTACGGCCTGCGCCAACCCGAAGACAAAGCCGGCGTCGCGGACGCGCACGAATCGCTCATCCTCAACTGCCCCGACAACACCCTGCTGCTGAGCTTGCAGGCCCCCCTGGATCTCGTCGACGTCATGAACCGCTCACTGGATCGGGTCGACCTCCACCGCACCCCGGACTACATCAAGGAAGCCGTCGCCGGGTACAAGCGCATCGCCGAGATCGCACCGCTCACCCGCATCTACACGATCACCTTCCCACTCGGGAAGAGCGCACTGACCGGTGAGCCCACCGCGCGCGACGTCGCCGAGCAACTCGCCGCCGCCGACGAGCTGCTCACCGTCATCGACCCGGAATCGAACTTCCGGCTCCAACCCGTCCCCGAGGGGCTGCTGCCCTTCATCTGGAATCACAACCTCATGCGGGGATCGGCACTCGAACACGCCCCACACAACCCGGCGAACGCCTCACCGAGCACAGCGGCGCCCACCCCCTACTTCCTTCCGGGCATCCTCGACGAAGGAGCCCGCACCGAGAAATCATTCCGCCGCAGCTTCGACCCCATGCTCAAGGCCATGATCCGGCTCGACGAGGGCGAGGTCATCAACAGCTACCAAGCCATGCTGACCCCGATGTCGTTCCCGCCGGCCATGGGATTCCCCGGCCATTCCGAGTTCCTCTCCGTGCTCGACGGCATCCCTGACGTCAGCGTCGACTGGGCCATGCGCGTGCGCCGCCGCGACCGCGAATCTGCCATGCAACAAAACGAGAAGGTCCTCGGCAAGCTCGGCGTCCAGCTCGGCGAACGCGACAGCGACGTCGGCTTCCACACCCAGGAGCTGCGCCGCAAAGTCGACACGCTCGCCGCCTACAACGACAGCCTCGCCACCAACGAGAACGCCGAAGAGGTCGAGTTCACCACCGTCCTGGCCGTCGGCGCTCCCACCCAAACCGAGCTCACCCGCAGCGTCGGAACCCTCAAAGCCAAGTTCCGCCGCCTCGGCATCCGCGTCGACGCCCCGCGCGGAGCACAACGCAAGCTGTGGATGATGCTCAACCCCGGCGCGCCGGCCGACAGCGTGTACACCGACTACCAACACGTCACCGCCACCCCCGACTGGGCAGGGTTCGTCCCCTTCACCACCGCGCGACTGCTCGACGACACCGGACCCATCATCGGCGTCAACCTGCTGTCCGGACTCTTCGAGCCGCTGCACTTCAACTTCCTGAACAAGGTGCTCTCCGACATCAGCCCTGCCATCGCCATCGCGGGCGAGCTCGGGTCGGGCAAGAGCTACTTCACCAAGACACTGATCAGCATCATCGCCGACCTCCTCGGACAGTTCCTGGTCATCGACCGCTCCCAGCAAGGCGAATACATCCCGCTGCTGGAATCGATCCCCGGCTCGACCCTAATCACCCTCGACGAGCCGAAGTTCACCCTCGATCCGCTGCGCCTGTTCGACGATCCCCACAAATCGCGGCGCATCGCCCTCGACACCATCCTGCCGCTACTCAACATCCCCGTCGTCTCCGCACCGGGCGTGCTGCTGGCCGAGACCCTGCAACCCGAACACCGCGGCGCACACAACCTGCGCTCACTGGCCGACGTCCGCGACCACCTGGCCTACCGGGCCGCCCGCTCCCATGGCCGCGACGCCGACGATCAGCAGACCCTCGTGCGTGCAATGGACGCCGTGGAGGCGCCGGTGCTGTTCGACCGAGCGCTGCCACCGATGCCGCTGTCGGCCACGGCGACCGTCGTGCGGACCCACACCCTGGCCCTGCCCACCGTCGACGAGCTGACGCTGACCCACGCCTACGCGAACCTGCCCTGGCGCAAACGCCTCGGACACACGCTCTACGAGCTGGTCGGACTCCTGGCCCGCGATCAGTTCCTCAAGCCGGGCCGCTTCGGCGCCCTGGTCGTCGACGAGGCCTACCACTTCACCGCCACCACCGTCGGCAAGCAGATCGTCGAGGAGTTCGTCCGAGACGGCCGCAAGCACGCTGCCGGCATCATCTTGTCCTCGCAGGACCCGAAGGCCGACTACGCGTCCACCGCGCACAACCTCATCCCGAACCGGTTCGCCTTCCGTCAGCGCCACACCACCCTGGCGGCCAACAGCCTGGAGTGGCTCGGTGTGGACATCGAGCGCGACGCCTACTTGATCAAGCAGCTTCGTGAGAACACCTCACCGCCGGTGGGCCGAGGGGAAACCGTCGCCCCCAATCGCCGCGGCGAGTGCTTCATCGCCGACGGCCGCGGGCGCATCGGGCGAGGGAAGATCTTCGGGCCCGCCCGCGAAGACCGGGCCCGCGCGGTGTCCACGACACCTGAGCAGGTGACCATCTGATGCTCGCCGCCGCTTTCCTCCCCGCAGGCTGGGACCCCGCCCTGCCCACGCTGAGCCAGCTGTTCGCCCGCGGTTGGGCGCTGTCGAGCACCACCCGGTTGCGCAAATTCATCCTGCTGCCGATCTACCTGCAGCTGTGCCTGTGCCTGATCGCGTTGGCGTTTCCTGCCGAAGCCCACGCTGCGATCGGACCGCAGAGCCCGGTGCTCTACGTCCTCGGGGTCACCGACTCCTACGGGGTCCCGTTGTCGCGCTACGCCATCTCCACCGACTACGGATCGGTCCTCGACGGGGGATCTCAAGCGGTCCTGGCGACCCTGCTCGAAGCCGAGGCCGGACTGTTCGTCGTCATCGGCGGCGTCGCCATCTGGTTCCTCATGTACGTCATCAGCTTCGGGTTCCTGCCCGACCTCGTACAGCCCGTCGCCTCCGTCGTCCAGGACTACGCCGGACAGATCCTGCCCGGCGTCGCGGCGATCGCCGCGATCATCGCCGCCACCTTCGTCGCCCTGAACATCCTGCGCGGCAACCTGCCCCGTGCCGCCTCCCAGGGCGCCGCCGCTGTGCTGGTCGCACTCATCGGCGGCGCCCTTGTCTACTCACCGATCAGCTGGGTCATCTCCGACTCCGGGCCCCTGGCACAGGGACGCGACGTGGCCGTCAGCCTGGGCTCCAACTCCGTGGCCGGTCTCGACAACACCACCGACACCCTCAACCGGCTGGAGGGGACGCTGGCCACCTCGTTCGTCCGCCGGCCGTTGCAGACCTGGAATTTCGCCGGCCAGCCCGACAGCACGCCCAGTTGCGCGGCGGCTTGGAGCGACGGAGTGAACTCCGGGGACCCCGACAACATCAAGGACGGCATCCGGGCCTGCGGCGCCTCCGACTCGGCCGCGATGAAAGCCACCGCCGACAACCCCAGCCCCGGACAACTGGGCACCGGTGTCCTGATGCTGATGTTCATCGGCATCTTCGCGCTGTTCTGCGTGGTCCTCGGCTTCCACATCGTGCTCGAGTTCTTCCGGGCCGTGGCCAACGCCTTCAAACTCCTGTGGGGCTTCGCCGTCGGCGTCATCCCCGGCGGGCCTCAGGCCTCCCTGGTCAACACGTTCGTCGCCATGCTGTTCTCCGGGGTGGCCATGTTCGGCTACATCACCATGACGATCTTCATCGGGGAGATCGTGACCGTCGTCTTCCGCCAACAAGGCAACGGCGTCGTCGCGATGCTCTCCGCGCTGATCCTGATGATGGTGGCCATCCGCCTGATCTTCGCGATGTCGAAGAACCTCAAGCAGACCAGCGCCAACGTCGCATCCGGAGTCATCAACAGCGTCGGTGCCGCACCGCCCCCACCGACTACGAACATCCTGCAGGAGAAGGCCGGCGGATTCCTGCGCGACAGCACCGTGGTCGCCGCTGGTGTCGGCGCAACCATGGCCGGCGGCGTGATCGCGGCCCGTTCCCCGTCGGCCGCGCACGCCCTGAGCGTGGTGGCACCGTTCGTCCGTGGGGGACGAACCTCGATGGTCCGCCACCTCGACCGCGGCGCCGACATCTACAACCGCAAGCAGGACGCCGAGGAACGCGAACGGGCCCGCCAGGAAAGGGAAGCCGCGAAGGCGGCGACCGAGCAGGCCAAGACCGAGAGTGCACCGCCAACCGCATCCACGGCGACGGCACCCGACACCACCGCCAGCGCCGCCGCAGGCAACGGCGGGGGACCGCCTCCAGCTCCCTCGGCACCGCCGGGACCGTCGGCGCCGCCGGCGGGAACGGCTCCGCCCACCACGCAGTTCAGCGCCGCGCCTGCTGGCCGGGACGTCCCGCCATCACGGCCGACGCCGCTGAGCGCCAACGACCTTCAATCGCCCCCGGCCTCGTCGCCACCGTCTACCAGCGGTTACGGCACGTCCCCAGGGCCCACGCCGAACGGCGCCGGCCCCCAGGGTGGACCACCCACGGCTCCCCGAACCGGCTCCGGGGCACCACTTCCCGACTGGAACAACCCCACCACCAGCGGCGATGACACGTCCCCGCCCTCAGGGCCGCGGCACGGGTCCGCCGGCGCCGACGCGGCGCCGCCCTCGCCGTTCGAGCAGCCGGCAGATCCGACCCCACCCGCCGCGCCACCTGCGCCGCCGGCCACCGGATCCACCCGGCCCCTGCCCCCGCCGGCCGGGCCTCGACACAGCGACGATGAGAAGGGAGCCCCGTGAGCTCACCGAACACCGAACCGCCTCGCCAGTCGATCCTGCGCGGGCTGGCGGGCGCCGCAGCAGCTCAGGGGATCCGCAAGGTCACCGTCTCCGCCGGCTCCGCGGTAGTCGGCGCCGTCGGATGGCCGGTCATCCTCGCAGTCGCCGCGGTCGTGATCCTCCTGGTCCTGGTCCTGGTCATCACCGCGATCGTGGCACTCAGCCGGATGTCCGATCAGCAGCACAACTTCGCCTACCAGTGCGAATCCCGGCTGGGCTACTCCGTCGGCAACACCGCAGCCCTGGCCGTCGTCCCCCGCCTGGCCACCTCCGTGCCGATCGATCAAGCTCCGGTGACCGCCTGGGAGACCACCGCCCTGCAGCCGGCGACCACCACGCCCACCACAGCACCGGTCACCACCACCTCGACCCCCGCCACTGCCACCACCACCACGACGACCAGCGCAAACAGCACGTCCCCCACCAACCCGTACGCCACCCTCACCCCGCCCCCCACCGCCGACGCCAACACCACCGCATGTGCAAACGCCGTGCGTACTGGCGATGTCGTCGGCCCGCCCCTGACCACACCGGGCACCGAAGTCGGCCGGCAAGCCGCCGCCCTGGCCAACAACCAGGTGGGCCTACTGGCAACCGATGCCGACGGAAGTACCGCTGGCCCCACGAACGACGCCTTTTCGGCAGCTAACTTGGTCAGATACGCGTACTACCAGGCCACACGGGGAGAGGTCACGTTGCCCAAGGACGTCGCAGCCCAGATTGACAGTGGCGATCGCGTCGACCCGAGCGCGATTAGCCCCGGCGATCTCGTCTTCTTCAACTTCACCCCCAGCCACGGGCCGACGGCCGTCATGATCGCGATCACGCCAACGCTGGGCATCGACGCCACCACCATCAATCAACCGATCGCCGTGGGAGTCCTGCCCACCGGCAACGTCATCGTCAAACGACCCCGCACACAGTCCGACCAGGAGGTGCCGACCCCGTGAGCGAAGAGCAGCTCGCCGACGCCTCCGCACCCCCGCTGCCCCCCGGTATCGGCACCCACACCGACACTGGCTCGCGCGACAACCGCCGGGCCCCGATCCTGCCGATCACGCCGCGAATGCCCGGCAGCCCCACCACAGCACCGCCGCAGCAGTCCGCCGCCCCCACCCCTGCCGCCCCCGCGGCCCCGCAGACAGCAACCAGCAACACCCCGACACCAGCGCAACCAGCCCCGACCCCGCCGCCGGGGACACCGGGCGCCACCCCCGCACCGGCCGCCAGCGACCCCGCTGCAGCCGGACCCGGCAGCGGCACAGACGATCACGGCCACGACCACGCCGAGGGCGGCGCCGACGGCTCGCCCTCCACCCCCGACGACGCCGCCGACCCCGCCGCGGCCGCCAAACCACCGATCAGCCCGCAAGACGCCGCCGGCATGCTCTCCGGTCTGGCGGAACCCTTGGCCGGCCTACCGTCTGCGCTGATGGGCATCGGGTCGGGCCTCCTCGCTCCGTTCGGGCAAATTCTCAACCAGTTCGGCCAAGGCAACCCGGCCATGCCGAACTCCAGCGGCTTCCCCGCAGGAGTGCTCGATCGCCTCGGCTCCACCGACGCCAGCACCGGCATCCAGGGACAAGCCGGCGACGCCTACCAATCCGACGTCGACAAGCAGGCCAACCAAGCCCGCGCCATGGACAACCTGGAACGCAAACTCCGTTCCTCCCTGGAGGATTCGGCTGCCAACTCCACCTTGGGCCGCGACAAGATCGAACAGATCGTCAACCAGGTCAAGACGGCCCTGCAGGCGATGGGTCCCATCGCCAACACCCCGATGGGTCAACTCGGTGTGCTCACCACCATCGCCCAGGGGCTGCAGCAGGCCGGCGCGGTGCTCACCGATGCCGTCGGCAAGGACTCGCTCAACGCCGGCACCATCAAGTCGATGTCCGCCGACTATCTCAAGGACCTCAACGCCAGCGGACCAGACGACCAGGAACAGCAGCACCTGCTCGCCGCCGGCGGACCCAAAGCGTGGGCCATCAAGGCCCTCGCCGCCAACGGCATCACCGATCCTCGCGCCGTCGCCAAGTGGCTACCCGGTCTCCTGACCATGGGACAGCGCGAGTCGGGCAACAACCCCCGCGCGGTCAACGGCTGGGACAGCAACGCCTCCAAGGGAACCCCCTCGATGGGGTGGCTCCAAACGATTCGCCCCACCTTCGAGGCCCACTGGCGTCCGGGAACCTCCCGCGACATCCTCGATCCCGTCGCCAACGCCGCGGCCGCCATCCACTACGTCATGACCAGATACTCGGTCTCCGCCGACGGATCCGACCTCATGTCCAAGGTGCAGCAAGCCAACCCCTACGCACCGCCGAAGGGCTACTGACATGGCCAAAACTGAAACAGCACAACGCAATCCGGGAATCGTCGCCGTCCTCGCGGTCCCTGTGGTGCTCGGCGCCCTGTGGTTCAGCGGCGCCGCCACCGCCACCTCGTGGGCGCTGCGCCACGGGTACTTCACCACCCGCAACCCGCTGCTGGCCCTACCCGGCGCCAACCCTCGCGGCGCGGGGCCCACCCTGCTGGCCGTCGCCGCGCTGGCCGCCATCGCCATCGGCATCGTCGCCGCGGTGATGATCGGGGTCCGGATGGCCGCACCGGTCCAGCACGACCCCGACGACCGCCGTCCCGTCCCGCCGGTGGCGGCTCCCGTCGTAGCCGCCACCGCACTCATCGGCGGCATCCTCATCCTCGCGCTGATCCCCGTCATCCCCGACCTGATCGCCGCAGCCATCGGTGTCATCGCCGCCTACGCCGCGGCCGACCTGCTCACCGAGAAGCTGCGCGAACGCCGCGAGCGTGCCCGCTACCTCAACGAAATCGAGTGGGCGCTCTACCCGTACCTCGGCTACGACGAGCTGCCACGCCGCCGCCTGGTCGCGATCACCGAATGGGACGAGGAGGTCGACGGCCAACCCGAGAAACCCAAGACCATCGTGCTGGCCTACCGCGGACGCCGCGAAGAACTCAAACCAGAGCTCAGCCGCCGCCTCGACGATGCCGTCGGCTCCCACTACACGCTGTCCTACGCCACCACCGATCAGCTGATCACCGCCAACCTGGCCAGCGTCAACACCGAGACCCCCACCGTGCGTGGACTGCGCGAGCAGATCGCCAGCACCGAGCTGTTCGGCTCCGGAGCCACGGTCACCGACCTGCAGTACACCGAAAGCGGCGACCTCGTACAATTCACCGTTCACCATCAAATCGGCGCGAAACTGTCTGGCACAGACCGTATCCGGTCGATCGCCCGCAAGATCAGCGACCTGCTGCCCGGCCGGTGGCGCGCCACCCGCTTCGACCATCTCGCCGGCACCGCCATCTTCGAACAGCGCCCCGAGCTGCCCACCAAGGTCTACCCACCCGTACAGGCGCCCGTGTCCACCGTGGAGCAGGCCTGCGCCACCTACGACCACGCCGCCATCCCGCTGGCCGTCGACGAAGAGGGCACCGTCATCGAATGGAACCTCAAGGTCAACCCGCACATGCTGCTGATGGGACCCACCGGCACCGGCAAGACCGCCACCATCCACAACGCGATCGTGCAGGCCGCGCGGTTGGGCGTGCGCATCTTCATCATCGACTTCAAGGGCGGTGAATTCACCAGCTACCGCACCTATCCCAATGTCGTCGCCGTCCTCACCGAGCCGCACGAGGCGATCGCCTTGGTCAACACCATCTACAAGGAGATGCAGCAGCGCTACAACCTCTACAAGCGCAACCGCCGCGCACTATCGACCAAAGAACCCTTCATGATCGTCTTCGACGAGTACACCGAGTTCCAGGACGCCATCAAGACCTTCTACGCCAACACCAAGGGCAAGGGCGCCCCCCGAGACTGCCCAACCCTGCGACAGTTCTCCTCACTGCTGCGCCTGGGCCGCACCAGCCGCTTCCACTGCGTGGCCGCCCTCCAGCGAGCTGACGCAGACTTCCTCAAGGGCGAAGCGAAAGACAACTTCACACAACGTCTTTCGCTGGGCAAGCTGTCCACCCAGGCCGCGATGATGATCCACAACGACGCCAACGCCGGCCGCACCGTCCCCATTGGCGTCCGCGGCCGCGGCACCGCTCTCAACCGCGCCGGCTGGCCCACCGAAGTGCAGGCCTTCTACGTGCCCGACCCCTCCGACCCGGCCGACGAGGACGAGAAGCAGATCGTCGAGGAGTTGCGCCCCCCGGTGGCACTCTACGAACGCGGCATCATCATGCCGCCAGAGACCGACCCGACAACCCAACCCGAGGATTTCGGCGTCTACCAGAATCTGCCCCTGCTCAAGGCCGCCGACTACCCGCACTTCGACCCGCACGCCGCCGGCTACGCACCGCCGGGATGGCTCGACTTCCAGGACCGCGGCGTGGAGTCGATCTTCGGCAGCGCCCCCGGCGGTCCCCGCCCGGCGTCCTCGGAGGAGCTCGCGCACAGCTACGTCGACCTCGACGCCGAGAGCCGGCACGTCACCGTCGACCAGCTGGAGATCGGCGACTACGTGTGCCAGCCCGAGACAGGGGAGTGGGCCATCCTCGACGAAGAGCCCAGCCCCGGCCCCGATCCGGACACCACGGTGCTCATCCTGCGCGACGCCATCTCCGGGGAGCGCGAGGAGACAGAGGTCGCTAGCGACGCGATGATCGAGGTCAGGGACCTCGCCGAAACCCACCTGGCGGCCGTGTGAGCACCCACAATCGACTCGGCGAATCGAACCACCAAGAAAACACATGCTGACGTGCAGAAAATCGCCGAGTATCGCCAATAATGGAAACATCAGGGAAAGGAACCCCCACCGGTGGCTAAGAAGAACGACTTCACCAAGCGCGCCAACGAGCTGCTCGCGGCGCGTCTGGATTCGGTGAAACGCCTCGGCGAACTGCTCGACGCCAAGGCCGTGAAGGAAGCCGAACTCCAGAGCCTGGACTCCGACATAGAGAAGGCCGCTCAGTCGTGCGTCGAGGCGGGCTGGAAACCCGCCGAGCTGGTCGACCTCGGCGTCCCCAGGGCGGCGCTCCCACGCCGCCAGACCCGCACTGCGGCCCTGGAACCCCGCAACCCCGACGGCAACGCCGAATCCGGCGGAGAGGGCGGCGGGGCCGAAGGCGGCACCGCACCGGAGCCCACTTCGTAGATGACGTCGGGCGGCGCAACTCGTGACGAGATCACAGCGATCCTCAACCAACTCCGAGGTCTCCTCGGAGAGGGGACGCCCGTGACTGCGCCGCTGCCCTCGACCATCCCCGATGACGTCGGCCAGCGCCTGGAGGCACTGCCCAACGGCCTCGGCGACTTCATCGAGCACCTGGTGCTCTCCCGCAAGAGTCAGGCTCAGATCAGTGCAGCGCTGGCCGAGGTCGACCCGTCGTTGGTGCCGGTCGTCGACGAGTCGGGTCAGCACGTCAACGCCGGACGCGAGGACATCGACAACACGACCAACCAGTACGTCAGCCGCGACGACGCCCTTGCGCCAGTCGAGGGCACCCCGATGGGTGCACTGGCGTCCCTGCAGAACAAGGCCGACGCCGTGGCCAACGGCTCGAACGCGGTGCGCACCCAGATGCCGCCGGCCGAAATGCGCCGCGTCCTCGTCGACTCGCTGGCCCAGAAGTACTACCAGCAGGCCAAGGCCGCCGCATCCGGTGGAGGAATGGGCGGCGGGTCCGGTGGCGGCATGGGCGGCGGGTCCGGTGGCGGCATGGGTGGCGGCTCAGGAGGTGGCGGCGGTAACCCGCTGAGTGCACTGTCCGGGCTGTCCTCGGCGCCGGCCAGCATGCTGTCATCACTCGGTTCGGGCAAGGGAGGGGATTCCGAGGGCACCCGCCTGGCCGCCCGCGCCACCCCCAACGGCGCACTTCCGCCGGGGGTGGCATCCGAGAAAGGGTTGCAGCGCAACACGATTCTGTTGGCACGTGCGATCAGCGCCGCGTTCCCCGAGATCTCCGACATCGGCGGCGTCCGGCCGGACTCCCTCAAGTGGCACCCCAACGGCCTGGCGATCGACGTCATGATCCCGAACTACTCCAGCGCCGACGGCAAGGCCCTCGGTGACCGCGTACTCGCCTTCGCCATGCAGAACGCCCCGAAATACGGCCTAGATCATGCGATTTGGCGACAGACGATTTACACGGAGGGATCGTCACCACGGCCGATGGAGAACCGCGGCGGCATCACCGCGAACCACTTCGACCACGTGCACATCGCCACCACCGGTGGTGGCTACCCGACCGGAGGCGAAACCTATGCCCTCTAGCCACCCCATCCCACCCGACTCTCACGCTCACCGCTTCACCGCACCCGGAGGTATCACGACACGATGACTGGCACCAAGTTCGACGGGCAGACGACGTGGGAGCCGACCGACGGATTGCGCTTCACCTGGAACGGCGGCTGGGAGGCGCCGGGCCAGGACTTCGTGATCGACAAGGAGGACCTGTACTGGACCACCAACCTCGACAAGGCTCAGCGCGCCTACGGCGACCCCAACATCCACTACAACACCGACGACAACGGCGCCGAGCGCTACCTGGTCTTCGGTGACGGCACCCGAGTGCCCGCCGACGGCACCCTGGCCTACCGGGACAGCGCCAGCAATCAGAACTGGATCAACAACGGCGACGGCACCTTCACCAAGGCCGATCAGAACTTCAAGCCGGTAGGGCAAGCGTTCGCGCCCGCCGGCTACCGCCGGATGGGCGACGGCAGATACGCACCGATCGACTCCCGCGGCAACCAGGTCGGCCCGCTCAACGACCAGCCGGCCAACTACCCCGGCAGCCCCGGCTGGCACGAATCGCCCAACGGGGTGTTCACGCCGCTGAACACCAACGGCGACTACTACCAAATCGACCCCGCCACAGGGCAACACAAGTACTTCGACAAGAACGGCAACCCGATCAGCAAGGAGAAGTACCTCGCCGGGACACCCGTCCCGCAGCAGACACCCGACGGCAGGCCCGCACCGCCGGCGCCGGGCAACAAGCCGCCGCTGCAGAGCACCCAGGTCAACGTGCCCGACGGGATGAGCACCCCCGAGTACCCGGCCTGGGCCACCGACGTCGACCCCGACATCCCCAACCAGATGACCGGCGTCGTCGTCCGTCTCTACGAACTGTTCGGCAGTGGTTCGCCGGCGACCAGCGAGCTGCCCGAGTTCCCGTTCAGCACCGACACCGGTGAACGGTCCGGCATCGACGCCTATGACGACGTCAAACCCGACTTCAAGCGCATTGAGTCTGAATTCGACGCCGCAGCAAAGGCATTCAAGACCGCCGTGGAGAACTCGGCCAACGTGACCAAGGCCGGCCGCGATGCCATCAACAACGCGATCGGAACTTTCAACTCCACTGCCAAGGCCCTCGAAGAGGGCGACTGGGACGGACTGCTGCAGGCTGAGTCCACCCTGCTGGACACCGTGAAGACCGCTGTGGAGAAGGCGGCCAACACCCAGCAGGACGTGCCGGCCAACCCGGCCGGCGGGCCTCCGACACCGATGGGCCCGGCCGGTGACCCACCACCGGCGATCCCGTCCGCCGGGGACCCCTCGCTGAGCGCTCCGCCGGCCGACGACAAGGGGCTGGAGGACCTGCTCAACAGCGGATCACCGTTCGGTGGCGGCATGCCGATGGGCGGCAACCCCCTCGGAGGCTTGGGCGGCATGAACCCCTTGGGCGGCCTCGGCGGTGGCGGCAACCCGATGGGCGGGGGCGGAAACCCGCTGTCCCCGCTGTCGGAAGCGGTCAAGCCGTTGAGCAAGCTCGCCGAGACCGACGCCGACAAGCCCGAGGACAAGAAGTCCCCGATCACCCCCCTCAACGCGGGGCCCGCGAATGCGGCGCCGCCTCCTTCCGCGCCGGGTGCCACGCCGGCTGAACCGGCCGCGGTCGCCGGGACGGCCCCGCCCGTCGCGGGCAACCAGGCGGCCACGGCCACGCCCGCGGGTAACTCCAGCGGCTCCAAACCCACGGTCACCCTTCCCGACGGCAAGGTCGTCGAGGCGCCGAACAAGCAGGCCGCCGACGCGGCCCAGAACGCCATCGACAAGGCTTCACCCGGCGGGGACGCCGCCCAGAAGGCCTACAGTCCAACGGGTTTGGATCTGCCGGGAGACGGCAAGAACCTCGGCGCCAAGGTCGATCCCTCCGACATGCAGCCGGGGGACGTGCTGAAGTGGCAGGACAAGACCATGGTCGCGGTCGCGCCGGGGCTGGTCGCCGACCCGAGCGAAGCCGGCAAGATCCACACACTGGAGGAGGTGTTCAAGGATCAGAAGGGCTTCGAAGGCGTGTTCCGCCCCACCGAAACCGACCCCACCCTGTCCACGCACACCTCGGCGCCGCCGCTGACCGATCCCCAGGTTCCACCGCAGCAGCCGCAGCCGGGTCACACGCCGCCCGGCGCCGCGCCGCCGCCATCCAACGAGGCGCCGCATCCGGCTCCGCAGCCGCCGTCCACCTCGGTTCCGGCCGAGCCGCCACCGGATAGCGTCCCGCTGTCCGGGCCCGGACCTGCCGGCGCTGCGGCGCCCCAACAGGCCCCGCCCCAACAGCCCGCCTCGCAACCCAGCTCCACGGTGCCGCAGGCCGCCCCACCGTCGCCGTTCGAGAACGACGCCCCGCCGCCGGCGACACGCACCACCAAGCACGAACGCATCGCAGCAGGCTTGGAATAACCCCATGAGCACCCCTGAGGAATGGAGAGTTTCGTGACCACCTTCGACATCGCCGATGTGGTCGAACAGGACCCCAACGCACTCGGCCCGAACAGCTATCAGGAACTGCTGCCGGGCCTATGGATCCCCGACCCGAGCGTCAACCAGATCAGGCCGGGATCGGTCACCGACAAAGACGTCCGGATGCCGCTCTACGCCAGCGACATTCAGGTCACTGCACCCGGCGCACTCGGGCCCTACGGCATGCAGGAGCTCGGGAGGGGCACCGGGGTGTGGATTCCCAGCCCCCGCGCCAACGAGTTCCACCCCGGCTCCTACACCCCGCCCAAGGGGGAGAAGCCCATCCAGATCGAAGACATCAAGTTCCTGAGGCCCGGCGATCTGGGTCCGCGTGGCTACATCCCCCTCGGCGACAGCGGAGTGTGGATCCCCGGCCCCGACGCCGTGAAGAAGGGTGTGCGGCCGGCCAGCAACACCACCGAGACCGACGGCGAACACACCCAGTCCGACAAGGACGTCTTCGCGGTCAACTACCACCAGCTGGAGGGGTTCGCGCAGAACCACGACCAGCAGGCGGATCAGGTGACGCAATGGGCCAAAACCGACACCGACTTCGCCGAACGTCTGCTGGCCACTCACGGCAAAGTCGCCTACGCCACGTACCTGAACGTCAAGGGTTACAACGACAGTCGCGCAGTCGAGGCGGGCGCGTACGCCCAGCGCAACGCCGACACCGCCGTCGCCCTGCGCGGATCGATCGCCTCCACGAAAGCTACCGACGAGGCCTCCGCCAGCGCATTCCGCGCCCCGACCACCACCACCTAGACACTGCGAGGATGTGAGATCTCATGTCAGACTTCTGGCCAGACGACGACTTCAACGCTCCGGGCTGGCACGACAACAACGAAGTGATCGATCCCGGTGGCGCCGCCGCCGGCCCCGGCGCGATCGGCCCCATTCCCGCTCAGCTGGTCAGCAGCAGCGTTCCTGGCGGCTACCACGTCGAGTACGACGACAACGGGCTCATGATGATGGTGCCCGACGTCGAGCCCCTCGACCCCGGCGGTGCCTCCGCCGGCCCCGGCGCCGGCGGAGGCCTGGCCCCGATCAGCAACACCACCAATGCCGATGGCACACCGGCCGGTAATCCTCCCGGCGCGGCCTCGGGGGCTCCGTTCCAAATCAACTACGCAGAGTTGGAGAAATTCGCCGAGGAACACGACCTCAACGCCCAAGAACTGGCGGACTGGGCGTCGGGGGACCCGGACTTCGCCGAAAGATACCTGGCCACCCACGGCAAGGTGAACTTCGGCACCTACCTGAAGATCAAGGAGTTCATGGCCAGCAAGCAAATCGCCGGCACGGCCTTCGCCCAGCACAACGCGCAGACCTCCACCGCACTCCGCTCCTCCATCGCCTCGACCAAGGCGCAGGAAGAAGCCAACGCGAGGGCCATCGACGCGACGAGGATGGTGTAGGAATCCCTCATGCCCGTCATTCACCCCGATGTGAAAAACACGCTGGCGTACGCCGATACGGTCTACGACCACCTCCTCAGGCACATCGAGAAGATGAAAGGCATCGCCGCAGAGCGCCTTTCAGAGGACAAGGACATCGCCGTCAAGGTCGACATGAACGGGCAGCTGCTCGATCTGTGGCTCAAGCCCGGAATCCTGGACCGTAAGACCGCAGCCGAGATCGCTAAGGAGATCACCCGACTCGTCACCACGGCCGGGCAGGAGACCTCCGAGCAGATCGCCGCGCTCTACCAGTCGGCACACGACCTGCCCGACTTCGACGAGGTGGTCGCCCAGCAGGAAAACGCCCCCGGCGCGGAGCCCGAAACAGGCCCCCAGCCTCGATAGACTCACCTGCGTGAACGAGCAAGCAGCCAAGCTGACACGGTGGCTGCTTGCTGGAAACGGCGCACTGAAGAACGTCGCCCAATTGCTGATCGAGGCGTTCGGGCCCGCCGGCGCGGTCGCGGCGTCCATCGACGCCTCCACGATCACCGCCTACCCGGTCGACCCGGCGACCGAACCCGAAGGGGAGCGCTGGACCCGCGCCGAGCAGGGGTGGTCTCATCCGCTGCGCTCGCAGTGGCTGCCGCGCAGCAACTCGGCCTCGCACCACGTCGTCGCCGGCATCACCTCCCGCAACGAGGTCCTGGTCATCAACCTCGCCGCGGCGAGTTACCTCGGCATCGAGGGCGCCAACCCCGCCCTGAGCATGCGGTCATGGCTGATGCAGGCATTGTCGAAGACGCCCGAGGCGATCATCGCGATCACCGACTCCTCACTTGCCGTGCCCGGCGCGGAGCGACTGCACCTCGTCGACGACCCGCACCTGATCCCCGAGGCGACATCGCTGCTCTTCAGCATGGAACACACCAGCGCCCCCCTCGCCGGGCAGCCGCACCCGATCATCGTGTCCTCGCAGGCCGTCGACGCAGCCAACGTCGTGCTCTGCAACGAGGCGGTGGCCGGCATCTACCTGGCCAATCGTTACTGGCCGATCTGGCGACGGATGGAAGTCGCCGATCACCAGTGGCAACACCTCAAGAACGTCCTCGCCCCCGCCGCTGCGCCGTCGACCGCGGGCATCGACGAGAACCCGGAGGCGGACAGCAACCCGTTCGCCGCCGAGGCCCGCAGCGACCTGCTCGAGCAGGTGCCCCCGGCGGAAACACCGGAAATGGCCCCGACCAGCGGCGATGACATGTCCCCGGCACCACCTCCGGCGCCGTCGCCGACGGCGGCCGAGCCGCAAAACGACCCGCTGAGCAGCGCAAACGGCGCGTCCCCGACCCCCGCCCCCATCGCGGATCTCACCTCCACCTCCGTCATCCGAGCTCCACTGCCCGGTCCAGAAGAGCCCGCCGAACCCGGCCCGGCAGAGCCCGAACAATCCGCACCCCAATCCGCCCCCGAAACCGTTCTCACCAGCACAGACGACACGTCCCCGGATCAAGGCGGCCCCGCCGGATCCGTGCCGGTCGAGCCCACCCCGGCAGTCCCCACAGCACCGCCCAACGGCGGCCCCGTGCTCCTTCCCGCCGTCCCGGCTCCACTGGCCGGCCTGACCGACGACACCGACGACGGCCCCGACGACGAGATCGCGGCGCTACCCGGCCGGCCCACCGAAGAACCCACCGAGCCCGGCCTCTACGTCCTGGGCCCGGTCTACGCCATCGGCCGAGACGCCGAGACCAACGAACCGGTCAAACACTCCGCGGTCACCCGCCAAGGCGTCCGCAAACCCGTCAAAGCGCTGATGGCGCTGGCCACCTCCAACGGCGTCACCTCCACGGAGTGGGAGGAGAAAATCCTTCAGGTCACCCCGTCCAACCGCCGCCAGCTGCGCACCCAGATCCGCAAGATGATGGGCGGAAGCGACCCCATCCGCAACGACAACCGCGGCCTGCTCATCGTCGACATGTTCTGCGACTGGAAGGAATTCAACCGCCTCGTCGGCCACACCCCGGAAAGCGCCAGCACCGAAGCGCTCACCGCCGCAGTGCACCTCATCCGCGGAGCCCCATTCGAAGACGTCCCCGACGAGGACTACGCCTGGCGATCGGTCCAGCTACTCAAAGACGAACTCATCGACCGCTGCAGCACCGCCGCCGCCGAACTGGCGCAACGGCAACAAGCAGCCGGCGCACTCGCCGCGGCCTACCAGACCGCCCGCCTCGGCCTGCGGGTCTACTCCCAGCGTGAGGACCTCTGGCTCGTCGCCGCCGGCTCGGTCACCGACACCGACCGCAAAGCTCTGATTTGGGACCTCAAGCAAGCCATCCCCGTGCCCACCCACCCCGAACTGCGCCAACTGCTCGCCGCATCCCGCGCATCATGACCTCACCCGTCAGGAGACAACCCATGTCCACACCCCACGACCAGACCCCGCAGCCCGACCGCTACGAGATCTTCAACCGCAACCGCACCATCGGCGTCTCCACCATCCCCGGCGGCGCCGTCAACGGCATCTTCCTGCATGAGAACGTCCGAAAGATGAACGAACGCAACCTGACCCGCGAGATCCTCGCCGTCGCCAGCGTCGCCTCGATGCGCGGCCGACTCGGCGTGCGTGAACGCATGGAGGCGGCCGCGGCCGCCAACGGCACCACCGTCCCCGCCTCAGCCTTCGAGGTCCTGCCCGACGCGCCGACCCCCGAGGCGTACGAGCAGTACAAACGAGAAACCCTGCGGTACTGACGATGCGCCGAATACTGACCGCTGCGGCGGCGGCCCTGATGGCCACCATCACCGCCTTGACCACAGCCACCCCAGCCAACGCCCTGGCCATCACCGCCGGCTTCATGATCACCAGCGGCGGCCGCTGGTGCACCGTCAGCTTCCCCGACCCCAAGAACCCCAGCATCGTCTACACCGCCGGCCACTGCTACAAGGACGGCATCACCGAAGTCAGCCTCGGCAACATCAAAATCGGCCAGTTCATACCCGAGATCCACGATCCCGCAACCGATCTGATCGCCATCCGGCTCTACTCCAACATCCCCAGCGAGTACAGCCTCATGTCACGCGAACCCCTCCTCAACCCCTGGGTCCCCAACGAAGGCTCCACAGTCTGCAAATACGGCGCAACCACCCAGGAGACCTGCGGCACAGTCCTATCCGTCGACGACACCAAGTTCGCCGTCCAGATGCCCGCCGACCACGGCGACAGCGGCGCCCCCATCTACGAACGCCTCAAACCAGGCAGCAAGGGCGTCCACGTCGTCGGCACCGTCATCTCCGAGGACCCACGCCGACCCGGCGTCATCTACTGCTCCACCATCGGAGCCATCAACAACTTCCTCTCCCGAACCTGGGGAACCGACTGGGACATGGACTAACCACCACCAACCGCGGGAGGATCGACAACATGAGCCACACGACCGAGGCGCAGGCCCGCCAGGCCGGCGAGATCGTCTTCCGCGCCCCCGGCGGCCAACAGGCTTGGTGCCTGTGCGCCCCCTGCACCGCTCGACACGCCAGCGCGAACAAGCGACGCACCCGACACGACCGATGGGCAATCAACGGCCAAGACTGGCGAATCCGCGACGACCTCGCCCGACACGCAGCCTGAACGCCACGTCCCCCATCAATCGACACCCGGCGGCGCGACCGCACCCAGGTCAGCGAGCTCGGGCAGCCAGCGCCCGAGATCGATCAACTCCACGTGAGCGGCCGGGCCCGCGGTGAACTCCGCGATCGTCATCGACAGGTCGAAGCGCGCCGCCACCCGCTCCCGCGTGCGCTCGGACGCTCGGGCAAGGACCCTGCCGACCGAGCTCCGCGTAGTCCGCAGGTAACGAGCAGGCCGCGGCCCCACGACATAGAGCTGCGCCCGGCGGCCGGACTCGTCCATCGCGAGGTGCACGAGATCGCTGAGCAACGTGCGCTGCCGCCACGAGTCGCTTCCATTCCACTGTGCCGCCTTGAATTCGGCGATACGGCGATCGGTTTCGAGATCGAAGGGACGCGAGGGATCGTTGCCGGCACCCAAGGAGGGGCGCACCGCGATCTGCTCACCGGGTTCGAGGATGTGCGGAAGCGCCAGCGCGATGGTGCATGCGTGAATGACGTCGCTGAGTCGACCGATCTGTGAACGCACCGTTAGCGCCGCGGCGAGCATCTCACCGGTGAGTCCGCGATCAGCGGCCGCCTCCGCGCCCGCCACTCCAGACCGACCCACCAGATCTTCCTCGACCGCAGCCAGACGATCAGTCAGCCCCTCGGCTCGCAGGAAGCCGATGAGGGCGGCCACCGCGGCCAGGTCGTGCTCCACGGGATACGTGTCTACTCCACATGCCGGCGTGTGCGGCGAGGGGCCGGCTGGGGACCCGGACTCGGCCGAAACTGGCGCCACCGCGAGGACAGGCCCGTCACGAAGCGCCTGTCCGTTGTGGTGGCGACTTCGCCCAGCGCAAAGAGTTGAAGGAATCCGAACGACCGGCGACGGAAATCGCCAGACACCGCGGTACTCGAAGGGTATGACCAAACTCCTCACGCTCTTCGCGCTTCATGGCTGGATGATGCTCGCGTCCAGCACCCTGCTCATCGGCGCTCTGACATTCGCACTCTGGGGCGCACCCCGCCTCGATGCGAACATCGCTGAGCAGCCGCTGCCGATCTCGATCACACGCGCCGCGTACGGAATGCTCGGCCTGTCTTTCGTCCTGGTACTCGCCTACGTCTGCGCGACCGCGTTCCCCATCTCGGGGCCATCGGCCATCCCGACGGGATTGGTCACCGCAGTCGCAATCATCAGCGTCTCGGTCTGCGCTCCGGCCCCGTGGCTTCTGCTGCTGCTCAACGTCATACGGCGCTGATCCTCGGGGCGATGTCAGCCAGCGTTGAGGAAACTCCGTGCGGCTCCCGGCGCCTGGCGCAGGGCCTTGGCGTACCGCGCCTCGAACCGCGGGGTCATCTTCACCCCAGCCCAGTAGCTTGCGCCGGTGTGGGAAGCCCCGATAACGGCCCCGGCGATGCTCGCGATCGAATCCGAGTCCCCGTTACTCGTAGCCGCCCACGCCAGGGCCTCCCGCCCGTTGATGGCAGCGCGCCGCCGCTCAGGAGCGGTCGCCATATCGGCCACAAGCAGCGCGACCGCCACGGCCGACCCGGACTCCCAGCCCTCCCCGATGCCGGTGCATGGATCGCCGTAAACGGCCGGCGACAGGGCGGCCAGCTCCTGCTTGACCGCGTAGGCGTCCAGCAGCGCATCGAGCAGCGTGTCACGCACACCGTCGGCGAGCATGCCGGCCACGTCGGAGGTCATGGGGGAGAGCACGGCGATCAGGAAGTCATCACGCAGCCAGGGGCTTTCGCCGGTCACGATCGCCATCGCCGCGCTGATCGCATGTTCGAGGAAGTGCCCACGCACCCGAGTGGCCGAACGGATCGCGTCGGCGAGCACCAGAGAGGCCGCGATCGCCCGCGGATGCTTGTGGGTGAGGACCGCCTGCAGCGCGGTGATACCCAGCCACACGTCATCCGGGCACAGCGCGGCCGGCAGCAACCGCATGACCGCCCCGCAGCCCGGCCGCGGCAGTGCGCCGCCGGCGTCATGCCAGTGCGCACCGTGACGGAGCCGGGTCAGCGACCCCATGCAGGTGGTGCCGGGGGCCCGGTTGTTGTCCCGATCGACCTGCCACTCCAGGAAGCGGGCGGTGATGGCCTTGGTCACGACGTCGATGTCGTCGAGCTGATCGGCGACGTCGACGAGCGCGTCGTGCAGCGCCAGCGTCATCTGCGTGTCGTCGGAGATCCGCCACACCTTCTTGGGTGCCGGCACCGGGTAGGCGGGCATGTTCGCGTACTTGCGGAATTCGACCTGGTAGCCCCAGGCGTCACCGGCGGCCAAGCCGATCAGAGCGTTGCGGTAGCGGACCTGCGTCGCAGTTCGAGTCGTCATCGTGCACCTCACCTTCCCTTACTAATGTAAAGCACTTTACAACGGTACGCAAGAGGCTTACATCGGGTGCCCGGTCGCCGGCGACACATGCAGGGGACAGAAGGCGTCGTTACCCTCGCCTCAACGCAGGCCCGGCCCACATTGGCGTGCGCCGCGGGCTGGCCACCAACACCCCGGTGACGGACACGCAGGAGAACGACTATGGCGGCGATCGACCTCGACGAATTCGTCACGACTTTCGACACGACCCGCGCCACCGTCGAAATGTTCAGCCCGGCACTGCATTTGGAGACCGCCGACAGTGTTTGGGACTCCGGAACGGTGCTGTGGCAGGCCGCCATCACCATGACCCATCTCGACTCCCGGATGGGTGACCCCGACGTCGTGATCGGCCAGGCGCACTTCGTCATGGCGCGTACCGGC
Organism: Mycobacterium sp. NPDC006124; assembly: GCF_040614235.1. NCBI lineage: Bacteria > Bacillati > Actinomycetota > Actinomycetes > Mycobacteriales > Mycobacteriaceae > Mycobacterium > Mycobacterium sp. NPDC006124. The sequence goes on along the minus strand of NZ_JBEXUA010000011.1, from coordinate 134,510 downwards.
ACCGACGGCCTCGCTCAGGAGCTGCTCGACCGCGAAAAGTTCCACAAGCTACGCACCGACCGCTTCGCCTCACTCTTCGACGACCACCAGATCGGAACCGATCTCGCGCACCAGTTCCCCGAGCCCGTCGAAGTCGTCATGCTGGCGCTCTGGATCGTCATCGACCCCGCCCTGCGTGGCCACCGAATCGGCGCATGGGCCCTGTGCCAAGCCATCGACACCATGATCCCCACCTCCGCGGGACTGGTCCTCGTGCACCCGCACTGGGACGCCGAAGCCGATGAGGCTCCCTCCGTCGAGCAGCTGGAGGCGGTCGAACGCCTCAACCGGTATTGGAAGACCGCCGGGCTGGTACCGCTGGAAGCGGCGCCGCAGTTCCTCGGCCAGCACACCAGCAGCCTCACGTTGGAAACCGCCCTGCACGACAACCGTCAACGATTCTTCGGCGATGACGACCACCTGGTCGAGGTCTCGCTGGATGCGATCCGCCAACGCATCCGCGACGGTGGCGACTTCGTGTGACAGCCGGCGCCACCGCGGCGCCGAATGGACGCGGGGACATGACGTCCATGCAGCTAGACGCGCTGGTGCCGCGAGGGCCGTCCGGGGCCGCCGACGCCCGTGAGCACTGACCTGGAGAAGCCTGCAGCGCCGATTCGCAGGGAGTACTCGGCGCGAAACGCAATCCGGGTCCCCATGACATGACGGAAACACCCGCCCACGCCGGTACTTCAGGGATAGGACGCACACCAGCTCTTCTTGCCGGGCTGGCGCTATCGCGATAGCGGTCCCGCGTCCACGCCCGAGGAGGTACCACCGTGTGTCGCGCCACCACAGACCCAGGAGGGCCGCGCCGCTGCTCCGGGGACACCCGAGCCGCCTACAGCCACTCCGCCCACGCCGTCGAGGTCCTGGAGGAGGCTGAGGCGGTCCTCAAGTCCGCGCTCGCCGACACCGCGGCCGCGCCGGCGCCGCCCACCCCACCCAAAACGGTCAGCTTCGCCGACAAGAGCACGCGCCTGGAGGACATCCGCCGCGAGATCGACGACGCGATCGCCAACCTCAACACCGGCGAGCAGTGGCAGGACTGGCTGCACTACGCCAGCCAGTTCCACCACTACTCGCTGCAGAACCAGCTGCTCATCAAAATGCAGCGCCCCGACGCCACCTTCGTCGGCGGCCTGAAGAAGGTCTGGAACAAGAAGTTCAACCGCAACCTCGTCGCCGGCTCGAAGGCGATCTGGGTCCGCGCACCCCAGATCGTCAAGAAGAAGAAGGCCGACGGCACCGACGAGGAAGTCCTGGTGGGTTGGCTCAGCGTCCCGGTCTACGACGTAGGCGACACCACCGGACCGCCCCTGCCGCAACGCCCCGAGGTCACCTACACCCGCGAAACAGGGGAAGCGCCCCCGGAGATGCACACCGAACTCGAGAAGCAGCTCGCCGCACACGGCTACACCGTGGAGCGCATCGAACTACCCGAGGACGGGCCGGAGGGCTACACCCAGGACAAGCCCACCAAGAAGGTCGTGGTGAGCACCCGCTACAGCGACGCCCACCAGGCCAGCGTGCTCGCTCACGAGCTGGCACACGTCCAGATGGGGCACATGGAACGCCACCACGACTACCACAGCGGTCCCGGCGGGCAGCGCCCCACGATGGAGGTCGAAGCCGAAAGCGTCGCCTACGTCATCGGCCGGTACTACGGACTCAAGCCCGGCGGCAGCGCGTTCGCCTACATCGACGGCTGGGCCAAAGGTGATCCCAAGAAGGTGCAGGCGACCGCCGATCGCGTCAACAAGGCCTGCAAGGCCATCATCGGCGCACTCCCGCAGACCGCCCCCGCGGTCGTGAAGTAGAAGGACACCCACCATGAACACCCCCGAGCAGCACGCCCAGGTCGAGATCGAAGTCGAAGACCCCGACACCGGCGAGCGACACAGCTTCACCGCGGCCACCGAAGAGGAGGCCACCGCCGCCGCCGAGGACTTCTTCGGCGTCAACGAAGCCCAGGAGCGAGACAATGACTGACACCATGACCCAGGCCGAACCCACCCGCGAAGAGCTGCTCCGCGAACTCGCAAAAGTCCAGTCCAAGCTGGACAAGGCGCGTCGCCGCCGCGACGCCGACGCGATCGCGTACGCCTCCACCCCCGACGGCGCCGCCGAGACCTTCCGCCGCTACGAACTCAGCCGAGACGACAGCGAACGCAAAGAGCTCAAGACCACCTACCTGGCCGGGCTCGCCATGGCCGGCGAAGAGTACGAAGAACGCCTGCGCCGCGGCAACGCCAGCGACAACGACGGACCCCTGGCCGTCGTCCCCGTCGGAACCTTCCGTGACCCACTCGTCAAAATCCTTGTCGAACAACGCATCATGGGCACGTTCCGCACCACCACCGCCTCGGTGGACACCAACACCGTCACCGTCACCCTGCTGCGCCTGCTGCCCGACCTGCAGACCCGCAAGAGACTCCGACTGGACACCACCGCAGAATTCGGCGTCCTGACTGCAGACCTCGCCGACGTCATCGCCACCGCATGGCAGGACCCGGACACCAGGAAACGCGTGAGCGCCTTCCTCGACGACGCCGCCACCCTCGTCGACACCGCGATCACGCAGCGAGACCAGCGATGAGCGCCGAACTCATCTTCCAGGAACCCGGCATCATCGAAACCCGCCAAGAGCGCGCCCTGCGCCGAGCCGAACAGCTGCACAACGCCTTCCAAACAGCGTTCGAGGTCCTCGCCGAGATCTACCGCGACGAAGACTGGCGCTACATCAACGACGGCGCCGGCCGCCCCTACATCGGCTTCACCGCCTTCGTCCAAGACCAACTCGGATGCGCCGCCTCCAACGCCCGCCGCTACCAGCAGGGCATCGTCGGGCTCATCCTTCCCCTCCAGGAACTCACCACCCCCGGAACCCGCATCCCCGTCACGTCCTCCGACGTCGCCCGCCTCGGCATCACCGGTGCCCGCGTCGTCATCGAGCAAGCCCCCACCGCCCTGGAAGGCATCACCGAGCCCGACGCCCAAACCGACGCCCTGCGCGAACTGATCGACTCCGTTACGCAACGCACCACCGACCCCGGCTTCGGACCCATCACCGAAACCGTCACCCCTGCAACGCAATCCCCACTCGGCGCGCTCGTTCCGGCGTCCGTGCCCGACGACGACACCGACCACCACACCCCCAGTGCGACCGATGGCTACAGCTGGGACCAGGTGCCGTCAGACACCCCACCCTGGGACGACGAACCCTCCACCGCCGACGACACACCCGCCCCGCCTTCCGGCGGCCAGCCACCGACCCACTCGGAAGCCACCCCCGCCGGGGCGACGCAGCCGGCCGCGCCGCCGCACGCCACCGAACCGGCCGCAGCCGCCCAGGTCCTGATCGACCTGGAAGCCGCGATCGCCGCCGTCATGGCCGCCGGCGAACCCACCGCCCTCGCCGAGCAGCTCTCCGGCGGACCGGCCGCCGCCCTCGCCCCGAAATGCCTGGCGTCCGGCCAGCGCCTCGTCCGACTCGGCCAACTCCTGCGCAGCCTCACCTGAGCCCCCAACGCCGGCGCCTCACCACGTCCACTTCGCCGCCGCAGCGCCAAGCACAATGCCCACACGGTCGAGATAGAGAGCCAACTGCTCCTGGCCAGCCGGCGTGTCCAGAAACGGCCCAAGCCGGGCGACCTCAACCGGAATCGCGCGGGAAAGCCACCGATCAGGCAGCAACCCGGCTAGCTCGAAAAGCTCTGCGATGACACGCAATTGCTGGGCCTGAAAGTGCAGAAACCGGTTCATGGCGGGGACGATACGAACGCGACGACCTCAGAGTCCACCACCAGAGCCACATTCGTCTCCGATTGCCTTTCCCTCGGCGATCCCCGACCCGGATCTCCAGCCGGCTCCCACGACGGGGACATGCCATCACGCCAGCTAGCGACCTACAACGGCAGCCACGATCGGCGATCGGGATCCCAGGTACCCGACCGAACCCGACCATCTAGCACCGCACCCACGAACCGGTCCGCCTCCACGAGCGCAGCATCGGCATCCCGCAACTCCGCAGGTAACCCAGCCCCCATAACCCGCGCCGGATAGCTGCGCCGCCACTGCTCAGTGGGCAAGGACAGGGGAGTGGGCACCACAACACCGCGGCGCTGCTCCTGCCCGCGAACCGCAGCACGCAGCTCCTCGGCGTCGACGCGCGCGCACCGCGACAAGATCACGATGTCGGCCAGATCGTGGGAACGCGTCGACGGCGACTCACCGCTGCTGCCATGCAGCTCGTACATCGCCGCGACCTTATCCGCGACATGGGAGCTGACCGAGTACGTCCGAACCGCCGACATCGGCCGCACGTCGTCGATCGCCACCACAGGATCGGGGACCAGCGTGTCGGGCTCAAACGGAAACTGCCGCCCCGCAGCGACATCCAACTTGGCCACCGAGAACCGCGACCCGTTCAGCAGGTAGGTGATCTTGCCGGTGAACGCTCCAGGGCCACTACCCGGACTCACCGACACCACGAACTCACCGTGCTCGCCCGCGCGGCGCCGCGACGCCGCCGTCAACGCCGCCGTCAGGTCCTCGACACCACGAGTCGCAGCCAGGTCCAGATCCGCCGTCGCCCTCGCCTCAGCCGTCCGGAACTGCAACGCCGTGCCCCCGGTCACCAGCCACGACTCCGGATCCCGATCGAACAGACGAGACACGAACTGCTGCAATGCGAACCGCCGCGCCACCTCAGCGGAATCAACACCGGACGACCGCGCGACCTCCCGGATCCGCGTGTTCAGCGCGGCCCGGAAAGCAGCCTCAGATCCGTACGTGCGCCGCTCGTCGAGTAGCTCCTCGATCTCGCGCTCACGCCGCTCCAGCGCCGCCACCCGGTCACGGGACTCCTGCGCTCGGGCCCGCATGTCGGCCGAACAGCGTTTCGGTCCGCCGCGCTCGTTACTGGCCTTGCACATGCGCCGCGTTACACCACCGCCGCCGCGCGCCGCCGGAGGTGCTCAAAGTCGTTGTCCCGTCGCACGAAGAGGGCTCAAGGCGACAGCGCCGGCGGCTCGGACACGGCAGGTGCTGCGTCACCCGACGAGAGTGCGAGCTCGACGACGTTATCCCCCAGCCGCGCCGTGATCATCACGTCCCGCGCGCCGACCGCTTCGAGGTAACTCGCCAATGTCGACAACAGCAGATCCTCTCGGTTCTCCATGCCAGACAACGCAGCCTGACCGATCCCCATGCGGTTCGCCAGTTCGACCTGAGTCAGATTCGCTGCCTGGCGCACCGCGGCCAAGCCCATCTTGTGTGCACGATCAGCCTGGCGCATCTGCGTTCGGATTACATCGACACGTGCGCGCCGCTTCGGGTCGGCGAGTGCCTTGGCCAACCGATCGTTGCCCCGCACGAAGTCCTCACTCATCTCTGCGCCTCTCCCTCTCGGTTTGCATCTTCCACGAATCGATCGCCGCGTCAGCGCGCGTTCCGACGCTGTCGTAGAACACGTCGCCCATGTTCGCCTTGTCGGCCGAGAACAGGGCGACGACCACTTCCCGGTCCGACGGGAACCACACGATCAGCCGAACCGCGAACCCGGATACGAACGGATGCGCCACGCGCCACACCGGGTAGCGACGTGACTGCCGAACCCGCTTGACGGTCGCGGTGTCCTCAGCCGGCGCACCGTCGAGGTCTGCGAGCACCTCCAGCTCCGCGTACAGCAGATCAAGCCTGCGTTGATCGTCGGCGAGATCCGACTCCTCCAGCCGCGTGAGGTAGGCGTCGAACTCACCCGACCAGTCGATCAACACACCGAGAATATTACTCAGAAACGATATTACGCGCAAGCGATATTACGTGGTCAAAGCAGGCGCCAAGCGTCCCGCCTCGGCGACGAATCGCCGAGCCAACGCCACCCCGCCGCCCTCGCTCCAGCGGCTTGCAAACGGGTCCAGGCGAGCGCCCACCTCGTGCAACGTCAGCAGGCCCTGGTCGAGGACGTCGGCGATGACCGCGCCCTGATGGGAGCCGTCCAGATCGTCGCGCGCCAGGTCGGCGATGATTCGGCCGGGCGTGGCCACGGGAAGGCCTTCCGTGATGTCCCAGTCGACTCCTCGGGCGCCGATCTCGCGCCGGTAGGCGTGCACTCGCGGCGACCGCGTGTTGATGCGCCGCGGGCCGGTCAGAAACAATCCGCGTGCGACGACCGTGCCCAGATCGCGGATCACCGCGGCGCTGTCGTGGCTGATCACGCAATCCGGATCCGCGCGCCGCAACTCCACGTCGTCCTCCGGCCGCAGCGCCAGCCACTGTGCCGCCCAGTCTTCGAAGGCGAACATGTCGGCCGCGTCCTCGGTGAACCCGTACACGCCGTGGTGTGCCCGGTACAACTCACCGGAACCGACCCGGCGGGCCAGCTCATAGCGCGCGACACCCTGGTGACGGGCCTGGGCCGCCGTGAAGAGCCCGAACTGCCCGGCCGCCAGAGCATGCAGCCGGCCCCACACCTGCCCGTCGGCCATGCAGCAATAGTAGCAATCCAGGGACGTGGTATCGCCGCTGCTCAGCGCCGCTTTCGCGCGCCGCCACACCCTCTGCGACCTCACCCGCCGCCTCGTTTCCGCGGACGCGTGGACCCCTCGCCCAGCCAGGAGTCCAACGTCGGGCGCGAAACGCCCAGCGCCTCGATGATCTCGCGCTTGCTCCGGCCCTCCTTGAAGTACTGCTGCGCCAACTTCCGGGCGGCGTCCTTCTCCGCGCCAAGCCGAGACTCCGCCTCCGAGAGGCGCCGTCCCTGCTCGGCCAGCCTGCCCAGGCTGCGCTCGACCACGCGTGCGTGAACGTAGGGCTCGCCGACGACCTCCGGCCCGCTTCGTTGCACGGGCTCGGCGGCGGCCGCGGCGGCCAGGACCTCGGCATCGGTGGCGCTGTCGTCGAGATCGGGCAGGTCGTACTCGGCGACCAATTCCGCCGGCGTCCGCAGAATCACCCTCACAACGAGCCTCCTGTTCGTGGAACGCGCGAGCGCGCCCGATCACCCGCCGGCCGACTACCCGGCGGCATCACAGTACTTCTCAACTCGAGTCACGCAAACCACTTTACAACGTATGTAAATCAGTTTACAGTAGGGAGGTCGAGAACTTGGGAGGCACGATGACCAACACCACCCCGCCCGCCGGCTGGTACCCCGACCCCACAGGCGCTGCCCAACAACGCTATTGGGACGGACAGCAGTGGACCGAGGCCCTGGCCGCACCCACCGTCATCCACGTCCCCGTCGCCGTCGCGCCGACCACCAAGGACTGGTTCCAGCGCCACCCCGCGTGGACCACCCTCATCGTGTTCTGGATCGCCTGCATGATCTGGCAGTGGGAATGGCTGGTCCCCACCATCGCCGTCGTGGCCGCCATCGTGTTCGCCGTCCGCTGGATCGAACGCCGCAACACCCGCCTCGCCGCCGACGCCGATCGCCAGAACGAGCTCGCCGCCCAAGGAGACGAACGCGGCATCTTCGGCGACTACCCGCCCGCCGACGCCGCCTGACCAACGAGAAGGAGAAACCCCATGCGAAGCACCCCGAGCTGCCACTTCCGCGCCGGCGACTACCTCACCGCCGGACAAGCCCACGAGGACGCCATCGGCCGCCTCGACGCGTTCGGCGACACCGCCAAGATCGTCGCCTGCAACGCCGTCACCGAACTGATCGAGCTGCAGCGCGGCACCATCACCTGTAACCAGGTCGCCGTGATCGCCAGCGCCATCGCCAACGCCCTGCAGGGCAACACCTACGGAGCGACCCTCTGATGACCGACCTCACCGCACAGACACCCGCCCAAATCGACGCCATCCTCAACGAACTGGGATTCCAACGCGCCAAACTGATCTCCCACGCCGACAGCCTGCGTAGCTCCGCACGCCACGCCCGCACCGGCCGCCACCCCGACCCCGCCCGCGCCGCACGACTCGACGCCCAGGCTGACGACTACGCACCCAAAATCGCAGCCATCACCGAGCAGATGCGCCCCTACAACGACGAATACGACCGCCGAGGCGGTTGGACCCGAGCCTTCCTCGTCCAGAACACCGGCGGCCACGTCCACAGCTCGATGGGCTGCGCCACCTGCTGGCCGACTACCCGCTACGCCTGGCTCACCGACTACAGCGGACACAACGAAGACCAGATCGTCTACGCCGCAGGGGAACTCGCCTGCACAACCTGCTACCCCTCAGCGCCAACTGAAGTTCTCGCGCGCGTCGGCGAGATCCGCCGCCCCACCGACCTCCAACGCGAACAACGCGCCGCCGAGAAGGCCACCAAGGCCACCGCCGCCGCGGCGGCCGCGGTCACCGACCCCGACACCGGCAAGACGCTCTACAAGACCGAGCGCGCCGCGACCAACGCCATCGCCACAGCGCTGGGCGATCTGCACTGGTACGGCGACGACCACCCCTCCGCCGACGAATGGCGCCGCACCGTCAACGCCGCCGTCGCGGCCCTGGCGGCCAAACACGACCGCACCCCCGAGGCCATCATGGCCGAGTGCCGCGAACGGGCCGACAAGAAGTTCGCCTCCACGGCCCGCAAAACGTTGCGTGAACTCAAGCGACAGCGCGGCGGCGACATCAACGTCGCCGACCTCATGCCCGGACTACAAACCTGGATCGCACAGAACGGAATCCCCGCCTAATGCTCATCGCCACAGCGGCATCCGATCGGTGGGCCCACCTCGAAAGGGGAGTGTCGTCATGCCCGTGACGTATCGAATCCGTGCGCTGGGATCGTTGCCCTGGCCGTCCGGCCTCGGCAAGCACGGCGGCCGCTACGGCAACCTCGAACACGAGCTGCGAGCACTTCTCGGCGACGACGACTTCTGGGACCCCGAGGCGCATCGCCGCGCCCTCGTCAGCGGTGACCCCGACTACCGACGGACCGTCCTCAAAGAACTCAGGCAACTGCCCTGGAGCGCTGATCTGGTCGCCGGCGTGGACGCCGCAACCGCCCTGGCACGATCGTCGCCGCTGCTCAACCAACCACTCGACTCGGAGGCGCCATGGCTGAACTGGGCCGCACCGCACCGCACCGACTACCCGGTATGGGCGTGGCTGACCAACGGACTGAACGCGAGCGACACAGCGATCGGCGACGGCCGCCACCGGCTGACCTACCTGCGCTACCACTGCCCACCCGAACACGAAGTACTCGTCCGTATCGAAAGCTGACGGCACCGGAGCAACGGTTTCGACACACCTCAATGGAAGGATGAAGCGCATGAAGGGTAAGGACCGCGCGCCGCGATATGAACGGGCAACTCGACTCATGGCGGTCATCGCTGGGGGAGTGATTCTCGGCTGCTCTATAGCGGCGATGGTAAAGCTCTTCGGTCTCTTCGAGGCGTCTGCTGGGCCAGTCGACACGTGGGAGGTGCTGCTCGGGGTACTCGTCGTCAGCGGACTGGTCGCCGCCGCCGTGATCGCTTGGCGCGTCTACGACCAGGGGCTGGCCGGTGCTCGGCAGGTCGGTGCATGGCTCACGGAAACGACGGGCGGAAAGATACTCAACGGCCTGGTGTGCATTGCGCTCGCAGCCAACACCTTCCTGTACGGGTTGACCGCCGGCGGGTGGTCCCACGTTTCGTCCCTAGCAGTCGCGGCGCTGTGGTCGACCGTCGGTGTGCACTGCCTGCACAACGCTTGGCGACAATGGCTACGCAACGCCAACTCTCGCGTTACAGCCCTGATGCCGAATGCAATCCGGAGTAGCGCCCGCATCGGCTCATCACGCCGCGTAGGCAATCCCCTGAGACGTCCAGCTAGATCACGAGCGGCAGCTGTGTCCCGTGCGCGTCGACCTCACGCAGGCCCTTCCAGCTGGCGTGCCGAAGGCCACGACCCGGCACCCACTCTCGAAACGCCACCTCACCCACGAGCAGCGGCTCCACCCACCGCCAACCCTGTTGCTCAACAGGAGGATTCGCCACCGGGGCCACCGCGCGCACAAGCGGGTGCAAAGCCTCGAACAGATGCCGGCGCATCACCGCGCTGAACCCCGTACCGACCTGCCCGACCAACTCCAACACGCCATCCTCGCGGTGCCCGGCCACCAACAGCGCTCCCACCCGTCCAGGCGGGCCCGCGAACGCCACCACCGCAAGCTCCGCCGTCTGCCGCACCGGCGTTTTCACCCACCACGGCGAGCGACCCTCCCGGTACGAAGAGTCCACCCTCTTGGCGACTATCCCCTCCATCTGATGTTGAGCGGCGACCTCCAACATGTCCGCGGCCGGCACACCGAAGAACGCCTTGGGCACCGTCACCACCCCGGTCTCCTCGACGACGATCGACTCCAGGATCTCGCGGCGCTTCACATACGGCTCGTCAGTGAGATCCCGCCCATCGATCGAGATCACGTCAAAAGCCATGAGTTTCACGGGAACTGATCGGAGAAGGTCAGGTTTCGGGCGGCGCTGCTGGGGCCACCGTCGCTGCAGCCGCGTGAACGACGGGCGCCCCTGCGCGTCGAGCGCCACGATCTCACCGTCGAGCACCACCGACCGACCCCCCACAGCCTCACCCACCGACGCCATCTCCGGGAAGGTCAAGGACACATCGGCACCGTTCCGCGAGAACGTGACGACCGCGCCGCGATCCACGATCAGGCTGGCCCGCTGGCCGTCGAACTTCCACTCCACCGCCCATCGATCACCAGACGGCGGCGGGCCAAGGGTGGCCAGCATCGGCGCCGGCGTCGCCCGCCGGCGCACCACGGAACGCGCAGCGGCCACGACTCGACGCTACGTTGACCTTGCCGATCGCCCGAATCCGTCAGAGCGCTGCAACGACCCTTTGTCCAGTAGTCGGGGGAACCGCTGAAGGTGCGACTGGTCTACCGCTGTGCGGTGAGATCCGGTGAACTGCGTTCGGCAGCGGAGAGCTCGCTGTCACCGAGGCCCGCATCGCGCATGGCGCCACGCAGAACCTCGAACACATCCGGGACGCTGTAGGGCCGGCCGGCCGACGCGCTGAGCAGCTCGCCGAACCGGCGCAGCAAGCTGCGGAACAGCCGCACGTCAGTGCGCCACGCCCAGACGAACAGGCGCCCGGTGTCGACGCCGGCGCCAGAGCCCGCGCGCTCCTGGCTGAGCGCTTCGGCTTCGCTGCGCAGCAGTGCCGTCGCCATCGCCATCAACAACGCGTCCTGGTCGATGATCCGTGCCGTTGATGGCACCAGATGGGCAACCACCTCCGAACCCTTCACGATGTGCGTCATGCGCCCTTCGCGCACATCCGCCAACAGCACACTGAAGCCGTTCCTGGCCTCGGTGATGTTGACCAGGCGGTCGGAGCTAATGAAGACCACGCCGCTACACCCCTCTGGTGAGGGTGAAGTCGGTCAGCACGCTGTGTCCCCATCGGTCGCTCGTGCGCAGCGTCCAGTGGCCCTGGCCGCGGTCCACGATCGTCGCCGACGCCATGCTGGCCAGCAGCCCGTTCCGAGCCACCGCGGCGCGCACGACGCGATCGAACGCCACGGCCGGGGACATGGCATCGGCTGAGGTCACAGCGGTGGGTTGCGCGATCGGCGTCCCCACCACGATGTCGATGCCAGCAGAACGGCCCACTCGCAGCCACCGCGCCAACGCCTCCGAGCGCGCCCAGGCGCCATCGTGGTCGTCGATCAGCACCACCGTCGTCGGCACCGGGTGACCGCGGCCGCAGGCATCCTTGATGTCGAGCGCGTCGATCGACCGGAAGAGTTCGATCCGGGACGCCAGCAGCTCGTTGACGACATCTGCCAGCTCATCTGCGACGACTCTGCGGTGCACCACGTCGAGCCGCGTGTCCTCGCCCGCGCAGACCACCAACTCGAGATCACCGGGGGATTGGCCTGCGGCGAGCCCGGTGGCCAGCACGGTCAGCAGTGACGACACCTCGTCACCAGCGACCATGCAGTGCGGGCCGCTGCCGCCGTCGCTCAGCCAGTCCAGGTTCACCTCAACCGGCCGCCCGTCGACACCGGTGCCGAGAACAGCTGTCAGCGGCCGCCGGATCCGCTTCTTGGCGACCTGCCGCAGAGCACGCGTGTAGGACGTGCCCGGATTGGCCGCCTGGAATTCGCGCGCAGCACGCTTGCGGGATTCGTTGTCAGACAAGGGAATCTCCCATCCAAAGTCGTATCCTCCGCGTCGCCCCACATCTGCGCGGAAGTGCCTTTGCTGGGTAGCTGCACGGGAACCCGTCGGGTCTTGTCCCGGTCTGATGTGACTGGCCGATGTGGGCGGCGGCAGTCGATGCCGAGATTCACGCCACCATGCGCGGCGATACACGAAAGTCTAGATCCACTCAGCGACCGAATCGGCGGCCCGCCGCCGCTGAATTCGAGCCGCGAATGTGAGGCGCCCCCAGCCGCAGGGGGGAGGAGCGGCCGGGGGCGTAGAGACGTCCTCCGGGGGGTCGAGGACGCACTTTCACGCTAACAGCGGGCAGTGACCAAACCGGGCGCCGAAACCCGGCGAAATCCCGCAGCGACGACCCCACGCGCCGGACCCCGCCAACATTTCGCCGGCCTCGACGACGGAAACCACCCCGCCCGCCGGTACTTCCCCATCGACGACCACAGAAGGAGAACAGGTGTCCGGCGACCGCGACGCACCCCAGCACTGACCATGTGCCTGGCCACCAACGACCCCGGCGGGCCCCGCCGATGCTCAGGGGACACCCGCGCCGCCTATGAGAGATCCGCGGCCGCCACCGACGCCCTCACCGCCCAGCACCAGCAGCTGCACGCCCAGCTGACCGCCCACACGGTCACCGAATACCTCGCCGCCGCACCCAGCCCCCAGCGTGACGAGCTGCTCGCCAACCTCACCGACACCGACGTCGACGCGCTCATCACCGCCCGCCGCACCAATATCCGCCCCGACGTCGACGCCGCCTTGGCAGCCCTGCCGGCGTACCTGACCGGCGCCGTCCGCGACACCACGATCACCGAGCGCGCCGAAATCCCCATCCATCGACCCGGCGGCTCCGTCGACACCACGTCGGCGACCCTGCTCGACGCCGACACCGCGGTGTACCGGACACGCCGCGGCGACTACGCAGTCGCGCTCCGCGACGGCCAGGCCTACCGCACCCTGGCCACCGCATCCACCTACAAGACCGCCATCACGATGGCCAACCGCATTCCCGTCCTCACCCCACTCGACCACCCTCCAGGCGGCATCGACGATCTCCAGCAGCAGGCGTACCGATCCCACGCCGACATCACGCTGCAGCTGGCCACACAGGCGGCCTACGGCCGGCTCCCCACTCCCGACGAGCAGCAGGCGTTCCTGGCAGAACACCTGACCCATGCGCGGGACGAGATCGTCGATGCCGCCGCCGCGGCGCCGCTGCGCACCGAGCTGCTCGACGCCACCGCACGACATCGCCACCGCCAGCGCCTGGCCGCCGCGGAGACCGCCGGCCAGGCCGCCCGCCGCGTCGCCAGCCTGTCCGGGGACGACCCCGATCAGGCGTACACGACCGCCTACCGCCACGCGCTGGGAACACCGACCCGCGGCGGTGCACACATCCCGCACTTCGAGCACCACACCCTGCCCGCACCCAGCCTCGGCGCCGCAACCCACACCCTGCTGGCGCACAGCGGAATCCGTTCCTACGGACCGGAATCCGCCCGCGACTACACCGTCATCACCCGAAGGGGCGGTGACCTCACAGCGTGGGGCCTGCACGACGTCTACGGCACACTGCGCACCACCCCGATCGGCAACCTCGCCAAGACCCACGCCCGCTTCGTCAACACGGTGCTGACCGCCGACGAGCGTGATGCGCTGCGCACCTACACCAGCGGCCGGCACATCGGCTCCGGGGCCTACATCCAGATCAACGACGTCTTCACCGGCCGCACCAGCTCACCGACGCCGGCGATCGCCAACACCTGCACCCATCTGCGCAGCGCCTTCGACAAGTACGCCCGCCACAACGCCTCCCGCGAACCCGTCACCGTCGTCCGCGGCACCCGCGTCCCCGCCGGCTACACCGGCCCGCCCGCCGACTACCTCGCCACCGCGTTCCCCGTCGGCGCGAAAGTCGAAGTGGGCCAGATCGCCTCAGCCACCACCCGCACCGCCACGGCCACCCGATTCGCCGACCGCGGGCCCGGCTCCTACCTGATGGCCATCCGCACCCGCGACGGCCTGCCGGTCAAGGCGATCTCCGCTAACGCCGGCGAGGACGAGGTGATCATTCCGCCCGGCACCGCGCTGCGTTGCGTGCGCGTCGAACCCGCATCCGGAGTCGAACGCCGACCGACGGTCTACCTGGTCGCCGAGGACCTGGTGGCCGAAGCCGAAGCCCAGGCCCTTACGGCCATCGCAAAGGCATCCTGACCAGCCGGGACGCCACGTCCCCGCACTGTGCCGGGTCGAGCCGGGCCCGCTGCCGAACACCCACCATCGATCGAGCCGCGCCGCAGCAGCCGCCGCGCAGGCGCCGCGGCCGGATCCAGCGTCGCCACACGGCGGGGACATGCCATCGCCGCAGGCAGGGCGGCTACGGGGCAAGCGTCAACGGGGGAGCGCCGCGGCCGCCGGCCTCCAACAACGCCACCAACACCTCACCCGCAGCTCCACCGACTTCGACCGGCCGCCCACTGCGCCGCCACACCGCGTGCTCAGCCGAGTACCGCCACGGCCGGCGGAAGAACTCCACGACGTCGACCGGGGACACCAAGTACTCGACCGCGACGAGGACCTCCGCGAACCGACACAGCTCGTCGAAGTCGGCGAACCACCGCCCATCGAGCTGCGCCGCGATCGCACGGGCCTGCTCCGCCAACACCGCCTCATCTCCCATCGGCACCACGCAACCACCGAGCCCTCCAAGCGCACCAATCCGCCGCTGAGAAGCCCCCTTATCAGTGACCGAAACACACCACCGACCAGCGGCGATGCCACGTCCCCGGCGTCTGCCGCCGCCCACCGCCCTACGATGACCCCATGCCGCCGGCGTGCGGCTGCACTCCTCGAACGGACGCCCCACACCGGCACCGACGACAGGACAACGCCCTCCGGGCGCCGCGCCCAGGAATGCCCGTTGCACCGCGACCGCCGCGGAAGGTGTGGATCCGCACCCACGGCCGCGCACACAACGAGGAGCCAAACCCCATGACCCCCAACGCGCGCAAGAACGCCGCACGCGCCTACCAGCGCCAACACCACGTCCCCTACACCGAGGCACTCCGCGCGGTCACCGCCACCGCCGCCGACGCCCTCGACGACGCAAACCCCCACGGCGACCCCTTGTCTCGGGCCGACCGCCGACTCCTCGACGCCCTTCAGATCACCGACCCCGCCGCCATGACGTGGCCGGCCTCATGGCGCCAGCACGCGACGGATCACGACCTGACCGTCCCGATCGCCACCCCGATCGACGAACCCACCATCGCCACCCTGCAGCTGAATTCCGCCAACAGCGTCACCGCCGTCCTCGGCGTCCCCGGCGCCGGCAAGACCGCCGCGCTGAGGACCATCACGCTGGCGATGTGCGCCCTCTACCCACCCGAGCGCATCACCTTCGCCTGCGCCGGCGGCAAATGGGGACTCCTACACTCCATCACCGCACTTCCACACCTCGCCACCCAGTGCTTCGACAGGTGGGACTACCGCGACGACGACGTTCACCCCGACGTCGCGCGCTGGTGCGCCTACCTCGACGCCGAGATCGACAGCCGGACAGCCACTTCGCCGAAGCGGGACCGTGAACCGGAACTCGTGGTCGTCATCGACGACCTCGACGAGTTCCTGGACTTCAACCCCGTCGCCGCCGCCACCGTTCAGCGGATCATCGACCACGGCCGCGACCTCGGGATTCACCTCATCGTGTCCCTCAAGCAGCTCCACACCACCGACCGCTGGACCGTGCCCGTCCCCGGCCGGCCCCACGAGACGGTGCGCTTCCGGCCGGACACGGTGATCGCCTTCCACACGTTCCGCCGCGAGGAGTCGACGCTCGCCCTCGGCCACCCCGGCGCCTGGAGCCTGGCGCCGGGTCTCGGCCACGCCCACATCGCACCACCCACCGCCCTCGGCGACACCCCCGTGCACATCCTCACCGTCCTCGACGACGACGCAGCAGCTCTTTCAAGGCGAATAGCCGCTGACCAGCAATGACAGCACGTCCCCCCAACTCGTTCGCGCCAGGCCGGTGGGCCGCCGGCCAGGTCCTCGGAATGGGGAGCCGGTGCGGGACCACCCAGGCCAAGGTCCTCTGACCAGCGGAGATAGCACGTCCCGTGCAGGGGTCGACCCACCCACCCCGCAGGGCGAGCGGTCATCGCCCTCTTCGTCAGTCCCGTGGCCCGTCGGAACCACATGAGAAGGTGCAAGACATGGACGGCACCGATCCCAGCGAACTGACACCCCAGCGTCGGGACGCGCTCAAAGCAGAGCTCGCCCAACTAGAGCGCCAACTCGCCGCCGCCACCCGCAGCCCGGTCGACCCCGCCACCCTCATCGCCGCAATCGACCAAGCCGAACGCGACCGCGACGCGCTCACCAGCCCCGCGGTGGAATCGCTCCGCGAAACCGTCGAAGACCTCTGCGCCGACCTCGAACACACCTGGAGCGGCTGCACCCAGGCCATCATCAACGCCGAACAGGTGGCCCAGAAGGAGCCCACGGTCCGGCAACCACCATCCCTGCTGCCGGCGATCGAAGCCGTCATCCACGCCCACGACCACACCACCGCACGCCTGGCCGCCGCCCACATCGACTACCTCAACCTGTCCCAAATCCCCGCCCACCCACACCTCGAACCGGGGGAGCACCGCTGATGGCGCGCGGAAAGTACAAGGGACGCAAAACCAATCGCGACAACCTTGCCCTTGCCGCCGAGATCGAGTCGTTGACCGCCAGCATCGCAACCGCCCGCACGGCCCTGGCCGCCGCCCAAGAACACGCCAGAGCCCGCGACGAACTGGAAACCAAGCTCGCCGAGCACCGAGCTGAACGCGACGCCGCCGTCGCCGACGAACAAGCGCGACTCACCACCGACATCGAAGTCCTCACCGCAACCCTGCGCGACGCCCACCACGTCCACGCCCAGCTCGACGACGCCTGGAAGGCCTACTTCGCCAACATCGTCAAGCACTACGGCTCCAGCCCCGAGACCTTCGACCGCATCATCGGCATCATCGGCGACGACCCCGACGGTGTGATGATGGCGTGGGAAGAATCCCCAACCCGCGAAAAGCTCGGCGTCACAGCCAATCTGCGCATCGACCAGGCCCGCGGCCACCGCAGAGCTCAACCCAACAGGGGACGCCCGCGGGCGCACACCCTGGCCGACGCCGCGCCCCTGGCGCCCAGACACCTACGCAGCGAGTGGGCGCAATGGATGCGCGCACGCACCGACCAGAACATCGCCGACCCGCCGCCCAGCGACATCGCCGAACTCCTCGACGCCTGGCTGACCGCCAAAGTCCACACGTTGACACCCATCGTCGCCCTAGCCGGCCACCCCAACCCCTACGTCGATCCCCGCATCAACCCAGACCACCCCGTCGCCCGACTGCTCGGCGCCGAGCTCACCGGCCCACCGACCGCCTCTCCGCGCACCCAAGCACCACCCGTTGACCCGCTCCTGTCCGACCGAGCCTGGTACGCGCTGCGCGACCCCTGGGCAGCCGCGGAAAGCCTTCTCCCGCACTGGCGCCGCAGCCGCGACATCATCCCCACGGCCGGGCGTATCCCCACCCCCATGCATCCACCGTCACGGCACCCCGCACCCGCGGACGCAGTAGCCCTGCGCCACTGGTACGCCCTGGCCGCCGCCGGCACCTGGGCGCGCACCGACCCCGACCCCGCCATGCCGGCCTACGGGGAGATCGCCGTAGCCCTGGCCGCCTCGTCGACCTATTGGATGCCCGCCGGACAAGTCCACGGCTACCTCGATTCCGACCCCATCACCGCCGAAGACAGGGACCGGATCCGCCTCGCCTACCCCAACGTGTTCCTCGCCCTCGGCAAGCCGATCATCCTCGACCCCCAACCCGACGCCCCCACCCTCGACCTCGGCCCCCTCGACCGCTTCAACGTGCACTGGCTGCGCTACGGCGACGTCAACAACCATCAGGACTGGATCCTGGCCAAGCCCCACGCCATCAACCACGTCACCCTCACCGACCTGATCGCCGTCCGCGGCGCGCTCATCGAGGGCGTGATCCTTCTCGCCGACACCGACGGCAACCCCAACGGCCGCTTCGCCTGGTGTCTGGCCGTGCCCGGCCTCTACGGAGTACTCGGCCGCTGGATCGTCCCCGCCCACCGAGACCGCACCATCTACGCCGACCAGATCGACGCGCTCCTTGCCGTCGCCGCCTGGGCCGACTGGCACCAGCCACCCGACGTCGACACCCCCACCACGACCACCCACCAGCGCAGCGCGGCCCTGCACCGCGCCGCGGCCGCCGGCCACGTGCACGTCCTCAACGCCGCCCGCACCGCCTCGGCCTCCACCCGCTCACACCCCACCGGACGGACGGTGACCGCGCACCTGCGCCGCGGACACTGGCGCCGTCAACCAGTCGGAGTCGGCCGCTCCGAGATCCGGATGGTCCGAGTCGCTCCCGCTGTCGTCGGCGCCGGCAACGGAACCCGACCCTTGAGCACCCCCATCTATCGCCTTCCCCGAGTCGCCGACAAGGCCACACCCTAAAAACGTCAGCAACCAGCACAAACGGCATGTCCCACCGCGGTCGGGCCCCGCGCGCGCATGCCGCGTTACGTTTGCTGTAGCTGCAAACCCACGGACAAAGGGCCCGAGCATGATCCAAGTACTCCACGCCAGCCACAACGGCGAGCTGTACAAGCGCCGCGTCCGATCCGTCGCCGACATCGCCGACGTCATCCGCGAATCACACCTAGAGACCCTGACCAACCGATCCGGGATCGACTTCTGGTTCACGCCGTCCACGCACCGAGCCCACCGATGCGTCAACCGCAAAGCGACCGAGATGTTCCTCGCGACAACACGATTCACCGCCGCCAACGTGCCACTGCTGCGGGGAATCGTCGTCCTGGCCGCCCACGACGGCGCCGGCGAGCCAGCCGCCCTCGACGACACCCAGATCGACACTCTCGCCGCGACGATCGGCAGCCTGTCCTGGCGCGAGGACCTGGTGCTTTCGCATCGGATTGCCACCGATCGGCGCCGTCGGCTCCGCGCCAGCCGGACGACCTCCCGAACCGAAGCGGCCCGCCTGTCATGGATGACCTAGATCCGGCCGCGCCGCAGCCGCTGCTGCAGGCCGCTCACCAAGAGCCCCAACGGGTTCAGCAGCTGGCCACTCAACGCACCCAGCAGATGAACCAGCCAGCCCGACCGGACGACACCACCCCAGCCCCGTGCGGGCATCGCGGCTGCCGGCTCAAACGCAGCGAGGTGCGGGCGCAGCTGGTGGCCGCCGCGGTGCTCGACGACCCCGACCTCACCCGCATCTGCGACCAGGATCCGACATTCACCACGGGCGGACCCATCCCGGACTTCGCCTCGCAACGCCACGTCGTCGAGGTCAAGGAGCTGACGAGTCAAGCGCTGCGCCGATTCATCAACCTCTACGAGGCGCTGCCGAACCGATACGTCCCCGTCGACGGTTTGCGCCACCTGTGGGCGGTATCAGTCGATGTGTCACGCGCGGCTGCGACCTACGACCGGAACCGCAAGACCCCGGAGGTGAAGACGTTGATCGCGACGCTCACCCAGATCATCACCGATCTCGAGTCCCGCGGCATCACCAACGCCTTCACCGACCACGACAACTTCCCCAAGTACGCGCAAGCGCTCGGCTTCTACTTCGACTGCGCCGTCCTGCCCGACACCACGTTGGAACCGGGAATCCTGCTGACCGGCACCATCACCGAGCATCCGCGCACCCTCGACCTCGACGGTGATGTCGCCGCACCCCTGGCGAAGTGGCTGAAGTCCGACCAGGCGGAGAACGCGGAGCAGTCGCTGGCCGGCCGCCCCGGAACCCACGTGCTCGTCCTCATGGCCAGCCTCGACGGCCCCGCCGCGGGACTGGTCCACGCCCTGCACGAGACACCCGGCGAGGTCCCCACGAGCGCGCTGACGCTGCCCGAAGACATCGACGTGCTGATCGTCGCCACCGACTACGACGTCGTGTGCTTCACACCGCACGACGGGTGGTCGCGCCACACCGCGCCGCCGCACCCCGAGCCGGACGGAGGTGTCGGTGGCCACCCCCAGAATGGGTCAGATGAGTGAAGAGGCCTACCGCCACGTCGTGCAGAAGCCGCGCAAGCGGACCACACCCGTCGAGGTCTCCGACTTCACCATGCTCGTGAAGGTGCCGGGCCGCCCAGCCGAGATCAGGGTCTACACCGACGACGAAGCCGACGAAGCCCGCGCGTACGCCGAGGCGACCGGCGGAACCATTGTGCCGCTGCCACTTCCGCCGCCAGACGGCTACACCACCAACGAGCGCGGCCACCTCGTACCCCTGCCGCCACCCACCTGCGCCGGAATGGCCGACCCGCCGGAACCCGCCGATGGCGTCGCCGACTGACGGCCAGCAGGCCAGCCTGGACCTGTGGCCGCGCCAGCACGACCTGCCACCACGCTGGGACGGTCTGCCCGTGCAGTGGGGCGACTGGTCCGACACCGCCGACATGTTCGTCTGCCCGCCGCCTCGGCGCCCCGAGCGGTGCGGGCGCTGCGGCTCCAACGCGGCCGCACTGATCAACACCGGCCGGATCTTCACCGACCCGGCCAGCGCCCCGCCGGCGATCGGCCGCGCCCGCCTCCACGCAGGCCGGCACCCGGTGGGCGTGCTCTCGGCGTTCCGCTGCCCGAGCTGCAGCCACGATCGCGTGCTCGACCCGGCCGGCCAGGAATGGGATCTCGACGACACCGACTACACCGACGACGGCTCATTCGACAACGCCATCTGACAAAACGCCGCTGACCTGCGGCGATAACACGTCCCCGCGCCGCGGCGCACCGCCAGGTCAGGCGCGGATCCACGCACCCTTCTTGTCCGCACACCGGCTCTGACCTGCGGCGACGACATGGCCCCTGGCCGGCCGCCGAGCGACAAGCGGTCCATTCGGCGCATGAACGCGATCCGCACTCCTCGGCAAACCCGGACGCCAGTCACCGCCATTGGTAAATTTCCCTCACCAGGTAAAAATCTGGAGCCCGCCCGCTCGCAGGAGACCCCGATGGCCATGCACGCCGCCGCTACCCGCCGCTCACCCCTTCCCGCGCTCGCCCTGACCACTGCTGCCGCATTCACCCTGACGCCACTGGTCCTACCGCCGACAGCGCCGCTGCACCTCTCGCTGCCTCACATCTCAGCCCCACGCGTCGAGCTGACCGCCGCCATCAACCCAGCCGACGTCACCGCCCTGATCAACAACCTCAACGCCGCCCTGCAGTCCGCCTCCACCACCGTCACCGGCCTCGTCGGAACCCCCGGCCAAACCCTCGCCGGCGCCCTGGGCTCCGCCGCCACCTTCAACAACACGCTGTGGGACGTCCTCATCGCCGCCACCGACAACCGCACCCTCGCCGCGATCCTCACCACACTCAAAAACACCGCAGGAAACGGACTTTCACGCCTCTCCTATTCCGTCGACGCCGCCAACGGCACCATCGTGCTCACCAGCGGCCAGCTCGCCGACCTCCTGACCTCCACCCTCACCGGCTCCCTCGGCACCGCCCTGCACGCCGTCGCCACCGTCATCAACAACCCGCTCGCGCTACCCAGCTACACCGGCCTGCTCAACACACCCATCGACATCGCCGGCCTACTCGTCAACAAGGGCCTCGGCGCCGTCAACACCCTCGGCGCCAACGCCCTCACCGTCACCCACACCGTCGTCACCGGAGTCACCACCCAGGTCGACAACGCCCTCAACACCTTCAACGGCCTCCTCAACGCCGGCAAGACCCTCACCGACATCGACCTCATCAACGGCCTACTGACCGCCGTCCAAGGCATCGTCTCCGCCCCCGTCACCGCCGCGATCGCCGGCGTCAACGGCGCCTCCACCACCATCACCAACGCCGCCACCACCGTCCTCGACAAGATCACCGACGGCGCCTCCGACACGATCGCCACCTGGATCGGCAACGGCACCCGCCCCGGCGCCATCCAGGACGTCATCAACACCATCGGCACCGCACCACTGAGCCCCGCCAGCTACACCAACGCCGTGTCCATCCTCGTCGGCGCCGGCATCACCACCGTCACCAAGATCGGCCACACCGCCAGCTCCCTGGCCTCCGTCCCCTTCAGCGCCGCGGCCGACATCACCAACGCATCGGCCAACGTCATCACCGCGCTCACAACAGGACTGGCCACCGCCGCCAGCGGCATCATGCAAGCCGCCGGACTGCCCTCCCTCGTCTACAACCTGCCCCACGCCATGGCCGCCACCGTCAACACCGTCGTCAACGCCGCAGCCTTCACCACCGCGGCCGGCCTCCGCACCATCGCCGCGGCCCTCGACTTCGGCTCCTCCATCACCGGCACGCTCACCGCCGCCGCACCCAGCTCCAAGGCCGTCACCCTCACCCTCGCCGCCGACACCACGACCGCCAAGGACGCCGAGCCAACAGCGGGGGACACCACGGAGCGACCCGCCCACAACACCGAAACAGACTCCGCGGAAACCGAACACATCGCCGGAACGAGCAGCGCGCCAGTCACCGCCGAAGCACCCGCGGCCGCCGAGCTCGACGAAGCCACCGCTGTCGACGCCACCACACCCACCCCCGACACCCCGCCCGCAGCGGCCACGCCGGACACCCACACTGCAACCACCCCGTCCGACAACGCGGAGACCAAGCCGGACACCACCAAACCAGCGGCCGAGGTCAAGCCGGACACCGAGGCGTCACCAGCAGAGACCAAGCCCGCCACCGGAAAGAAGCCCGCCACCGGAAAGAAGCCCACCACCACGGGGGACGACTCAACAAGTACCGCCACCGACAAACCGGCCGCCCCGCCCAAGAAGCCCCGCGTCCGCGACGCCGACAAGAACGACAACGCCACCAGCGCGACCGGGCAGAGCTCCCCGGACCGCGACACCGCCGCGAGCAGCTCGACCAAGACACCCAAGCACGCGTCCGACACCTCCCCGCGCCACGCCGCAGCGAGTACCGACACCCCGAAACACGCCGCCGCGGCATAACCCGGCCCAACCAACAGTGGCGGCCCACGGATCACCCCGTGGGCCGCCACTGCCGCGTCCGACGTCCGAACGCTCTCACGCCATCAGCGCCGCCGCCCACCGCTCAGCATCACACAGCACATCCACGCTCAAGCCCGTAAACGCCTGCAACGCGCCCGGATACACCCGCTCATACATCGCATTCCACCGCGTCGCCATCGCCGGAGGCGTCAACATCCACTCCGCAGCCGCCTCGACCACATACCAACGGCCGCCCTCTCGCGTCGCCGAGAGCAGACCCCGCCGGCACAGGCCCTCCCACAACGCTTCCATCCGCGCCGTGTGCGGCTGCAGCGGCCTCGCCAACCGCTCCACATGCACCCGGCCCAGCACCCACGGCAGGCCCCACACCCGAGCAGCATGCGCACGATGAGTTCCACGCAGAACCTCATAGACCGGGCCCGCCGGCCCCTCCAACCGGTGCAACAACATCGGATCGTGGGCGAACATCTCACTCAGCCACTCATCGACCGTCCCGGCCGAGACCGCCGTGCGCAGCCACTCGGCCACCTGCACGATCGTGTCCCGCCGCGGGCTCCGATCAATGTCACCCCACGTCTCGGCGTTCGTCGACGTCAACAATCGCGCCGGCACCCACTCCGCCCACGTCGCCCACCCGCGCATCGCCGCATCCTCGACCCCGAACGCGCCGCAATCGGCAGCATTCCACGGCGGCGCGAACACCCGGTGCGAACCCACCTGCGGGACAGTCCCATTCAGCTCCGCGGCCCGAGCCCGCGCGAGGATCTCCCGCTCACCCGCACTCTCCGGAACACCGGCAGCCACCGCTGCCAGATGCTCCACCAAGCCGTCCGGTCGACCAGACCCCAGCTGGCGTACGAAGTCCGCGTCGAGGTCAGCGGCTGCCTCCGACGCCTCCGACGTCCATCCGAAATCGACCACCTCGGTATTCGGCCGCGCCCGGTACACCGAGCCGTCAGCCTCCAGGACCCCGCCGCGGCGCAATAGCTCGGCCACAGCCTCGGCATCACCGGCCACACCCCGAACCGTCACACCATCGCAGCGCTGCACGCGGAAGGACCCATCCGCGCGCCACTGCAACGCACCGTCGCCGTCGAGGCCTCGGAGGTCGACGCTGCCAAATAGCAACTCACGCAATGCCATAACCAGAATGTAGCACATGTGCTACCGTGCTGGTATGGAAACCGTGGGAGTCCGCGAACTGCGCCAGAACGCATCCGACCTCGTGCGCCGCGTCCAAGACGGCGAGGAAATCGTCATCACGGTCTCCGGCCGCCCCGGCGCCCGCCTCGTACCCGCAAACCCCCGCACCTGGCGCCAGTGGTCCGACGTCGCCGAACTGTTCAACGGCCCCGCAGACCCCGACTGGGACACCGACCGCGACCTCATCGACCAGCAGATCGCCGACCCCTGGACGCCACGATGAAAGCAATCCTCGACACCAGCGTCGTCATCGCCACGGACGTCAACCCCCTCGAAGGCGACCTCGCCATCAGCGCAATCACACTGGCTGAACTGCACTTCGGCGTCCTCGTCGCTAAAACCCAACGAGTGCGAGCAGAACGACTCCGCCGACTCCTCGCCATCCAACGCGACTTCGACCCCCTCCCAATGGATCACACAGTCGCCGCCAGCTACGGACAGATCGCCGCCGCCGTCGTCGACGCCGGCCGTCAACCCCGAGCCCGCGCCATGGACCTCCTCGTCGCAGCCACCGCACACGCCCACTCGGCTCGCCTCTACACCCGCAACGCCGACGACTTCCGCGGCCTCGAAGACCTCATCGACATCAGCCCGATCTAACCCGCCGACCCGCGGCCGAATAAATGAAACTTTGAAACAAAATGTCAGCGGCGGCGGACGATCTCGGCGTACCGCGAGTTCTGGTATAGCGCCTGCTGGGACACTCCCAAAGCCTTGGCGATCGCCGCGGCCGTCACCCCTCGATCGCGGGCGTCCTGCATAGCTGGGGCAGGATCAGCCACCGGAGCCAGGATCCGGATAACCAAGGTCGCCCAGGGCTTCTCGAATGCGCGCAGTAGCTCGTAGCGGCCATCCGCGGAGTCACGCGCGAGAAGGACGTCCACGGCGGTTGCTGCGTCGCCGGCACCGCCCCCAGGCCCTCGAACGAGATGATCGGCGGCCAATAGGCGCGCGGAGTGCAGAGCGTCGGCCGCGACACGGCTCGTGGCGAGCGCCAGGTCCTCGTCGCTGAGGTCGTCGAATGCCACCTGGGCAGACTAGCTGCTCCACTCAACTCCGATGGGTATCTGTTGACAACGCGCCTTGAATACTCGCTATAGTGACAACTGAAGTTGAGTATGCGAATCAACTGTAATTGTGATCGCGAGACGGGGCAGGAGCAGAGATGGCAGACACGCTCTCTCACCAGATCCAAGAGGCCTGCGACGACCTCTACTGCTCCCCGCTGGACCCCGTGGCCCAAGCCAATGCCCGTGATCTTCTTCGACAATCGACACCCGCCCTGGACGAGCGGGCCCTCGCCCGTCGGATCCGGATCGCGTGCGACGAGCTGCACGACGACCCGAACGACCTTGACGCCCGCCACACCCTGCTGGCGCTGATCGACCCGAGATCTCCTGCGGCGAGCCGCTCGATTGTCACCTCCCGGACTTAGCATCACCGGCAATGGCTGAGCAGCTGCGCGCGTACCGGTTCGCGCTGGACCTCACCGAGGCCCAGGCGTCCGCGGTTGCGCAGCACGCCGGCGCGGCACGGTGGGCGTACAACCACGCACTCGCGGCCAAGTTTGCCGCCCTCGACGAGCGCAAGACAGCCATCAAGTTGGCGGTGGACGTCGGCGTGGATCGAGCCGGCGCCGCAAAGCGAGTACCGAAAGTGCCTGGCCACTTTGCCATTCAGAAGGCGCTCAACGCTGCGAAGGGCGACGACCGCTGTGGCCAGGGCGGCCTGTGCCCGTGGTGGCACACCGTGAGCACGTATGCCTTCCAATCAGCCTTCGCCGATGCGGACCGCGCCTGGAAGAACTGGCTCGACTCCCTCACGGGAAAACGGAAAGGCCGCCAAGTTGGCAGGCCGCGGTTCAAGACCAAACACCGCAGCCGCGACAGCTTCCGCATCCACCACGACGTCAAGAACCCGACAATCCGGCCGGACACCGGCTACCGCCGGATCATCGTCCCCCGCCTGGGCTCCCTGCGCGTGCACTCGTCAACCAAGCTGCTCTGCCGTGCCCTCGGCCGCGGTGCTGTCATCCAGTCAGTGACGATTTCCCGTGGCGGCCACCGTTGGTACGCCAGCATTCTCGTCAAGCAACCCCTAACCGAGGACACCCCCACGCGTCGTCAACGGCGGGCGGGCACCGTCGGGGTCGACCTCGGCGTCCATACCCTCGCGGCGCTGTCCACTGGCGAGACGATTGACAACCCCCGGCACGTGAACGCCGCACAAGCCCGCCTTACGAAGGCCCAGCGAGCCCTCTCGCGGACCAAGAAGGGCTCGAACCGGCGACACCGAGCAGCCCGCCTCATCGGCCGCCGACACCACGAAGCCGCCGAACGCCGCTCCACAACCTTGCACACCCTCACCAAGGCGCTGGCCACTGGGTGGTCGACGATCGCAATCGAGGACCTCAACGTTGCTGGCATGACCCGCTCAGCGCGCGGCACACTCGACAAACCCGGCACTAACGTCCGAGCGAAGTCAGGACTCAACCGCGCCATCCTCGACGTCGCCCCCGGAGAAGTGCGCCGCCAACTCGAGTACAAGACCCGCTGGTACGGCAGCACCCTCACCGTCGTCGACCGCTTCTTTCCATCCACTCAAACGTGTTCAGCGTGCGGAGCGAAAGCCAAGCTCACCCTCGCCGAACGCGTATACCGTTGCACTGCATGCGGGTTCACCGCAGACAGAGACGTCAACGCAGCCATCAACATCGCCGCCCAGGCGGCTGTCGCCCCCGGCGCGGGGGAGACATTAAACGCCCGTCGAGCCGCCGACGACCACCCGCTACCCGCGGGGCCACGGTCGACGGCAGTGATGAAGCGGGAAGGCCACCACCACACTGTGATGGCCACTCCAGCCCGGCAACGGGGTGGTCACCCATCCGAAGCGGAACCCGACCAAACCAGCGCTTGTGTGCTGTTCAACTAGGGTCGGCTCCACGCGCGGACGGGTGAGCCCATCGACACTTACATCGGTGTGCGTGTGGTGGTCGGTCGGGACGGCTGCGTCGGCTCCACGCGCGGACGGGCGAGTGTCCTCACCAGGCACGCGCAAGAGTGGGCGCCCTAAGCGTCGGCCGCTAGAAAGGTATTGTGATCGGCGCAGGCTCGGAGCTGTTTCTGCAGATAAACTCACCCTATGGAGCCGATGAGGTTTGAGATCCCGGCCTTCAAGGGTGGATCCAGCGCGATGGGGCAGCAGGGCCAGCAGGCCGGATCGGACCTGCAGACTGGTGTGTCCTCGGCGCTGTCCCCACCTGGGGCATCGAGCCCGGTCGGCAATCAGATCTCGATGCTGACGGGCAGTCTGCAGGCGGGCCTGTCGCCGGCGGGCCCGGCACTGTCCAGCGGCGCGCAGGACCTCAACAACACGACGCAGGGCGCGATGTCGAGCATCGAGAGCCAGGACGCCCAGAATGCCGCCGGCTTCCAGAACGGCGGCACTCCCGGTCAGGGACTGGCTGGTTCGAATGTTCCGGGGCAGTTGGATCCGGAGTCGATCGACCAGGAAGCCAAGGACAAGGCCCAGGAGATGCTTGGCGGCGATCAGTCCCAGCAGATGATGCAGCAGATGATGCAGATGGGAATGCAGACCGGCACCCAGATCGCCCAGCAGGTCTCGCAGCAGCTGTCGCAGATCGCCAGCAAGATGGGTGAGGCGGTCGGCAAGGCAGGCGAGCAAGTCGGGCAGCTGGTCGGGAAGGTCGCCGAGCAGGCCACGAAGTCCGCGAGCGAATCAGCCACGCCGGACCTCGGGCTCGATGGTCTCGGTGGCGGGGGCGGCGGATTTGGCGGCGGGGGCGGTGGCGGCATGGACCCCGGCACCACGATGCCGGCCGGTCTGGAGACCCCAGTCACCCCCATGAACACCTCCAGCGCCTTGCAGGGCAGTGCGCTGCAACCTCCCGGCGCCGGCACGGGCGCCGGCGCCGCCGCCAGTCGGCCGATGATGCCGATGATGCCGATGCACGGCATGCACGGCGGCGGCAACAAGGGCAACGGGGAGAGCACCAAACGCGATCCCGCGATCTTCCCAGAGGACAAGATTTACGACGCCCCCGGAGGCGTCGAGCAGACGTTCGGCGCGATCCCCGAGATCGAGTCCGAGGAACCGCCGTTCGGAAACGCCGGCGGCTCGCACGCATCGGGTCACTAGCGGGGCACTGTCGTTTCCGGTGGTCGCCGCGGCCGGTGAGTTGGTTGTGGCGGTGTTAGGCTTCTGCGTACGAGGATGAGCATCGGCGTTGTGCGCCAGCAATATTCGGCTCATTCGACCCGAATTGCACACGATTTCACAGAGCCCTGAGGACGCCATGACTGTCGTCGACGACGCCCCGCTGGACACCCACCCCGCCCGCAACGGTGCCGCGCTGCCGTCGCCCACGGCGCCGATCGCGACAATGCCCAGCCTGTCGGCGACGCTGCCGCCTCGCGATGACGATCTCGTCTTCGCTGACGGTGAAGAGGTCCTGGCCGCGCCGGGATCGGCGAAGATGCTGCGCGCCACCCGCTTTGCCGCGGTGGCGATCACCGCTGTCATCGGCGTCGCGTCGTTCGTCCTCAGCTTCGCGTCGCTCACCGACCTCGCGATCCGCGCCGGCTATCCGCGCAACCTCGCCCCGTTGTGGCCGATCATCGTCGATGGGACGATCCTGGCGTCCACCATGGCTGTGCTCGCGCTGGGCGCGTACGGTGCTCAGCAGCGCGCAAATCGGCGGTTCTTCTGGACGGTGCTGGCCTTGTCCGCGATGGTCAGCGTCGGAGCCAACGCGCTGCACGCGACCATCGAGCCCGGCACCGGGCTCGCGCCCTGGCTCAAGGCAGCGATCGGTGTCGTGCCTCCCCTGTCACTTCTCGCCGTCGCTCATGGCTCTGCGATCTTGTCGCGAGTGCGCCCGATGACGGTGAAAGCTGTTCGGCTACAACAGGAAGTGCAGCAGGTGCAGCAGGAAGAGGACCGTCGACGCTACTGGATCGAAGCTGCACGCACGATTCAGCAGCAGAACCCGACGGTCAAGGCCATCGCCGACCGCCCGGTCGAGCAGATCGCCGAGGTGCTGGAGGCCACCCACAACGGAGTCTCGCAGCGGGGCATCAACAGCGCCACCGGTCTGCATCACGAAACGATCCGGAAAGTCCAGCAAGCCGCAGTTGCTGCCGGCTTCGGCGGCGAGTCGACCTAGCGCCGGGGCCCCATCCTTCGGTGCTCGCTCGCTCGCCCGTAGTCGGGGACGTGTCATCACCCGAGGTCACGACCGTCATCGACTAAAACCGCTATATGGCAGCGTGATTCGCCTATCGGCGCAGCCAGAATTGTCGGAATGCGCCGATAGGCTGAGCTGGCAGAACACGGTATCGGGAGGCATGGCATGCGGTTCAAGCGGAGGAGCGGGGCAGTAGCCCTCATGGGTGTGGCCATCGCGATCGGGGCCTGGCTGAACCCGAGCTTCGACCTCGGCTACCGCGGTGACACCGTGGCGATCGCCGCCCCCGTAACGACCGGAGATCTGGCCTCACTGCTCGATCAGGTCAAGGTGGTCGACCGCATCGACGATGTGCCCGGCTACGAGCGCAGCTGCAAGAAGGGCGACGCCTGCTCCTTCGGTCCCGCGTGGAACGATCCCAGCGACACCTCGGGTTGTGATACCCGCAACCGGGTGATTTCCAGCCAATTACGCGATGTGAGCTTCAAGCCCGGCACCCGAAACTGCAAGGTGATCGCGGGTTGGCTCCAAGACCCCTACAGCGGCGAGCGAGTCGACCTGAGCGACGTCCAAATCGATCACACCGTGGCTCTTCACCACGTCTGGAATGCCGGTGCCTGGCAATGGGATTCACGCAAGCGCCAGATTTTCGCGAACGACCCTATCGAACTGCGTGCGTTGTCATCCCGAGTCAACCGCGACAAGAGCGACAAATCGTTGGAAGAGTGGAGTCCCGAGCTACCACAAGCCCGGTGCCCCTTCGCCGTTGACTACCTGACCATCATGGTCAAGTACGAGCTGCCCATTACCGTCAGCGAGAAGAACGCCGCCGTCGCCGCTTGCGCCGCCGCGCCCCTGAGCTGAACGCGCGCCGCGCATACCCTGCACGCGCAAGACGTCCCGCACAGCGACCATAAGGCCGTCGAGGCTGCGCTCGCTGCAGGCGGCGGTGTCGACTAGTCCGGATGCGTAATCGTCTCGATGAGGCCAGATTTCGATGATCCAGTCATCCGGCGCCGCCGCTGGCCGAGCCAGCTTCCTCAGCCCGAACCCGCGGTGATCCGACACGTGCAGTAGCTGACCATCGCTGAGCAGGCACTCGATGACGTACCGTGCCGACGGCGGCCCCGGCAGCTCGTCAGGGCCCAGCACCCGCGCAGGGTACGGCTCCTCGGCATCAGCCGGACCTACGCGCACAACATCGGCGGCGCGCGTCTCCTCACGCAGGCGGTCCAGCAGCGAGGAGTACTTCGACGACAGCAGCGCGCACGTCAGCGCGACGCTGGTCACTTAACGTCCTGCGAGCTGCGGCGGGGCAGACGTCGGCTCAGCTGACTGGACGTCGAGCAGCATGCTCCACGAGTAGGTGGCATCCGCCAACGCCCTTGGGGCGACGGGATTTCGCATCGCCAGCGCAGCCTCGGTGGCATACGCCTGCGCCAGCAGTTGCCGGCACGCACCACCCTCGGTGTCCAGCTGCCCGAGCGGAATGTCACGGACGTCGACGCGGGCCGCGCGCTCCTGGACGCACAGCTCGTGGTGCTCCTCTTCCAGCTGCTCCCACGGCAACGACGCCACCCAGCGAGGCTGATCGATCCGGCCGAGGTTCGAGCTGCACAGCGATAGCAACTTGTGCCGAGTCGAGGACGAGCCGGCCTTCTCGTCGGCGCTGAACGCCAGCCACAGCACTTGTTCTCGCTGCTTGACCGGATCGACGATGTGCTTGACCGCGCGCCGGCGCGCATCGGACACCTGCAGCTCGAACCGGGTGACCACAGGCCCGCTCAGAAGCTCCGGATGCGCGCTCACGGTCCCATCCACGTAGGCCCATGGCAGGCCGGCGGTGACGGCCGGGGCGCTGGACATTGTGGACGCCAAGGCCGTCAGCCGCCCACTGACTGCGGCGGCGTACTCGGCAATGACCCGTGCCGGATCCAGCGTGCCCTCCCAGCGGGAGGACTCCTCGTGGGACCACGGCATGACCACATCTGCTGGCAAGAAGGATTCCGCGGGAACCCAGCCGCGGCCGCGGTCCGATGTCACCACAACCTGTCGGCGGCCGCTCGTCACGACCATGCCGGCGGCCCAATGAACCGCCGACGCGCCGCCGGCAGCTTCGACGACATAGCGGACGGTGGCCAGATCCTGGTCATCCGGCAGGACAAGGGGATTGACGGGGGCGGTAAAGATGGCTGGCGCGATCAAGGGATCGGACGCGCTGAGCGGAGCGATGATCGGACCGCTGACACCGCCGCCGCCGACCGGACCGGCTGAGGGCGGCAAAGACGGATCCGGATTCTGCTGCGACGACGAGTTATTGGACACCGGCGTCGACGACGGCGGAGCCGTGTGTGCACCAGGTGCAGGTCCAGGAGCCGGTCCGTGACTCGGAGCGGGAGAGGGCGCAGGAGCCGGTGCAGGGCCCGGCACTGCGGTCGCCGGCACACCAGCCGCCGGCGGAGGAGCCGCCATGGTCGGCGGTGGCGGGGGCACTGCCCCGGCAGGTGCTGCCGGCGACAGGGGAGCTAACGGTGATGGTGGCGGCGCGGGAGGCGGCGCGGGGACGGCGCCCGCTGCCGCTGAAGCTAGCGGAGCGGCCGCCGACGCCAATGGTGCGGCCGACATCGGCGCCGCAGCAGCCGGGGCTGCTGCCGGCGCGGCCGCCGCCGACACAGGACCAGCGACAGCCGCGGCAGGAGCCGCCGAACCCGACGCGGTAGTTGAAGCTGCTTCTGTATGCACGGGTGCCGCAGCAGCCGGCGCCTCACCCGATGCCGGCGCCGACGATTGCGAGACAGGCTGCGCTCCGCCCGAAGCGCCACCGCCAGATGCCGCGCCTGAGGCTGATGAGCTGCCCTCGGTGCCAGCGCCGCCGATGCCGGCCGGCGACGTGCCGGACGAAGACGAAACCGGCGAGCTCGCCGGAGAAGGTGAAGTCGCCGGTGAACCTGCCGATCCGGCGGCCGTCGACGTCCCGCCGCCGCCCGAGGCGCCCGCTCCTGAAGCGGCACCGCCGCCCGAGGCGCCCGCTCCCGAAGCACCACCGCCACCCGAGCCGCCAAGCCCAGAGCCGCCTGCTGACGGACCCCCACTTGTTCCGGCTGTCCCGGTGCTGGAGATTGGCTGAACCCCGGCATTGGGGCCCGCGCCGGTTCCGGCGGTGCCGGTGTTCGACGCTGGCTGTGCGGCGGCGTTGGGTCCTGCGTCGGTTCCGGCGGTGCCGGTGCCGGTGGTGTTCGACGCTGGTTGTGCGGCGGCGTTGGGTCCTGCGTCGGTTCCGGCGGTGCCGGTGCCGGTGGTGTTCGACGCCGGCTGCGAGGCGGCGTTCGGTCCTGCGTCAGACCCGGCAGTTCCGGTCGAAGTTTGGCCAGCGGTCGACCCCGGTTCCGTCCCAGCTGCACCCGTGGGCGACTGACCTTCCCCGCCAGGTAGGCCGCTGGTCATCGGCGGCGTGGTCGGGACGCTGGCCGCCCAGGACGGAACAGCGGCGAGTGCCCCCATCGCGGCGCCCGAGATCGCCATGACCTGCTGTTTAGCTTCGTTCTTGACCTGCTCAATGAGCCCGTCGACGTCCATGCCAGCCATCTCTTCCGCGACACGGGCGGCCTCGAACGCGAAGATCGCTGCTTCTGCCCAGCCGACGACGGCGGCCATCTCCGACAGCATCGCACCAAGCGTGGTGGCCCAGGCCTCCAAGCATGCGGCTGCCTGGCCGACCTGGGCCCCCACGACGCCGACTTTCATGAAGTACTGGGCCCACGCGCCCGAGATGACTTCGGCGAGTCCGCCCTGTCCGTAATTGAGCAGCTGGACGGCCGCGACCTGTCCGTCTTGAGCAGCAGCGACGAGCTGTCCCGACAGCTTCGTCAGCTCCACTGACCGCCGCATCAAATCTGCAGGCTGAAGAGAGTCCTCCCAGAAATTTTGCAGGATCTCAGAGGCGTGCGGCGTGGTCGGTTTCGGCGTCACTGGCTCGCGTACCGCCTGGCGTCAGCTGGTGCCGCAGACGGCATCGAGCTTCGCCAGTGCGACATTGCCAGGGACGCCATCGGCGGTGGTGTAGGTGTGGTCTACCAACTTCTGCATCGCCTGGCGTCGCTCCGAGATGTACGTGTTCGCCGCCGCGACTACATCCGACGGATCGCCGGCCGCGATGTCGGCCTCAAAAAGGTCGAGGGCCTTATTCACGGCTGCGCTCTGATTCGAGATGTACACGTTGATATTCGGCGTCTCCCAGTTCCACCCCGCCGGGAGGGCAGGGATGGAGTTGAGCGCGGCCTTCGTGGAGGGCCAGGCCTTGCACGTGCTGTTGGTCGCGTCGGCGCCCTGGGCGGGCGCGTTCTGCGCAGCCGTGGGGGCCGGGCCGGCGGGTGCGGCGGTGTCGGGTGCGCGGCTCAGGAGTACAGCGGCGATGACCGCGGTGGCGATGATGATGGCCGCGACGATGATGGCGACGGGGAGCCACCGCCGTGCCGGCTTGGCAGGCGGGTAGTACGGCGGCCACTGGGGCGGGGGCCCGGGCGGCGCGGCGATCGGGCGATTTCCCTCCATGGGGGAATGGTAGCGCGGCAGGGTCGCTACGTCACTGCTGATCGGGGCGTCAAGCTGCGCATTTCGTGCCATGGCGAACCCCCTTCCTTGCTAATTGGTCCGGTGTGGGAGTGGCCGGACTCCTGTCGTATCGGTGTGATAGCACCATGCTAGCACAATGCAACATGGGGCGGTAAGACGATATTTCCGCTGCAAGCGGCACGTGCTGCGCCGGCTCGGCGACGCGTCGATCGAGCTTATGGCTGGGAAGCGGGGTCACCGGGGCCTGCTGCGGGACATGTCATCGGTGCTGATAGAGCGCGTGCGGCTGCCGGTAATTTTCCCGCGCACGGTAAATTTCATGGCGCGCGGCAGGCCGATTTTTCGCCCCACGCTGTTAGCTTGCTGATGTAGACACGTCGAGTCAGGGGATTTGCATGTGGAATCGGAATCTGGTGGCCGCCTCGGCCGCTGTGGTGTGCCTTGGTCTGGTCGGGGCTCCGACCGCGGCCGCGGATGACGCGGTGGTGCACACCCTCGGTCAGCCCGCTGAGCTGGTCAACGGCGATGTCGTGCAGGCCTGGACGGTCACGAATCTGAAGCCCAGCGCCGACGTCATTCCCTACCGGGTGGCCGGGACGCTCTGGGAGGCGACCGCCACAGATACCGCGGTCCGCGGCACTGTTCAGCCGGTCGTGTCGAACCTGAACGCGCGTGCGCGCAGTGGCCAGACCTACCGGGTGTTGTTTGGGGTGGCGACGCCGCAGGGAGTGAACCCGGCTGTGCTCGCTCAGGGGCAGCAGACGTCGGGGAAGGTGTATTTCGACGTCACCGGTGACGTGCCGGACAGTGTGGTGTACAGCGCGGGTGGCCCGGATTTGGCGGTGTGGGTGCAGCCGCCGCCGGCTCCGCCGCGGCTTGCGTCGTCGGGGCGTGGTTCGTCGGGTGCGTCGAGCTCGGGGTCTGAGGCGGCGGCTCCGGCGGAGGTTGTGCCGGCGGTGCCGGGTGCTGCGCCTGCTGCGGTGGGAAGCGAGGCGGTGCCGGGCAGCGTGGGAACGCCGGTGGCTCCTGGTGGTGTCGGTACTCCTGTGGAGCCGGGTAGTGCGGGTACGCCGCTGCCGGGTAGTTCGGGTACGCCGCTGCCGTCGAGTGTCGGGACGCCGGTGCCGCCGACGGCTGGGTCTGCGGTTCCGAGTGCGCCGGCTGCGACTCCTGCGGCTGCTCCGGCGGAGGTGCCGGTGGCGCCTGCGGGGAGTTCGGGGACGCCGGTGCCGCATGGTCAGGGTGGTCAGGTTGTGGCGCCGTCGACGACGGTGGTGCCAACCCCCTAGCAGGAGTGTTGCACTCTGCTAGCATTGTGCAACATGGCGACTGTGTACCTACGTGACGTCCCCCAGGACGTCGCAGACCGGCTCGCGCTCCTGGCGGCCCGAGAGCGCATCTCGGTGAACGCCTACGCCGCGCGGGAACTGGCCGAATCTGCTCGACGCGCCGACAACGCCGACCTGCTGGCCGCGTTGCCGGACCTCGGTGTCGCCGCTGAGGAGATCGTCGCCGCGGTCGACGAAGGCCGCGCGAGGACGTGATCGTCATGGACGCCTCGGCGGCCGTGGCCGCTCTACTCAACGACGGTCAGGCTCGTGAACGCCTGGCCGCCGAGCGCGTGTGGGCGCCCGAGGTGATCGACGTCGAGGTGGTCAACGGCCTGCTCGGCTGCCTGGCCAAGGGGCGGATCGACGAGTGTGCGGCGCAGGCCGCGTTCGAGGCGTGGCAGGGCCTGGGGGTCCGGCGCGTCAGCGGCCGTGGGCTGCTGAAGCGGGTGTGGGAGTTGCGTGAGGTCCTCGACACCGCCGCCGCGTCGTATGTGGCGCTGGCCGAAGCGCTCGACTGTGCGGTTGTGACCGCTGATGCGAAGCTCAGCGCGGTCACTGCGGCACGCTGCCCGGTACTGCGTGTAGCGAACTAGATGACAAGGAGGTGGAGAAGGTGTTGAACATACTGCAGCGCAACGTGATCCGCGGCTTCCTGGATGAGGGTATGGAGCCGCAGGAGATCGCCGACTATCTGGGCAGACTGAATGACCTGGGGCCCCTGGAGATCGTCACGATCCGCTCGGCTGCCTTCGACATGCTCAACGAGAAGCCCGCCGAGGCGCCGGAGACGGTCGGGCCGCCTGCGCTGACGCTCATCGCCGGCGGCGCCGCCTAAACGTCGATGCCCGATGATGCCGCCAGTCGTCAGCGCGTCGCGGCCTACGTCATTCGTCAGCGGGGGCGTCGTAGCGAGCTGCTCGTCTTTGAGCAGGAGGGTATGCCGGAGGCCGGCACCCAGATCCCTGCCGGCGGTATCAGGGCGGGCGAGTCGGCCGAGGGTGCGGTTGTGCGTGAGGTCGCCGAGGAGACGGGTCTGATCGGGGTTGCGGTCCGCGCGCGGCTGCACACCGAGGATAAGCCGCACCCCGTTACGAGGCAGCCGCGGTCTACGACGTTCTTCGTGGTCGATGCCCCGTCTGATGTCCCAGATGCGTGGTCGCACAGAGTGTCTGGGCGCGACGCTGATGCGGGACTGTCTTTCCATTGCCGTTTCGTGGCTCTGCCGCTGCAGGTGTCGCTTGCCGATGGGCAGGACATATGGCTCGGGCTAGTTGACCCCGCGTTCGCCACCACGCAGGCGGCTCGCGCACAGTGCGCGGAAGTGCTTCGGTCGCGTCACCTGCAGTGACGGCGCGTCCCTTGATTGGGTGTGCGCCGGGCCCGGTTTGACGACGTGGCGGCGCCCATACTCGAACAAGCGCGAGTGAAGGGAGCTGTCATGGCGGACGGCGCGACACCGGTTTATGGAATGTCGTTGGAGCAGGCGCTCATTCACGTCTGGTACGACGGATTCACCTCGGGGGCTTCGACGGGCTGCAATCTCTTCCTGCCGGCGGAGGCGGCCGATGCGAAGGCCGACGAGCTGGTGGCGGCGGCGAGTGAGTCGCCGGAGCTGCGGGCCCAGGTGCAGGTAGAAGTACGCGAGCGGATCACCTCGTTGATGCAGGAGGTGATGGCCAAGGGCCCCCTTCCGGGGGTTTCTGCGGAGGACATTCGGCGCCAGTCGACCGAGGCGCCTGGATGTGTCGGCCCCGCGGCGGACAATCACGCACAACCGGAAGGAGTCGACATGGCGAACGAGACACTGGTGCGGCCGGCGGCCGACGAGTTCTTCCCCGACGATGCGCTGCCGATCCACCACCTCGACGAGGACCGTGATGGGCAGCAGCGTGGAGTGTGCCCGCACTCGGGTGGCAGCCGCACCGACGGCGGTGGTTGTCCCCGCGGATGCGAGGGAGCCACCGAGCACTACTCGAACGACGGGCACCGGGAGTGCTACGACCCGGCGCCGATCCGCCCGCGGGCTGGAGCGTAGCGATGAGTACGGGTACCGACCACGCCGGCATCTGGGCCTACGAGTCGGCGGCCTGCGAGCCGACCGAGTGGGAGCGCTGGATCGATGCGGTCGAGTCGATCCTCGGTCACTCCGCGGACGGTGACGGCGAGGCCGACGGGTACTCGCTCGACGAGTTCTACGACACCTGGAAGCAGGGCTTGTCGCCGGATGTGGCAGCCGCGGGCATCCGGGACGTCGTGACCCGCGACGGTCATCAGTACTGGCTGCGGAAGTCCCCTGGCGGCGAATTCTTCGTCAACCGGGCGAACCCCCGGAGCCCGGAGTGGTCGGGTGAACCGTGGTGGACGCAGATCGGCGGGCCCTTCGCCACACGGCATCTGGCGTGCGAGTGGCTGACGGAGGCGGGCGGGGCTGTTGCGGAGACCGGAAGCGCGGATGGTGTTGGTCGGTAGTGGTCACGAGGTCGTCGACCTGGACCACGATGCGATCCGTCCGCCGGATGACTCGGCCGAATGCGGTTGCGGGGTCCGCCGGACGATCCTGCGGCATAACGCGATCTCGCCGTGCGCCGGTCGCGCGCTGGCGAGGCTGAAGGCCGCTCATCCCGACGAGTACGCCGGGTATCTGGCAGAGCAGAAGGCGGAAGCGTTGGCGGAGTTCGGGGCGACGTGGCAGCGTCACCTCGCCGGCGACCACACCCCGCGGTAGAGGGAACAGTCATGGGAGAACCGATGAGCGCCACAGTGGGATGGGCCGACGACCGAACGGTTTCCGCTGTCGCGCAGGCGATCTGCATCGAGCGGTTCAGGGATCGGCAGCTGACCGGAGAGCCCACGGACGCTGACGTCGACCAGGTACGCCACCTCGCCGAGGCGGCCCTGCGGGTAATCGCGGATCTCAGGACCGTCGCGGACGCCGCCGACGTCCCGGTCCGCGCCGTGGCGTTCAACAAGGCCGACGGGTCGATCGTGGCGCGGTTCGACGACGAGCACGGGGTCGTCTTCGGCGACGACCGGCCCTTCCCCTGGAGCAGCAAGTACTTGCGCGGTCCGCTGGTCCTGCTGTGGCACCCACACGACGGGCTGTCCGCGTAACAGGCACGGATGTGGGGATCGAGGGCATGACGACGGGACCGTTGAATTGGTCGCAGCGCGTAACCATGCGCATGATCGCCGACGGCCGCTCGCCTGCTGGTGGCGACAGCTACCTTGACACCACCGGTCTGGGCATTCCTGGGTCGACGATTCGCTCACTGAGGCAGCGCGGGCTCATCGAGCCGTACTCGTGGGGGCAGCCGCGCGGCTGGGTTCTCACCGCGGCCGGGGTGGCCGCGATCAACAGCGGATCGTGCGACGAACCAGACGACCTGAAGGACAAGGGGTCTGATCGCGATCCGGCGGCCGGGCATGGGTAGGCCCTCGCCGCAGACCGTTGCCCTGCGCGACCGGATCGTGACCGCGCTGCGCGCCGAGGGGTCGACGCCGGCCTCCACACGGCGCGTGTGCGAGCTACTGGGTGCCCGCCGCTACGACGAGACCGGCTACCGGATCTATCCGCAACTGTGCGCGCTCGACCGGCTGGGCGTGGTCGAGCGCATCCGCCCCGGCGGCGACTGCCAGGACGTGTTCTGGCGGTTCCTGGGTGATCCGACGGACGCGGAGATGGACACAGCCGTGGACCTCGACGGGGTGCAGACGGGTGGCGTCGGCGAGGAGGCTCCGAGTTTCCCGGTGGTGTTGGCGCGCCTGGATGCGCTCGGGGCGGCGTTGGCGGCCGCCCGGTCGATTCGCGACGCGGGGGTCGCCGGCAGGGCGCTGGATGCCAACCTTGCCGAACTCCGCGAGATCCGACGTCTGCTCGATCAGGCGGTGCGGGCTGGCGGGGCCGGGCTGGTTCGCGACGGGCGTCGGGTGTCTTCGCGGTCGACGAGATCGGTTACGACACAGTGACACCAGCCGTTCGGCGGCGTCCAGCTAGGAAGCTGTGTCCGGGCAGTGATGCCATACCTCCGTCGCCTCCCGATTTGGCGGATCAGTGGTGTCCCGCGTGTGGAGAGGAGATCGGTGTCGGCGACAACGGGTGCATCGTTGCGCACCCGATGAGCTATGCCGCGATCGTGGCGCACATGGCGCATGTCGTGACCGAACTCGAGCGTGGGTGGTGGGAGCCGATCTGGGCGCAGCCGAAGCGGCCGGGGTGACTCCCGTGGGTTGGGCGGTTCGTTTCGCCGATGGTACCACGTACCGTTTCGAGGTACCATGTACCTATGGCATTCAACGTGAAGGACGAGGAAGTCACGCGGCTCGCTGACGAACTCGCACGGCGCCTCCACCTACCAAGCCGGATCGACGCGATCAGGCACGCATTGCGCGCGCAGATCGAGCTCACCCAGGCGCGTCGGGGTGATCGCGCCGAGGAACTGCTGTCGGTGTTGCGGACGGAAGTGTGGCCGCTCGTCGGGGACCGCTCACCGATCAGCAAGCAGGAGCGCGAGCAGGCACTCGGCTACGACGCAGAGACGGGGGTGTAGCCGCCATGATCATCGATACCAGTGCTGTGGTCGCGCTCATTCAAGGCGAGACGCCGTACGCCGAGCAGGTGGCTGGGGCGCTCGCCGGTGATCGGAGTCCGGTGATGGCGGCGCCGAGTGTCGTCGAGTGTCTCATCGTGTTGACGGCTCGTCATGGACCGATCGGCCGGACCTTGTTCGATCGTGTGCGTACTGAAATCAATTTGGGCGTTGGGCATTTCACTGAAGAACATGCTGTGGTGGCTCATCGTGCGTACCTGGAGTACGGCAAGGGGCGGCATCCGGCGGCGTTGAACTTCGGTGATGCCATGACGTATGCGGCCGCGAAGGTTTCCGGTGAGTCGCTCATCGCGGTCGGTGATGACTTTCCGAGGACCGACCTCGTGTTCGACGGCGTGATCGGCCACTGGAAGTGAGGGGGGATAGGTGAGCGACGATTCGTCTCGCACGCTCAGGTGGACGGTCATCGGGGCGTTGGGCACCGTGGGTGCTCTGGTCTGGGCCGTGGTCACCTACGTGTATCCACCGGGATCGTTGGGTGGCAGTGGGAGCACCTCGACGACGAGTTCGACCAGTCCGTCCAGTACGAGTTCCTCACCGTCGTCAACGTCGACCTCTGAACCCCCGCCGGCTCCGCCGCCGGCTGCGCCGCCGGACGCCACGATGGCTGACGTCAACGTCGTTCAGCACGCCCTCCTTGAAGGGCCAAGGGGGCAAGGCCAAGTCAAGGTCAAGGTGAACGTCCACAATCGCAGCGACGTCGCGCTCAACGCCTCGATCGCCAACATGCGGTTGCTGCTGCGCGGAGACACCCTGCCGGGGCAGTGGACCCCGCGATCTCCGACCGCCGACTGGTCGGTCGTTGAGGTCGGCGGCAACCGATACGCTGCGATTCCGGCCAACGCGAACAACCAGTGGGAGCCCGAGTTCGCGACTTTCGCGTCGTTTTGGCGGGGAGGAACCCTGATGCCCGGTGAAAGCTATTCCGGCGCAGGCAAAGACAACGGTGATCTCGTCTTCTATGCGCCCGCCGACCCGTCGGGCAGCATCCCGTTCGGTGGTATTGCCCTGGTGAGCAACGATGGAAGCACGGTTTTGGGCTGGACCGATCACCTCGGCGACGAAGCGGACCCGCGGACGTTCTGACTCCTGGGGTAGCTGCGCAGTCGAGGCGATGCTTGCCCATGTGCCACTTCGCGCGGCGAAGCCGCTGGTGGGGCTGTCGAGGTGTTCTGCCGTGGGGCGATTTGCTGGACAGAGCCCCGGCAGGTGTGAGTTCCGCCGAGGCCTCATCGTCGGGCGCGGTGGGCCAGCTGTTGCGGGTCGACGATCAGGACGGTCTTGCCGGTGACGCGGATCCAGCCGCGATCGGCGAAGGTGGACAGAGCCTTATTGACGGTCTCGCGTGAGGAGCCGACGAGTTGGGCAATCTCGGCCTGGGTGAGGTCGTGGTCGATGCGCAGTGCGTCGCCGGTGCGGACGCCGAATCGCTGTGCGAGGTGGAGGAGTTGGCCGGCGACGCGACCGGGGACGTCGGTGAAGATGATGTCGCACAGGATGTCGTTGGTGCGGCGCAGGCGGCGGGCCAGTACGCGCAGGAGTTGTTCGCCGATCTCGGGGTGGGTGTGGATCCAGTGGGTGAGTGCGGTGCGGTCGGCGGCGACGGCTTCGACGTCGGTGAGGGTGGTGACCGTGGATGTGCGTGGGCCGGGGTCGAAGAGGGCGAGTTCGCCGAACATGTCGGCGGGTCCCATGATGGCCAGGAGGCTTTCGCGGCCGTCGGGTGTGGTGTGGCCGATCTTCACCTTGCCGTCGATGATGATGTAGAGGCGGTCGCCGGGGTCGCCTTCGGCGAAAATGGTTCGCCCGTCGGGAAAGTGGATGGGTTCGAGTTGGGCGGCGAGGGTGGCGATGGTGTCGTGGGTGAGGCCTTGGAAGATGCCGGCTCGGGCGAGGACCTCGATGCCGTGCATGCTCGGGTTACCTCCGGTGTAGGCGTAGTCGTAGCTCGTCGGGCTTGAGGGTAAGGGTCTCGGAGACCTTGAGTTGGTAGCCGCGCTCGGGTTCGAGGGTGAACTGGTGCAGGACTGCGGCCAGGGTCAGCATGATCTCGTGGAGGGCGAACTGGCGGCCGATGCAGGCGCGGGCGCCGGTGCCGAACGGTTTGTAGATGTGGGGCGGCAGGGCGCGGATGCTCTCGGGGAGGAAGCGGTCCGGGCGGAACTGGTCGGCGTCGGGGCCCCAGGTGGTGGTGTCGCGGTGGGCGGCGACCAAGAGGACGAAAACCCAGTCGCCCTTGGCGAAGTGGTACTTGCCGTCGCCGATGGTGGTGTCGGTTTTGGCTTGCCGGAAGTAGCCGGGGGCGACGGGCCACATTCGGAGGGTCTCGTCGACGACGCGACGGAGGTAACGCAGGCGGGCTACGTCGTCGAAGGCGATGTCGGGGAAGGACCGCTGGGGCCAGCGCTGGTCGATCTCGGCCTGGGCGGCGGCGGCGATGTCGGGGTTGTTGGCCAGGTAGTGCAGTGCGAAGCCGATGGCGTTGGCTGAGGTCTCGCTGCCAGCGACGAGCAGGGTCAGGATCTGGTTGGTGATGTTGGCGTCGTCGAGGGTCGCGCCGGTGGCGGGGTCGGCGGTGTTGAGCATGTGGTCGAGCATGTCGGCGGGCCCGGTGTGGGGGCCGGCGTTGCGGCGGTCGTTGATGATGGTCGCGATCTGCTCGCGCAGCCACTTCTTGTCCTGCTGGTGTTGCGCGCGTTGTCCTTTGCCGAAGAGCTTCTCGTAGAACGGAATGGCGTCGGTGCGACGATTGGCGTACTTGAGCTCGCGCAGCACCGTGGTGATGAAGGGGTCGTCGCTGGTGTCGTCGAGCTTGTTGAACGAGTGGCCGATGCCGGCGCGGGCGACGAGCTCGGTGGTGAGCCTGTTGGCTTCTGCGGGGATGTCGATCCAGGCGTCGGTGTCGGCGCGGGTGCTCCAGGCGTCGATCAGTTCGGCGACGGTGGCGGTCATGGTGGGGTGATAGGACTCCATGGCCGCCTTGGTGAACGCGGGCATGAGGATGGCGTGGGCGGCGGCCCAGTTCGGCTCGTCGTTGTAGGCGGTGAAGAGGCCGTCGCCGGCGACGGGGCGC
The DNA here is from genome assembly GCF_040614235.1 of Mycobacterium sp. NPDC006124. Classification (NCBI taxonomy): domain Bacteria; kingdom Bacillati; phylum Actinomycetota; class Actinomycetes; order Mycobacteriales; family Mycobacteriaceae; genus Mycobacterium; species Mycobacterium sp. NPDC006124. The sequence continues at coordinate 91,272 of NZ_JBEXUA010000011.1, read as the reverse complement.
AGCTTGCGCAGTGAGTGCCCGACGTGTTTCTCCCAGGTGCTCTCGTCGTTGACGTCGTTGACCAGGCCGGTGTCGGACAAGACGATGACGGGGAAGTCGAAGATGCGTTGCTCGACGATGCCGTTGTGGGCGGTGATGTCACGGGCCAGGCCCTGGGTGGGCTTGGCGAGGTCGATGGTGAGCAAGTCGCCGATGATCGGCATCCGCCAGCGGGGGTGAGGAAGTGTGGCAGAGGTGTTGGTGGGCATGGCTATTCGCTCATCTCCTTCGCCCAGCTGTGCTGGGCCTCTTGTCGGGCGTGGGACCACCACCGGGCCAGGCGGAGCAGCTCGGCGGTTTCCTGTTCGAGGTTGGTCGATCGGGACTGCAGGATGACAGCGGTGTCGACCGGGACCGGGGAGGCGCCGGCTTGCTTGGCGTGGACGGCGTGGGCCAGCTGCAGTGCCGACAGGGCGGCGTCGCGGTGGCTCGGGGCGATCGCGTAGCGCTGAACGTAGGAGGCGGCCTGCGACTGGCTGGCGTCCTGGAAGTAGGCGCGCAGTTGAAGGATCGCGTCGCGGATCTGCACCGTCGTCTGGTGTAGGTCCAGGGGCGTCTTCTGGCGGCGGCTGCTGGAGGTGTGCAGCTCGAAAGCGATGGCGGGGACGGCGTGGATCATGTCCGCGCGCAGGGGTTGCAGCTGGCGCCAGTGGCGGCTGGTGGCGTCGAGTCCGATGCGTGCGGCGATGGCCTTGGCGGCTGGGACCGCGGCGATCAGGCTGACGCCCACGGTTTCCCAGAAGATGTTGGAGCCGTGCAGATTCAGGCGGAATTCGACGGTGTGGAGCCATCCGAGTTCTTCGAGGGCGGCGAGGATCACGGCGTCGATGCTGGTGCTGCCGACGGCGATGCCGATAGCGAACCCGCCGGCGGCCAGTAGGCGTTCGCGGGGTTTGGCGTCGGGTCGCAGCAGCTCCTTGATGGCCATCTTGAGCAGGCGATAGGCCAGGGCGATGAAGATGCCGGTGAGCAGGGCCCACGCGGCGACGCTGTACCAGCCGCCGAACTCTTCGAGGGTTCGGCCGGCGCGGCGGGCGGGGGTGGCGGCGATCAGGAAGGCGATGGCCAGTAGGGCCGCGGCGACGCGGTGGTAGCGCTGCCGTCGGCGGGTCAGCTCGGGTGAGCGCGAGGTCCAAAGGGTGACGAAGCCGAGGAATTCGGCTGCGGCGAAGATCATGACCGCCAGTGAGAGTTGTTGGGCCGCAGTGATGGACACCGGGGTGTGGTCGGCCAGCGCGTTTTGGATGGCGTGCTCGCGCAGCAGGTTGGAGGTGACCATCAGTGCCAGCGTGTGGTTGAGGTAGGTCTCGTACTGGCTGCTGTTGAAGAACGCGTAGCGGATCGCGACGACGACGACCATGAAGACCAGCAGCGGCCAGGTGAGGTAGGCCGGGACCGATGTGGTCATCTCGATCGGAAGAAGACGCTTCGCATCATCGACTGGTGGTCGGCGCGCTCGGCGGCGGCGATCATGAGGATGCTGGCGAACATCTCTGCATCGCGTTCCTGGTCGCTGGCGAAGTCGGTGCGGCCCAGGACCGCGTGGACCGCGGCGGGGTCGATGTCGGGCATCACTTTGCGGCACATCTCGATCTCGCGGTCGCGGTCGGCGCCGAAGGTGCGGTTGCGGCCGTGGCCGAGGACCATATGGCCGACCTCGTGTCCGACGATGTGGGCGATATGGTAAGCGCTGGTGCCCTTTTCGTGCAGGATCAGGTCGTCGTGATCGCGGGTGAGCCACAGTCCGCAGGGGCTGCCGGCCAGCGCTTCGGTCTCGGTCGGAATCAGGTGAATCGGGCGGCCTCGATGGGCTGCGAGATTGGCGATGAAGACGTCGAGATCCCAGGGGACGGGGATGGGCAGCTCGCGCGCCAACGCGAGCATGTCCTCATTCGATACCGCCATCGTGGCTATTCCCCCGGAGTGTTCACGGGCGGCAGCTGCTCCAACTGCCGCGCGTGATCGACCATAGCCCGCAGGCTGTTGAGGGCCTGTGGGGTGAGTCCGGAGGCGCGCATGGCGAGGTCGCGGACGCCGGCGTCGCGCATGGCTTGGAGCAGGTTGAGCTGGGCGTCGATCTCGGGGTCGATGCCTGGGTCGACGAGGTAGGAGGGGGCCACTCCGAAGAACTGCGCGATCGCGCGCAGATGAGTGACGGTGGGGTTGGTCTTCATTCCGCTGCGCAGTTGCCACAGGTAGGCGGCGCTGATGGAGACGCCGGTTTTGGTGGTGATGGCCTCGGCGGCCGCGGCGTTGGACAGGGGAGGGTCGGACGGCTTGCGCATCGTGTCAAAGAGCTTGTTGAGCTTGATCGCCAATTCGGACGGTTCAGCGTTCGCGGACGCCGTTACGTCAGTCAATATACTCTCGTTCCATATGTCGACCCTGGACGTGTACTGATGTTACTACAGAGTCAGTCTGGCCGCTTTAGTGCCGGTCGGAGGGTTTTCGTGGTGAGGATGGCGCTGCGCTGCAGGTGGTCCAAGAGGCTCCAAATGGCCCGCTTCAGGGCGGTCCGTTTACGTGAGTACACGTTGCAGCAATACGGAAGTATTGGTATGAATGCGACATGGCCAGTAAGTCGCCCCGCATCACGTCCTTGACGGCGCTCGGATCCTCCCGCGACAAGCCCACCGCCACGCGCGTCGTGCAACTGCCCACCGCGGACTCCGACATCGCCCTCGTGCGCGGATACTCCCGCGAACTCAAGATCGCCTGCGACGAGCTGCACGACGATCCGTTCAACCCGACCGCGCGCCAGGAGCTGATCCGGCTCATCCTGCGGGACAGCAAGAGCGCCGACGCGGCCAAGGAACGCCTTCACGGCGTCGCCGCCGGGCAGTAAGGACCTCCACCGCTCATTGCGATCAGCGGCCGATGGTGCCGCCGGTACTGATGGTCCTCTGCAACGCGTTGGACAGCCTCGACGCGGAGTGAGATCGCCGGCCTCGACTGGCGCGACGCGGCGTGGCTGGGGGACGTGACATCGCTGCTGGTAGGCACACCGCCACGGTCGGATAGATGCCCACTGATGGGAAAGCGCGCCGCGTATCGGATAAAAAGACCAGGCTGCGCCCCCTAAAAGTGTCCCATCGCGTTGTTACGATTTGCGGCATCCAAGGAGGTGCCGCCGATGCGCAACCGCAGCAGCCCCAACGCATACTCACCCAACGTGGCGCAGACCGCCGTCCGGGCCATCACGGTGCAGCAACCGTGGGCCTGGGCCATCGTGTCGGCAGCCAAGAACGTCGAGAACCGAACCCATCTGTGGACCCATCGCGGCCCACTGCTGATCCACGCCGGCGCGCGCTGGTCTGAGCGTGGCGGCCGGTCGGAACTGGTCCGCACGCAGTGGGCGCGTCAGCATCCCGGCAACAACGTCACCCAGCACGGAGCGCTGCCCAAGTGGCTGTTCGCGGCCGCCGCGGCGGAGCAGGTCGCTGGGGTAGCGGCGGGAGCTTTCGTCGGCGTCGTCGACCTCGTTGACGTCCACCCCGACATGGGGTGCTGCAAGCCGTGGGGGGAGTCGTCCTACACCGAGCACGGTGGGCGGGAACGCCGCCGCGTCGCGCACCTGGTTCTCGAGAACGCCCGCCCGCTGCCGGAACCCATCGCATGCCGCGGGGCGCAGGGGCTGTGGGTGCCTCCGCCGGACGTGGTGCAGCGCTGCGAGGTGGCTCAGTGAGTGTCGGTGTGGAGTTCGAGACGCACCGCGACGCGCTGTGCAGCGGTCTGGCCTGGCTGTACGAGACCGAGCAGCCCGAGGCGGCGATCCTGCAGCATCACGGGGACGGCCTCGCCTCGCACGGCAACCGGAGTGTGCGGTTCATCCCCGTGGGCTGGGGTGGTCGCGTCGTGATCGTCGTTGAGGTCACCAAGGTCGACTACCGCAGTGATCCGGGTGCGCGGGGTCCGCGCAATCCGCTGGCGGTCGACGAGCTCGACGCGTTCACCGCGCTGCTGGCCGATCTCGGTCACGCGGTGGTGCACAGGTGGAACGGTCACCCCGCCGCGACGGGCAGCCTCGCGCTGGCCGAACCTGCCCACCCGTCGCTGCGCGCGGCGGTAGCCCGGTATCACGCGGGCTGTCCACGGCATCGGTCTGTGCTGTGCCGGTGCGGCTGGTACGGCGAGGGTTACCGCCACGTGATCGGCGTGCGGGCTGTGCACGCCCAGGCCGAAACATGCGCGTTTGTAGGGGGTTTCGATGAGTAAGCAACGCGGTGCGGAAGGGGAGACGGTGGCCGGTTCCACGGAGATGTCGTTGGCTGACAGGTTCGGCGTCGGGCCGGGGCGCGATCGCCGCCACGCCGTGGATCTGTTGGAGGCGCTTCCGGCGATCGACGCCGGGGGGCGCACCGGGCGTATCGCGCGCGATGTCGAGGTGTTCGGCGTGTGCGGGGAGCGGGTGACGCTGGCACGCAAGTGGGGACGGTTCGAGTACGGGAACCCGCAGCTGAATTCGCGGCGGTGCGAGCGGTGCGGGTGGATCGTGGCCCTGCATCTGGGCAGCACGGGTCAGGAGATCGACTACTACCGCGCCGATCCCACCGACCGGGCTCTGATCATCATCGGCGGGCACGACCCCGATCTACTGCCCAAGGTTCTGTCCGCGGTCCTGGCGAGGTATCAGGAGCAGCTCCCGGATCCGGAGCCGGGGTTCCTGTCGGATCTGCTGGCCCACATCTGCCGGCACCGGCCGATCACGGTCATCTGTGAACGGTGCTGGGACGGCGGCACTGAGGAGGCGCACGGTCCGGGGGTCATGGTGTGCCCGGAGTCCGCCGTGACCTGCTGGTCGTGCACTTTCATCGCGGGGGCGTGGGCCGGAGAGCACGAAGGTGGGATCGGCTCGTGTGAGTGCGTGGTGGCCGCGCCGTGCTCAGTACTCACAGCGGTCGCCACCCACCACGGAATCAGTGTCACAGCAGGAGGACTCGATGAGCGACGTTGACTTCGAGCCCGCACTGGAGTTCGACGCCGGAGGCGTCGACACGGCCGGTGTGGTGGGTGTGCTGGCGTTCATCGGGTACCGCCGGCGTCAGGCCCAGTGCAGCTGCGGTTGGCGGGGTCCGGTGCGGTGGCTGCTGCCGAAACTGGCCGTGACGGACGCGCACTTTCACGCCGCCGGTCGCGGATGCATCCCGGCCTACCCGTTGGTGTCGAGGGTCGAGGGAGTGCGCTGATGGGTGCTCGAAGCAAGATCGAATGGACCGACTCGACGTGGCCCGTCGTCACCGGGTGTACGCCCATCTCGCCTGGTTGCGACAACTGCTACGCCGCCGCGCATGCTCGCCGATTCGCGGGAACCACGGCCTGGCCCAACGGATTCGAGGTCACCTTGTGGCCAGATCGGCTCGACCAGCCGATGCGGTGGCGGGCGCCGCGCAAGGTGTTCGTCTGCTCCACCGGAGACCTGTTCCACGACGACGTGCCCGATGAGTACATCGCCGAGGTGTTCGCCGTGATGCAGAGCTGCGCCACGCACACCTTCCAGGTGCTGACCAAGCGGCACGCCAGGATGCGGTCCCTGCTGAGAAGTCCGAAGTTCTGGTCCACCGTGACGGTGTTCGGAGAGGACGTGATGGCTCGGCGCCCGTCGCGGCAGCAGTACTGGCCCAATCACGGGCAGCGGCAAGGGTTTCTGCCGAACGTGTGGCTCGGTGTGAGCGTCGAGAGCCAGTACTGGGCCAACCGGCGCATCCCGGCCCTGCTGGACACCCCGGCAGCCGTGCGATACCTGTCGATGGAACCTCTACTCGAATACGTCGACCTGCGCGAGGCGTTCCGCAAATGGAATCCGCCGCAGGATCATCCGGCCTGGGATGGGCGGCGCCTGCAGGTGCGCGAGGTCCTGCACTGGGTCATCGCCGGTGGCGAATCCGGGCCCAAAGCGCATCCCCTGCATCCGGATTGGGCCCGCGGTGTGCGCGATCAATGCCTGCAGGCCGACGTCGCGTTCCACTTCAAGCAGTACGGCGAATACCGGCCGGTCCCGGTCGTCGACGACGACGCCTTCGCTTTCGGCCGGGCCTACGACCATCCCGCCGGCGGGCGGATGTCCCCGACGGTGCGCGTGCCCGCGCCGGGTGCGTCCGGCATGCGCGGCGCGCGCACGCGGCTGCTGGAGCCCGGAGAGCGCACCACCAACACCGTGATGCTCGACCGCGACACCATCGCGGTACGGGTCGGCAAGCGGCGCGCCGGCCGCGACCTGGACGGGCGGACCTGGGATCAGTACCCGGCGACGGTGACGGAAACGGTGCAGCAGGCCGGTACTAGCCCAGTGAAAGCACTCGCACACAGTCACGGAGGACCGTCATGACGACCGACACCATCACCAACGCCGAACGCAGCGCGCAGGGGTTGTACTACCAGGTCGAGCCGATGCCGGCGGTGGCGATGGCCGTCGGGCAGCGGGTCAGGCTGGGCCGGGAGCGGCAATGGTGGTCGGTGCGTGGGGTGGCCGGTGAAGCGGTCGTCGTGCTCACCCGGCAGGCGCCGTTTCGGCGGAGCGGTGCACTGGAGTACACGGTGCTGGATTGGCGGTCGGGGGTGCGTGGGCCGGTCAACGTCATCGGGCAGAGCTGGGGCGTGGACACCGACGAGCAATGCCAGGAACTTGCAGAGCTGGTCCGCGACGAGCGATGGCTCGTGTCGATGCGCAACTGGCTTCCGATCGACGTGACCGACGTGAGGTAGACGACGATGGCGGGCAAGCGCGCTAGCTCCACGATGACGGCCGGTGAGCTGCTGGGCCGACTGCGGCGCCACTACATCGAGCCGTCGCGGCGGCTTCCCGGCGGGATCTTCGTTCCCGAGGTCGGGATGAACGGCGGCTACGGTGCGGGGCGCCGCTGCGATGCCATCTACGTCGGGTTCACCACCACCAGCGGCCGGCAGCTCGTCGGTCACGAGATCAAGGTGTCGCGGTCTGACTGGATCGCCGAGCTGGGCCGTAAGACCGGTAAGGCCGCCGCGTGGGCCGACCAGTGCCATCAGTGGTGGCTGGTGGTTTCCGACCCGGACATCGTGCGTGCCGGGGAACTGCCCGAGGGCTGGGGGTTGATGTCGCCGGGGCGGTCGGTGACCCGGATGGCGATCCACCAGCCGGCGACGGTCAAGACCGATCACCACCCGGACTGGGACGCGGTGCGGTCGGTGTTCGCCCGGTACGACACGCTGCGGGCCGAAGCGGTGGACGCCGAGCAGAAGGCCGCGCGTGAGGTCGAGCAGCGGAAAGCGCGCGAGGAAGCCGACGCGCGGGTGGCGCGGCGCATCGCCGAGCTGCCCGATGCCACCGAGCTGGAGCGGCAGTTGGATTTGGTGCGTGAGGCGCTGGGGGCGCCCATCGACTTCACCTCGGCGGACGGGCCGCCGCGGCACGGCGCGATCGGGCTGCAGGCGCTGCGCGAGGTCGCGGCCATGGTGGCTGCGCACGGAAGCCTGGCTCGCGTTGCCCATCGGATCACCGAGGGGTTCGCCAACCCGCTCACCTCGGCGCAGAAGGCCGTCGATGACCTCGCCGGTGCGTTAGCCGCCGTGCAGGCCGCGGGGGAACGTTCGGAAAGCCATTGCAGTGCAGAGGATGTCAGGGCGTCGGCGTAGGAGGCGATGGGTCGTGAATACGGACATGGCGAGTGCGCGGCGGTGCCGCGAGGTCCTGGTGGCCATGGATGACGGTGTGCGGCTGTCGGTGCGCGACGTCGGCCGGCGCGGGGCCGGGCACACCGTGGTGTTCGTGCACGGGCTGTGCCTGTCTCAGCTGTGCTGGGCACGTCAGGTCGACGCTCTGGTGGATCGGTTCGGGGACGCGGTGCGGGTGATCAGTTACGACCACCGGGGCCACGGCCGGTCCGGTCAGGCGCCGATGTGCACCTATCGCATCGAGCGCCTCGCCGAGGACCTCGCGCAGGTGTTGGCGGCGATGCAGGTCGAGGGACCGGTGACGTTGGTCGGCCACTCCATGGGCGGGATGACCACGCTGGGCTACCTCGGCTTGCCGGCGTGCCGACGGCCTGTGGACCCGGCCGGTCTGGTGTTGTTGGCCACCGCGGCCGGCAGGCTGCGGCAGAGGGGCATGGGGCGGCTGTTGGGGACGCCGGCGACCGCGGCGTTGTTCGGGGTGGTCGACAGGGCCCCCGAGCAGGCGGTCAAGGCGCTGACCGGGCCGCTGTGCGCGACGTTGGGCCGGTGGAGGCGCGGTGCGGCGTCGGCGGCGACGGTGGCCGCGGTGGCCGCCGACGCGCTGGCTGCGGTGTCGGTGGCGACCGCAGTGGGTTTCCTGCCGGCGTTGCGGGACTACGACCAGTACCCGACGTTGGCCACGATCCGGGCTCGCACCGTCGTGGTATCCGGTGGGGATGATCCGCTGACCCCCGAGATCCACTCCCGTGACCTGGCTGCGGGGATTCCCGGCGCCGAGCACGTGCACGTGCCGGGGGCCGGGCACATGCTGCCGCAAGAAGCAGCAGCAGTTGTGCACCAAGCCATTCGACGTGCGTCGGGCCTCGACGGTGCGCTGCGCCCGAGCGCAGAGGTGCTTGCCCCCGAGTCCGCGGCCGTGCCGGTGCTGGCAGGGGTGGCGTCATGACGGTCTACGTCGACGATGCGCGGATCCCGGCCCGCGTGGGCCGCTTGAGTAGCATCTGGTCGCACCTGTTCGCCGACTCTCCAGAGGAGCTGCACGACTTCGCCGTACGTTTGGGGTTGCGGCGCAGCTGGTTTCAAGACCCCACCAAGACCGGCAAGCCGTTTAGGGCGAAGCCGGGGAGCCGTGCCGCGCAAAACTGGCACTACGACGTGACCGAGGGAAAGCGGCGGCAGGCGGTGGCCCTGGGTGCGGTCGAGGTGAGCAGCCGTGAGGCGGTGGCCATCATCAACGCCCGACACCAGGCCGCCCAGGACGCCGTGCACACCGGGAGTCGCGATGCGTGACGGGGGCGAGGCGTTCGAGGCGTGGCGCGAGGGTCTGCTCTCGCCGCGGGCGATCACTGCCGCTCTGGACCGCCGCGGGCTCTACGGGCCCGAGGTGGACCGCGCGTGCGGAGTGGAGGAGCCTGCGGTCGACCAGTGGGAGGCCGCGCAGCTGTATCCGAGTTGGGAGCAGCTGCAGGCGTTGTCGCGGCTGACCGGGGTCGGCGTGCACTACTTCACCCGCCCGTTCGACGGTGAGGTCACCGGTGGTTTCCTGTGCCGGCGCGGCGGACGGGGCCGGGGGTGTCGGCCGCTGTCGCCGGTGCGGGGACCCCGTGAGTTCCCCCGCGATGTCGTCGCCGCGACTCCCGGAACACGTTGGCACGTCGTTGAACTCAGTGACCAGCGGTGACGGCACGTCCCCGCGATACGGTGGCCGGTCGTTTCAATTGGCGCCGGGGGAGACGACCTCGATGCCGTGGTGCTTGGTGGGACGCACCGACGCGGCCCCGCCACGCGTGGCGACGCAAAGCCACGACCTCACAACGCATCTCGACTCGGGAATGAGGAAAACCATGTCGTTCGACTCTCTGTTCGGTGATGCCACGCAGATCAGCCCCGTCCTGATGGTGGCGCTCGGCGCCGTCGGGGTGCTCGTGGCGATGTCGCTGCTGCGGCTGCTGCGTCGGGTCCGCCGCATGATCTGGACTGCGGCAGTATTGGCTGCGGCGGGTAGTACGGGGGCCGGCGGTGGCTGGGCTGTCCTCGACGCGCTGAAGACCTGGCACTGACGAAGAGGGGCTGAACGAGCGTGAGCAACGACGACACCCGCACGGGCTGGCCGTACGCGCGCGCCGGAGGGGCTGGAGCCGTCGGCACGGGGGTGCCGACCGGCACGGGGGCATTCACCGGGGCCCGCGTGCTCGTACGCGAGCTCGCCGACATCACGACCTACGGCGGCCGTCGCGCGAACTTCGACGGCACGATCGGCTCCATCCGCGGCCTAGTGGCCGGCGCGGCCGTGGGCCTGGGGGTCGACGGGCAGGCATCCTCGGTGGCCGGCCCGACCAAGCTCGTCCTGGTCGACGACTTCGGGCAGGAGCATTGGTTCGAGTTCGGTGCGCACGACTACGTGACGCTGCTCGACTGAAACCCGCCCGGCCCGTGCGGGGACGTGTCATCGGCCCAGCGTGTGGCTGGTGATGATTGGTCTCCGGCTTGGACGAGGTGGTTCGAGATGTCGGAACGCGCTGCCGGAGTGGAGAGCAACCCGCGGCCGACCCCGCCGCGGCGGTTCGAAGTAGCCGCTCTTACAGCCGCCGCCCGCCGGGGACCTGCTATCGCCGCTGCTTACACGATTGCCGACGGCAATTCGTCCCTACTGCGACGGAAACGGCGCCGCGCGTCGGTACTTCCTGGGTGTACCTGCCAAAGACACCTGAAGGAGGCGCGCGGTGTGCCGATCGACGAAGCATGGTGGGCGGCGCTGCCCCGGCTGCGGAAGCTACGGCGCCGCGGCCAAGGCCAACGGAAATCGCCGTCTGGGCCGGCTGGCCCGCAAGAAGGTCGTCGACCACCTCACCGAGCAGGGCCTGGTGGACACTGCGAAGGCGATCCTGGCCGCGCCGCCGAGCGTGCTGCCGGAGTTCATGAAGGCGATGGGCATCGAGGAGTCGGTGCTGGGTGACACCCCGATGCCCAGTGCGCACGCCAATCCGCCGTCGGCCGGGTTGTTGATCGCCGCGGCGAAAGCCGAGCAGGCGGCGCTGGCCGGGCCGCAGATCTCGCCGGAGGAGCAGGTCCTGGAGGACGCGCAGGAGGCGTTGGCCGCGGCCGAGAAGTCCGTCGACGACGCGCGCAAGGCCGTGCAGCGCGCCCAGGCCCGTCGTCGCAAGCTCGCCAAGGAGATGGGTTCGGCTGAGGGTGACGACCTGTCGATGGAGCAGCTCGCCGAGCTTGCCGAGGCCGGACAGGAGATCGACGCGGCGAAGGAGGCTTACGAGCAGGCCAAGCTCGCGGTCCCGGCAGCTGCCGATGACGTGGTGGCCGCCAGGTACGGGGTGGCCACCACGTTGCCCGATGAGGAGCGAGATGCCTACTGCGCCAACCTCGGCAGCGAGGAGGTCGAGGCGCTGGCCCGGTCGCTGAACCGGTCGGTGGCCGCCGAGGCGGCCGGGGCGCTGGACGCCGGGCCGCAGCCCGCGCTGATCGCAGGCGCGGTGCGCGACACCTCGGTGTACACGCCGGGCAAGTTCCTCATGGAGACCGGCTCGGGGGCGGTGGAAGTCGAGGGCCGGCTGCTCGACGGTGGCACCGCGATCCACCGCCGCGGTTCCGGCGACTTCCTGATCCTGCAGAAGCGCGACGGGGTGTATCACGGGGTCGCCGCGGCCGGAGGGAAGTCCGCCGCGCTGAACAAGGCCAGCCGCATCCCGATGCTCGACGAGCTGCCGCCGTTGCACGAGGGGGCCAGCGACACCGAAGCCCAGGCCCATCACATCAAGTCTCAAGTGCTGATGCAGCTGGCGGGTCAAGCCGCAGAGCATCATTGGAACACCGATCAGCATCAGGGATTCCTCGACGACAAGATGGGCGAGGCCCGCGACAAGCTCGTCGACGCCGTGGGCGCCGGCCCGGTGCGCGCTGACATCTACGACGCGACCAAGCGGCACAAGAAGCTGATGCGCGAGAAGGCGGCCGTAGCCGCCGGCGAGGCCGCGCGCGCCGAGGCGCTGGCCGCCGGCAAGGGTGCCGCCGCCGCGGCCGAGGCCTACGCCGCCGCCCATCGCCGCGCTCTGGGCACACCCACTCGTGGTGGCGGGGTCATCCCGCACTTCGAGCACAAGATCCCGCCGGACAGTCTTGGCGAGGAGAAGCACAAGTCGTTGTGGCGCAGTGGTATCCGGGCGTGGGGTAAGGAGACCGCTGACGATTACGCGGTGATTTCCCAGCGCGCCGGCAACCTGAAGGCCTGGGGCTTCTCGACGAGCGGTCCGGGTGTGAAGACGTCGAGCATCAGTGATCTGACGTCGGTGAACTCGGCGTTCGTGCAGAAGGCTCTCGACGGCAAGGAGCGTTCCGCGTTGACGACCTATACCGGGGGTAGCTACACCGCGATCAACGCCGCCATCTGCGGACGTGATGGCGCCAAGCCGTCGGGGTCGATCAAGACGGTGGTCTCGGGTATCGAGTCGGCGTTCGACAAGTTCCGTGAGAACAACCCGAACATGGACCCGATGACGGTGGTGCGCGGCACCCGAGTGCCCAGTGGGTGGAAGGGGACGCCGGGGGAGTACATCGACGCGGTGTTCAGCGTGGGGGCGCGCATGGAGGTCGGGAAGGTGACCAGTACGACGACCAAGCAGTCCACGGCGTCGGCGTTCGCCGGGCATCCCCCGTACTACATGGTGGTGCGCACCCGTGAAGGGCTGCCGGTCAAGAGCATCTCGAACTTCTCCGGTGAGGACGAGGTGATCCTGCCGATGGGGTCGCATCTGCGATGCGTGCACGTCGAGCACAACGGCATCGCCGGCAAGCCGACGGTGTATCTGGTCGGTGAGGACCTGGTGGCCGAGGCCGAGGACTCGCACGCCGGCGGCGGCTGGAAGAAGGCAAGCTGATGGTGGGTGACAAGTTGACTGTGGCGTTATGGCTGAGCTGGGCTAATAGCATGTCCCCACAGTGGTGTGGGTACGGAAAGGGGCGGTCATGGCAGCGTTGACCAGAGCGCAGATCGACGAGATCCAGCAGCGGCTGGACGAGGGAATGACTCCGGAGGCGGTCGCCGACTCGATCGGCCGAATGGCCGATCTGGACGAACTCGAGGTCGTGGTGATCAGGTCGACGGCCTACGACCTGCTCAACGGCGAGCCGGTGCGCGCCTCGGACGACTAGCGAACCCGTCGTGGGATGTCAGGACCGAGACCGACCGTGCGAGGAGCAGCGATGGCTGGCGTAGCCGACGAGTGGCTCAACCGGCTGGATCTGGCGATCGAGTTCATGGCGCAGCTGGACTTCGCCGGGGCGCTGACGCTGGACTACACCGCGGCGTCGCTGACGGCGTTGACGACTGGGCTGGCGGAGCGGGTCAGCGGCCCTCTCGCCCTGCTCGACGACTCGTTGCAGCCACTTCTGCAGGGTGCGGTGGCCTATGCCGGTGAGTGCTTCATCCGGCTCAGCCGCGGCCACTGGGTGTGGGAGGACACCCTCGACGACGCACCGCGGATGGGGCCGACGGATCCGGACGTGTGGGCCCGCGTGAGGCAGTACCGGTGGCGGTTCGAGGAGATCTCGGCGCGGGGTGCCCCCGTGGTGTGTGCCGACCCGGCCCTCGGACTGGATCCAGTGTCCCCGCTTCATCTGGTGATGGAACAGATGGCCTCGCGCGGCGACGATCCGGGGGCGCTGGTACGCGCGTTCGCCGACTGGTCGGAGGCGATCAGCGCGCATGCGGCCGCCCAGCCGGAGTGGACCGTGGTGACCGAACCGACTCTAAGTGCCGGCGGCATGGTGATCTTGCCGCCTTCGCCGGTGCTCGACGAATGGCTCGTGCGGCGCCGAGAGCACTTCCCGCATTGGGCCGCCTCGTATCCGGGTCCGTGGGATTTCAGCTCCGAGACGGTGGAGGCCCTGTCGGAGTTGGTTTTTCGCCTCACGCCGACCGTCGATGCGTTCGAGGATCCGGTCAACGCTGAGTTCAGCGAAACAGCCAGCTGGTACTACGGCGAGGTGTTGTGTCGGGCGTATCCGTCGCGGTGGGCGTTTCGCGAGTATCTGCACACGCCAGGCGATTCCCTGGCTGTCTGCTTCACCGTTCAGACCAACGACAACCTCGATTACACGAGCCCGTACGTGCGGCTTGCGATCGCGCTCAAGCGACAAGACCGCGGGAGGTTGCGCAGCGGGTACGACCGCTGGGCCGAGACGCCGTAGCGATGCGGCCGGGACTTCGGGGGGGACGTGTCGTCGTCGCTGGTCAGAACGCGTGTGGGGAGCGATTGATGCGCCAGAAGCCGGGGTCGAGGCGCTCAGCGAGGGTGGCGAGGACCTCGATGAAGGAGTCGGCGGCGGGCCCTTCCACGCGGATGGTCAGGTAGTCGCTGCCGCCGCGGATGGACGTCGTTTCGGCGTCCGGCGCTGCCGTCCACGCTGCGGCGGTCAGCGCGTTGATCCGGGCCAGCTCGTCGTCGGTCTCGGGGTCGCCGGTGGCGACCGAGAGGTAGCGCACGCCGCGGGTGAGGTCCTCGGCCTCGGCCAACAGTGAGCTGACCGCGAGCTGTTCGAGGAGGCCGGTGCTCTCGCCGGCAGAAGACGGGATGTCGCCGTCAGAGGTGGGTGCGCTGCGGGGCTCGTCGGTCATCGCGGTCTCCTTTGCGCGTTGGGTCGGCGTTAGCTCGATCCTGCCTGCCGGCGAGGCGGCAGTGGGTGTGGCGCGCCGAGCGATACATGCACTTCCCGCCATGGCGCACGTGGATTGCGTGAAAGTGCGCAAACAGGCTTACTAGCTGGTCTGACAGGCCCATATGGGTGTGGTCGGCGGTAGTCGAGGCGAATCAAAACTTACCACGGGTGGTGAACTTTCCGGATTTGGGTTAGTCTGGCCGTGCCAAAGACACCTTCACCGGAAGGGAAACCATGATTCGTCGTATTCCGTCCCGAGCGATTGCCGGGGCCTTCTGATGTGCCGCTCGCTGAAGAACGGCCAACGTCGCCGCTGCCCCAGTTGCACGAGCTATCCCGCCGCCGCCCGAGCCAACGGCAACCGCCGACAGGGCCGTCTGGCCCGTCGTAAGGTCGTCGATCACCTCGAACGGATCGGCCTGACCGAGACCGCCGCCGCGGTCCTGGCGTCACCGCCGAGCGTGCTGGCCTCCTTCATAGCCGCCACCGACATCGACCCCGCCGTCCTGGGTGAGGTGCCCATGCCGGGTGCCGGACCTAACGGCGTCGACGTCACCGCCCTGGTCGAGAAGGCCACATCCGAACGCGCGCAACGCAAACGCGTCGTCTCCGTTGCGACCGCGGCGTCGCCGGCGGCCGCCGTGGCAGCGCCGCCTCGCCGGCCGGCGGCCGCCGCCCCGCCGGCCTCGGTGCACGCCGGGGCCGCTGCCCGCCTGGCTGCCGCGCTGGGCCGTAATCGTGCCGTACGGCCGGGGACGCCAGCGCCCGCGGCGAACGTGCCGAACTGCAAGAAGAACATTTCGGTGGTCATGGAGTGGGAGGACCGCGCCGAGCACGTCTTCGCCGCCGGGGCCACCAAGGCGCAATGCCGGATCGCCTGCGCGGAGGCGGAGATGCTGTGCAAGGGCTGCCCGCTGATGGAATCCTGCGCTCAGGAAGCCAAGGTCACCCACTACACCGGCGTTGCCGGGGGCCGCATTTTCGTCAACGGTCGGCACCGGTTAACCCCCTCCGCCCCGGCTAGGATCGTCGCATAACCGCACTCCAGAGGGGTGCTGGTGCATGTGTGATCCGCTGCGGTGAGAAGGTTTGGTGAGCGATGACGGCAGGTGTCGGGCTGAAACCCCTCGACGTGTTCACGATGGGGTTGAGGTACCTGCGCAATAGTCAGACCGAGGAGGCCCGTGAGGCCTTCCGTCAGGCCGTCGAGCGCGACCCCGGAATGTGTGACGCGTGGCTGGGCATGCTGGCCACCGGGTCCACGTCGGCTGGGGTCACCGCCGGTGCCTACCGCTCGGTGGCCAACCTCGGCGGTGCCCTCAAGACTGCCGGGATGACCGTCGCCGACCTCAACGTGCAGACGTCGATGACGCTGGGGTCGTTCGGGCTGAGGTTGCCCACCCACACCCGCCTGCACGTCGCCGTGGCCTATGCGGTGGCGCTGGCCGAGGGGCAGCCTCCGCAGCTGGCCAAGGCCGACGAGGTGATCACGCGTGAAAGCCGCCTGCCGAACATGTCCGCGTTGGATCTGGACCTGCTCGACTACGTGCGACTGGGGTTGCTGGGTCTGGCGAGACGCTGGCCGGACGTGCTGAGCTTCGAGGGCAAGCAGAAGTGGCGCTCGCAGGACTCCAACCCCGAGTTCGTGAACTTCCTCAACGTCGGGATGCTGGTGTGGAAGGTCTGGGCGCTGGTCGGGACCGGGAATCCCGTCGAAGCCCAGCGTTACGCCGAAAGTGGGCTGTCCACATCGGGACTGCCCAACGACGTCCACGCCCGGCTGCGCCTGGGCCGCGGGTACGCGATGCGCGCCCAAGGTCAGCGCGAGGAGGCGATGACGGCGTTCCGGGAACTGCAGGCCTGGGTCAACACGCCCGAGGTGCAGCAGGCGATCGAGGACCCGGAGAAGGTCATCGAGATCGTCACCGCGTCCTCGTTGGCGACCCGCAGCGACGTGTGGGATCCCGAGTCGGGCAGCTCGGCGGCCTCGCTGGAAGTCGAGGCCCGCGAGAAGCGCCGCGACGGAGTGCGCGCGGAGGCAATGGCGCTGCTGGACAAGCAGATCGGCATGCACGGGGTCAAGGAGCAGATCCGCCGGCTGGAAGCCAAGGCGATGATGGACCAGAAACGCGCCGAGATGGGCATCGCGAGGAAGGACGTCGGCGCCGCCTACATCTTCACCGGCCCTCCCGGCACCGGTAAGACCACGATGGCGCGCATCCTGGCGCAGCTGCTGTTCGGGCTCGGTGTGATCGCCCGCCCCGAGGTGATCGAGGCTTCGCGGCCCCAGCTGGTGGATCAGTACCTGGGCAAGACCGCGCAGAAGACCAACGCCGTCATCGACAAGGCCCTCGGTGGTCTGCTGTTCATCGACGAGGCCTACTCGCTGTACCAGAAGGGCTACTCCGACGGCGACGCCTACGGTCAGGAAGCCGTCGACACGCTCCTGGCCCGGCTGGAGAACGAACGCAAGACCGAGGACCCGAACAAGAAGCTGGTGACGGTGATCGCCGGATACGAGGCCGACATCAACCGGTTCCTCACCATGAACGAGGGTTTGGCGTCGCGGTTCACCACCCGCATCCACTTCGACTCCTACACCCCTGAAGACCTGGTGAAGATCGCCGACCTGATGGCCAGCACCGAATCGGCGCTGTACTCGTCTGCGGCGCAGGACCTGATGTTGGCCAACCTGCAGAAGCTCGCGCAGATGCAGGTCGACGACGTGGACTCCGGCGGCAACCCGCGCCGGGTGTCGGGCATCGACAAGGCCGGCAACGCGCGCTTCGTGCGCAACGTGACCGAAAAGGCCACCGAGATCAGGGATTTCAGGCTGTCGTCGAGTCTTGACATCGACCTGTCGGTCAAGGAAGTGCTCGTCACGATCGAGGCCGAGGACGTCGCCTCGGCGTTCCGTGAAGTCTGCTCCGTGCAAGGAGTTCCGTTCCATGAATAGTCGAAAGGGTCGTCGTGGCTGAACTGGAGGGCCCCGAGCAGAGGCGCCGCCGCGGGTTCCGGCTCACGGCGAAGTATCAGGTCAGCGGCTGGCGGTTCCTGTACCGGCGGCTGCAGCACGCCCTGGTTCGCCGCGACACCCGCATGATCGACGACCCTCAGCGCGCGCAGGCATCGCCACTGGTGCTCGGCATCGCCCTGGGTGTCGTGGTGTGCATCGGTGCAGTGGTGTGGGGGCTGTTCTCCCCGGCCGGGCAGGTCAAGGACGCCAAGATCGTCGCCAACAAGGACACCGGTGCGCTGTACGTGCGCGTCGGGGACCGTCTGGATCCGGTGGCCAACCTGACGTCGGCACGGCTGATCGTCGGGCAGCCCGAAGTCCCGGTGCGTGCCAGTGCCGCCGAGATCGACAAGTACCCGAAGGGGTCGCTGGTCGGAATCATCGGTGCGCCCAACGACATTCGTGACGCCCAGAATCCGTGGTCGGTATGGACGGTGTGCGATTCGACGATGACCGGTGCGGCCGTGCCGTTGGATCCGGTGTCCGGTCTGCCCACCACGGCGCGCTCACCGGTAACGACCACCGCCATCGGCGGGCCGCTGACCAAGGGGGCCGACACCGCCACCATGGGCGGCAACCAGGCCAGGCTGGTGGGATACGACAACCGCACCTGGCTGATCTACTCGCGGCCCGACGGGGTGGTGATCCGCTCGACGGTGAACATCACCGACCCCATCGTTGCCGACGCATTGGGGCTGCGCGCCGACGATCTGGTGCTGCCGATTTCTCAAGGGCTGTTCAACGCCATCCCCGCCGAGCCGCCGCTGATCGCTCCGGCGATCGCCGGGGTAGGGGAACGGCCGGCGTTCGCGCTGGACAAGCCGTTGACCGTGGGCACGATTCTCAGCGCGCGGGATCTGGGCGGACAGAAGAAGTACTACGCCACGCTCGCAGATGGCGTGCAGGAAGTCAGTCTGACCGCGGCGACCATGATCCGGGCAGCCAACCCGCAGGTCAGCACCGAGCCCGTCGAGGTGGGTCCCGATGAGCTGGCGTCGTTCCCGAAGTCGGGGCAGCTGGCGGTGTCGTTCTACCCCGAGAACACGGTGACCCTCGTCGACGCCGACAACGAACCGGTGACGTGCTGGTCGTGGTCGCACTTCGGTGACGAGCCGACCTCGCGGACCGAGGTGATCACCGGGCGGACCCTGCCGTTGGCCCCCGAACAGGTCAAGTCACTGCTGCCGATGGTGTCGGCCGCGACGTCGCAAGGGATGACCGCCGATCAGGTGTACATGCCGTCGACGACCGGCCGGTTCGTTCAGGTCACCAGTGCGGCAACCGATTCCCGGTTGCGCGAGTCCTACTTCTGGGTCGCCGACAACGGTGTGCGGTTTGGTCTGGACACCTCTGATCAACAAAGCGGCGACGTCACCCTGACGGCGCTGGCGCTGCATTACCCGGTGCCGGCACCGTGGGTGGTGATCTCGCTGTTCGCCGCAGGACCCACGTTGTCGCAGAAGGACGCGTTGATCCGTCACGACGGCGTTCCCCCCAACCCGACCGTCGCCGGCCTGGACGTCAAAGGAGCGAACTAGTGCGTACCAGCTTCAATAGGCCGTTCACACCCGTTGCGCCGCCGCGTATTTCGCGTGACGAGATCAACGTTCCCGCGCCCAAAGAGATCGAAGAGGGCGAGCCGGTATCGAAGCTGCGCACCATCGGTGTGCCGCTGATGATGGTGGTGGTGCTGGGCGGCATGGTCGCGATGATGATGCGCACCGGGCGGTTCAACCCGATGTTCCTGATGTTCCCGCTGATCATGCTCATGGGGATGGGCTCGATGATGTTCGGCCAGAGCGGCGGCGGCGGGACATCGCGCGCCCAGCTGCTCTCGGACCGCAAGGCGCAGACGCGTGGGCTCGGCGTCACGCGGGAGAAGGTCTTCGAGCGCGGCCTGAGCATGCACGAAGGTCTGCAGCACGCCTTCCCCGATCCGATGATGTTCCCCAGCCTCATTGGGACGGAACGCATGTGGGAGGTGACACCCACCAACGACGGATTCACCGCGCTACGCTACGGGCTCGGGGAGGTCGAGTTGGCCGCGCGCGTCGTGGCCCCGGAGGCGCCGCCGGGAGAGTTCCTGGAGCCGGTCGGCTGGGTGCAGACGGTTCGCTTCCTGCGTCACCACTCCACGGTGTCGGGCATGCCGCTGGCTTTGGCGACGGCACGGTTTCCAGTTGTCGGGTTCTCCGGCGACCGGGAGGTGTCGCTGGGGATGCTGCGGTCGATGCTGCTGCACGCCGCGATCACCCACGGGCCCGACAACCTGGCCATGATCGTTCTGACCGACGACCCGGACGGGCCGCAGTGGTCGTGGATGAAGTGGCTGCCGCACACCCAGCACCCCTTCAAGCTCGACCGGCTCGGCAGTGCCCGCATGATGTACTCGGACTGGTCGACACTGACCGCCGACGTCGGCGGTGAGGACGAGGACGACCCCGCCAAAATCATCGACTTCATGATGAACTTCGACCCGCACGTCGAGTTCACCAACGATAAGTACCGCCACGTACTGGTGGTCGTGGACTCCGCGGTCACCGACAAGCTCATCGACTCGGTGATCGAGCCGAGGGCCGGGGTGACGTGGCTGATGGTCAATCCGCCAGAGGATGCGCTGACCTCGCGTGAGGGCATCGTGTTGCGCTGTGACACCGACCGCACGGTGTGGCGCACCGAGGCGGACAAGCCGTTGGCGGAACCGACGAAAGTGGCGGTGGCCGATCAGATCTCGCTGATCGATGCGCGCACCATGGCCCGCCAGCTCGCCAAGTTCGAGGTGGCGTCGTTGACCAGCCTGGGCCGGCAGGCCAAGCAGTCCGAGCGTGGCCGTGACTGGGGCACCCTGATGCGGGTCCGCGATCCCGGCGCGTTGGATCCGATGGACACCTGGAGCGCGATCAGCCGGTACGGCGACAAGCGGCGCCTGCGGATCCCGATCGGATTCCTGTCCAACGGCGACCGCCTGGACCTGGACCTCAAACAGGCGGCAGACGGCGGCACCGGCCCGCACGGACAGCTGCTGGGCACGACGGGCTCGGGTAAGTCGGAGTTCCTGCGCAACCTGGTGGTCAACGGGTGCGTCTCGCACTCGCCGGACATGCTCAACATGCTGCTCGTCGACTTCAAGGGCGGCCCGACGTTCCTGGGCATGGGCGATCTGCCGCACGTCAGCGCGGTGATCACCAACATGGAGCAAGAAGCCCACCTCGTGACGCGCATGAGCGAGATGATCGAGGGCGAGATCGCGCGGCGCTTCCAGATCCTGCGTTCGGCCGACGAGCTGAGTAATCGCTACGACGTCAAGGACATTCGCGACTACGAGCAGCTGCGCGAACGCGGCGTCGACCTGGCCCCGCTGCCGTCGCTGTTCGTCATCATCGACGAGTTCGCCGAACTGCTCGCCGAATACCCCGAGTACGGCGATCTGTTCAAGCGCATCGGCCGGGTGGGCCGATCGCTGGGCATCTACCTGCTGTTCGCCTCGCAGAACCTCGACATCTCCGGGCGTACGAGCGGTCTGGAATCCAACATCGGCTACAAGATCGGCTTGAAGACCCAGACCGCGCAGGAGTCGCGGGCCCTGCTCGACAGCTCCGATGCCGCCTACCGCCTGCCGGGAACCCCCGGTCACGGCATTCTGCTGGGCAGCGCCGGTGATCGCGCCGGTGAGCTGACCCAGTTCTACGCGGGGTTCACCGGCGCGGCCTACTTCCCGCCGGCATCGGAAGTCATCGTCGAGCGCGCCCAAACGCGTTCCGAAGAGGGCGGATTCGTCGGACCGCAGGCGTTCACCGCGATCGAGGCGCCACTGCCCAAGGACCCAGCCAACGCCGCCGAGGTGGTCAGCGAACCCGAGCGCACCGAAGAGGAACTCGAGAACGCCCCGACGATCTTCACGACCGTGGTCGAGCGGCTGCGTGCGGCCGACGCCTCGCAGGCGTACCGGATGTGGCTGCCGCCGCTGGAGGTCAAGACCCTCGACCAAGCCGATCCGGAGCTGCAGCAGTGGTCGGTTCCGGCCAACACCGCGCTGCCCAAGCTGAGGGTGCCGATGGGTCTGTTCGACGACCCCGCCAAGCACACCCAGCCGCTGTGGACCCTGGACACCACCGACCAGAACATCCTCATCATCGGTGGTGCGCAGACCGGCAAGTCCACGGCCATCAAGACGCTGGCCTGCTCGCTGGCCCTGCACAACACCCCCGAGCAGGTGCAGATGTACCTGGTCGACTACGCCGGCGGCGGCCTGGGCCCGCTGGCCGAACTGCCGCACGTGGGCGGCGTGGCCGGACGGTCCGAACCCGACGCCATCAACCGCATGATCGCCCAGGTGCGGACCCTGATCGGCGATCGCGAGCGGATCTTCCGCGAGTACAAGATCGGCACCATGGCCGACTACCGCAAGCTGCGCACCAACCCCGACCACCCGCTACTGCGCCAGGACCACTACGGCGACGTCTACATCATGATCGACGGATGGGACGCGGCCGTGGCTGAAGGGCAGGTGCTGCAGTTCCGCGGCAATGAGATCGAGTCGCTGATCGTGGGCGCCCTCAACTACGGCGTGCACCTGGTCTTGTCGACGGCGCGCGTGGTGGAGATGCGCGGTATCGAGCCCCACATGAAGGGGATCGTCGAGCTGCATTCGGACACGGAGTTCTCGCGGATCAGCAACGCGCTGTCGAAGAAGCGGCGCAAGGAAGCCGGCCACGTCTTGGTGGCGGGGTCGGAGCTCTACGGGTTGGTGGCTTTGCCGCGCGTCGACGGGATCGACGACCGCAGCACCATCAGCGAGGGCATGACGGCTCTGGTCGGCCAGATCGCCGAGCAGTTCGCCACCAGCTCGGCCGAGCGGCTGCGGACCCTGCCGACGTCATTCACCCACGAGCAGCTCGCGGCGTTGGTCGAGGAGGCCGACACGAGGTCGATCGAGCAGAACGGTCGCTGGGATCCGCGACGGCAGATGCGCATCCCGTTCGGCATCCAGGAGGAGCGGCTCACGCCGGCCTACGCCGAGATGTGGCGGGAGCCGCACCTGTTGATCGTCGGCAACGCCAAGTCCGGCAAGAGCGAAGCGGTCGGCTCGTTCTACGACGGTCTCACCCGCAGGTTCCCGAGGGGGGTGGACGAGGCGGCGGTGATCTTCGTCGACCCGCGCCGGAGGCACCTGGGCAAGATCAGCGACAACAACCTGTTCGCCTACGTCACCAACGAGGACGAGTTCATCGCGGCGGTGTCCAAGCTGTGGGAGACCTACGACATCGCCGGGCGCGCGTTGCCGCCAAACATCGACGCTGAGACGCGGGCTGCCCGGTCGTGGTGGAGCGGGCCGGACGTCTTCGTCGTCGTCGACGACTACCACCTGTTCGCCAACACCCGGAATATGGCCGAGACGCCGAAGATCTTCAAGATGTTGCCGCAGGTCGAGAACGAGCCACTGGCCCAGGGGTGGCACTTCGTGCTGGCGCGGGCGGCGGAGGACTTCTACATGGCGGTCAACCGCGACCCGATCCTCAAGCGCATGCTCAACGATGCCGTCCCGACCGTGATGCTCTCGGGCAACAAGCACGACGGGCAGATCGGGGACCACAAGTTCGAGAGCTTCGGCATCCCCGGCCGGGCCCGCTATGCCGAAGCCGCGGTAGCGCGCTCGGGGCGGATTCAAAGCGCCTGGTCGGGAATCCGCTACAGCGACGACGACAATCTGGGCGACTGATGCCTGACCGCCGGCATGGCTCACGAGCAGGAAAAAGTGCGACACCAGCACTCAACGGTGGCGGTATGCTATCGGGTAGATTTACCATCACAGGTAACATTGCCGGCACAGCGCCATGTGCGGCATCGGGGAAGTGAGGTTTGCTAGTGATCACCAATGTTTCGTCTTCGGTCATGATGGCCAGCGTCGCCGACGTGGTGAGTAACGCCGCCTCGACCGCCGGGGTCATCGACGGGGGAGCGCCGGTCATCATGGCGCCCGCGCCGGCGGGCACCGATGAGGCATCCGCGCTGGCCACAGCCAATACCAGTGCCCACGCAGCCGACCTGCTCGGCACGTCGATGCTCGGCTTCCTGGAGCTGGCACGTTTCGCCGGCACCCTGGGCATCACCGATGCCAGCTACACCACCGTCGACGCCGCCAACGCCACGCCGTTCGTGTAACCAGGGCGGCGATCACGATCATGACCGGGGGATTCGGAGAGGGCGCGGGCACGCAGCCTTCGACTCCGCGACAGAGAGGGGTGCGCTGTGTTCGGCCCTCCTGAAGTGATCACCGGCCGCCTGATGTCCGGGGCCGGTGCGGCCCCGATGACCGCTGCGTCGGCGGAGTTCGTCGCCGCAGCGACGGCTTACGAGATCTCCATCGACCGGCTCACCGCGATGATGGCCTACCTGTCGGCGTCCTGGCAGGGGCCGGCGGCGCAGGCCATGCAGGCCACCGTCATGCGGTTCATCATCGTCAACCGGCTCCTGCAGGCCCAGATCATCACCTCCGGGGCCAGGACCGCGGCGCAGGCCGCCGCGTTCACCGAGGCCTACACGACCATGGCGCAGATGGTCGAAATCGTGGAGAACCGCGTCACGACCGCCACCCTGCACGCCACCAACTTCCTGGGAATGAACACCATCCCGATCGGGATCAAGGAAGGTCAGTACCAGGGGTTGTGGATGCGCGACATCATGGTGCAGACCAACTACCTGGCGCAGACGGTGGCCAACACCAGCTACGACCCGTTCGCCAAGCTGCCCCCGCTGTCGATGCCCACGAGCTTCCCCTCGGTGATCAACCAGGCCATCGCCGCGGCCATGGCGGCCACCGATCGCGTGCGCCTGCAGGCGGGTAAAGCGCAGAACATCGCTTCGGTGCTCAAGAGCAAGCTCGGCATCGGGATGTCTCAGGCCGAAGGCATGGTGCAACGAATGGGGCAAGGCGCTCAGAAAGCCGAGACCCAAGCTGCCGTCGACCGGTTCCGTGAGGGCAACGTGCAGCGCCAGGCAGAAAACCAGATGGCGCAGCAGTTGATCCAGCAGATCCCGCAGCAGGCCGCGCAGGCCGGGCAGCAGGTGATGCAGGTCCCCCAGCAGGCCGCGCAACAGGCCCAGCAGATTGGTCAGCAGTTCGGCTCGCAGATCGGCAACCTGATGAACCAGGTTTCGCCCGAGCACCGCCTCGACAATCCGGGGTTCTTCGACACCCAGCCGTCGTCGACGACCCTAGACCGGCTCTCAGGCAGTACCGGGGGGTCCGGTCTGGCCGCGGCGATCCGGGTGCCGAACCTGGCTGGATTATCCGGTGCCTCAACGGGTTTCCGGTTTCCGAGTGGTTGGGACGGCGCCATGCCGGGGTCGGCGCCGCCGCAGGCACCCGCCGCGCCCAGCGGTGGCGGTTCCGCTATGCGCCCCGGTTCGGGCATGCCCATGCACGGTGCGCGCCGCCGTGACGAGGAGAAGGCGGCGACCGTCAAACGACCTGACACCGAACTCATTCCGATGTGGGGCCACGTCCCCGAGGACGAAGAGACGGTGACAGCCGGCGCATTGGTCGCCGGACGAGAGACCGATGACGAGAAGGAGGCCAGCTGATGACGGGCCTCCCCACACACTTGCGCTCAAGGCTGTTCGGAGCGCGGCGCGCCGCGATGGCGTGTGAGTCCAGGAGCGGCGTTTCTTCCACCAACAGAATTGGAGATACTCATGGCCGGTAGTGGCTCACCGTTCAGTATGGACATGGCCGTTCAGTCGGCCCAGACCGCCAGTTTCCAGGGGCTCGTCGATTCAGCCCAGGGCAACAACAAGCAGTTGATGGCCATCGCGGACTCGGCGATGGCGGCCAACCGCGGTGCGATGAACCAGTCGTTCCAGACCTGGCTCAGCGACATCCATCAGACCGCGGTCACCAACAACCAGGTGCTGGACTCGATCCGCGAGGCGCTGCACTTCGGTATCGGCTCGACCGACGCGCAGGAGTCCGCGGCATCGTCGGACTTCCAGCAGATCACCGGCGTCGTCAACCCGTTCCACTGATCGTCCAGCCAGCCTGAAACCCACTGAACCGCAAGGAGATAAGAAATGGCCTCGTCTGACGACGTTTACTACAACTATCCGCTGATGGAGTCCATCGCCCAGCAGATCCAGCAGTGCGGCACCGTCGCACAGGGTCTGCTCGACGCCGGGGTTGCCAACAAGCAGACCCTGCTGGGCAGCTTCACCGGTGACACCGCCATGGTGTTCGAGGAGAGCTTCACCAAGTTCCAGCACGTCTGCCAGGACACCATCGAGATCACCGGCCGCGGTGCCGTCGCCTACGGCCGCGGGACCGCGGACATGGGGACCAACGAGGGTCAGATGATGAAGCAGTTTCCCTGATCGACTGCCGCTGCGTGCGATAGGGCGCCTCGACTCCACCACGACGTGGAAACCGGGGCGCCCTATTGCGTTGTAGGGCACCTGCTGGCGAGGTGAAAAGGGCTGTCCGGCAGGCGGAATGGCCGTCAACCGGCGGTAACATCGGTGGTTATGGCACGCGACATCCTGGCAGCAGCGCACCTGAGCGTCGATTCCGCGTTGTTCATCAAACGCCTGATGGACATCGACAGCCTGTCCCCGGTGCTGGCGTTGATGAACAACGTCTACTACCCCGAAGACCAGGCCCGCGTTGACGACGAAACAGTCCCCCTGCTTATCGAGTCGGGTCTGATCGACCTCGACGGCAACGTCGATCCCACGCTGGCGTCCTGGATGCGGGTGCTGGAGCGCCCCGACATGGAGGTCACGCTGCGCGGAATGCAGGACGATCGCATGCGCCGCGCGGTGGTCGCCCGCCGCGGCGAGACCCACGTGATGGCGATGCGGCGCAACGACGAAATGGTCGTGCAGGCGGTGTGGTCGACCACGAAGTCTCTCGACGACGTGGTGTCGACCCCGATCTGGTCGGCCATGCGCGAGTCCGCTGAAGTGCTGGCGCCGCAGCCCGCGGAGTTCGAACCGGTGACGTTCCCGTTGGATCAGATCGCGGACTTGTCGGCGGCCTCGACCCCAGGAGACATGCTGCGCACCCTGCGCGGGGAACTGGGTGTCGACGTGCAGACCGCGAAGATCCTCAACGAGGTGTCGGCCTACAGCGGGCAGCGCTGCGAGATCGTCATGCGGGAGAACCGGGGTATCCAGACCGTCGACACCAAAGCCGGTGTGATGGTGGCCGATACCTCGTTCGGGCGGGTGGTGTCCGCGGTGGGCGGGCACGGGCCACGTTCCCGCCTGTGGGTGACTTTCGGGCCCGGAACCTTCACGCGATTCCGCGCTGCCATGGCCGATCTGGTGCAGCTGACCCCGAGTAGGGACTGGTTCGCTGCCCGTGGTGACCAGGACTGACAGGCCGGTGCATCGGTGCAGGAAAATGAGGGTCTTCGGCCACGAGTTCGACCAATTTGGTGCGCTAGTGTGCTGGTGAACGCTAGGACAATGGTCTTGCAGAGAACCCAAGGCGTCAGCAGTCAAACGACCGGAACACTGTCCGGTCACACCGTCAGATTTTGCGGGGAGAGGTGAGCCGAATGGCCGAAAACGTGGAAGCCGGTAACGGCCGGCACTGGTCGGAGCCCGAGGGCGCTGAAGAATCTACGCAGTCCGCACCATCGGAGCCCGCCGCCCCGCCGCAGGAGCTGCCCGGCCCGCCGGCCACGAGCATCACGCCCGCGAGCTCCTCGGAATGGGGTGCGCGGCCCAGCGTTCCGCCGGGACCCCCGGCCGCGCCGGCGCCCGCCGGTGAGCGCGGCTTCAACGGTGAGCGCACAGCCTCGACGTCGCAGCCCAGTCAGCAAGCCCCGTGGGGCGCGCCGGCAACGCCGGCGCGTGTCACCAACGGTGCCTCGCAGCAATCCGATCAGCGCTTCACCAACGCCGGACAGCAGTGGGGTGCCTCGCCGGGGCAGCCCTGGGGTCAGCCCACCGCGTCGCCCCAGGGTCAACATCAGGGCCCGCAGATGGCCCCGCGGCGTTCGCAACAACCCCAGGCCGAGCAGTACCAGGCGCCCGACGTCACCCAGCAGATCCCCGTCACCCCCGACCAGGGTCGGGTGCGTCAGGCGGTGCCCGATCGGGAGGCTGCCACGGGACGTGGCGTCGAGGCGGATCAGTACCGCCGCCCCGGCGCGCCGATTCAGGCCGCCTCCGCCGGCATCCGGCAGGACCTCATCCGGCTGGCCAACGAGGAGCGCACGCCGGTGGCCAACACCGGATGGCGCGGGGCGATGAACAAGACCGGGTTCAAGCTCAAGCCCGGCAAGAAGGAGAGCCGCCGCCGCGAGGTCTACAAGCGCATCCGCGCCCCGAAGGACTCGATGTACGCCATCGCCGTGCTCACGCTCAAGGGCGGGGCCGGCAAGACCACGGTGACCGCCACGCTGGGGCAGGTGTTCTCCTCGATCCGCGCTGATGGGGTCATCGCCGTGGACGCCGATCCCGATGCCGGTGATCTGCCGCTGCGGACTGCGGTGCATCCGCGGAGCCTGTCGATGATGGAGATGCTCGACACCGAATCCAACGATCTGCGTCAGCACGATCAGGTCCAGCGCTTCCTGTCGACGACCGAGACCGATCTGCACGTGCTGGCCAACGGATGGCGGCCCGACGGTGAGCGGGTGCTGGTGCCCGAGGACATCCGCGACGTCTACGAGATCGCTTCGCACTACTACAGCATGTTGCTGTGGGACGGGGACAAGGCGCTCAACTCGCACGTGGTGCGCGAGATGCTGGACAAGTCCAATGCCCTTGTGCTGCTTGTGGAAGCGTCGGCGCCAGGGGCGTTCAAGGCCGGCCAGGCCATCGACTGGCTGCGCAATCACGGCTACGAGGGGCTGCTGGCGCGCACGGTGCTGGTGGTCAACGAAACGACGGCCAACACGCGGTTGGACATGAAGGCGCTGACGACGGTGCTGGCCCGGCAGCAGCTCAAGCTGCATCACATCCCGTTCGATCCGCACCTCGACGAGGGTCTCAGCGTCGACCTGGACAAGCTGAAGAAGAAGACCCGCCGAGACTTCGAGGACCTCGCGGCGACGCTGGCCGACGACTTCTCGGTGCCCCAGCCGCCGGCTCCGGTAGCCGTCGCGAGCTAAGGTCAAGGGAGACAACACATGTCAGTCGTCTTGCCGGTCGAGTCGCTGCCAGCCGATCCCGGTAGGCAGCCCGAGAGCACGGGGGCGCCGGTCCAGGCCGTCCCCGAGCAGATCCGGGTCGCCATCCACGTCGGCAACTACAACGTCGACACGTCGCTGGCCGCGCATGCGCCGCTGTCGATCGTCATGGAGGGCCTGGTTCCCTTCCTGGTCGAGACGCTGCGCAGTGAGGGCCTCAACGTCGACTTCACCACCACCGGTGTGTACACCCTGGCCGTCGAAGGCGGCATGCCGTTCGCGCGCACGCTGTCGCTGGCCGAGGCCGGCGTCCTCGACGGTGCCCGGTTGCTGTTGCGCGAGGTGCACTCCAACGAGGTCTTCAAGCCGATCATCGAGGACGGCAGCGATGCCCTGGCGGAGTTCAACGCCGTCAAGTTCGCGTCGTTCACCGCTGACACCGCCCGTGCTCTGGGGTTGATCGCGATCGTCGGAGGCGCTGCGCTGACCGGCGCGCTGACGATCGCGGCCTGGTGGTCCACGCCGTCGAGCCTGTGGTGGGCGCCTCCCGCGGGTGCCCTGACGCTGCTGGCGATCCTCGGTGCGGTCGTGGCGTCGCGGCGTTCGATCGCGCAGGTGTCCTACGCCGCCGGTATCGCCGCGCTTCCCCTGGCGTTCTCGTTGGGGTGGGTGGCCGTACCGGCCTATGAGAACACCCCCGGAAGCTGGACGGCGGCCAACGTCTTCGCCGCCGCCTTCGCCACCGCCGCGGTGTCGTTGATCGTGTTGTGGCTGACCGGAATCGGGATCAGCGTGCACACCACGGTGGTGACGATGGCGGTAATCGGCGCGGCCGCGGCGGGGGTGCGCACCTACACCGGGTTCGACATGCGTCAGATCGGCACGGTCGCCGTCGTCATCGGCATGATCCTGGTGGCCGTGGCGCCCGGTCTGGCGTTATCGCTGGCGGGGGTCAAACCTCCGAGCCTGCCGGTTCCCGGCGAGGACATCGACCGCGCCGAGCTCGACGAAGCCGCGATGGTCGTCGAGGTGTTCGACGACGGTAACGACGTGCGCACCGTGGCGCTGTCGGAGGACGAGGACGCTCAGCTCGAACGCCGGGCACGGGTGTCGAACAAGTACCTCACCGGTCTGTTCGTCGCCGCTGTGACGACCATCGTGGCGGGTGCGATCGTGGCCACCGAGCCTGCGACCCACTACTTCTGGGGTGAGGTCGCCGTGGCGGTCCTGTCGATCCTGGTGCTGGTGTTGCGTGGTCGCTCGCTTCCCGATCGGGTCCACGCGGTGACCTTCTTCGTGGGTGCGTTCCTGCTGCTGGTCGGCTTCACCCTCACCGTGATCGCCGGCACGGCCACCGCCGTGGCCGAGATCAGCGTCATCGGTGGGGTGGCGTTGGTGACGGTGCTGGCCGCGCTGGCCGGGATGCTGCTGCCGGGACGAATCAAATCGCCGATTCCCCTGCGGCGCATCGAGTATCTGGAGTTCTTCGCCAATTTCGCGGTGGCCATGTTGGCGTTCTGGATCATCGGGGCGTTCAACTTCTTCCGGAACCTGCTGTGACCATGCGCTCGATGATGCTCGCGGCGCGTACCGCGGCCGTCCTGGCGTCGGTCACCGCCCTGGTCGCGGTCGCCCCGCTGGGAACCGCGGGTGCGGTCACTCCGCCTACCCCCGATGTCGCAGCCGCCCCGCCGGACGGCCCGCCGGGACCCGAGGGCCCCATGCGCAAGAACGGCGGATGCGTCGTCGGAGGCGTGCTGCCGAACTCCGATCTGGCCAAGACGCCGCCACCGCTGACCGCGTTGCAGATTGAGCAGGCGCACAAGTTCTCGACCGGCGCCGGGGTCATCGTGGCCGTCATCGACACCGGTGTGCGGCCCCAGCCACGACTGCCCGGCATGATCGCCGGCGGCGACTACGTGGACCCCGCGGCCAACGGGTTCGACGACTGTGAGGGACACGGCACGATCGTGGCTGGGATCATCGGCGCGGCGCCCGCGCCGACTGACGGGCTGATCGGGGTGGCGCCCAACGCACAGATCCTGGCGATCCGGCAGACCTCGTTGGCGTACATGCCACAGGATCAGTCCTCGAATCCCGACGACCCTAACCAATCTCGTACTGCCGGTGACATCCGCACGCTGGCGCGGGCCATCGTGCACGCGGCCAACATGGGTGCGCGGGTCATCAACATCTCCGTGGTGTCGTGTGTGAAGGTGTCGACGCCGATCGACCAGGCCATGCTCGGTGGAGCCCTCAAGTACGCGGTGGAAGTCAAGGACGCGCTCGTCGTCGCCGCCGCCGGCAACGTCAACTCGAGCGTCGACAGCGGGGCGGGCAACCAGAACTGCAAGAGCAACCCTGACGCCGACCCGACCCGGCCGTCGGATCCGCGCAACTGGGGCGGGGTCACCGTGGTGTCCACCCCGTCGTGGTTCGACGACCTGGTGCTGTCGGTCGGATTCGTCTCCCCGGAAGGGGCCCGCGCGGAGAACACCATGTCCGGGCCGTGGGTCGACGTGGCCGCGCCGGGGTCGGGCATCGTGTCGTTGTCGTCGAGCGGCGAGGGTGTGATCAACGGCGTCCCCGGCGAGGAAGGCGGTCTCGTACCGATCGCGGGCACGTCGTTCGCGGCGGCCTACGTCTCCGGGACCGCGGCGCTGCTGCGGTCGCGATTCCCGCAGATGACCGCCCGCGAGGTCGCCACCCGCATCATCACCACCGCCCACGCGCCGGCGCGCGGTGTGGACAACGCGGTCGGCCGCGGCCTGATCGACCCGGTAGCGGCGCTGACCTACGACATCCCGGTCAACGGAGCCCCGGAGGTGACCGTGCAGGCCGCAGAGCTGTCGCTGCCGGCGCCCCCGCCTCCACCTGACGCGGCGCCAAAGTGGACCGCGGCAATCGTGATCGGGTCGGTGACAGCAGCGGTCGTGATCGTGCTGATCGTCGTGACCGCGACCGGCGCGCGAAGGAGGCAGTGATGGCGGGCCCGAAACGCGCGCGGGGGCGGTGGATCCGCGTCCCCATGATCTCGGCGCTGGTGTACGGCGTTGCGGTGTGGGTGACCGTCGCCTTCACCGTGAACAAGGCGCTTCCGGTGTGGGCCGCCGCGACGATCCTGATCGCTGCCGCGATCGCCTTGTTCATCCCGATCCGGGGACGGGTTCTGCTCGTCGAGTGGTTTGCGGTGGTGTGGTCGTTCCTGCGGCATCGCCGCCGGCCGCTGCCCCCGGAACTTCCGCCGGCGACCGATGTCAACGTCATCTCCGGCACTGCCGGTGTGCGGTGGGACGGCAAGACCCTGGTGGCCGTGGTCGAGGTGGCCCCGCAGCTGGCGATGACCACCGAAGCCAACGGGCACACGGTCAGCGGCAGCGAATTGCCGCTGTCGCTGGTTGTTTCACTGATGACGCAGTACGGACTCAACATCGACATCGACGTCATCGAGGCGGGATGCCACGTCCCACCAGGCACGGCCTACCGCACCGTGTACTCACAGTTCGTGGGGCCTCGGCACGTGGTCGGTGAGCGGCGCACCTGGCTGGTGTTGCGGCTGAACTCCTTTGACAATCTCGACCGGATCATCGAGCGAGGTCCGTCGCGCACCGCCGGGCCCAAGGCGTTGGCCGCCGCCGCGCACCGCGCCGTTCAGCGGCTGCAGCAGGAGCAGATCCCGGCGTACGCGCTCTCAGCGGAGGACCTCGACGCGATGGGGGACGTGCTGTTGGCCCCGGTCGGGCCGGCGGACAACCAGGAGAAGTGGTCCTACATCCGATCCGGGCCCAACTTCATCACCACCTACGTCGGCAACCCCGAGCTGCTCGCGCAAGGCCAACTGGATCGCTGGTGGTCCTGGCGCACCGAGGAGACGATGACGGTGATCCGGCTGACCGGCGCCGGCGGCGGCGCCGAGGTTCAGGTCGGCGTGCTCCTCCGGTACGTCCACCACGGCAAGGCCTACAAGCCGCTGGCTGAGGCGAAGCTAGCTCGTCCCACCGGAATTCAGCGGCAGATGCTCGATGCCGGCATTCCCGCCGGTGACCGCGCCCTGCGTGCCACGATGCCGACCGTCGCGTTCTCCGCCGTGCGCGACGTCCGGGTGCCGATCGGGCCGTCCGGGCAGATCCTCGGCCAGCTCGACGAGGGCACGCTGGCGGTGGTGCCGTTGTGGGATCAGTCGGGCTCGCCCAAGCGGCGCCGCGTCGATGCACGCGTCGGCGTGGAAGTGGCCCGCCAACTCGTCCTGCGCGCCGTCGTCACCGGCGCCGTGGTGGCCATCCACACCGACGACCGGCAACGCTGGGACGGGCTGGTCGCCACGGTCAACGACGAGCGGCGGCTGTTCTACGCCACCGCCGGTGCCCGCACGAGCGATGTCGCGGTGTTCGACGGCCGCACGGTCACCACCGTGCCGACGCGCACCGTGCTACGGCTGCTGGGCCCCGACGCCGCCGGTGGTGGCGCGGACATGACCATCGTCGAAGGGCCCGGCCAGGTCCTGGAGGTCAGCATCGGCGACGCCGACCCCATCACCGTGTGGACGATCCGGACGCGGGAGGAGGACCGCTATCTCGGTTTGGGCCACAACGACATTCCGCAGCCGCGGCGGATGGTGTCCACGGCTCCGGTCTTGTCCCGCACCGGGCGGCGATCGGCGGCGGTAGCGCCGACGCCCGCGCCCACACGCAGGCGTGCCTCGGCTGAACCGTCGCCGGCCCCGGCGCCGCCCACGGTGGCTCCGGCTGCCGCGGCCCCGGATCCCGGCCTCGATCGCGTGCGGGTCAACGGCAACGGTGTCAACGGCAACGCGGTCAACGGCAACGGGCCCAACGGCGATGGTGGCGGTCGGCACCGCGACTTGGGTGGGCCGCAACGGATTCCGCGTAGTCAGCGCTCCAGCGAGCCGGCGCCGCCGCCACCGCCTCGTCGGCCGCCGCGCGACTATCGACCCAAGGAGTGACGGGTCGCAACCGTGAAAGGCACTGTGCCCCGCCACCGAAAAGTGGCGGGGCACAGTGCTGTGCGGTGCGTGGACGCGGTTACGGTTCGACGGGTGGCCGCAGTCCCATGCGGGCGCGCATCCGATCGTGGCGCGCCTTGGTGTCCTCGTCCATGTCGAGGGCGAGTTTGAGGTAGCGGGATGCGTCGGCGCGTTGGTCGGCGCTGCTGGAGGGGTGCCACCACGCCTCCGCGGCGTAGTCGGCGGCGGTACGTGCGAACTGCCAGCGCCGCCACGGTTCGTCCTCGGCCGAGGCTTCACAGATGGCGTCCAGCGCGGCGCTGAGCGCGCCGGCCGGAGAGGTGAGGTCCTCGGCATGGGGGCTCATTGGCTAATGGTATTGCCGCGTGAGGGTCGCTGCCCGGTGCGCGGAGGGGGCGATTTGCAGGGAATCGGGGCGGTGATGACGCGGCGTGTCGGCGACGGGTTATCGGGAAGGGGCGGTGAGATGAGCAGTGGCGAAACGGTCTGGGGTCCGATGACCAGCGGTGACGTGCCCACGTTGGACGTGATTCGTCCGTGAATCGGCTCTTCATGGTTCGTGAACGCAGCCCCGCGTGTCGCGCACAAGCATTGTGAATTATGCTTTGACCTGCGAAGACAGTATGGCCCCTGGTCGCCGGCAGTTTTTTCCCGCAGCAGAGGCATTCCCCCAGTCTTGGAAGGTTATGATTTGCGCATGCCAAAGACTCCGAAGCTGGTCCGGGCCTTGAATTCCCCGCCCGTGGTCATTGCGGTCGCCATGCGCAAGGGCGGTGTGGGTAAGACCACCACCGCGGTGAACCTCAGCTACGAGCTGACTCGGCTGCAGGTGTTCGACGAGGCCGAGCAGCAGACCCGACCGATCCGCGTGCTGCTCATCGACATGGATCCGCAAGGCAACGCCACCTCCGGTCTGGGCTTGGAGATTCCACCCGACGGTGACCCGACGCCGACCATGTTCAACGTGCTGCATCCCGAGAAGCACCGCAGGTTGCCGCTCAACGACGTCATCCAGGGAACCGACTACGGGGTCGACGTCGCGCCGTCGAGGGAGGCGCTCGACGAACTCGACAAGGGCCTGGGGCCCGGCGGCCAGATGCGGCTGCGCCGCGAGGTGGAGACGCTGCCGGCCTACGACTTCATCATCATCGACTGCCGACCGACGCTCAATGAGCTTGCCTCCGCGGCACTTTCAGCGGCGACGTGGGTTCTGGCGACCGTGGGCACCGGACCCGACGAGGTGGCGGCACTGGCGTCGCTGGACGCGGCGGTGGAGAACGTGGACCTCAACAACCCCGGCATCAAGATCACCCACGTGTTGCTGACGAACTACATGAGCGGCTCGCGAGCGACAAAGACCATCCGGCGTGCCGTCGAGGACGCGTGGGCCAAGGAGTACCTGGGCTACATCTCGCGCACGGTGCGTGTCACCGAGGCCAAGGCGCACAGTCAGCCGATCTCGGTGTACGACCCGACCTGTACCGCCGCTGAGGACTATCAGCGCGTCGCGATTCGCATCGCGGAGGAAGGACTGATCCCCAATGGCTAAGGACATGCCACTGCCGACCGCTCGCGGGCGGGCGGTGTCTCAGGACGCTGCCCGAATGCGAGGCGTTCCCTCCGGCACAGCGGCGGCCACGCCCGCGGCATCGCCGGCCGCGGCCGGTCACCAGGTGGCCGACCTGGTGGCCCACGATCCTGCTCTGGAGCAGCTGCGCAGCCGCAAGGTCAAGCGCACGGGGATCAACGTGCACATCAACACCAATGTGCACAACGCGTTTGCTGCATTCGTCGATGAGTACGACTTGCCCAAGGGGGACGCCGCGTCGCTGGCTATCCAGGAGTTCCTCGAACGCCGTGGCGTGCACATTCCCGGTGTGGCTCGGGCGTTGCCGCCACCGGTAGCAGCTGTCCCAAGTGTGACGGATGGGCATCCCACCGGTGGCGATTCGACGTCTACTGGATAGGCTGGAATCGTTGCTGGTAAACAAGTCGGGGGATCGGCCGATTGGCATCGACGCAGGATTGGGTGACGGGTGACCAACCACATGGACAACATTGCCGACATCGCGGCCGACGACGACGATAAGCCCGAAGGTGGCACGCACGAACTGGTGCGCGCAGAACAACGAGGCAAGGCCGCGATCGATCCTCCGCACGTCGCGACCGAGTTCTTCGCCAAGAAGTTCCAGGAATTAGCTGGAAGCATGAACGTGCGCATGCTCGAAACCGACAGGGTGCGTAAGCTCACGCCGCTGCGCATCCAGCGGATGCTCAAGGAGCAAGCACCGGACCTGCCGGTCTCCCAAACGCAGATCTACCGCTACTTCCACGGCGAGGCGCCGCCGCGTCTGGACGTCGTGTACGAACTGGCGCGCCTGTTCGGCGTCCCCCCGTCGTACTTCATGCCCGATGACTTCCTGCCCGAATAGGGGCTGACGCGAGCTGTCTGCGCGCCGGCGGATGTTGCGAAAAGCAACCCCTGTGCGGCAGGCGATTTGGTGTGATGGAGCCATAGACTGAGGCTCGCAACTCCGGCACGGTGCCTTACAGGGGTCTTTGGCAAGAGGTTTCCCGGTAGCGGTGCGGCAACGTGCCCCGTGCCGGAGTTGCTTTCTCCGAGGGGGATTTTCGCTCCCAGGAACGGGAGAAGGACCTGAGGTGGACAGCGAACACGGCGACGACGGCATAGCGGCCGTCGGCACGGCGCTCAAGGCTCACATTCGGATGCGGCTGGCGTTCTGGCAAGCCCAGGACCGTCGCAGTATCACCGTTGACGGGCCCGCCTGGCTGTGGCGCGGGCGCTACCTCGCGCCGCTGCGCCTGGCCGATCTCAGCACCCCGACAGCCGAACTGATCGTGCGTAGGCGCGCCAGGGGCATGGATCCCGCCGCGCTCTATGGAATCCCTGGGCCGCGCCGCCGTCGACTGCCGCGATGGGCCTCCCCGCGGGGCGCCGTGTGCTGGGTCGCCGCGGCGGTGATGCTCGCGTTCGTCGCGGCCCTGAGCGTGCGCGCCCCCGACGATGACGCCGGCATCGGGGCGTGGGCCGCCTGGGGCGCAGCGGCCTGTGGCGGCGTGGCGCTGGTCGTCGCGTCGCTGCTCGTGTGGGCCAACCGTGACCCCCTGAAGCTCACCAGATCCCAGGCCGCGGAGGTCCACGTCGCTCAGCGAACTCTGGACTGGAATCCGCTCGCCGGTGCCGGCCCAGTCTCGTCCGGTGGCGCCTTCCTGCTCGAAGGGATCACCATCGTGACCCTGCTCGATCGCAGTCCGGCCTGGGACTTGCCGGGACTGACCCTCGTCCGAACGGGTTTCGACGCCGCGGAGGAGATCTTTCAGATCGCCCGCGCTGCTTGGGTTCTCGATCAGCATGAGGCCCAGCGGGCTCAAGTCGCACACTTGGTCACCGGCACGTGGGCGGCCGCGCTGCGTGGCGAAACCCGGCATCTCACCGAAGCCCTCCTGGGGCGGCTGATGGTGCTGCATCAATGCGTGGCGACGCTCGACAGCCTGCACCAGCGCGCACAGCGAGCGGGTGTCGTCGCCGATGTCGCCGACAGTGCGTTCTGGGCCGCCGCGGCCGAGAACGAGCTGGCCGCAGCCTCCCTCGACGAACTCAACACCGACCTCCTGGCGATGTTCGAGTTCGACTACAGCGAGGTCGGGGCTTCGCGTCGCCCGGCCTAGTCTCGCCTCCAGCGCCGCTGCCAGCGCAAATGACAGAGCCCCAGAGTGGCGGCCTCGCTGAAGCCGCCACTTTTCGTTGACGGCCACTTAGGCGGGGACGTGGCATCGCCGCAGGCCACGGCCAATCAACTGTCGACGTGCACACAGCACTCACAACTTGCTCACGACGTATTCACCACCACGGATAAAGTTACCTAAGGCGGGAAGGCCGTTTGTCCTAGTCAGTGGCTAATCTGAGCCTACGGATGTGCAAATCGTAACGGGTTTGATCTGCACACTCGGGACCGCGAAAGCGACTGACCCAAGGGAGGTAGCGATGTCTGAAGCCGCCGTGATCGAGTTGACCGCCATGCTGGAAAGCCAGCCCCCGCAACCGTCGGACGAGGAGTGGTACGAGCGGGCGCTGTGTCCGCAGACCGACCCCGACGCGTTCTTCCCGGAGAAGGGCGGATCGACCAGGGAAGCCAAGAAGATCTGCCTGGGATGCCCTGTGCGGGACCAGTGCCTGAAGTGGGCGCTCGACAATGACGAACGTTTCGGCATCTGGGGCGGACTCTCCGAACGAGAGCGACGTCGGCTCAAGCGCGGTATCGACATCCACCCCTCGCAAGACGACGAAGACGACCACGATGTCGCGGCGATCGCCGCCACCGAGGGCTACGAGCAGCACGCGAGGTTGGCAGGATGACCCGGCCCGCTCAGCGCGCCGGGCGCCGGCAGATCCCCGGATTCGGGGAGGATCAGCCGCCCGCCGAGGTCGTCGACGCCTATTGGTACGCAGTGGATCTCGCTGCCTACGGCTGGCACGCCAAGCGCCTCGAATTCGACGCCCACACCGCCACCGCCTTCGTCACCGCACACACTCCGACGCGGCGCACCGTCACCGTGAGCTGGGACCTGCGCGGCAATCGTCGCGCACGACAACAGGTTCCGGGCAACGCGCCGGCGCGTCGGCTGCTCGAACTAGCCCGCGCGGTCGCCAGCCTGGGCCAGAACGACGCCGAGACCGGCGACGAATGGCTCACCCAACTGTGCTGGCTGGTGCAGTCCCAGGTTGGCTCCCCGCACCGCCACCACCGCAACTGGCGTCGCGGAGAAGCGCTGCCCACCGTGCCGGCCGGCCAACAGCCCATGACGCGGGGGCGCACCGCGGCCTGGCTGCTCGCGCGTCTGGTCGGCAAGTACGGCTGGACCGTCCGTCATCTCGGTGAGGACATCGCCGGCGGTGGGTTCATCGCCGACATCCCCGGTGACGTGACGGCGATCTTTCCGGCCGCCATGGAGTACGACGGGACCGCAGCAGCGGCGCTGGCCCGGCTGCTGCCCACTCTGCCCGCGCAGGATCTGCACCTGCTGGCGCGCCTGGACTACCAGGCGCTCTGGGCGGCCGGACGAATCGGTGGCCGGCGATGACCTCGCCCGCCACCGTTCTCGCCACCCCGGCGTCCTGGGTTCCGGACTACCTGCACGGCTCCCTGCGGCACTGGGATCCGCCCCACGGGCAGCGCTGCGGCTGCCAGCGGCGCTACGAGGGCACCCAGGTCATCCACTGCGTCGGACGGCTCCAGCACCTGCTCGACGTCGCATTCGGCCGACCGCCGCGCTCCCGGTGCGGGGTGCGCCTCATCCAAGCCGCCGCGAGCGCACTACTCGAGGACGGCGCACCGCTGTGCCCGGCATGCGCGGCCATCACCGGACCCCCGGCACCACTGGTCGAGATCTTCAACCACCGCGCCGACGAACCGGTGGGGATGCGATGAGCACCCACCACCTGGATCCCGACCTCGTACGCAAGCACCTGCTGGAGATCCTGGCAGAGGCCGGCGGCGACCTGACCACCGCCGAGCTACGCCAGCTGCTGCAGCGCTGGGCGCCGGGCCTGGTCAACGAGACCGCCTACCGCAACCTGCTCGTCCTGGAACACCGCGGCGAGGTCCGGCGCCTGCGCCGTCCAGGACGCCGCCATGTGGCCTGGGCCATCGCCACCCCCGCCCCCGTGAAGGAGTCACTCCGATGACCGCACCCCACCCGGTCGCCCCCTACGTTCTGGCCATTCCCGTCACCGAGTTGTTCGTCGACCACACCTACCAACGGCCCTTGGATCCGCAGCGCGTGCGCACCATGAGCGCATCCTTCGACCCGAAGCTGCTCGGGGTCATCGAAGTCTCCGACCGGGGACCCGAGCGCCGCCCGCGCTACGCGGTGATCGAAGGTCAACACCGTTGGGCCACAGTGGCTGCCATGGACTCGGCCGCGTCCATCGCCGCCCGCGTCCACAGCGGCCTGTCGATCGCCGAAGAGGCCCAGCTGTTCCTCGGCATCGACGTCCACCGCCGCCGGTTGAGCACCTGGAACCGATGGAAAGCGCGACGAGCGCAGGGAGATCCCGACGTAGCCGCGATCGAGGCCACCGTGGCTCGGGTCGGACTGCGTGTCGACGACGCACCCAAGGACGGGCACATCAGGTGCACCGCCATGCTGGAGAAGATCGTCGGCAGCCGCGGCGGACACCCCCTGCTGCGCGACAGCCTCCGGCTCCTGCACGACACCTGGGGGCCCCAGCAGAACGCTTTCGACGCACCGATGGTCGGCGGGATGGCGGTCATGCTCGACGCGTTCGGCACCGACGCGCAGTTCGACTGCGACACCCTCGTCGACGCGCTGATCGACCTGACCCCCGAGCGGGTCGGCGCCCTGGCGCGCGCCAAGAAGGCCAACGGCAAGCACGGCACCGGTGCACTGCCCAAGTTCGTGGCGCTCACCCTGCACGAGCGCTACAACCTGCACCGGCCCGCCGGCTCCCGTCTGGCCATGGCGCCCGGCTTCCGCGGCGTCCTGCGCGCGGCCTCGGCCACCACCCGGACCGCCGCCGGCGCCGACGACGCAGCACCCGCCGCCGCCTGACACGGGGACCTGCCGTCACCGCAGCTCACGGCCACGGATCGGGCCCGCGGTGACGGAAACGGATCGGCCCGCCGGTACTCACCACACGACGGCACAGGAAGGAGACCTGAGATGACCGCCCTCGATCACCGACCCGCAGCGGTCAGCGAACGCTCCGACGACAGCGACTACGGTCGCCTGCCCCCGCACGACGACAGCGCCGAGCAGTCCGTGCTCGGGGCGATGCTGCTGAGCAAGGACGCGATCGCCGACGTCCTGGAAGCTCTGCGGCCGGGTGACTTCTACAAGCCGCGCCACCAAAGCATCTTCGACGTCATCCTGGACCTCTACGGCCGCGGTGAACCCGCCGACGCGGTGACCGTCGCCGCCGAGCTCGACCGCCGCGGCGTCCTACGCCGCGTCGGTGGGGCGCCCTATCTGCACACCCTTCTGGCGACGGTTCCCACCGCCGCCAACGCCGGCTACTACGGGCGGATCGTGGCCGAGAAGGCAACGCTGCGCCGCCTCGTCGAGGCAGGCACCCGCGTCGTGCAGTACGGCTACGCGGGCGCCGAAGGTGCCGATGTCGCCGATGTCGTCGACCGCGCCCAAGCCGAGGTCTACGACGTCACCAATCGAGACCGCCGCGAGGACTACGTGGCGCTGGCCGATCTGCTGCAGCCGACGATGGATGAACTCGACGAGCTGAGCACCAACGGCGGCCTGGCCCGCGGCGTCCCCACCGGTTTCATCGAACTTGACGAGTTGACCAACGGTCTGCACCCCGGCCAGATGATCACCGTCGCAGCCCGCCCCGGCGTCGGTAAAGCGCTGGCGCTCAACACCGCCCTGCCCACACCGACCGGGTGGACCACGATGGAGCAGGTCGAGGTCGGGGACGAACTGCTCGGCGCAGACGGCCATCCCACCCGTGTAGTCGCCGCGACCGAGGTCCTCCACGGCCGACCCTGCTACGACGTCGAATTCTCCGACGGCACGGTGATCACCGCCGACGAACAGCACCAATGGGCGACCCGCCGCGGCATCACGATCACCGCCGAGCTACGTGTGGGCGACACCATCCCCACCGCGGCCGCCGTCG
Source organism: Mycobacterium sp. NPDC006124 (assembly GCF_040614235.1). NCBI lineage: Bacteria > Bacillati > Actinomycetota > Actinomycetes > Mycobacteriales > Mycobacteriaceae > Mycobacterium > Mycobacterium sp. NPDC006124. Next base: position 50,107 of record NZ_JBEXUA010000011.1, on the reverse strand, counting down.
AGTTGCCCGCGATCGCCCCCCAGCGCGACGACCCGTACACCGTCGGTCGCTTCCTGGCCGGCGACCGCGGTGTAGCACTCAACGGTTACGACACGGTGATGTCCCACTACCTGCGGGGGTCACTGGAGCAGCGACGAACCATGCTGCGCGGGCTCCTGCACGCCAGCGCCGTCACCGGCGGGCCCGGTGACAGCTTTACGATCGAGGCGCCCTGGCGGCTGGCCGAGAACCGCACCCTCGCCGTCGAGCTGCTCAGCACCCTGGGGTACGTCGTGGCCCCAGGATGGCCCGGCGAAACGATCCACGTCGTGGCCGGCGAGCGCACCGTCACCGTCATCCGCGCTCGGCACAGCGTCGCCGTGCGCTGTGTGCAGGTCGACAACGACGACCACCTGTACCTCGCCGGTAGCGGGATGGTGCCCACCCACAACTCCACGCTGGCACTGGATTTCATGCGATCGTGCTCGATTCAGCACCGGATGGCCAGCGTCATCTTCTCCCTGGAGATGAGCAAGTCGGAGATCGTGATGCGGCTGCTGTCGGCAGAGGCGAAGATCAAACTGGCCAGCATGCGCTCCGGGAAGATGAGCGACGACGACTGGACCCGGCTGGCCAGGAAGATGAGCGACATCAGCGAGGCGCCGCTCTACATCGACGACTCACCCAACTTGACGATGATGGAGATCCGGGCCAAGGCCCGGCGCCTGGCGCAGAAGACCGATCTGAAACTCGTTGTGGTGGACTACATGCAGCTGATGACCTCCGGCAAAAAGGTCGAAAGCCGTCAGCAGGAGGTGTCGGAATTCTCCCGGACACTCAAGCTGCTGGCCAAGGAACTCGACGTTCCCGTCGTCGCCATCAGCCAGCTCAACCGAGGCCCCGAGCAACGAACGGACAAGCGGCCCATGGTGTCTGACCTTCGCGAGTCGGGCAGCATCGAGCAGGATAGTGATGTCGTGATGCTGCTGCATCGGCCTTCCGCCATTGAACACAATCATCCGCAGGCCGGGGAAGCCGAGATCATCATCGGCAAGCACCGCGCGGGACCCTGCCGATCCATCACAGTTGCGGAGCAACTTCACATGTCCCGGTTTGCGAACATGGCGAGAGGCGGTCATGAATATGAAAAAGGCTACTAGCGAGCGCAAGTAGCGATGCAGGACGCCATTGTCGGGCAAACCAAGACTAGAGTATAGCAAACACTACGAAAGGGAGAGGTGTATGGGGTTCTATGACACCGCCTGCCTGATCACCGGAGTGAATATGACCAGCATCGACGCGACCGCCGTTCTGCTGCGACGCGATCCCGGGGGCTACTACTACCCGATCTCGCTCGGCGTCCAAGGGTCCTACGACGGGTACGGAAGCCTCGACGCCATCAAGGACACCTATCACACCGAGGCCCTAACAACGTTTTTTACCAACGCCTTTCGATGGGGCCGGTTCCATGCTCACGACTACACCCACGCCGGAGACCCCATCTGGTTCGACCCCGACATCGCCATCGAATCGCTGCTCTACCTCGTCGAGCGCACCACCACCTGCTCGGACCTCTACGGAGGCGCCTACCCGCCCTGCACCCTGCTCGACGGAGACCCGGTGGTCATGGCCATGATCGCCCAACCCGTCTGGGACGCCATCACCGACGCCCGTCAACCAGGACGGCGCAACCTCGCACCGATGGCGTTCGGGGCCGGCCTACCCACCGCCACCGAAATCTACGGCCCAGGGTTGCACGGTCTACAGGAACCGCTGCGGCAGCTCGCGGTGATCTCCCACTTCATCGCCACCCACCCGCCACTGCGATGGGCCCCGCCCGGCGAACCCGAACAGCGCTATCCACGCGGCACCGGCCGCCAGTTCAGCGCCGAGGACAACCGCCAATTCGTCGACGAGGCGCGCCTTGACTACCGCTGGAACAACACCATCCAACGTGCGCTAGACACGTACAAGCAGGCCGTCGACTAGCCTGCGGCGCAACGGGTGTCACGCTCTGAGTGGCGTCATGCGGCTGGTAAGGGCAAGTGCCGACAGCACATCGGACTCCTGGCCTACGCCTGCTCGGTGGGCCGGATGACGATCTCGTTGACTGCGACGTGGCGGGGGTTGGTGACGATGTAGATGACCGCTGCAGCGACGTCCTCCGGCTGCAGGTAGTCGATCTCGCCGCACATCGCGGTGAACCCTTGAGCAGTCGCGTCACCACGGCTAGTGGATTCACTGCGGGCGGCCGCCGTCGAGTCGAGATTTACCAGAGCGTAATTCGATTGCCGCGGAGCAAGTCCCGCGTGACCCACGTGCGAGCACTCCGCCTCAACGACGCCACACGTGAACTCGGTCGGTCTTGAGCGGAGCGCCCTCGGGCCCCTTCACATACGGAGCAATCCACTTCGGCCGACGGTCGGCGTGGTTGGGCCCGCATGCCTGCTGGCGCCAGTGCCCGCCGACCCACCACCGACTGCTGTACCGACGTTCGGGGTGCTCACCATCGTGTTCGCGAGGCGGGCTCATGGGGCGGCGCAGCTCGATGATGCTCACCCGGTCTGGATTGCCCGTGGCCGGTTCGGGGGCCTGCGTTCGTGCTCGCGGGGCGTCGTCGAAGACGCGGGTCGCAGTGACCGTGGGTTGGCCCATGAGCAGCCAGGCGGCGCCCACGACGCTGACCAAGGGAGAGGCGTCCGCTGCACGAGTTGCCTCGGCGGTGCGTGGGACGAGCGGTTGCAGCAGCAGTGTCGGGTTCGTCGCCCACACCGGCGAGGTCACCTGGTAGGGGTTGAGAAGATCCGGTTGCTTGGCCAGGCGCGACAGCGGTTGCAGCTGGAGTACTCCGTCGGGTCGAGACCACCACCACAGGCCGTCCCATGTGACCTCAGTGGGATCGGTTGGGCTCAATGCATTCCACGGGACGCTGCCGGCGGGCTTGGCCCAGCAGAGCAATCCAGTGGGTGCGGGTGCTGCGATCGCCGGTGTCCACTCCGGCAGGGAGTCCGCGGCGTCAAGGGCGACGTCCACCATGTCGCGCGAAACCCAGTACAGTTCCGCGCTGTTGCGGATTGCGTCGGCCTCAGCACTCATCTGACTCAGCGACTCGGCCAGCTTGGATTGCAGTCGCTGCAGCCGGCGCTCACCCGAGGTCGAGGCGCTCGTCGGCCCGGCAAGGGCGGAGGACTGGTGCTCCACGAGCTTGTCCAGAGCGTTGCACCACTGCCGGCGGATGTCGGGAACATTGTTGGGCGCCCACGGCAGACTCTTGCGCTTCACCATGGCGTGTTTCCCCGCGCGCACCCCGGCAGCCTCACAGCGCCGAGCTTAACCGGCTCAGGTCGCCCACCGGGGGTGGGGACGCGGCATCGGCGCAGGCCCAGGCGGTGTGGAACTGCCGAAGGGCAGTCCCACACCGCACGGTCAGGCGGCCTGCTCACCACGTGGTCCGGACTCGGCGTCGAGGATCTCGGCCTGAATGATTGCGCTGACCTCAGCCAGTTCAGCCTCCGCGGCGACCAGATCGGCTGGTGCGGACAAATCGGTGCCGGCCGCGGCCGTGCGTGACTGTTCAGCCCGATCGTTTGCGAGCTGTGCGCGAGCCGCCGTATCCGCGGCCTCACCGGCCGCGCCTTCGAGCCAGGCGCTCACCAGCTGGTGAGACCAGGCCGTCAGCGCCTCGGTACCGCGACGACGCACCTTGGCGGGCACCAGCTGCGTCCACAGCACCCGGTAGCCGAAGCTGACCTTGACATGCTGGTCGCCGCGCTCGGAGATGATCTCCACCAGCAGGGGGCCGCTGGACCAGCGGGCCCGATGTCCGTTGCCGTTCACCGCGGCCTCGGCGCAACGCGACAAGTCCAGCTGAGCCAGCTGGGAGCGGTAGTCGACCAGCTCGGCCAGACGCTCGGCACGCGACCGCAGAGCCTCGGCGTGACGCTCGGCCTCGGCGGCGGCGTGCAGTGCGGCGTTGACGTTCTGACGAGCGGTCATGTGCTTCAGGCGCAGCTTGCGAACGGTGACCTGCAGCTCGTGCTGGCGCAGCAGCAGCGAATTGCCGGCGGCAGCGGCCTTGAGCTCGCCGAAGGTCAGAGTTCCGTCCCCGCCCAGGTCCTCGATCTCGCGTACCTCGCTGTCGGCGCGGTAGAGCTGCTCGAAGCCGCGGCTCTTACGTTCGGCCAGCTGGAACATGTAGGCGTCGAACGAGCCCTCCACCGCGTAGCAGTAGATGTCGATGGCGTCGTGCAGGTTCCCGGTACGCACACCACGGCCGTTGCGCTGATCCCAATCCCGCGCAGTCCAGGTGGGGTCCACATGGTGCAAGGCCGCCATGCGGTTCTGAATGTTCGTTCCCACACCAACTGTCGGGGTGGAGCCGAACAGCACCGACACACGCCCGTCGCGGCAGGCGGCGAACAGCGCCTCGCGCGCCTTCGAACTGGTCGCCTCATGGATGAAGCGGATCCGCTCGGCCGGCACGCCGCGGGCGATCAGCCCGGCACGGATCCTGCCGTAGCTCTGGGCATCGCCGGGGTGTGGCGTTCCCAGATCGCACAGAACGAGCTGAAATGCACCCGGCGCAGACGAATTGGCGTAGACCGAATCGCGGGTGCGGTGATAGATCGCCGCCACCTGGTCGGCGACGGCCTCCAGTTTCGGTGCGACCTCACTGAAGCCGACCAGGTTGGGATCCAGGGCCACCTTGCGGCCGTCGCCGCAGATCGCCAACATGTTGTCGGCGTCGGGCTGCACCCGGCGGGCGCGCAGGTCGTCCGCGCGTTTGACCAGGTTGGTCATGAACGCACGGGTGTTGTCCGTGGGCTGCACGACGATGGTGTGCTGGTGCGGTGTCGGCAGTTTCAGGTCGGTCATCGAGCTGCGGGCCATGGACATGAACGCCCCGATCATGGTCCTAAGTTCGGGCACGTTCTGGATGACGACCGGACGGCGACGGCTGCGGAAGCCCGAACCGTCCGGGCTGACCTCGATCAGGGTTTCGTAGCGCACGAACTGCGCCGCCCACGCGTCGAAGTGGCCCAGGCCGGATGCGATGAGGCGGTCCGGGTCGCAGAAGCGTTGCCACACATACGCTTCGGCGAGCGTGTTGGTGTAGGGGGTTCCGGTGAAGAGGCTCGCGTACGGGCGCGAGGAGTCGGCGCGGCGCAGCATCGACAGCTTCAGCAGCAGGTCTGTGGCCCGCTTGCTGGCCCCCATGCTGAACCCTTCGGCGCGTGTGGTGATCGGCAGCCGGCGGAACCGGTCGGCCTCGTCGACGGCCAGATAGTCGATGCCGAGCATGTCGAAGGTGATCGCGTCGGCGTCGGTCGCGACGTCGCGCAGCCGCTCGACGCGACCCTCCAACGAGCGCACGGCCGCCGCGATGCGCTTGCCGTTGTCGCCCTGGCTGCGCTTGTAGTCCTCCAACTCGGCGAGCTGGTCATCGAGCCACTCGCGTTCTACCTCGGGCGGGACCGGCATGGAGGCGAACGTCTCATGGGTCATGATCACCATGTCCCAGTCGCCGGTGGCGCAGCGCGCGGCGAACAGGCGCCGGCCGTAGCGGGTGAGGTCCTCGCGGGTGACCACGAGGATCTTGCCGGCGGGCGCGGTCTGCAAGGCCTCTCGCTGTGCCTGTTCGATGAGGTGGTTGGGCACGATGTAGAGCGGCCGGTTAGCAATCCCGAACTGCCGCAACGTCATGCACAATGCGATCGCGGTACGCGTTTTACCCAATCCGACACTGTGGGCGGCGAAGGCGACCGGGACCGACAGGGCGCGATCGACGAAATCGCGCTGCCAGGACCACAACTGCAGGTCGTCGGCGAGGCCGGGGAACGTCAGGTACGAGCCGTCGTCGCAGCGCAGCACGTGCGAGTTCATCGCGTGGTTGTAGCGATCGAGAAGACGCTCTTCGCGTTGCGGTGACTCCCACACCCACAGCGAGAATCGCTGCTCGATCGCCGCCAGCGCGGCCTGCGCGGCCTCGGTCTCGTCGGCGTTGCGGACCCGGCGGGTCGTCCGGGCGGCGTGGTCGTACACCTCGTCGTACACGGTGGGGGAGGTGCTATTCAGTCCGGCCTGCAGCAGGTCGAACGCCGACTTGCGGGTGGTGGTGTAGGTGATTTTGGCGTCGGCGGAGATGTTGTGCGCGTTGCCCTCGACCTCCCACGCCGCCAACGGGGCGATGTGATGGACCCGAACCCAGGACGCTTCGAACACCTCGCGGCAGAAGCCCTCGATGTCGCCGGCACTCACCCACGGGGAGCCCAGTTCGATGCGCACCTCGTCGCGGCCCAGCCAGCGCGGCTGGACCTGTTGCAGTGCAGTCACATTGCGCTCGTAGGCGGGATTGGTGGCCGCTGCGGCCAGGGCATCCTGCAACTTGGCGCGGACGTCGCCACACAGGTAGTCGCGTGCGGTCTGCACATGCCCTGTGGCGGGGTCGCGGTAGGCCAGATCTCCGAGAGCGGCGAATGCGGCCTCGGCTGTGCGTAACCCCAGAAGCTCGGCGACGCGGGCCAGGTCCAGGCCGCGGCCCTCGCCGAGGGACACGGCCATCGCCTCGCCGGGCGTGTCCGCCCGCGTGACTGGGACGGGGCGCCGGTTGACGCGGCGCTCCAGGATCGCCGCGGGGGCCGCGTCGCCGGTCTCCTGATCGAACCGCTCCAACGCGAACACCAAAGCCGCATCCGGATCGCCACGGAAGCCGGACATTGCAGGTGTGCGCCAGCTCAGCTTGGGCAAGCCGGTGTCGGGGTCGGTCTTGCCCTCGACGAGCGTGCCGCGGTTGAGCGGGCCGAAGCGCTCGACGTAGGCCAGATAGGACTCGCGGCAACGGGTTCGCAGCGGGTCCAGGGTCGTATCAGGGGTGTCCCAGTCGGCCTCAGCAGTCACGAGGTCAACCGTGGCGTCGCGGAGGGCGACCAGAGCGTGGAGTTCCTTGCTGGGCCGCGTGACGGGCTGCAGCTGGCCGTCGACGACGCGGGTCATCGTGCCGTCGACGAGGTGGAACGAACCCTCTTTGCGGCCTTCGGCGTCGGTGAGCGTGACGTTGGAGAAGTCGGCAGTGGTTGCGGCGTCGCTGGGGTAGGGCAGCAGCAGACGGTCGGCGGAGGTGAAGGCGGCGGCGACCGCCGCGTGCGGGTCGTCGGCGGCGACGGTGACCGGGTTCTGATGAAACCCGGTCAGTCGCATCGTGCCGGCGACCAGCTCGGGGTGTGCCGCCCAGAAACCGCTCACTCGAGCTGAGTCGGTGCGACCCCGCCCGTCGGGGCCGGTCAGGTAGTGGTGGGGCTGGCGGGTGTCCCACCCCTGCCGCGCCTCGTCGGCGGCGCGGACGCGCAGCACCAGGACGTCGGCCACCACATCGGTGCCCTCGCCGGCGAAGTAGCCCGCCGGCAGGCGGATGGCCGCCAGCAGATCGGCGTGCTTGCGCAACGAGTGGGACAGTCCGGTGGCCGCATCCATGGTGTGCCGTGAGGTCACCATCACCACGTAGCCACCCGGTCGCACCGCGCGGGCGGCCCGCACCAGGAAGTACTCGTGCAAGGGGCCGTAGAAGGCGATCGCGGAATCGGAGACGTTGGCGGCCGAGAAGGGGACGTTGCCGACGGCGGCGTCAAAGCGGTTGTTGGGCAACGATACCTGCTGCAGGCGGTCATGGAGAATCGTGGCGTCGGGGTGTAGGGCGGCGGCGATGCGCGCGGCGGTCGGGTCAACCTCGACTCCGGTGTAGCCGATGGGCAGATCGGCCGGGGCGTGGCGCAGGAAGCGGCCGTTGCCGCACCCGAGGTCTACGACGTCGCCGCCGCGGAAGCCGGCGCGCTGCAGCAGCCGGTAGATGTGCTCGATCAACGCCGGCGGGGTGTAGAACGACGTGTCGACCACGCGGGAGGCGGCCTTCATCGCTGCGGGGTCCGCATCGTCGAGGTCGTCGGCCAGCGCGGCCCACGACGTGGCTGGCTGCGGGTCGAACAGTGGAGAGGCCGCGCCCCATCCTGGGAACTGCTCCAGGCAGGCGCGTTGTTCAGCGTCGGGGGCGGCGCCGTGGGGCAGAGTCTTAAGGACGTGCACGGCGTGGACTGCGGCGCGGCCGGCGGAAAGAGTGGGAGCCATGGGAGCACCTTTCGGTTCGGTGACCGGCCCCTCAAGGCCAGCCGTTTCGTAGTGCCAGAACGTGTTCCGGCGTGCGTTAAGCACTGTAGCGGCGGGCTCCGACAACATGGTCGACGACGCCCAGCGCGGCGTTGCACACAGAATACCTCTCAGTCTTAACGACTTCTATACCTGAGGGCTGTTAGGCTCTTCGTGACGGCAACCCAGGGAAGGGGACACCACCGATGGGCCACACGCCACCACTGACCGCAACCGCTCCCGAGGCGTGCGTGGCGGTGATCGCGTGAGCACCGCCTACGACGGCGACAGCGGGTTCGCCGAAGGGCGCCGCCAGGAGCGGCGACGCTACATCGAGGGCCGCGCGGCGCGTACCGCGGTGCCGGGCCGCGCCAAGAACGTCAAGAAACCGTGGACCGTCGACGAAGCCAAGATCGCGCTGAATCTGGCACTGACCGTGCCCGAGGCGGCTGTGCAGATCGGGCGGACGGCCAGTGCCGTCGAATCACTTCGCCAGCGCTGGAGGAAGGGCCGGTTACCGGACGCTCTGTCCGTGCACATCCCGGCGCCCCGGAAGGAGCAGCGATGACCGAGGCAAAAGATCCCGTCAGCTATCTGCTGACTGTCGGCGGACGCACGTATCGCATCGACGCGGACGCCGAAACCCATGACATCCTTCAGTGGTACATCGAGGCCAAGGGCACGCCCACCGACCTCGCCGGCCTGTCCCGCCAACAGGTAGTGGCCCGGCTGGGACGCAGCGCCCTGCCCACCGACTTCCCCGCCTCCGACATGACGATCGGTGACAGTGCGCGTGAGGCCGGTTTCTGGCGGGGATGGTTCGAATCGACCGTCCGCGACTACGAGGAGCGGATCCTCGACACTGCAGCCGAAGCCGAGAGCGCGGGCCAGGAACAGGCCGACACCAGCGATGACGGTACGTCCCCCTGGGTGCCGAAGACCCGGCAGTGGACCGACGTCCCGATCGTCGCCGACGGCCGCGTCGCGATCGTTACCAGCAGGGGCATCGTCAAGCCCTCCGGCGCGGTCGTGGCCGGCCCCATGCCCGCTGGAGACGCTCTGCACAAGTTCCTGGTCTGGAACTGGGGCCCGAAGCCGAAAGAGCAGCCGCAGGTGTGGTTCACCTATGAAGCGCTCATCGCGCTCGGCGTTCCGATGGACAACCTGCCGCCCGATGATCTCGCCGGTCTGGTGGCCACAACGTTCCACTGCGAAGTGACGTGGAGCCAATCCGGTTGGTTCACATGCCGTTTCGAGGACCACGACGGTACGACACGCAAAGCGCAACTCGTGCTGGTGCCGCTGCTGTATCTGGACCCGCCACCGCAGCAACCGGGTGACATGGGCGTGGCAGGCAAGGAGGGGACACCCACCGAACTGCCCGAGGACGAGGCCGAGGCCGTCAAGCTCCTCGCCGACCGCATCGCATGGCTTGCCGGTGTGGGAGACGCCGGTCTCGTGCCGTCATCGCGGTGGGCCAACGTCGGCGCGCAGCTCCTCGACCGCAAACGGCAATCGGGTCGGACCAAGGCGATCGAAGCCTGCCCGCTTCCCACCGAAGTCAGCGTCGAAGCCGGCGCCGATCTGGAGCCGACGCTGCCGGTGAAGTGGGATCACCGGCCGCATCGAGGCCGAGAAGACTCCGTGGACGTCCAGGTGGATCAGCGGGCGGCCTACCTCGCCTCCGCAGGGCAGGTTGAACTTGGTTTCGGCAAGCCCAAGGAGCTGCAGCAGATCAAGGTCGACGTCTTCAACCAACAACGTCCCCCGTTCGGTCTGTGGCGGCTGCACCTGCCCCCGGCTGAACAGATGGACGGACTGACCACCAAACTGCCGCTGCCGCACCCGAGCATGCACTGGAAGGAACCCACCACCTTGTGGGTCACCACCCGCAGCATCCAGCACCTGACCGCGCCGGTGGAATCCGGCGGCGCCGGGTTGGGCGTCGAGGAACTCGACATCGACACCGCGTGGGTCTGGCCTGAGCAGTCCCGACTGCTCCGCGGATGGGCCGACGCCCTGCGCGGCAAGCTCCAGGAAGCCCGTGACGCCGAACGGCTCGACTACCAGCAGATGATCAAGGCCATCTATACGACCTACCTGGGGCGCATGGGCAGCGGCAAGTGGCCCCCCTTTCACAGCGAGCACCAACAGCCCGCCTGGTACGCCGCGATCCGCGCCGACACCCGGTTCCGCGCCATGCGCTACGCCGCCGGCATCGCCACCCAACACGGGCTCTACCCGATCGCCGCCGAACTCGACGCGTGGATCTACCGACTGCCCGCCGGCACCGATCCGCAGATCCTCGACGAGAAGTCCACTGCCAACGGCAAATACCGCATCAAGTGGACCAGTAGCGACAAAGCGGACACCACAGCCGAGGGCGCGGACCAGTGAAGAAGGGCCGCTTCGCCAGTACGCCGCCGCCGACGCCGCCACCCTCGCCGACCCCTGCGGCTACCCCACCGCCGAGCAGCGGCGGTCAAGGGGCGCAGCCGTCGTCGGCCGGCGGCGGCAAGGGCTTCGGCGCGGCCGTGCGCGCGCTCGTCGAACGCAAGTTCCGCGAACTGAGCAAAACCCAACGCTGGCAGGGAGTCTCGGAAGCCAAGAGGCGAGCCGAGGCGCGCCGTCGCGGCACCGATGAGATGCGCAAGCGCCTCGAACGTGAGACCGGGAAGCGGCCCGCGGTGAGCACCGTGACCCGCAACGCGTCGAAGGGAAAGACCCCGCAGGGTGCAGACCAACAACGCCTCGACCGCCAGGCCGCCATCGACCGCGCCGGCGGACTCAAACAGTTCGCGTCCAAGGCGAAGATCAGCTCCCACCAGGCGCGCCGGTGGAGGGACTCCGGCGGTCCCATCCACACCTCGGAAACCATCATCATCGACTTCGACGTCATCGGGGACCTGCAGCACGGGCAGCACAGCGAGGGTGAGCCGGAGACCCTCGACGTCGGCAAGCACCTGACCGGCGAAGTGGCCCTCGACGGTGTTGACGCCGACGACTTCATCGAGGCCTTCGCCGCAGGTGACATCGAGACACAGAAGGAGATCCTCGGTGTGCGGATCGCCCAGACGATCCTGATCGGCTGGGATGGCAACATCACTCGCACCTACACGGTGCAGTCGATCATCACGCTGAGCATCCGCGACTGACGAAGCCGAGGACGTGTCGGTGCCCATGACTAGACTCATCTCCGTCACCAGTTCCACAATCCGGCCCGACACGCGTGTCAGGTCAACTACCGAAAAAGGATGTGCCCCATGGACACAACGCACGCCCGCCCCGCACCCTCCGCGGACACGGCAGCCCCTCCGGAGCCACCGCAACCGGAACCGGCGGGCACGATCTGGGTCGACTTCGGAGACGGTGGATCGGCCCGCTGGGCGGGACTGAGCATGACCACCCTCGACCAGGTGTGCGCACACCTGGAAACCGTCAAGAAGCCCGACACCCTGACCTGACGACACCCGGCCAGAGGATCCGCCCCGCCCAGTACAGTGAACGACAACGAGGCCCCCGCGGCCACGCCCTACAACAGCAACCGGCCGGGTATGCGTACCCAGTCTCACAACCCCGATGGGAACCACCACATGCAGCTCACAGAGGACGAGATGGCGAGCCGCGTCGGCCTGCCCGGCCCCGTCATCGCCGAACTTCTCCAACCTCCCAACGGCACATCCACCACTGCCTGCTTCGCCGACAGCGACGTTCTACGGGCCCAGATCGCCGCGCTCATGCTGTCCTACGGAGTGCGCTGGCACTGGGTGCAGACGGCGATGCGCGAATCCTCACCGAACCCCGAGTCCTTGCGCGCCGCACTGGACTTCTGGAGCCGCATCGCTCCACACCCCGCCCACCCGCGGCACTGGCCGCATGCGGCCACTGCGCTGGCAACCGCCCTCATGGTCCTGTCCCTGCTGACGGGCATCATCCTCGGGCTGCACCTGAGCCCCCAGGGGCTGCTATGACCGAATGCCACCGCCGCCACACTGGGGGACGCGTCGTCGCCGCAGATAGCCCCGTCAACCCCGAAGCGAAAACCGGCACCGCCGGCCCGACCCACCCATACCGAAGGAGTCTCGATCATGACCGACAGCCGCGTGTACACGCCGGCGCAACCCTGGTTCCCGCCGGCAACGCCGGTGGACTTCCCCGAAGGCCGCCTCACACCGGCCTGGGTGGGCAAGGTAGCCAAGTCCAAGCACGGCGACGTCGTAATCCGCTCCCACCTCGTCCCACGCCACCCTCAGGACAAGCGCTACATGGGCGCGTTCCGAACGTTCTGGCGAGCACTGGCGTTCGCCGACCGCCGAGGCGTCTACACGATGCTCGAACGCTGGCTGGCCGATGCCGATGCCGAACTGGCAGGTGCCGCGCTCAGCGAGGAGGACGTCGCCGTGTTGCGCCGCTTCCGCGGCGACGTCGACGGCGCACTCAACCGGCTCAAGCGCGCCGACGACGAGCCCATGGCGTGGGCTGGAGCCGAGTTCTCCAAGTACGCGCCCGAGGAGCGCGTCATGCTCGAAGCCCTCATAGGCGCCATCTCCCTGCACCGCGCCGGCGATCTGGCCGACGACGAGCTGTACGCCATCCTGGGCAGCCTCGACGTGGACCCCGCTGACCGCGACACCGGCATCACCGACGCGGCCCTGGCCAAGATCCGCGCCGCCGCCCAAACCGGCGAACCGCTCGAACTCGAGTCCACCTACCGGCGCTCCTGAGGCGGACCGGCGCGAATCCCTCTCCAGCCGCAGTGATCCCGTCGTCCGCCTAACCATGAAAGGGTCTGTCGGGTCGGGGCGATGGCCGCGAAACATGGTTGTCGGTGGTGCCCGATAGCATCTACCGCACAGCGCGAAAGCGATTGCAGGCACTATGAATCGGCCGTCTCTGCGGGGAGCGGTCACCAACCGAGGAGCACACCATGACCGACGTGACCACCACCTACGGCACCGACTCGGACTGCCTGGATGGCCCTCGCGGCTGCCAGGGGGACGCCTTCCCACGCGCCGCGCTGTCGGGAAGCGGGGAGTACTACACCCGCTGCGACCATCATTGGAACGCATACCACGAGCGCACGGCCCCGCGGATGGCTGAGATCCGGGCCCGCTACCCGGAGACCCCACCGCTCGACTTCGACCCCCTCGCAGCGGGTGAGCGATGGTCGGAGGACGACCCCTGGCCGTGACACCCCAGCTGCTTGTCGGTGCCCGTCGGTAAAATCGACTGCAACACGAATCGCCCAGTGCGATCACCGAATCGGCCCCACCTGAGGGTGGTGCCACCCAACCCCGAAGGGGCGATGACAATGAACAGCGACACCATGGGATCTGCGCGCTTCGTCGGTCCGGCCGCCGGACTCGTCCACGACGGCCACCGGGTCGTCGAATGGTTCGGCGACGCCGGTCTGTACGTCCTCGATCCGCCGCTGCGCGGGTACGGCACCGTCGTCGCCTCCACGCTGGACCGCGCCCCGCGCATCGCCGCGTCCGGCGGTGCCGAGTACGGCGTCGAGACGTTCCTGTGGGGCATCACCGGAGAGGACCTCCAGTACGGGTTCGACGCCGAGGAACTGCCCGGCAGCGGCTGGGGCAACACACTGGCCGACGCTATGGCCGAAGCGGGCTACAAGCTGATCCCGTAACGGTCGATGCTGCGTGTGTCGGTGCCCACCGATAGAATCACCCCAGCAGGGCAAACCACTGTCCTGCGGCACAAACGGCCATCCCCGCGGGGACGGTCACCAACCGAAGGGTCATTGCAATGGCTGATATGAACACCACCGTCACCGTGATCGACGCGTGCGGCATGGCGAAGGTCCCGGCGCTGCTGCTGAGCCGTCCCGGCAAGGGCAAGTCGAGCCTGATCCGCGGACTCGCCGCCGCCCAGACCATCCCGTGCGAGGTCGTCCTGGGCTCGCAGTACGAACCCGCCGAGATCGGTGGACTGCCCTATCTCGACCCCAACGGCAACGGCGTACAGCGGGAGGCCCCCGCATGGGCCAAGCGGCTCGTCGAGGCGGGCACGGGCATCGTGTTCCTCGACGAGCTGACCACCGTGCCCGAAAGCGTCCAGGGACCGATGCTGACCGTCGTCCTCGATCGCGTCGTCGGTGACCTCAAGTTGCCCGATGACGTTCGCGTCGTCGCCGGCGCGAACCCACCCGATATGGCGGCGGGCGGATACGACCTCGCGCCGCCGATGGCAAACCGGTTCTGCCACATCAGCTATGAGCCAACCGTCGATGACTGGCTGCACGGCATGAGCACCCGGTGGCGCATCCTGCCGGTGTCGCGTGCGGTGGTCGCCAGCACCGAACGCCTCTCCGCGACGGTCTCGTCGGTCATGGGTTTCATCCATCACCGTCCCGACCTGCTCGACAAGTTCCCCGAATCGCCTGAGGAACGGGGCCGCGCCTACCCGTCGGAGCGCAGCTGGGACATGCTCGCCCGTGCACTGGCCTACGTGCGTGCCGACGATCAGCCCGCGATCCAAACCCTCGCAATGGGATTGGTCGGCGAGGGCGCGGGCATGGAATTCGTGCAGTGGTTGCAGCACGCCGACCTACCGGACCCCGAGGCGGTGACCGCTGACCCGTCGCTGGTCGACTGGGCGCATGAGCGACCCGATCGCGTGTGGGCGGTCCTCAACGGCGTGGTGACCCTGGCCGCTGAACGCGGCACCGTCGAGGCGTTCCGCAAGGCGTGGAAGCCACTCGGTGCCGCCGCCGATGCCGGGGTTAAGGACTTCGCCGCGGCCGCGGCGCGCACCCTGGCCAGCTTCCGCCCGCCCAACGCGAAGATCCCGGTCGAGATGCGCAAGTTCGAAGCGCTGCTCAAGAGCGCCGGGTTGCTGAGCGAGGACGCGGCATGAGCCTCGCGACCGGCACCCAGGCTCGCGCTTTGACCGCCGAGGAACGCGAGGCGTTCCGGGTGGTGCGGCTCGTGGCGTTTCAGCAGATGCCCTATTACGCCGCGGGGCTGTTCAGCCTCATTCCCGTAGCACTGCCCGGCTTGGGAACCTGGGCGGTAGACCGTTGGTGGCGCGTGTATCTCGACCCCGAACTGCTAGTGGGGGAGAACGCGTGGCCGGTGCGAGAATCTGGCGGAGTGCTGTGCCACGAACTCAACCACGTGCTGCGCGTGCACGCCGAACGCGCGACGGCACTGCCGCAGCCGTACAGCCATGACGCATGGAATCTCGCCGCCGACGCCGAGATCAACGACGACCTGCTCGACGCGGGTGTGGAGCTGCCCGACGGGGTGGTCACACCGAAAGCGATCGGCTGTGACGACCACGGCCTGGCCGAGGACTACTACGCGCACGTGATCGACGACGACCCCGACGACGGGGGTGGTGGCAGCGCCCCCTCTGAGGACGGGGAACCGGGCTGCGGATCCGGGGCGGGACTCGCTCCAGTGCCGGGGGAGCTGGCTCCGGCCCAAGCCGTGGACGGGCAGACCGGCGTCGACGAGGCGACCGGCGGTCTGATCCGCCGGCAGATCGCCGAGGCGGTCCGCGACGCCGCCGGGAAGGGGCGCGGGACCGTGCCCGCCGGGCTGCAACGGTGGGCCAACGGCGTGCTCAGACCGTCCAAAGTGCCCTGGCATCGGGTGCTGCGGTCCGTGACGCGGCAGGCCGTCGTCGAGGCGGCTGGCCGGGTGCAGTTCACCTACACCCGCCCATCCCGCCGCCAGAGCCCCGGATTGATCCTGCCGTCCATGCGCGGCCCCAAGGTGCGGGTCGCCATCGTGCTGGACACCTCGGCGTCCATGACCAACGCCGATCTGCTCGCGGGTATGGCGGAGATCCGCGGCGTGCTCAAGTCGACGGGTATCAGCGGCGATCGCGTCACCCTGCTCACCTGCGACGCCGCCAACGGAACCCCGCAGCGGATCAGCCGGGTGGACAACGCCGTGCTCACCGGCGGCGGAGGAACCGACATGCGGGTCGGGATCGCCGCCGCCGACGCCCTGCGACCGCCGCCGCACGTCACCATCGTCATCTCCGATGGCGACACCCCGTGGCCCGATCACCCGCCCCGGTCAAAGCTGGTGTGCGTCATCGTCGGAAACGAACACGCCGCTACGCGCACACCGCGTTTCGCGCTGTCCGCCACGGTGCCGAGCGGAGCCGGCTCCTGACGGCGACCCAACATGTCGGTGGGTCGCGCTACAGTTCTTAGGTAGCGCGACCCCCACGGGTTGCCCAGAACCGGCCAGGCTTGCGAGCCCGGTCACCGAGCCTCGATAGGCGGTACCACCATGGCTGAGAACAGCGACCATCCCGGCGGCGCACTGCACGCATACGCCCACCAAGTGCTGGCCGGAACCGGCCTGACCGAAACCGACGCTTATGGCACCCCCTCCGACGACGATGAGGGATCAGCGGTGCACGCGTTGCAGCACGGATGGGAGCTGGCGTGCCGCGCAGCGAAGGTGGCCGCGCAGTGACCGTCGAGTTCTACGACCTCGCGCAACGCCTCGCCGCCGAGAAAGCGGGCAAGCCCGTCCTGCGGGTCGCTCAAGCCCTGTCCACGCTGTCCCCCGCGGCGGTGTTCGTCGATGCGGACACCACCGAGAAGGGCACTGTCCGAGCCACTCTCACACCCCCGGCCAGCTCGCCCACCACTTACACGGGCAGGGCAGTGCTGCGCGCTCTGGCGCGCGCCGGCGCACAGATGGACCCCACGGCACCGCCGGCACAGCTCGTCATGCCGGATGGGGCCTCCCTGGCCGTGCTCGCGTCCATCGCGCGCACTCACCACAAGGACGCCGACCCGAGCATCCGCGCGGCATCCGCGGTCGTCGGCTGGTGGATCGACCGGGCGGGCTATCCGGGCACCAACGCGGTCGTCAACCTGCTGGCCCACAGTCGCCAGAGGTTCATCACCGGAGCGCCACCCGATGCCGAACGTCACACCGCGCATTGGCGTTGCGCGCTCGCGGTTCCCGGTCTGCCGCAATGGGCTCAACGCGTCGGAGCCGGGGTGCCGTTGGACGCGTTGGCCCCGATCCGGGAGGACGACGCCTACACCTTCGCCCAGGCGTGCGCGCGGTTCGACAAGGGCTACAGCTGGACTGCGCCGGAACCGCCGCCGGTCGCGGCCATGGGGTTGCGCGCCCGCTGCGACACCGCAGATCTGTGGGAGGCGGCGCTGCTGTCGGATCGGCTCTGGCGACACCGTGCCGTGCACACCGGCCACGTGACCGGCGGTGAAGTCGTCGAGACGACCAAGGCCACCTTCACCGTGCGCTGCCGCCGCCTCGACGCCCGGTTACGCATCGGATCAGATGTTCTGGGCTGGGCCGGCGGGTTGGACTCCTACGACCGGGCCACCCACTTCTACGGAGACATCCACGAAGCGACGGCACACAAGGGCGCGCTGCTGCTCACGGTGGCACGGGTGGCCGCAGAACACCGCCCGTCGACCGGGCAGTGGGTCTCCCTGATGCCAGCGCCGCCCAATCCGCGCACCGTGAGCATGGGCCGATCCAAGTACCGCCGGTTGCAATTCCGCGCCGACTCGTGGATCGCCTCGGGGAAGTCCCCCGGCCTGCGTCGCCGCGACGTACCCCTCGATGTCCTCTGTGCCGCAGCAGAAACGGAGTAAAACCATGCGAATCCTCAAGCCGCGCAACACTGTCGCTGCACAAGAAGGCGTGAACGCACCGCCGGCACCCGTCACCGCACCGGTCCCCAAACCCAAGCCCAAGGCGGTCACCTGGCCCGGAATGGAACTGCTCAACGACCCGATCAGCGCCCAAGTGCTCATGTCGGTGTGGAGCGGAGATCTCGTGGTCAACGTTCCGAGCCCACCGGGAGCCGGCAAGACCCGCCTCACGGTCCTGCTGGCCGCAGCGCTGTCACACCGCGCCGGTCTACGGGTCGGTATCGCCGCCCAAACCCGCGCCCAGGCCGTCGACATCGCCCGGCGGCTATCGAACGTATGTGAGCATCCGAAGATCGGATTGCTCTGGGGCCGAGGCAATGTGAAGCCCGACGCCCACGGGTGCCCGATCCTCGACGGGTCGACCAAGATGTGGCCCAACAGCGGCGGGGCCGTCCGGGTCGCCACCAAAGCGCGGTGGCTGTTCTCCGAACCATCCAAAACCAAGGCCGACGTCTTGATCGTCGACGAGGCATACCAGTGCACCTACGCCGACCTTGGCGCGCTCGGATCCATGGCGGCGCAGGTGGTCTGCGTCGGAGACCCCGGCCAGATCGACCCCGTGGTCACCGGTGACGTCACGCGGTGGGCCAGCTCACCCACCGGCCCGCACATCCCCGCCCCACACGCGCTCGCCGCCGCTCACCCCAAGATCGTCAACACCGTCGCACTGCCCTACACCTGGCGGCTGGGACCCGACACCACCCACCTCGTGCAAACCGCGTTCTACCCCGAACTGCCCTTCACCTCACGCCGCCCGCCCGAGCACATCGCCTCCGACGGCCAGGCGCTACCGGAACTGACCCACCGGGCGATCACCGTCGCCAACGGCAGCACCGACTCCGCCCTCATCGCCGCCGCGGTGACGCGGGTCCGCGAGCTGCTCGACGGCGCGCAACTGTGCGACGCCGCCGGCGCGCGTCCGGTCACCGAGGACGACCTGGCCGTCGTGGTGCCGCACGTGCCGCAGGCCGCGGCGGTGCGCGCCATGCTGGCGGATTACCCGCGCCTGCTCTGCGGGACCGCAGATGCCCTGCAGGGCCTCGAACGGCCCGCCGTCGTGGCTGTGCACCCGATGGCAGGTAAACGCATTGCTGATGAGTTCTCCCTGACGACGGGCCGGCTGTGCGTCATGCTGTCCCGTCACCGTAGCCACCTGTCACTGCTCGTCGACCAGCAGAGCCGCGACGTGCTGCACCAGACCGACTCCGAGGCTGCCGTCGCCGCGGCGACCGTCATGGACCGGCTGCTCGCGACCGCGGAATTCTGAGTGCCGCGGCGACGGAATCAGGCTGCGGTGGCGGTACTTCTCCGGCATGGATGCCAAAGACCCCTACCGCGACCGACCGCCCAGCCCGCCGCCGAAAAATGTCGGAGCGCCGCGATACACTGAACGCAGCGACTCACACCGAGAGCGCACACCAACCGGCCAGGCCCGCGGGCCCGGTCACAGAGCCCCCGAAGGGTGACACCACCGATGTATTGCGTTGACGACGAGGACTTTCCCCTCGAAATGCTCACCGCGGACGAAGCCCGCACCGTTCTGCACAGCCTCCACGCGCAGGCCACCGCGAACACCACCCACGACCGTGCCCTGGCCGCCCGGATCGACGACGTTACCGCCTGGCTGGAGACGTTGGCCGACGAGGCGGCCGCCGCCGCCGCGGACGAGGCCGCGGCCGAACACGCCACCGACATCTACGCCGACGAACTCGCCGGGATCTGCTCATGACCGCCACGCACACCGCTGACAGCGCCGACGTCGACACCGACACCGACACCGACGACATCTGCTGCGACCCGTACGAGGAAGGCTGCACAGCCTCGCTCGACGACGGCGAAGGATGGAACGGAGCGTGCGGCAACTGCGCTGACCGCCAGTACGCCGAGGAGGAAGGCGACTGGTGGCTCGACGACGATGACGCCGACGACACCGACGCCGCCACCCAGAGCGAGGGGGATGGGCGATGAACCGCCCTCAACCGGTGCTACCTGCCGCCCTGGCGGCGCGGCCACACGACCGCCGTCGCGGCCTGCCTATCCCGTTCGTCAACGAAACCCCTCACGGCGATATCGATTTCGCGGCCATTCAGGCAAGCCAGGTGCTGCGCTGCGCCCGTGAGCGGCTGTGCGGCTCCTGCGGACAACCCCTGGCGTGGTGGGTGGCGTTCCTCGGCGGACCCGAATCAGCCACGCAGCGGGCATATCTCGACCCTGGGATGCACCCGGACTGCGCGGAGGCGGCACTGACCCTGTGTCCCCACATCGCCCGACGACAGCACCGACGCGCCCCCGAACACCGGCTCGCGACCGGCGTCATCACTCCCGACACGATGACCGAGACCAAGCCGCAGCGCTGGGTGATGGGAATCTGCCGCGACTACGAAGCCGGAATCGTCGCGCCTCGCAGCCCGCAGGCGCACGTGCTGTTCCTGCCCAAACCCTTCCACCGCGCCCGCACCTGGAGCTACACCGCCGACGGGCACCTGACCGAGGAAACACCCCCACGGCAACGCTGACCAGCGGGGACGGCACGTCCCCGCTACACGACGACCGGACGATCCCCGCCCAGCAAGGAGGAGACAACCATGCGCGCACTCCGCATCAGCGCCAACGGATGGTGGCAGAACATCGACATCGAGCCCGCCGCGGCGAGGAACCGGCACCGCGGCGTCACCCTTGGTCTACGGCACAACATCGCACTCTGGTACTGCGCCGACACCAGCCCTGACGCCGAACCCAACATGGCCGCTATGACGCTCCTGCCGGCGGTGAGCGGCCTCGGGCCCGAGGCCGTGCCGATGATCTACGGCGACGCCGTTGTGATGGGGGTCGACCCGGACACGGGTGAGCCCGCCACGATGAATGACCAGCAGTACCACGCCATCAGCTACGCCCTACTGTCCTCGCTGGCCGCCTGAGTCCGAGCGCCCATACAGGGCAGCGGGCCGCGCAGTGGCCCGTCCCCCTCACCTACACGGCCGGCCCCGAGAGGCCGGTCACCAACTCCGAACGGCGGGAGACCGTGATGCCGATCGACGACAGCTACTACACCCCAGTCCAAGACCCGGCCACCGCCGAGTTGGCCTGGGCGACCTCGTTGGGCGAGTTCCAGCTGGCCGACCGCGTGGCCCTTCGACCCGAGTCGCACTGGCACAGTGCAGGAGAGCGCACCGGGATGGTCGTCGGTGTCCCCGGCGGCTGGGTCCGGGTGCGACTGGACACCTCCGGCCGCAAGGTCAAGATCCGCTGCCGGGACCTGGCCGTCATCGCCATCCCCATTCGGTGCAGAGCCGTCACCGAGGCGATCATGGAATCCAAGGACTTCCAGTGAGTGGGCACGTGCTGATCCTGGTGGCGTGCGGTGCAACCAAACTGAGCCATCCAGCTCCCGCCGAAACCCTCTACACCAGTAGCCACTTCGCCCTCATGTTGTCAGCCGCCCGCAGCGAAGCAGTCGATACGGTGCGCGTCTGCGGCGGCACCGCCGACGTCGCCATCCTCTCGGCGCTGCACGGGCTTGTCGACCCCGCGAGCGTTCTGGAGCCCTACGACCTCAAAATGGGCCAGCCCGGCTCGATCACCGCTGCGCAGGTCGCCACCCAACTCGTCCACACCCCGCCAGACGAGATCGTCGCGATGCTTCCGGCGGCCTACCGGCTGGTGCTCGTTGAGGCGGTGGAAACGCTCAATGACGCGGCCCTGGCCGACATCACCGTCCACAACGCCTTCGAAAGTGCCCCCGGTATCGGATACCAACGCGGTGTCGCTGCATCGCTGCTACGGACCGCAGGCCGCTTCGGCAACAATCGACAGTAGGAAGCAAATGTCAGTGCGGCGCAATATAATTAGAGGTGCGTCGCTGATCGCGGCGCACCATACGGCCCGGCCTGCTGGCCCGGTCGCCCACCTCCGAAGGGACGCCACACATGACGATGCGCACCGTGCTCATCCAATGGACAGAGATCTCGCAGCACACGGCCCGCGTGCAGGTGCCAGCCGACAGCGACACAGGGGAGCTGGACCTGGAGAACCGGCTCGCCGAACTCGACGACGACGGCTTCCAAGGCCTCGAACGCGAGATCCAGTCCGTCGTCACCGTCGAGCACGATCCCAACGCCGAAGTCCTCGTACCCCTCGACGACACGACTGCTCGACGAGCGAGGATGCGCCGCTGATCGGCGCCCGACCCTACGGCGGGGGACCTGCCGTCGTAGCTGTTCAGCCACTACGCCGAGCGGGTCCGACGCGCCCGGACGCGAGACCGCCGACGGGTGCACCTGGCTCGCGGCGACATGAGGGCCGATCACAACCGCCGGCGCACCCTCAGAATGGCGCCCGCCAGGTGCATACTCAAAAGGGACGCACATCAGGGCAGGTCAACGGGGATGACACGGAACATGCACGACACCGAGCACGGCGACGCACCCGCGCCGCGGATCGCGCTGTCCGCAGACTTCACCATGCCCGTGGACGCCGTAACCGCCACCTACGCCATCCTCGGAAAGAAGGGCCGCGGAAAGACGTACACCGCGTCGGTGCTCGCCGAAGAACTGATGGACGCCGGCTGCCTGATCTGCGTCATCGACCCCACCGGAGTCTGGCACGGACTGCGGTCCTCCGCCGACGGACGCGAGGCCGGCTACCCCGTCGTCATCCTGGGCGGAGACCACGCCGACATCGCGCTACGCCCCGACCAAGGCGCAGTCATCGCCGAACTCATTGCCCAACAGCGCTTCCCCGCCGTCCTCGATCTGTCACTGATGCGCAAAGCCGAGCGCCGCGCCTTCGCCGCCGACTTCCTCGAAACCCTGTACTGGCGCAACCGCGAACCGCTGCACCTCATCATCGACGAAGCCGACGAATTCGCGCCGCAACGAGCCCCAGCAGGAATCGAGCGGCTACTCGGTGCAACAGAGGACATCGTGCGCCGCGGCCGTGTTCGAGGGCTCGGGGTGACGTTGTGCACCCAACGTGCCGCTGCCCTACACAAAACCGTTCTCTCGCAGATTGATTCGTTGATCGCACTCGGAGTGACCGCACCGCAAGACGTCAACACCATCAGCGAATGGGTCGCCCAGCACGCCGAAGAAGGCCAAGCGCGCGAAGTCCGGCAGTCCCTTCCGTCACTGCCAGTCGGGCAAGCCTGGGTCTGGTCACCCGAGTGGCTCGGGGTCACGCAACGCATCACTGTGCGCCGCCGCCGGACCTTCGACTCCAGCTCCACCCCGAAAGCGGGAGCGCGCCGGCACACCGCCATCACCTGGGCTCCGGTCGACGTCGACGGACTGCGCCGACGGCTCGACGACACCACCGAGGACCAGCAGGCGACCCCCGGCGCGCGAGGCCAGCAGGCCCAGACCGAGATCGACCGCTTACGCCGACAACTGGCCGCCGAGCAGGCACGCGTCGCCCAGGTGCAGCGCGTCGAAGTGCCGGTGCTCTCGGGCGAGGAGATGCGGGCACTGACCGAAGCGGTGACCCGCCTGCGCGACGTCGGCCAACAGATCATCGCCGCGGCAACCACCGTCGAACGAGCCCTCGCCGCAACGGAAGCCGTCATGACCAGGGCATCCGACACGTCCCCCGATCGGGAGCCGCCGCCGGAGCCCGCAGTCGCTCCGGCAACGGCAGTAGGGGAGGGGGCCGGCGATGCCCGTCTTAGTCTGGCGCACCGCCAGATCCTCACCGTGCTCGCTCAGCACGGCCAGCGGACCACCAATCAGGTCGCCTTGCTGACCGGCCGCAGCCACAAGGGCGGTGGATACCGCAACGCGCTGTCGACACTGCGCAGCGGCGGATTGATCGAAGGTCGCGGCGATATCCGCATTACCGACGCCGGCCGGCTCGCGCTCGGCAGCTGGGAGCCCCTGCCCCCGCCGGGCCCTGGGCTCATCGACTGGTGGGCCCAGCAGCTCGACAAGGCGCCCCGCCTGATCCTGCAGTACTTGGCGAACAACGCCCACCGCAACGTCCCCATCGCCGAGGTCGCCAACGCCACCGACTACAGCTCCGCCGGAGGCGGCTTCCGCAACGCCATCTCCCGGCTGCGCTCCCTGGACCTGGCCACCGGCCGTGGCGAGCTTCGTATCAACCCCGACCTACTCACGGCCGGTGACCTCGCGCTCTAATGCTGCGGCCCACGCGCATGGCAACGACAGGGGGACCTGCCATAGCCGCAGCTAGGGCGCGCGCTCAGTGCAGCTTGCAGTCGAGCATGACGGAAACCGGGTCCAGGGCCGGTACTACCACTGCGACACCCCATACACCGGAGGAACCACCATGCAGTTCCGCAAGACCAAGACCCTGGGACCCTTCCGCTTCACCCTGACGCAGCGAGGCCTGTCCGTCAGCGCCGGAGCAGGCCCACTGCGATTCAGCCGAGCCGCCGACGGCACCGTGCGCCGCACACTGCGGCTGCCCGGCACGGGAATTTGGGACACGAAAGTCATACGCCGCCAACGTCACTGATGGAAAGGGACGTCCCACGCCGACGTGATGACAGACGACCCCCTGCACCCGTGCTCAGTTATCGGTAGCGGCGTTTAAGGGTTTTAGGCGTGCGATCGAGCGCCTTGGCCCACTCAAGGAACTGCTCCAGCCGCTCGAGTTCGTCTGCGTCGCCACCGTCGTCATGAGCGGCCTGCAACCTCTCGAAAGCGACACGACGGGCTGCGTCCAACTCGTACTCGGCGCGAGCCCACCAGATACGCGGCCCTGAATCGGGCGCCCACAACGGCTGGTACTTCTCATGCACCCGTTGCCGCCGTTGATTCAGCACCTCCGCGATCATGCCCCAGCTTGTCTTGCCCCAGCGGAGTTCCATGATCAACCCAGTCTTGGTGTCGTCGAGAATCTTTCGTGCAGATTCGACAGTGTCCAGCATCCGCAGCACAGCCAGTTCGTCAGCGCTGCGGGTTCTCAGCTCCCAATCCGGTGTGTGCCCGTGCGGATCTCGGCGACGCAGCTCGCCCTCCAAGAGAGTCACCAGCATCTCCCGGATCGAAGTGATGGGTTCACTGTCCTGCCACGTCCACTCGCGGTCCAGGGGCGACAAGAACGGCCACCGTTTGAACCAAAATCCCCCGTCGGCGCGCCGCCCCATAACACAGCACCCTGCCACAAAGTGTCCGGATATGCGGACAGAAGTAATGATATGTGCAGGTCGTGAGGGGTTTCAATGGGTTCTATGACCAATAACCACCACGCACCACCGCCCGAGCCGAACTCCAACACCAGAGCGTTCGGCACAACGATTCGCGCGCTCATCTCCGTACTCGGCAACATCGCCGCGTCGTTGGCGACGCTGGCCGACCTCACCGGACGCACCGAGATCGCCATCGCCCTACAGATCATCAGTGTTGCAGCGCAGCTCATTTCACTGGCCTACGCCGCCGCCGAAGCCGATGACCACGGTCACGGAACCACATAGCGTCCCCGCACCCCTGCTGCCACACAGCCTGCCCCGCCGGGGCGGGCTGTTTTCGTATGCAGCTCCAGCACCGGTGGTCGCGCCTGGTCCGCGCCGTCGTCGAAATCGGGTGTTGTCGAGACGCTGAAGCGCCCGAACCCGCAGCTAACCTAGAGACCACGCGTCACCAGCGACTACGCGAGGCCCCAGCCCTCAGTCGCAGCTCGGGACCGGCGCCCACGAGGAGACTGAGGGGAGATCACCGCCGATGACCGCTCACGGTAACGACCGTTCGCCGGTGTCCAGCGCCGCGGCGCCCACCGAGAGTCATCGTCGTGCACGATCTGCGAGAAGGCGATTACCTGCCCGACTACGGCAGCACGCCGTCGACATTCGCACCGAACACCTCGGCGTCGAGTGGGTCGACCTCCTACTCTCCGACCAGCGTCATCTCACCCTCGACGGCCACGACGACATTGTTGCCGCCCCCGCAACAGCCGAGTCCGCGGCCGTTCCGGTGAAGGGAGGTACTGCCCTGTGTCACGGTTTGTGATCAGCAGCCTCCGCGAAGGCCCCGACGAGCTACGGCGCAAGCTCCCGCTGGGCGGAGAGACCATCGAGATCCGGACGGGCCCCGATGGCCAGGCGTATTTCTCGGCGCGGCTCGACGAGCAGGTCATTCACCGCCTCAACCCGGACGTCAACGCGGCGGCCCTATCGGCAGAACACCTCGGCGCAGACGACTCCGGGCCCTTCCTGTGGGTGCGCGACATCGTGATGCGCCCCAGCCGCCCAGGCGACACCCCGCACTACGGCATGCAGCGATTCCCGGTCGACATCGCCTACGTCCTGGATCTCAGCTACCACGACGACCAGGTTGTCGACTTCACCAAACTCCAGCCCGTCGCCGCGGTCGACATCGACGACCTCCCCAACGACGATGAGACCACCGCCCCCGACGATCACCTCACTGTGCCGCCGCCGTTGGTGGCCGCCGAGGGCCTCGACGTCGAACGGACGGTCCCAGTCCAGCTGGCTGGCCGCGACGATCAGCTCACTGTCCCGCCGCCCGTGGCGATCGGCGAGGACCTCGACGCAGCCCCGGCCGAGCCCGAGGACTTCGCCGAGGAAGCGGCATCGCCGGGTGCCGACAGCGGCTTGGACATCGACGTCGAACAGACGACCCCTATCGGGACCGCCGGCCATGGCGATCAGCTCGCCGCCCCGGCCCCGGTGTTTCCCGCCGAGGACCTCGACGCCGCCCCGGCCGAGCCCGAGGACTTCGCCGAGGAAGCGGCATCGCCGGGTGCCGACAGCGGCTTGGACATCGACGTCGAACAGACGACCCCTGTCGAGACGGCCGGCCATGGCGATCAGCTCGCCGCCCCGGCCCCGGTGTTTCCCGCCGAGGACCTCGACGCCGCCCCGGCCGAGCGCGAGGACTTCGCCGACGAGGCCGCATCGCCGGGTCACGACAGCGGCTTGGACATCGACGTCCTGCCCAGTGCGGAGACCACCGCCGAGGACCTCGACGCCGCCCCGGCCGAGCGCGAGGACTTCGCCGACGAGGCCGCATCGCCGGGTCACGACAGCGGCTTGGACATCGACGTCCA
>NZ_JBEXUA010000011.1:22861-23198 GCF_040614235.1 Mycobacterium sp. NPDC006124 | reverse complement strand
CCTGCCCAGTGCGGAGACCACCGCCGAGGACCTCGACGCCGCCCCGGCCGAGCGCGAGGACTTCGCCGAGGAAGCGGCATCGCCGGGTGCCGACAGCGGCTTGGACATCGACGTCGAACAGACGACCCCTGTCGAGACGGCCGGCCATGACGATCAGCTCGCCGCCCCGGCCCCGGTGTTTCCCGCCGAGGACCTCGACGCCGCCCCGGCCGAGCGCGACGACCTCGCCGAGGAAGCGCCATCGCCGGGTGCCGACAGCGGCTTGGACATCGACGTCGAACAGACGACCCCTGTCGAGACGGCCGGCCATGACGATCAGCTCGCCGCCCCGGCCCCG
>NZ_JBEXUA010000011.1:0-22767 GCF_040614235.1 Mycobacterium sp. NPDC006124 | reverse complement strand
TGTTTCCCGCCGAGGACCTCGACGCCGCCCCGGCCGAGCGCGACGACCTCGCCGAGGAAGCGCCATCGCCGGGTGCCGACAGCGGCTTGGACATCGACCTCGAACAGACGACACCCGTCAAGCTCGAACACGGGGCCGAGGACCGTCCGTTCGGCAGCGACATCGCGGTTCGATCCGATCGGTCGCCGGTAGCACCGGCCTCGGCCGAGCCGGAGTACCAGGAACCGCCGCAGCCGGGTCCTTTCATGCCGATAGCGGCAGAGCCGGTCGCCAACGGGCACGTGGAACCGCTCGTCCCCACACCAAGCCCAACTGGTGCACGGCGCGAGGTGATGCCAGCGGCGACTGCTCCCAGCGACGGAGAGACCACCGGCCCCCTCCCAACAGTGGCCACGGCACGTCCCTCCGGCGCGTCCGTCGCCAAAGCGGGCATCGTCGCAATAGCGCAGCGGCGGCCCCTCGGCGCTCCGCCGGCCCCACCAGCGCCCAGCATGCCGTTCGGCCCCAGACCTGCAGCCCCTCCCGCGCGGCCCTCTCGCCTCGGAGGCCCGCCCGTGCAGACCTCAGCATGGCCGGAAGGTGCACGTACCCCCCACTCCGCCCCTGCGGGGCAGACGGTGCCGCCGTGGAACGGGGGCCCCCCACCGGTCATCCCAATCAATTCCGGCAGGAGTACTCCCTCGGCTAAGGCATTGGCGGTCGGTGCCGCTGTGCTCACCGGACTGATCCTCATCGTGATCGCGGTCTGGACCGTCGCGGGATCATCGGACTCCGATCAAACGATCACGACCACGAGCGCTCAAGCCAAACCCGACGCCGAAGCCCTCAAGCGACTCAATGCCGCTCTGCCCAAGGGGTATTCGGAAAGCAGCTGCTCGCCGGACGAGGCTGCGGCCGACGCCACGGTCACCTGCGGACCCAACACCGATCCCGGCGGGCCGGTGAAAGCCACGTACACGCTTTATCCCGACAAGCGGGCCCTCACCGGAGCCTTCACCGAGACCATCGGCAAATTCGAGCAGGTGACCTGTCCCGGAAACATTCAGTCACCCGGTCCGTGGCGACGCAACGCCGCTCCAGACACCGTGGCAGGAACCCTGTTCTGCGGCATTCAGGCAGGCCAAGCTGTGGTCGTGTGGACCAGCGACGCGCAGTTGCTGCTCAACGTCGTCGAATCAGGTGCGCAGGACCCTTCCTCGCTCGACCAGCTCTACGCCTGGTGGGGCACCCACTCCTGACGCGCGGCAGGCGAGGGCGCGCCGGAACCCCGTACGCCCCCGTGTGGGCAGGCCAATCTGTCGGAGCCGCTGAGTACACTCAACGCTGCATCACCGCAATACAATTCGGCCCGGCATGAGTGCCCGGTCACCAGCGCGAAAGGCACGACGCCATGCCCAACCACGACATCGCACGCGAAATCAACCGGCTGCCGCACCATCTGCTGCTAGCAGCCCTGCCCGATCTGCGCGCCACAGACGTATTGCATGACCTAAGAACTGAATTCGCCAGATGGACGGTAAGCCAGCCCGAGCAGTTCGGTTCCTGGCGGCAGGCGTGGAACCGCTGGACTCACGCATCCGCACACCGGCCCGGTGCGGTCACGTTGACGGTGCTCTGCCCGGAATGCCGAGGACGCCTGTTCAGCACCAAGCGTGGGATTCCCGGTCCCTGCACCACCTGCCATGGTCGCAGACGGGCCACAGTGCGCAGTAGGGCGATCTGGCAAGCCGGCACCGAGCCCGCGGTGCCGTGACCCTTGATCAGCCCGACACCCTCATCCGGCCCGGCATGCGAGCCCGGCCACCAACCCCGGCAAGGACGACCAACATGACCGACCTCGACCTCCTCATGCAGCGACAGGAACCGCTCGACGACGAACTGCAGGGATACCTGGTGGACTCGATCCTGGGGCCAGTGATCAAACACCCGTTGGTGTTCTCAATCCCGCACAGCCCCCAGCTCAACGCGATGACCAACGCGCGGCTGCGCGCCAAGCTAGACGAGTGTCGGCGCGCCGAGGAGCGCCGAGACTGGACGCAGTACTTGTTCCTGCACGAGCGGCCCTTCCGAGTGCATGCGTTCGCCCGCATCTCGGACCAGCTCTGCGACGAGGACTATTGGACCCTGCTCGCCGACCTGTGGGTCGACGCCGAGAACATCTACGAGCACGAGCACCTGTGGGTGACGCTTCTGCAGGACGATTCACGCACCCCGTGCCGGCACCTGATGATGACCGAAGCGGAGCGACGCAATCTGGCCCGTCACCCCGAAACCATCACTGTCCATCGTGGTTTCACTGTCGATGGACGGCACGCTGGTATGAGCTGGAGTCTCGATTCCGCGACTGCCCGCAACTTCGCGCTCCGCTTCGGAGGGCACGGGCACCCGCGAGTCGCATCGGGAACAGTGCGTGCCACGGCGGTCATCGCCTATCTGCGGGGGCGTGGGGAACACGAAATCGTTGTTATGCCAGAGAATGTCACCAACGTGAGCGTGGCCGAGCTCTGACTTCCTGGTGGCTTACGAGCCCGCTGCCATCGTCAGCAGATGGCGGCGGGTCAGCTCGACATCACCGAGGGCGCGGTGACCGCCGCCGTTGCGTAGTCGGCGTGACGTGCCCTCGAAGTCGCTGCGCGGAGCCATCACATCAGCCCACCAATGCGCGTGCGACATCGACCCGGAGGCGTCGACGCCGTAGCGGCGGCAGTCGTCGGCGACCACCCTGCGGTCGTAGTCGGCGTTGTAAGCCAGGACCACCTTGCCGGCGACGATCTGTGCGAACCGTCGATGCACCGCAGCCCATGACGGCACATGCGGTCCGGTGACCTCGCGATCGGTGATCCCGTGCACGGCCTGAGCCGCCGGCGTCATCGGACACCCCGGATTGACCAACGTGTTGAGTAGCGGCCGTCCCGTATGAGCGTCCACCACGGCGATCTCGCAGATCGGGCCTCCCATCGACACCGTTTCGGTGTCGACGACGACCGCGACCCCCTCCCGAAGAACGGCGCGAGCGAACCGCATGGCCGCGACCCGAGGGGACGAGGCCGCCGCATCGGCCATGTACTGCCGGCGCAGCTCGACAGCGCGGCCCCATTCGGGCCGGACATCGTGCGGAGCGGCCGCCGTGATCAGCGCGTCCCTGCAGCGCTCCAGCTGCGCCACGGTGCCCAGCGAGGACGCCAGAGCACGGCGTGCGTCACCGCTGCAGCGCTGCGGGCCACCGGGCTCGTGACTGGCCTTGCACACTGTGCCCTCGTTCCGCCGCATCGTCTCGTCCGCCGGTGCCGACGACCACGAACCGCGGCCCGGTCGGCAGGTCCTAGATCGGTAGTACCGGTCGCCGCCGACATTTCCGTCAGCCGCGCCAGGGCCAGACAGTCAGCGCAGCCGCGACGGAAACAGGGCAAGACGCCGGTACTCCCACTACGAACACGTCCGCAGAGCCCTGGAGGAACCATGTGCAAAGGCAGCCACGAGCCTGGTGGCCCGCAGCGATGCAGCGGCGACTGCCGCGCGAAGGCCGCTCGCTCGGTGGCCGAAGTGACGGCGCTGGAGACCCGCGAGCGGGCACTGCACGCACGGATCGCCGAGACCTCCGGACCCGCCGTCGAGGCCTGGGGGCCGCACATCGGCCCGCCACCGTTCACACCGCCCTACGCACCGGACTTCGACGAGTGGTACGCCGCGCACCGCGTCAAGAACCCGGACTACCGCCGCGAGGACGCCTACAGCCACTTCTACAACCTGGCCGGCGACTGCACCGGCCGGCCGGGCTATTCCGATCAGACACCCGAGCAGGCCGAGCGCGCCGCGCAACAGGAACGCGACCTGAAGGTGCGAAGCGATCGCGAACGGGACGCAGCAACCCTTGGGTACGGCATGCGGTCTACCGCGGCCTACGTGGACGCTCAGCCGCCGGCGGACTTCTCGAGTTGGTCCCCGGAGCAGATGAACGATCCCCTCGGCCGTCGCGGCGGCGACCCCCTGCCCGGAGCTGTCGATCACCGGCGGCGCAACTGACGGCGAAAGCCGCGTCGATGCAGCGCGCACCCGTCTCTGTCGGTCCGATCCATTAGAATCGAGGTCAGTCGAGCAGTACGTCGACACACCTCCGGCCGGACACGAGTGCC
Organism: Mycobacterium sp. NPDC006124; assembly: GCF_040614235.1. Lineage (NCBI taxonomy): Bacteria > Bacillati > Actinomycetota > Actinomycetes > Mycobacteriales > Mycobacteriaceae > Mycobacterium > Mycobacterium sp. NPDC006124. Next base: position 18,634 of record NZ_JBEXUA010000011.1, on the reverse strand, counting down.
CGGTCCCACACCTCAGGGAGACACCCATGACAACCGCCACCGCACCCGCGTTCACCGTGACCCTCACCGCCGCTCAGATCACGCTGTTCAGCATCGACGACGACGCCTTCGACCGCTGGTGTGAGACCAAGGGCGACGAGCTGGAATGCGATGTGCCCGACTGGACGGAGCCGACCGCCGGCGCCACCTTGTCTCAGTTCTTCTACGAGGCCCAACAGGCCGGCGTGGTCATCGGCGACGCCAGCTTCGACCTGCAGGTCCACGGCGACGACGATGCCGAACTCAGCGGCTTCTACGCAGTGCTCAAGAACGCAGCCGGAGACCAACGCCTCGTCGGTCTCACCAGCGGATGGACCGAGGTCGCTCGCGTCGAGAAAGGCACCGGCATCCGAGAGAGTGCCCGCGAGCATCTCGACGAGATCTGCAACGTCGCCAACAGCGTCCTGCGCACCTTCGCCGCCTCACCGGACACCAGCAGCGCACACCGTCACTTCGGATACTGGATCAACCGCCAAGCGCGCACCGCGCGCTGCTACGAGTGCCAATACCAGTTCGTCGGCACGGAGGACACCGCCGAGGAGTGGAACCAGGCGTGAGCCGCCAGCGACCCGCGACGGGTGTCAGACCCTCCCAGTAATCTCAGACACGTTGAGAATCAACAAGTCACGACACCTATACGGCCAAGTGCGCGCACTCGGTCACCGACACCCACAAGGGAGCCCAACACCATGGGATCAATCAGCTACGCCATCCCCCGCGGAAGCTCGGCCCGCGCCGAAGTCGCGCAGCACGTGCGCGGCACCCGCGCCGAAGTGATCGCCTCCAACAGCGCCCCCGGCGACGGATGCGAATGGGGCGGAACGTACTTCGCGGCGCACCGAGAAGAATCCGGCCAGGTGTGGGCCTCCATCACCCTGTTCGCCCAGTATCGCGGCGACGTCGTGATCAAGATGATGGACGAGACCATGGGGCCGACAGCAGTCGGCGTCGGCGCGACCGTCCTGGCAGCGTTGACCGACCCACCCGAGGGCGAATACGCCCGACAGTGGCGCCGCGAAGCCGCCCACTACCAACAGAAGCGCACCGCAGCGCTGGCCGCCCGTGGCCAGTGGATCACCCTGGCCGCCCCCGTGCCTCTGCGCAACGGATCCCACATCGACACCGTGCGCCTGGAAACGCTTCGGCTGTGGAAGGCGGAGTCCGGTTTGAGGATTCGACCGCACTGGGACTGGTTCATGGCCGACTGGACGCCCGCGCCACCCCGCAGCTGAACCCCACTCGCCCGTCGCCCGGCGCGCTTTGCTCGACAGCAGACGGCCCGAAAGGACGCACACCATGACACCGCACCACCACGATCCCGTCGCAGGGGAGGCCGCCGACGAGCACCGCCGCCGCGGTCTTTCGCTGAGCTACCGCACGGCCCACACCCGCGGTGCCTACCGCGTGCGCTGGGACGCCTACGACCTCGCCCTGCTTTACCTGAGCACCGACCGGGCGCACCTGGTCACGCCGAAACACATCCACGCCCAGATCAACGGCGGCCGTTGTGCGTTCGCGCCCGTGCGGGCCGCGATCGTCGATGCCCGCCGCGACTGGACCCCCACACCGGCAGAGCGAGGACATGATGACTGACTCGCGCGACACCACCACGTGCACCGTCTGCGGTGTGCGGCTCGTCCGACAGTGGACCTCAGACGGTATGGACTTCACGTGGCTCGACGAGGACGGCGGCCGCGTGGCAGGGGAGGGCGGACCCGTCGGCGTCGACTGCATCGAGGACTACCTGGACTGGTTGCGCGAGAACGACATCCGACGCTACTCCGCGTTCCTGGCCCAGGTCACCCTCGGTGCGGGCCTACTGCCGTGGCAGCACTGGCACCGCCCGGCGCCGGTCATCGAGACCGGCGCCGGTCACCCCGCCCTGCCGTGGTGCTGCGGCGAGCCCGCCCGACGCATCCGCGACGGCTGGAACTGTCGCGAAGACCCCCAGCACCGCCCTCGGGCGACAGTGCCAAACTGATGCTCCGCCTGAGCTGCAGGCGCTGTGTGTCAGTGTGCACCAATACAATCAAGACAGCAGCGCACCGCTGCACACCTATCCGGCAGGGCCTGCGGGCCCGGTCAACCATCCAGGAGGCCCCCGATGCGCGCCCAACCCGAACGCGAGACCGGCTACACCCACATCCCGATCATGTTCCGCGACGAGTACGGCGACAAGACCCACGGCACCATCGTGCTCGCCGGAGAGATGACCGACACTCAGCGCGCCGAACTCGACGGGTACCTCGTGAGGGGCACGGAGTACCGCCCCGCGATCCTGGAGCTGGTAGGGCTGGAGATGAACCGCGTCGACGACGAGTGGTTCGACATGTGTCTGGCAGAGACGACCGTTGAGGACACCGACCGGCTGGCCTGGGACGGTGAACTCGACGAACACCCCACGGTGTCGATCGAGGACTTCATCGCCGCGTTCAAGGCCGCCGCAGAACGCCGCTGGCGGCTCCATGGCACCCTGCACGTCGAGATCGACGCCAGCGCCGAGCACGGCTGGCGGGGGACCGCCTCAGCACTGAAGTCCGTGATCGCCCGCGTCGAGGAACAACTCGCCCGCGGCGAGCTGCGCGAGCTTGCCTTCACCGCGGTGCCCAACCAGGACGGCCACCCCATCGGTCGGGTATGGGTGACCGACTAGCGGCGCAGGTGTCATACCAAGCCGATACGATTAGCGCAGCCGCACAACACAAGTCGGCACACCAACGGCCAGGCGCGCGAGCCCGGTCCACCACCACAAAGGAGACACCCGTGACTGATACAGACCCCTTGCTGTCGGCGCTGCTAGGGCACCGAGACGCACTCGACCGGGCCGTCGAGCTGCGCGCGACCGAGATCGTGCGCGCATGGATGCTCAAGACCGGCCGCGCCAGCCTGTGCATCGACGAGGAACACCGCAGCCTGGCGCTCACAGACGACCGCTCCGAACTGCTGGACGAACGCGCCGAGGCCCACGACCGCGGGTTCAGCTTCGACGGCCTCAACGACGCGATCGGCAACCTCCCACGCGAGCTGATCCGCTGGGAGCAGACTGCACCCAGCGGCTGCACCGTCGTCCTCGCCGACCTCAACACCCACCTGGGGCGCGTGCACAACGATCGCAACGCCAACCCGATCGCCTCGACCGACCCCTGGGAGATGCCGTGAACACCACCGCCGCGCACGCGATCACCGACCTGGTGACGGTGGCCTACCACGGCGCCCGAGCCGTTCAGACGGGCTTTCGCGCCCCCACCGACGACTGGCAGCCGATGCTGTTCTTCACCACCGCCGACGGGCGGCGGCACATCACCGCCGTCGCACACGCCGACCACCAGAAAGAGGAAACCGCCGAAGCGGTCACAGCCCTGCTCACGCAGCACTGCGCGGTGGAGGCCCTCTGGCTGGCCTCGGCATGGGAAGTCACCCCCGACGCCACCGACACCGACCCCGCTGCCATCAGGCCCTCCCGCGATCCCCGGCGCCGCGAGATCCTGTTCCTGGTCCACGTCGGGCAGGACTTCGCCGCCGCACACCGCGCACCCATCCGACGGCACCGCACCGGTGCCCCGACACTCGGTGCCCTCACCGAGTCGCCCTGGCACATCGACGGATTGATGAGCACAGCGCTGCGCCGCGGCATCGGGTGAGGCCACCGGCGCGGGCCAGCTGCAGCAGCGCGGCCCGCGCTGTTTGTCACACCCGACCGATACACTTACCGCAACGGGTCGCAGCAGCATCGCGGCCCACCACCGGCACGGCCCGAGGGCCCTGTCATCGACCGATGAGGAGACAGCGATGCACTGCAGCGCAGACGATCTCGCCGCACATGCGGATCACCAGGAGAAGATGCGGCGACGCGCCCGCGTCGAGCAGCGACGCTCCCCGGCCCAGCTGACGCCGCGCAGCCGCAACGAAGCCCGGATGCACAAACGTCCAGGCAAGGGCCACCGCCACGCCTGGCGACGCGAGGTCACCGCATGAACACCGCAGACCGATACGCCGACACCCGCCGGTTGATCGACACCCACGGGTGGGCCGTGATCGGCGTCTTCCCCACCTGCGCCGAGGACGGCCCACCGTTCAGCTACACCGTCGGGCTCACCGACCGGGGACTGCCTGAGCTGGCGATCTACGGACTGCCGCCGCGCACCGCCCACGGTGTGCTCAACGCCGCCGCCCGCAAGGCCGTCGACCACGGGCAGCTGGCCTGCGGCGAACCGCTCTCCGAAGTGCTCGCCGGGGGACTGACCGTCGTCGCGCTCACCATGGACGACACCGACGACCTGACCACCGTGCGGGCACTCTACGGCGCCGTTCTCGCGGCACAGCAGATCGTCTGGCCCGACGCGCACGGCCGGATGCCCTGGCAACACTGGGATCTCGGCGGCACCCAGCCGCTACACGGGTGTGCGCCAACATGACCAACGCCACCGGCGGCGCGGTGCTGCTCGGCGGCTATGCGGCCAAGCAGTGCCCCGTCCGCACGCAGCACGACTTCGGTCCCCAACCGCAGACGTGGCTGCCCGACGACGAGGACCAGGCGCGACTGGACGCGGGCATCGCCTACGAAGCGGAGGTCTTCACCGAACTGACCGAGAATCTCCCCGGCGCCGTCGTCATCGACGCGCGGCTACGGCACGACGAGGCGATCTCGGCGACTCTTGCCGCCATGGACGCCGCAGCGCCGCTCATCCTCGGCGGATGGCTGCCCGACGACCACCCCGGCGCCCGCAAGGGCAAGCCGGACCTGTTGATTCGAGTCGACGGCGGGTACCTGCCCGGTGACGTCAAACACCACCGCACCCTGGAGGCCAAGAAGACGAAAACCGCGCAGGTGTCGCGGTTTCAGAGCCCGAACGTGCGCCAGTCGGAATCGGGGTGGACGTCGGCGACGACGCATCGTCTTCACGACGGAATGCAGTTGGCCCACTACACCCGGATGCTGCAGGCCTGCGGGCGGCACCCTGGACCCGATCAGCTGTGGGCCGCCATCATCGGCACCAGCACGCTGCCCGGTGCCGCCGGCGAGGAGCGGGTGCTGGTGTGGCATGACCTCACCGAGCCGCTGGGCCACACGTACTCCCGAAGCCGCGGGAAAGCCGCCCGCACACTGTTGCAGCGTTACGACCACGAGCACCGGTTCCGGGCGGTCGTCGCCGCCGCTGCGGTCGCCGGCGACCTGCTCGTCGAACCCGTCCGGCAACCCGAATGCCGAACCTGCCCGTACGAGCAGGCGTGCGCGCAGACGATGGGGGAGGACGACGCGTCCCGAGCGCTGACGGTGGGCAGCCTCGACACCCGCGAATGGTTGACGCTGCGCCGACTCGGCATCAGCACGACCGCAGCGCTGGCCGCCGTCGACGCCGACGAAGACCGTTTCTTCGACGCCTACTACGCCGACACCTCACACCGAGGTCGCGACCACGCGCGGTCCCGGTTGCACGGCGCCGTAGCGAGAGCACAGATGATCACCACCGGCACTGCGCTGGCCCTCCTTCGCGGCGAACCGGTCGACGTGCCCGCCGCCGCTGTCGAAGTCGATCTCGACATCGAGTGGGACACCGAGGGCAAGGTCTACCTGTGGGGGGCCAGGGTGCGACGCGAAGGCGACGAGACCACCGCCGCCTTCCACGCCTTCGCCGACTGGAGCATCGACGACTCCGCCCAGGAGCGGGCACTGGCCCGTCGATTCGTGGACTGGCTGAGGGACCTGCACCGCCAGACCGTCGCGGCCGGGGACACGTTGCGCGTGTTCCACTGGTCGGCCGCTGAACCGTCACGTCTACGACGCATCCTCGGCGGCGACGTCGCCGACCTGATCGACCCCGACGACGGTGTGTTCACCGACCTGGAGCGCGTCTTCAAAGAGCAGTTCCTCACCGTGCACGGCACCAGCATCAAGGTCGTCGCGCCGCTGTTCGGATTCCACTGGCAGGCAGCCGATGCCGGCGGCGCCCAGTCGCAGATCCACCACGACGAGGCGCGGGATGGCCACCCCCGCGCCAAGGCTGCCCGACAGTGGCTGCTGAGCTACAACGCCGACGACACCGCGGCCATGGCCGCCATCCGCGACGGAATGCGCACCTGGAAAGACCGTCTGCAGACCAGGACCGTCCCGCCTCCGACGAAATCGACTGAGGCACACTGATCAAGCCCACGGCAGAAGTGCCACCCGGACCGCCAACAGTTGTCGGTGCCCCGCGATACAGTCACCAACGAACCACCCACCCGGCCGAGCGCGCAGCGCCCGGTCCACGACGGCCAGGAGGCCCGCATGTTGACCAACACCCAGCCCGACGCGCTGCTCCGCTCCGATGACGTCACCAACGACCACCGGCCCGGCCCGGCGGTCGGCATCGGCAAGGCTCTGCGCATCGGCACCGACGCCAGCATCGAGACCATCGACCTGACCCCCTGCGATACCGGCACCTTCGGAGCCACCATCCGCCAGGCGATCGGATGCCGGCTCTACACCGTCATGGACGCCACCGAGCACATCGACATGTGGACCGACGACGAGAGTTTCCCCGACCTCGGGGACGTCGAGCTGGTCGGCGCGACGCTCAACCCGCTGGCGACCCTGCTGTTGGCCGAGTACCGCGCCATCTACCAGCCCTACTTCGGGATCGCCCTATTCACCGGCCGCAGCGGCGAACACACCGCCGGCCTCCACCCCGCGCATCTGAGCGACCTGCGCGCCCGCGCCGAAGCGCTCGCCACCCGGCCCTCACAACTTGAAGCGTTCCGGCGGCGCATCATCGCCGCCGCCGCCCGCCACGGCTGACCCGCGCACAAGTTGACCGACCGCGACCAGACAGCCAGGGTCGCGGTCGGTGCGATCAGTGAATGTCAGTGCCCCACCGTAGAATTAGCAGTGTTCAACCAACCGGGCAGGCGTGCGCGTCTGCTCACCTACGAAGGGAACGTCAGCATGGACGACCAGACAGAATCGGTGACCCTGTACTTCACGTCGGGAACCAGCGACAAGGTGTACCAAGCCCGAATCGACGCCGCCACAGAGGGCGGATACGTCGTCAACGTCGCCTACGGCCGACGCGGAGGCACCCTGTCCACCGGAACCAAAACCAAGACTCCGGTCGACTACCCAGCGGCGCGGCGCATCTTCGAGAAGGTGGTGGCCGAGAAGCGATCCAAGGGATACACCGACGGCGAAGCCGGTACGCCCTACCTCCAAAGTGCAGACGCAGGCCGAGTCAGTGGGCTGCTCCCGCAACTGCTCAACGTCGTCGCTGACGCCGACCTCACCCGCGTCATGGCCGACCCGCTCTGGATCATGCAGGAGAAGTTCGACGGCCGTCGGCTGCTGCTCCGTAAGGTCGGAGGCGACATCGAGGGGATCAACAAGCTCGGTCTGGTCGTCAGCGTGGCCGCACCCATCGTCGCTGCCGCTGCGGCCATTGCGGGTGACGTCGTGCTCGACGGTGAAGCCATCGGCGATCGCTTCCACGTGTTCGACATGCTGTCGCGCAACGGAATCGACCTATCCGACCGGCCGTACGGTATGCGCTACAGCGCTCTGACCGAACTACTCGGCGCCGCGGGCGCGATGGCCCACCTCTGGTATGTGGACAGCTGGACTGACGCTACGGACAAGGCTGACCGTCTCGCCGCACTCCGGGAGCGCAACGCCGAGGGGGTGGTGTTCAAGCGCTCCGATTCGCCCTACCGACCGGGCCGCCCCAACAGCGGCGGCGCCCAACTGAAGCTCAAGTTCGTGGCTACGGCGTCCGCGGTGGTCACCACAATCAACCAACAGCGCAGCGTGGGCGTGAGCCTGCTCGACGGGAACCACTGGCAGAGCGTTGGCAACGTGACAGTGCCCGCGAATCAACACATCCCGTGCGTCGGAGATGTGGTGGAGGTGCGCTACCTCTACGCCGCGCAGATCGGCGGTGCGCTGTATCAACCCGTGCTGCTGGGTGTTCGAGACGACGTGGAACCCACCGAATGCGTGGTGGCCCAACTCAAGTACAAGGCGAGCTGAACCGAGAACCGCACGCCCCCGCAGAGGCCCTGTACCTCTGCGGGGGCGGCGCTCCGAACTTCGGTCAGTCCAGCCGGGGCTCGGCCCTCGCGGCAAGGCGCCCGCTAAGGGTTTCGGCCCGAAGGGGTGCCTGTGGAGTAAGTGCCGCCGATGAGCAGCGGTGCGCCATCCTCGGCCAGGAAGGCTGCCCTCAGCGCCGCGGCGGTCATGCCGAGGAAGTGGGACAGCGGGACCAGGGCCAGCAAGCTGAGAGTGGGATCTGGTGCCGCGGCTAGGGGTACGCCGCCGCGGCGCAGTGTCCGGTAACCGCGGTCCATCTCCCCGAGGCTGTATCCGGCAGCGAGAGCGTCAGCATTCCAAGGCAATTCAAGGTAGGGAAGACCCAGATCGTCACGGATGTCGTCTCCGAAAACGCCGTACAGGAACCGCTCCAGCACCTCCTGATCTGCGGCGAACAGCATGGGCCGTTCCTCGGTGTCGTCTTCGGTCTGAGTGGTCAGCCGCAGCCGATCGCGGACCTGGCGGATGTGATACCGCGTCGGTGGCCCCATCTGCGATCGCAGCACCAAGGTCTCAGTCGAGTCGTCCGTACTGCATCCGTAGCCGGCGGCGCGAACCCAGCCGAAACAATCGGGGCTCAGGACCGGCGCCGCCATGGTGAGCAAATGTATCCCGCCGCACCACCGCCGCTGTACCGACACAGCCCGTGCCGGCGCTTCGGTGCCCCCGCGGTGGCGGTAACGCCCACCGGCGGAACCCCGAAACGACGAAGCGCGCTGACCTGGATGTATGGCATGTCCCTGGCTGAGCCGGCGGGCGGCCTGCCGGCCGTCGGTCGCAAGCCTCGGGCCCCGGACCATGCTCGGGCCGGGCTGAGGCGGGGGACCTGCCACCGGGGCTGGTCAGGCTCCGAAATGGTGCGCGGACCGAGCGTGGCGGCGATCTAATGTGGTCACCATGGCCGACAACGTGCTGCCGATGCACCGTCCTGGCCGAGGCCGCGGCGCCTCTGACCCCGGTCCTCTGTTCACCGTCAAGGACGTCGCCGACGCCAGTGGGCTCCCGCAGCCCGCTATCAGCCAACTCGTCGGAAGTACATGGACTGACCAGGGCCGGATGTTCACTGCCGACCAGATGCAGATGGCGGTCGACATCGCCGCAGAACTGCGCCGCCAGGCCTCGGCCGACGGAGCGGGTGACGAGGCCACTGGACGGTTCACGCTGTCGGTAGCCGAAGAGGCCCACCCTCGACCTACGTGACGGAAAAGCTGTGATCGGCAGGTACTCACTGAGCACAACAGTCCTACCCGCAGGGAGTCCTACCGCATGCGCAACTCGAAGAACCCTCCAGCAGCGCCGCCCCGCCCAGTTCCTCCGAAGCGCAGCCTCGCGGTCCGCGTCGCCGCTGCGCAGGCCGCGGTCACCGCAAGCAAGCGCACCGGCCGTCCCGTGGACCCACGGGTCAACCAGCTCGCCCAACTCGCATCGGACCACGCCGGTGCGCCAACACGGCCGCGGACAATTCGGGCAGCCTCGCGCAAGCGGGGCTGTGCATCGCTCGGGGATTGACCCACCGTGGCCGACCCTGAAGGACCATGGCCGGCGCTGCGATCCGCCGCGCCAGCCGATCCGAGTGCCCATGTGCAAAGCAGCTGACGAACCCGGCGGGCCGCGGCGGTGCGCCGCAGAAGCGCGATCGCACTACCAGCGGTCGTCGCAACGTGTCGCGGAGCTGGAGCGTGAGCGCGACCGCTTGACCGCCCGAATCGATGCCCTCACAGCACAGCGTGAATCCGTGGTGGAGGGCATCGGGGAGCAAGGGGCCCTGCTATTCGAGCAGCTCACCGGGCACCGACCCGTCACCATCACCAACACCCTCGGCCACGAGATCACCGCCAGCTTCGCCATCGGCGAGCACACCACAAGCGTGCATCTGCGATGGGCCGGCCAACTGAAGTGGGGTTCGTGGCATCAAGCTGCCGAGCTCGATCCACCGATAGCTCACGCGCTGGCCGTCGCCCTAGACAACGGCAAATGGAAGAACAGTGACCGACTGGAGCGAATTGCGCTGCCGCACAGCAGTAAAGAGGTCAGCCTCGGAGCCAGCGACAAGATCAAGAACGGCGCCTCGTTCATCGTCATCGATCGGCAGGAGGCCCACGAGTATCGCGGCTCGACCAGCTTCCTCGAACTCGACGGCAAAGCGGCCAAACGGCTGGCCGCCGAACTCAAAGCCGGCAGCCAGCAGCTCCTCAACCTGGCGTCGAATACTTCGTAAAACGTTGGTCGGCAGGTGATGTTCTCATTGCGGGTCAGACAATGCGTTTGACCACGACGTCGGTGGGCATCGCGGCGATGCGCACCACATCGCCGCGTTGCGGGGCGTGCACCACCTGACCCCCACCGAGAGCGATCTGCACGTGCTCGGGTCCACGGCTGCTGAACCGGGAGAACACGAGGTCACCCGGTTGAGCGTCGGCGGGGTTGATGCGCGTGCCCAGCTGGATCTGGTCGTAGGTCGTACGAGGCAAGGACTCGCCGGTCGCCTGAGCGTAGGCCCACTGCGTCAGCCCCGAGCAGTCGAATCCGCCGCCTGTGGGGCCACCGGGGCCGCCGCCGCCCCACACATACGGCAGCCCCTTCGCGGTCAGCGCCTTCTCCGCAACCCGACGTCCCGCCTCACTGCCACCGCGGCCAGACGGCAATGCGGAGGCCGATCGCTCCTCACCCGGAGAGCCGTCCTTCGCCGAGGATGACGGCGAGAACGCAGACGCCAAGCTCGTCGCCGGTGATGCCAGCGCACTCAACGGAGAACCTCCGCCACTACCGCCGCCGCCCGGCATACCCCCGCCGCCCGGCATACCCCCGCCGCCCGGCATACCCCCACCGCCCGGCATCCCGCCGCCGGCACCCTGCATCGCCGCCTTGGCCTGCTCGTAGTAGCGCTGAGCGAGGCGGTCGACGAGGACACGGCGCAGATCAGCCGGCGGCATCTGCGCGCGCACGGTGTTGGCGCCATTGCCGACGGCATCAGCCTTGGCCTGCAGCACACCCAGCTGCCCCATCGGAGTGCCCTCCACTGGAGCCAACTGGCCACGACGGTCGGCGTAGGTGTCCTGGGTGCCGTTGAGCTCATCGCGAGCGGCAGTCACGTTGGCCCCGGATTCGTCGACGACCGGCACCAGCGAGGGGTCGACCTCGGCCAGGGCCGCGCTGATCTCGGCCTGGCTCTTACGCTCGTCGATCAGCTTGTCGATGAAGACGCCCAGCCCGCCAGGCAGGGCGTTGAGGCGCTGCTGAATCTGGGCAGGAACCTGAGACGGTAGCGGGGCGGTGACCGGTGTGCCCTCGCCCAGCAGCCCCCGCAACTGGTCGAGAATCTGGGTGACCTCATCACCGGTGCTCATCGTCGAGTCGCCCCGACGGCACACAGGACGCGCACCCGGCGCGATCGATCGGCGATGTCAGCCACGCAGTGCTCCCTCCTGTATCGAGATCAATATTCCCACGACCGGGGATCAAGTCAGGGTTGTCGCACGTCACGTCTTCTCGCGGGGGTGGTTCGATTCGCCTCACCGACCGCAGCCCAGTTATCGAGTCGCACCCGAAATTAGTGCTCGGCGAGGTGCCGGTCCGGCACACAACCTGGGGCATCATGAGGCGGACACGGTCCGTCGAATCGGCCCTCACGCACCCGGCTCGCTCGCCACGGCGAGCCCACTCCAAGGAGAACCCACGATGACGGCAACAGTCGATGCGAAAGCAGAACTGAGCCAGCTGGTGGTGCGCTCGCCCTCGGCGCGCAGAGCCGAAATCTCGGCGCTGCTCAGATTCGGAGGCGGGTTGCAGATCGTCAACTCCAGACTGGCCGTCGTCGCCGAAGTCGATCAGCTCGGCATCGCCCGGCGACTGTGCAGAGACATCCACGACCTGTACGGGCACACCCCCGCGATCAGGCCGCTCGCGCCGGCCGCCGGCCGTGGCGAGAAGTTCCTAATCCGCGTCACTGACAACGCCGAGGCGCTCGCCCGGCAGACCGGACTGCTCAACCAACGCGGCCAACCGGTGCGCGGAATGCCCGCCCACGTGGTGACCGGGCAACTTCCCGATCTGGAGGCGGCCTGGCGCGGCGCGTTCCTCGCGCGGGGAGCCCTGGTCGAGAACGGGCGAACCCGCGGCATGGAAGTGACCTGTCCCGGCCCCGAGGCGGCACTGGCGCTCGTCGGGGCCGCGCGACGTCTGGGAGTGCCGGCGAAGATGAACGAGATCCGGGGCGTCGATCGCGTCGTGGTGCGCGACCCCGAACGGGCCGGGGAGATGCTGCTGCGCATCGGTGCGGTCAAGACGCACCAAGCGTGGGGGCAGCGCCGTCAACGCAACGTCGAACGAGTGCAGATCGATCGATCCTCTCCGTTCGACGACGCCAACCGGAGACGCTCAGAGGCCGCCGGTGCAGAGACCGCGGCGAGAGTGTCCCGAGCGCTCGACATCCTCGGTGCCACCGCACCCGAGCACCTCGCAGAGGTGGGACGCCTCAGGATCGCGCACCCCGCTGCATCGCTGGAGGAGCTGGGCCGTCTGGCCGAGGAGCCGATGAGCAAGGACGCCATCGCGGGCCGTCTACGGCGGCTCCTGGCCACCGCCGATCGCACCGCACGCCGGGTCGGTGTCCCCAACACCTCAGCGCACGCGCTGACCGCCGGCGCCGGCGATGACCTCGCCGCCCGTCGGTCTGGATGAAGGCACCCCTCGCTCGAGTCGCAGTGTCCGCCGGAAGCGGACAATACCCAGGTCAGTGACGGTATTCGGCCGTCGAAAATTGGTGCACCGGGCCGCCCTCACGCCGTGTGAGGATCTATGTAGCAACCAATGAGGTCCCCCGTGTGGCGCGGTGACCGGTCGCTACGAGTGAAGGGAGCGGTCACGCCCATGGACGCTGCGACGGGGATGCCGGCAACCAACGACCCGGACTGGACTGTGGTGCGCGACTTCGTTCGCGAACTCAAGATCGCCTGCGATGACCTGCACGCCGAGCCGTTCAACCCCGAAGCGCGCAAAAGAGTGCTCAAACTCATTCAAAGCGACAGCCCCGCAGCAGATTCCGCGTTGGAGCGCGTCGCCGAGACGCGCGAGAACCCTGACACGGGTCACCTTCGCCTGCTCACCGATCGCTGACCGCAACTGGTCGATAGCCGTGGCGTACCTTTGCTAGGCAACGGTGACGACCAGGGGGTGAGCATGGATCGCGGTCGCAGACGGCAGATCCGAATCGTGTGTGGCGCGGTAGGCGTAGTCGCCGTCGTAGCCGCCTGCGGAAGCGCTTCCAAGACATCGACAGCCTCGTCATCGACGGACTCGGAGCCCACGGTCAGCACGTCAGTGAGCCTGCCGGTCTCCACCACCGATTCGCCCAGAGCCGCCGCTCCCGCTGCCCCGCCGGCAGTGCCGCCAGGCAAGGTACTGGCCGGCCCGCAGTCGTCGTGCGCATCGGCTGTCTCCGCGAACACCGATCGACCTCACCGGGGTCGAGGTCAAGGTCGGTGAGATGGCCGGCCGCGCGGGCACCAGTGCGCAGGTGACGATGACCTACACCGGGGCCGTGCCCGCCACCGGCACCGTGCTCTGGTCGCTGCTGGCTACCAACCCGGCCGGGGCGAGCGTGCAACTCGGCTACAAGACGCTCGACGGGCAGAAGGTCGGCTACTTCTACTTCCCGTTCGCCGAGGGCACTCAGCACAACATGGATGGCTTCGCCGATACCGACACCCCCGGTGAGATCGGCATGGTGCTGCCCCAGGCGGGCCTGGACGCCCTGGGCCCGGTGTGGTGGTGGTCGGCCGCGGTCAACGTCGACGGCAAGGACATCGACTTCTGTCCCGACCCCGCCTGGTGCCCAAGACCGGGCGGATTGGAGTCGCCGCGGCACTACCCGCGGAGCGTGGGAGGGAAGACTGAGTGGCTTCCCTGACGCGGTACGGAACCGAGGTCGGATCGGCGTTCAGCCTGCTCGGCCAGAACGAGAACGACCTGACCGCAGCACTCGGATTCACCCTGGCGCGCTGTCCGGCACTCAGCGACGCCCTGCTCTCCCGCGTCTGGCCGGGCCTCGGTGACGGCGAAGACGTCGACTACGCGCTGGAGGTACGCGCCGAAATCGGTCGCACGGATCCTGAGGTGCGGTTGCCGGCCAGCGCGGCACTGCTGATCATCGAAGCCAAGCGGGACTGGCTGCTTCCCACGACGACGCAACTGGCGCAATACGTCTCGCGTATCCACCGGTACGGGTCGGGGGCGCTGGTGTCACTGTCACAGGCCTCTACCGCCCTAGCCGAGACCCAACTGCCGACGGAGATCGAAGGCATCCCAGTCAAACACCTGCCGTGGCGTGACGTCCTCGTCGACATCACCGACGCGCGCGCGAAATGTCGTGGGCGAGAACGTATCTGGCTTGACGAGCTACACACATACCTGATGGAAGTGATACGCATGCGCACAGTGGCCGACAGCCTGGTCTACAGCGTGGTGCTCAGCGAAGATCGCCCCGGCGGCGAGGGCACCCCGACGTTCCGCGAGTTCGTCACCGATCAGCTCTGCTACTTCCACCCCTACGGCGTCGGCGGATGGCCCACCGACCCGCCTAACTTCATGGCCTTCCGCTGGGGCGGCGCCGTGCAGCGCATCCACCGAGTCATGCACGCCGATGTCGTTCCCACCATCCGCGACCGGTTCCCCTACCTACCCGAGACCGACGCCAGCGACCGGCCCCACGCCGTATACGAGCTGGGCCCCAGAATCCCTCCACTCGAACCCATCCCCAACGGCACCGGTGTCTACCCGTCCTCTCGGCTCTGGGTCCTGCTCGACCAGCTGCAGACCGCACCGACACTCAAGGACGCGATCGCAGGGACGCGTGCCCTTCAGGAAGGCTGGGCGACTACCTGACGGCTGCGCCGCGGGTTGCCGCAAAAGGTGTCGGTGCGCTGCGGTAAAATTGTGTTGTTGGACAACAGAGTTCAACACAATCCGGCTGAACGTGCGCGTTCGGTCACTCGACCCGCAAAGGGAGCATGAATGGTGAATACATCCGCACACAACGAGGCCGCGCACCACCGCGTCGAGGAGACGCATTCCACGTCCGCGCCAATCGAGGGCGATGCTGCTGCCGCCAGTAGCACGCTCCGCCAAGAGCGGGAGGCGATCTCCAACGCCATTGAGCGGCTTGAAGAATTGGGAATCGGTACAGCGGAGGCAGTGTACGTCGATGACGAGAATCGACTGCCGTCTTATGCGCGGCACGTCGGCACGGTAAGTGGCGGACAAGCAGTGGACGACGACGAGCTGGATTACGCCATCGGCTGGCTCCCGGCCGAGGCGTTCCTCAACGATGACTCGCCCTGGCCGGGGTCGTACAACCCGTACATCACCCTTGCGCACCTGCGCGCGATCGCGGAGTCGGGCAAGTGAGCGACGGGACGTTGATGATCAACGACGCCGTGGTCGAGGCCAGTGAATTCGCCTACGACGGCTGCCACAAGATCTACCTGATCGTCTGGGGCGGCGACCGGGAGCTGATGCTCGATTGCGGCTACACCGCTGACGACATCCACCCGATCGAGCAGCTACCCGAAGTGTGGGAGGAGACGTGCCCGCTGCGGTTCATCAGCAGCGCGGACCTCAGCGAGCGGTACGTCGAGCAGTGCCAGACGGCGAGCGTGAGGTGGGAGCCCGCCGCGACCAGCTGAGAACAGCCCACAAGACGGGCCCGGAGGGTGCCTGAGAGGGCCCTCCGGGCCCCAGGGGGCTTCATCGCAGCCGCGGCTTGGCGCGCCTCAGCGAGCGGAGCGCCGGCACCGCAGGGGAAGGCGTCGAGAGAGGCCGTCGGATTCGTTGACGGGGTGACGACGGAACGGGCCGGCTGGGCCGGTACTTCACCCGCAGAGACAAGTTTTGACACACACGACGCGGAGGGCGGAGATGGGTTTCCGGATGGGCAACATAGCGTGCTGCGCAGTGGTGCTGAGCGTGCTGACGGCCGGCTGCACCGTCAGCACCAACGGGACGGTTGTCGCGGCCCCGACCATGGGGCATGCAGCACGCCCTATCCCAACCGCTGCGCTGTCCCAGCTGTTGCTCAGCAGCCGTGAAGCGGGGGCGGTGATGGGCGCCTCCCTAAGCGTCACCAGCTCCAGCCATGGCCTGTACGAGAACGAGCCATTGGAAGACGGGTGCCTGGTGTGGGCCGAAGCCCAACGCCACACCTACGAAGGAAGCGGATGGACTGCTGTCCGCGTCGAGGAACTGCGCGACAACCCTGACAACGCCGACCACATCGTCTACCAGTCGGTTGTGTCCTTCCCCGATGCGGCCAGCGCCCAAGAGCTATTCACCGACCAGACGACGGAGTGGGCTAGATGCGACGACCGACGCGTCGCCTTAAACGATCCCGGCCAACCAGCGCACTCCTGGTCACTCAACACCGCGACCAACGACCAGGGCGTGCTCACCATCACCCGGTCAGAACAGGACCTCCCAGGCTGGTCCTGCCAGCGGGCAATGACCGTGCAGAACAACGTCGTCGTCGACCTGTCCGCGTGCGCCATGAACGTCGACGACCGCGGCGCCGAACTTGCCCGGCGCATCGCCGACAAGATCGACGATCGATAGCGCAATGGAGCTCGCAGCTACGCTCACCGCCGAACCCTGACCCTCAGGTATTGCAGTTGCATCCAACCTGTGCGCTGTAGAGTGCTGCCATGCTGAGGGGGGCTCGGGTAAGGGCGCACCGACTTGGGGCCGCGGTTCTTGTATGTGCCGCGCTCGTTGCTGCGTGCGAGTCGCAGGAGACTGCCGGGCCGGAGACGGCCAGCAGCGCCACGGCGCAGCCCACGAAACTGTCCGGACTGCAGGAGTACCAATCCATCCAGGCGATGGCAGATGAACTGAATAGGTTCGGGCAGTCGTGCACCGTCAAGCCCCTCGGTGGCTTCGTCTATCCCGTCGACACCGGATCGTGCGAGGCGTATGGCCGGACTGTCGTACTCGCCATCTACGCGAGTCAGGACAGGCTGGATGAGCAGGTGAAGACGTTCGACCTCTTCCGCGAGGCGGGGCTGGATTACGGGATCCTGGCTGGCAAGAACTGGACGATCGACTGCGGAACCCGGCCGGTGTGCGACGAGATCCACGACGACATGGGCGGGAGCATTTCTGCCGCACTGCCAGTGACGCCTACGCCCACGCCCTAGCCGCTGGAGCTATCGAGGCACCTATGACGGCTTGATCGCCGGCGGAGCCGGCCGCCGGGGGGATAGGCAGTAAGGCCAGAGGCAAGCCTGCCAGAGCACTGGCCCTCAGGTATTGCAGTCATCGCGCGGTGCAGCTATGAGAGGTCGGTTTGATGCGTCCACGCGCCGACCGCGTTGCCCCAGACTTCGGATGCAGTGGTGAAGCGCCGTAGGCGCGCCATGGCGTATAGTCGAATACGGCTGCTACACAACGCATATGACATTGGAGGGCGCAGCCCGGACGCGAGTCGAGATACCAAGGCGCGCAAACGACCTCGAGTCGGGTCCGCCGGCCGGGTAGCCGCAACCCCATCACACCGGTCGCGGCGAAGCCGAGACAACAAACACGAAACACACTGCAATACAGTATGAGTGAGATATGACCAATGGCGAAGCCATCACCACGAACGGGATACCAAAACCGTTGCACCACAACGATAGACGACGCCAGACGATGGCCGCAGGCCATCCTTCCCAACACGAGAACTCGAAAACTGTTGCCTAACAACGATACTCAACCAGACACATAGGCGCCGCCAGGCGCCGGCCTCCACCGCGTGCTTTACAGCGCAGCACACGCGCGGCACGCCGATGCCGCACGCAATCCGAATGGCCCGACCAGGAGAACTCCGATGGCTGTTGAATTTTTGTGGCGCCTGCCGATGCATGGCGACGGCCGGCGCGCACACGACCTGCATACGCGCGGCGAATGGAACCGTCAGCGCGCATCGCGCGTCGCGCCGAAAGTCGATGACGACGATTTCGGCTACATCGACTATCTGTCGCAGGTCGCGCGCGCGGCCGATATCGCCGGCTTCCACGGCGCGCTGATTCCGATCTTTCGTTTTACCGAGGAACCGTGGGTCGTGGCGGCCGCGCTGGCGCGCGAGACGCGCCGGCTGCGGCTGCTGATCGCGCTGCAGCCGCATTTCGTGCATCCGGTCTATGCGGCGCAGATGGCCGCGAGCCTGCAGCGGATCAGCCGCGGGCGTGTCGAGTGGAACGTCGTCACGGGCGGCGGCGGCCCCGACCAGCGTGCCTACGGCGACTTCATCGATCACGACAGCCGCTATGCGCGCACCGACGAATTCCTCGATGTCGTGAAGGGCGTCGCGGCCGGCGCGCCGTACACGTTCGACGGCCGCTTCTACCGCGTCGAAGCCGGCGGGCTGCTGCCGCCGCTGAGCGGCCAGAAGCCGCCGCGCATCTACCTGGCCGGCGCGAGCGACGCCGCCCTAGCAGTCGCCGCGAAGCACGGAGACCTTCACCTCAGCTGGGGCGACCCGCTCGCGAAACAGAAGGAGGTCAACCA
>NZ_JBEXUA010000010.1:0-179903 GCF_040614235.1 Mycobacterium sp. NPDC006124 | reverse complement strand
GGTCCGATGACTGGGTGCACGCGACCACGAAACCGTGGACCACCGTCGGCAGTGCCTCGCCGTGCCCGACATCGCAGGCGTCGCGTGGTGGCGTGGCACGAGTCCACACTCGGCGGGTCGTGCACAGTCGACGGTTCATCCACGAGACGCCTGCGATGTCGGGCACGGCGAGGCACTGCCGACGGTGGTCCACGGTTTCGTGGTCGCGTGCACCCAGTCATCGGACCCTTCGTCGGCACCGAAGCCTTGGCCCGCGGGCAATTCACCAGGCGGACGCTGCGCAGTCGCAACCAGGTGATTCATCGCAACGTGTTCCTGCCCGTCGGCCAAGCACTCACCGCTCGAGACCGGGCCGTTGCGGCATGGCTATGGTCCGGGCGACGCGCCACGGTCGCCGGGCTGTCGGCCTCGGTGCTGCATGGCTCGCAATGGATCTCCCCCGACGAACCCGCAGAGCTCACCAGGACCGAGGCCAGCACCAACGGCATCGTCGTGCACCGCGAGACCCTTCTCGACGACGAGGTCACGACTGTCGACGGAATGCCGGTCACCACACCGGCCCGGACGGTCTTCGACCTCGGCCGGCGAAAGGGATTCGAGAGGGCGGTGATTCGGGTCGACGCTCTGGCCAATGCCTGCGGCGTCGCCGCCCCGACGGTGTACCCGCTGCTGGAGGCACACCGTGGGGCGCGAGGACTGGTACAGCTGCGCAAGGTCCTCGACCTGATGGACGGTGGGGCGGAGTCTCCTCAAGAGACGCGGACACGGCTGTTGTTGGCAGAAGCACACTTTCGTGCACCACGTACGCAGATCGAGGTCCTCGACGACGTCGGCTACCCATTCGCCCGCGTCGACATGGGGTGGGAGGAGTTTCGAGTTGGCGTCGAATACGACGGGGCGCAGCACTGGACCGACCACGCCCGCTTCGCTCACGACATCGACCGGCACGCCACCCTCACCGCGCTTGGCTGGCGGATCGTCCGCGTCAGCGCCGACCTGTTGCGGGAGCGACGAACGGTGGTCCTGCACCGAGTGTTCGCCGCGCTCGCCGCCTCAGGGTGTCCGTGGCTCGACGAATGTGCAGTAATTCCACGCCAACTCGCATGACGGCGTGGCAAGAGTCCACACTCGGCGTCACGAAAGCCGGGAAGCCGCGGCGTCGATCCGCTCGTCGGTCGCCGTCAGCGCCATGCGCACGTACCGGGCACCGCGCGGACCGTAGAACTCCCCGGGCGCCACCAGGATCCCGAGTTCGGCCAGCGCGGCCACGGTCTCGCGGCACGGCTCGCCGCGGGTGGCCCACAGGTAGAGGCCCGCCTCGGAGTGCTCGACGGTGAACCCGGCGCCGCGAACCGCGGTCAGCAACACCTCGCGGCGGCGGCGGTAGCGTTCCTTCTGCACCGCCTCGTGGGCGTCGTCGTCGAGGGCGGCGACCATGGCCGCCTGGATCGGCGTCGGCACCATCATCCCGGCGTGCTTGCGCACCGCGAGGAGTTCGGCGACCACCGCGGGGTCCCCCGCGACGAAGCCCGCCCGGTACCCGGCCAGCGACGAGGTCTTCGACAGGGAGTGGATGGCGAGCAGCCCGGTGTGGTCACCGCCGCAGACCGAGGGATGCAGCACCGACACCGGCGCCGCGTCGGGATCCCAGCCGAGGCCCAGGTAGCACTCGTCGGAGGCGACCAACGCGCCCCTGGACCGTGCCCACTCGACCACCTTGCGGAGGTGGTCGACGCCGAGCACCGCACCCGTCGGATTGCTCGGCGAGTTCACGAAGACCAGCTTGGGCGCCCGCGGACCCAGCTGGGTCAGCGAATCGGCAGCCACCACCTCGGCGCCGGCGAGGCGCGCCCCGACGTCGTAGGTCGGGTAGGCGAGTTCGGGCACCACGACGACGGCGTCGCGGCGCAGGTTCAGCAGCGTGGGCAGCCAGGCGATGAGCTCCTTGGTGCCGATGACCGGCAGCACGGCACCGTCGGCCACGCCGGTGATGCCGTAGCGGCGGCGCAGCGCCGCCACCGCGGAGGCCCGCAACGCCGGCGTTCCCGCGGTGGTGGGGTACCCGGGCGCCGAACTGGCCGCTGCGAGCGCGTCTCGGATGACGGGGGCGACGTCGTCGACCGGCGTGCCTACCGACAGGTCGACGATGCCGTCGGGATGGGCCCGGGCGGTCGCGGTGACGTCAGCCAGGGTGTCCCAGGGGAAGACCGGGAGCGACGCCGAGAGGCTCGCGCTCAGCTTTCCTCACCCTGAGGGGGCATGTCCTTGATCGCCTGCGGGTCGTTGTCGGTCTGGCCGACCTTCGACGCGCCGCCGGGCGAGCCCAGCTCGGTGAAGAAGTCCGCGTTGTGCTGGGTGTACCCGCTCCACTGATCGGGGACGTCGTCCTCGTAGTAGATGGCCTCGACCGGGCAGACCGGTTCGCAGGCGCCGCAGTCCACGCACTCGTCGGGGTGGATGTACAGCATGCGTGCGCCCTCGTAGATGCAGTCGACGGGGCACTCCTCGATACATGCCTTGTCTTTGATGTCGACGCAGGGTTCGGCAATGGTGTACGTCACTGATGTCTCTCCTGTCCAGTGGGCTGCTGGGTCGGTTGGGACCTGGGTCGGACCACCGAGAAGGCAAGTATGCGGTGCCCATACCTGGACGCCTGTCTCAGTGTGTCCTAACTTGACGCGCCACCCCCCACGGCGACGCGCGGTTACTGATACTAGACGTTGCAGATACACCTCGACCAGTCCATTCTGCGGGTCGCCTGGCAGGACGATTCGTTGCATGGGACCGGCGGTACCGGATACCGTGCCATGGCTCGACGACTCGCCACCCTCGGAGGTGCCCGTGACTGGATATCCCCACCTGCTGTCGCCGTTGGACCTTGGCTTCACCACCCTGCGCAACAGGGTCGTGATGGGGTCGATGCACACCGGCCTGGAAGACCGCGCCCGCGACACCGACCGGCTCGCGGCCTACTTCGCCGAGCGGGCCCGGGGCGGGGTGGGACTCATCATCACCGGCGGGTACGCCCCCAACCGCACCGGCTGGCTGCTGCCCTTCGCCGCCCAGATGACGTCCTCGTCGCACGCCCGGCGACACCGTCGCATCACCACCGCCGTGCACGACGAGGGCGGCAAGATCCTGCTCCAGATCCTGCATGCGGGACGCTATGCGTACCATCCACTCTCGGTCAGTGCATCCTCGATCAAGGCGCCCATCAACCCGTTTCGGCCACGTGCGCTGCGCAACGTGGCGGGCACCGTGGACGACTTCGTCCGCTGCGCCCTGCTGGCCCGCGAGGCGGGCTACGACGGCGTCGAGATCATGGGCAGCGAGGGGTACCTGCTCAACCAGTTCCTGGCGCCGCGGACCAACGAGCGGACCGACGCCTGGGGCGGCACCGCCGAGAAGCGGCGCCGGCTACCGGTGGAGATCGTCAATCGCACCAGGGCGGCCGTCGGTCGCGACTTCATCGTCTGCTACCGCATGTCGATGGCCGACTACGTCGACGACGGCCAGACCTGGGATGAAATCGTCTTGCTGGCAACCGAAGTCGAGGCTGCCGGTGCCACGATGATCAACACCGGCGTCGGCTGGCACGAAGCGCGGGTGCCCACCATCGTGACCTCGGTGCCCAACGGCGCGTTCGTCGACCTCGGCAACGCGGTGGCCGAGCACGTCCGGATACCGGTCGTCGCCTCGAACCGGATCAACATGCCCCAGTCCGCCGAACGGATCCTCGCCGACGGGGCCGTCCAGTTGGTGTCGATGGCGCGGCCGCTGCTGAGCGACCCCGACTGGGTGAACAAGGCCGCCGCCGACGCGGCCGACGAGATCAACACCTGCATCGCCTGCAACCAGGCCTGCCTCGACCACGTGTTCGTCCACCAGACGGTGTCGTGTCTGCTCAACCCGCGCGCCGGGCACGAGACCACCCTGACGCTGGGGCCCACGCGCCGCACCAGGCGAGTCGCCGTGGTCGGTGCCGGGCCCGCAGGCCTCTCGGCGGCGGTCACGGCCGCCGAACGCGGGCACACCGTCACGCTGTTCGAGGCGGGTGCGTCGATCGGCGGCCAATTCGACTTAGCGAGAAGGATTCCCGGCAAGGAGGAGTTCGGTGAGACCATTCGGTACTACTCGACCATGCTCGCCAAGCACGGCGTCGACGTCCGGCTGAACAGCCGCGCCGAGGTCGCCGAACTGGAGGGCTTCGACGACGTCGTACTGGCCACCGGCGTCGTCCCACGGGTGCCGGACATTCCCGGCGTCGACCACCCGATGGTGCTCTCCTACGCCGCGGCGCTCCTGGGTGCACCGGTCGGTGACCGCGTCGCGGTGATCGGAGCCGGGGGCATCGGCTTCGACGTCAGCGAATTCCTGGTCACCGCGCCGGCCCGGACGACCGTCGCGCAGTGGCGGGCGCAATGGGGCGCACTGGACCCTCGAAACGCGCCGGATGTCCGGGGCGCGCTGACGACGCCGGCGCCGTCACCACCGATCCGGGAGGTCTACCTGCTGCAGCGCACGTCGGGCGCCCAGGGCCGAGGCCTCGGGAAGACCTCGGGCTGGGTACACCGGGCGTCGTTGCGCGCCAAGGGCGTTCACCAACTGTCGGCGGTGAACTACGAGCGCGTCGACGACGACGGACTGCACATCAGCTTCGGCAAGGACCGGACCGGCCGTCGGGTGCTGGCCGTCGACTCCGTCGTCGTCTGCGCCGGCCAGGAGTCGGTGCGGGACCTGGCGGACGGACTGCGCAGCCGCGGGATCGAACCGCACGTCATCGGCGGAGCCGACGTCGCGGCGGAGATCGACGCGAAACGCGCCATCCGTCAGGGCACCGAACTCGCCGCGCGCCTCTGACGGCGGACTAGGCCTGCTTGAGCGCCTCGATCTCGAGGGTGATGGTGACCTTGTCGCCGACGACGGTGCCACCGGTCTCCAGCGGCATGTCGAGGTCGACGCCGAAGTCCTTGCGGTTCAGCACGACCGACGCGGTGAAGCCGGCAACCTCACCGTGGCCCATGCCGGGGTTGACGCCGTTGAACTCGAGCTTGAGATCGATCGGCTTGGTCACGCCCTTGAGGGTGAAGTTGCCGCCGAGCACGTAGTCCTCCCCGTCGGGTCGCACGTCGGTCGAGACGAACGAGGCGGTGGGGTGGTTCTCGACGTCGAAGAAGTCGGCGGCCTTGAGGTGCGCGTCGCGCTGGTCGTTGCCGGTGTCGACCGAGTCGACGGCGATCTCGGCCGACACCGAGGGCGTGCCATCCTCGCCGACCACGACGGCGCCGCTGAACGACCCGAAGCTGCCGCGCACCTTGCTCACCATCAGGTGCCGCACCGAGAAACCGATCGAGGAATGGGCGGGGTCGATGGCCCACGTGCCGGCGCTCAGCGCGCTCGCTACCGATGCAGTCATGTCTGTTCTCCTTGACTCGGGGCCGGCCTTCCCAGCCACTCGCAGGGATAAACGGACTGTAGTCCGAATTAATTCCGCCCCTCGCCGAGCAGGTCGGACAACCCGTCGAGTGGCAATCGAGGCGACCGGTGCCCGTCCCGACCGACCACGTCCTCGTTGACGACCAGCGCGTTGAGCACCGCCTCCTCCACCGACTGCACCACCGCGGCGTAGAACGCATCCATCCGGCCCCACGGCAGGAACGTCATCGTGCCGAATTCCTCGCCCGTGGGAGCCTCGAGCGGGAACTGGCTCTGCAGACCGTCGGCATCCGCGGTCGAGAACGCCAGGAAGATGTCGCCGGAGAAATGGCTGCCCGTCGTACCCGTCCTGGCCAATCCCAGCGGCACCCGGCGGGCCAACGCCTTGCACTGACCGGGCAACAGCGGCGCATCGGTGGCGACCACGACGATCACCGAACCCGCTCCCGGCGGCGCCTTCACGCCGAGATCCGCGGCGAACCAGCCGGAGTCCATCGGATTCTCGACCTCCAGCAGCGGTCCGACGTGGCGGCCCGCGACGGTCAACTCGTGCCGGGCACCGAAGTTGGCCTGGACGAACGCCCCCACGACGAACTCGCGCGACCCGTAGTCCACCAGTCGTGACGCGGTTCCGTTGCCGCCCTTGAACTCATAGCAGTTCATCCCGGTGCCGCCGCCGACCGAGCCCTCCGGCACCGGGCCCGTCGTCGCCGAATCCAGCGCCTGCTCGACGTGTTCGGGCCGCACGTGGCCGCCGTTGATGTCGTTGAGGTAGCCGTCCCACGTCTCACCGCACACCGGAAGCAGCCACTGCCGTGCGAGGTGCGGCCGCACCCTGTTGACCCAGCTGACCACGCCGGTGTGACAGGCGCCGACCGCGTGGGTGTTGGACAGCACGACGGGCAGGTTGAAGGAACCGGATTCCTCAATCCATGTGGTACCGGTCATCTCCCCGTTGCCGTTGAGCGAGTGCCAGCCGGCGGCGCAGGGCCGTCCGACGCCGTCACGGCCCCGCGGCAGGATCGCGGTGACCCCGGTGCGCACCGGGCCGGATCCGACGCGAAGCGGGCCGTCACCCTCGACGAGGGTGACCTGCCCGACCTCGACGCCGGGGACGTCGGTGATGGCGTTGAACGGACCGGGGCGCCCGTCCAGGGGAATCGGAAGACCGCGGGCCCGGGGCCGGCCGTCGTACGCATGGGTCGCAGGTGTGGTCACACCCTACGAGTAGCACGTCCGGGCCCGGTTCGCGCGGATCAGCCCCGGTCGCCCCACACCGCCTGCGCGCCCGCGTCACCGATGCGGACGACCGTCACGATCGACGACACCCCGACGACGAGCGCCACCACCGCGACCACGACGGTCGCGGCCTTGCGGGGAGTGTCCGACCGGTTCTCCAGGACGTGCAGCACCGCCTGGGCAATGGCGACCACCAGCAGCGCGACGGAGAAGTAGATCATCCAGTCGCCGCGCTCGGCGTGCTCGAGGAGGATCGGGCGCGGCTGGCCTCCGCTCTCGAGCAGCCACTCACCGGCCTCGGTGGTGATGGGGGTCAACACCAGGGTGACGGCAGCCAGCGCGAGCACCAGCCACACCAGCCGCCGCCGAGCGGCCGGCCAGAAGCCGCAGAGAATCTCGAGCAGCGCCACGAGCGGTGCGAGCACCACGATGGCGTGGACGAGCAGGGCGTGGGCGGGGATACCGCCGATCGTCGTCAACAAGGATGCTCCTTCGTTTGGGCTGTCCTCGTGTATACGTGCCGCAGCCGGGCCGGGTTCACCACTCGGCCGATTTGCCCGCGGGGAGTGCGGTCAGGCGACCAGAGCCTCGTAGGTGGTGGAGCGTTGACGGGCGGGGCGGCCGATGCCCTCGGCGATGGCGACGAGTTCGGCGACGGACTTGGCCGAGCCGTTCTCCGAGCCCGCCATCCGGGAGATGGTCTCCTCCATCAACGTTCCACCGAGATCGTTGGCCCCGCCGCGCAGCATCACCTGGGTGCGCTCCACGCCGAGCTTGACCCAGCTGGTCTGGATGGAATCGATCCTGCCGTGCAGCATGATTCGTGCCAGTGCGTGCACCGCCCGGTTGTCGCGGTGCGTCGGCCCCGGCCGGGCGCCGCCTGCCAGATACAGCGGCGAGGACTGGTGCACGAACGGCAGCGGCACGAACTCGGTGAATCCGCCGGTGCGGTCCTGGATGTCGCGGAGCACGTTGAGGTGACCGACCCAGTGCTTCGGAGTGTCCACGTGGCCGTACATCATCGTCGAACTCGACCGAAGGCCCACCTCGTGGGCGGTACTGACGATGTCGATCCACGCCGAGGTGGGCAACTTGCCCTTGGTCAGCACCCAGCGCACCTCGTCGTCGAGAATCTCCGCGGCGGTACCGGGGATCGACCCCAGACCCGCCTCGCGCAGCGCGGTCAGCCACTCCCGCACGCTGGTACCGCTCTTGGTGACGCCGTTGGAGATCTCCATCGGGCTGAAGGCGTGCACGTGCATCGAGGGCACCCGCGCCTTGACCGCACGCACCAGATCGGCGTACCCGGTCACCGGCAGCTCCGGGTCGATGCCGCCCTGCATGCACACCTCGGTCGCACCGGCGACGTGGGCCTCCCAGGCCCGGTCGGCGACCTCGGAATTGGACAGCGAGAACGCATCCGCGTCGCCCTTGCGCTGGGCGAAGGCGCAGAACCGGCACCCCGTGTAGCAGATGTTGGTGAAGTTGATGTTGCGGTTCACCACGTAGGTGACGTCGTCGCCCATCACGTCGCGACGCAGCGAATCAGCAAGGGCGGCAACGGCATCCAATGCCGGACCGTCGGCGGTCGCCAACGCCAGGTACTCGTCGTCGCTCAGACCGGCCGGGTTGGCCTCCGCGGCGCGCAACGCCGCCAGCACGTCGGTGTCGACGCGTTCGGGCGCCCGGGCCGCCAGTTCGGCGACCTTGTCCCTGATCGACTCCCAGTCGCCGAACGCACTGCCCAGGTCGCTGCGCGTCTCGGTCAGCCGACCCTCGGAGTCGATCGCGGTGTGCAGATCGGTGCGCCCGAGGGACTCGGTTGCCTCGTCGGGCTCCTGCCACGGTCGCCCGACGGGGTTGACGTCGCGGGCGAACCCGGTGTCGGGGTCGGCCAGCGCGTCGACGTGGCCCCGCACGCGGGGGTCGATCCACGCGGCGCCCGCCTGCACGTACTGCGGCTGAGCGGTCAGCCGCTGCACCAGGTCGTAGCCCGCCTCGGCGGTGACGGCGGCCAACTCCTCGAGCGCCGGCCACGGACGCTCGGGGTTGACGTGATCCGGGGTCAGCGGGGACACCCCGCCCCAGTCGTCGACCCCGGCGCCGATCAACGCCAGGCACTCCTGACGCGAGACCAGATTCGGCGGTGCCTGGATGCGCATCTTGGGCCCGAGCACCAGCCGCGTGACCGCCACGGTGGCCAGGAAGTCGTCGATCCCGGCGTCGGGGGTGTCGGCCATCGCCGTGTGATCCTTGGCCCGGAAGTTCTGCACGATGACTTCCTGGACGTGACCGAACTCCTTGTGCGAGCGGCGAATCGCGTGCATCGTCTCGGCGCGCTCGACCAGGTTCTCCCCGATGCCCACCAGCAGCCCCGTGGTGAACGGCACCGACAGCCGGCCCGCGTCGTCCAGGGTGCGCAGCCGCACCGCCGGATCCTTGTCCGGGCTGCCGTAGTGCGCCAACCCCTTGGTCTCGTACAGCCGCCGCGACGTGGTCTCGAGCATCATGCCCATCGACGGCGCCACCGGCTTCAGCGAGGACAGCTCCGACCAGCTCATCACCCCGGGATTGAGGTGCGGCAGCAGACCCGTCTCCTCGAGCACCCGGATCGCCATCGCCCGCACGTAGGCCAGCGTGGAGTCATAACCGCGCTCGTCGAGCCACTGCTTGGCCTCCGGCCAGCGGGCCTCCGGGCGGTCGCCCAAGGTGAACAGGGCTTCCTTGCACCCCAGTTCGGCTCCCCGACGCGCCACCTCCAGGATCTCGTCGGGCTCCATGAACATGCCCTTGCCCTGAGCTCGCAGCCGGCCGGGCACGGTGACGAACGTGCAGTAGTGACACGTGTCGCGGCACAGGTGCGTCACCGGGATGAACACCTTGCGCGAGTAGCTGACCGGCAGCCGGCCCGTCGGGCCGCGGCGACCGCCGGCCTCGAGACCGGCGTCACGCACCCGGGCCGCACTGGCCATCAGATCCTCGAGGTCCGCGCCGCGCGCCGTCATCGCAATCGCGGCCTCGTCGACGTTGAGCGACACCCCATCCCGCGCACGCCGCAACACGCGCCGCACTGCGGCGGGCGAGGGAGGTGCGCTGGGTTCCGCCGAAGCGGAGGGCACGACGGGAATGGGCAGATCGGCACCACGTTGGGGGTTCAGAGCCACTCCCCTGTAACCCCACGGTCGCCCAGAATCATCCGTGCGTCCCACGATCCGAAACCGCTGCCTGACATACCGGTCACAGTAGCGCCAGAACCGACCCTCCGTGGCGGCGCCATCTCGCTACGGCGGCGGGTGCGACCGCGTAACTTACCGAGCATCGTCAGCGGTAGGGACCTCGGGGGAGCACTCGTCATGACCGGATCACTTAGCTCGTGCCTGCGCGTCGGGATTGCCACGCTGACGGCCGCGGCCGTCGTGGGGGTCGTGCCCGCCGCCACGCCGCAGGGGCCGCCCGCGGGCCCCGTGCCGGTGCAGGCGCCGCACGTCGACCTGACCGCGTCGGTCCGCTCGCTGGTCGCCACGCCGCCGAATCCCGCGCACTTCGCAGCAGCGACGGCCGCCATGGCACGACTTGACCCGGCCGGCACGTCCGCGGCGGTTCAGGCTGCTCCGGCTCCCCTCAACGCCGCCTCCGACGCCATCGTCTCGGGCTACCAGTTCCTTCGGTACTGGGTGACGTACGGCGTTCAGCTCGCCGACTACGTGCTCGGCTTCATCCCGTTCGGGTACGCCATCGCCGATCAGGTGAACATCGTCTACTACAACCTGGTCCTGCCGATCTCGGACAGCATCGTCTACAACCTCGTCGTACCGGTGGTGAACGATCCCCTCAATCTCGCGTCCTACGTCAACGGCCTGATCGCCGTGGGCCAGACGACGGTCAACGCCTTGGTCAACACCGCCGTCGCGGAATTCAACTACTTCTTCGGCTGGCTGATCCCACCGCTTCCACCCCGCCCGCTCGCGCTGGCCAAGCAGGTGCCGACCGTCGAGGACGCCAGCCAGATACAGCCGAACCCGGAGGCAGCCGAGGTCGAGCAGGCCCCGCCGACCGGCGACGAGCGGTCGAACGCTTCGGCGCCGACGACCGAGCCGTCGAAGACCCCGGAGCCTTCGTCGACTGCCGAGCCGTCGAAGACCACAAAGCCGTCGGAAACCACCGAGCCGTCGGAAACCACCGAGCCGTCGACGACCGCCGAACCGTCGGAGACTCTCGAGCCGTCGGAGACTCTCGAGCCGTCGGAGACCGTGGACCCCACCGCCGCACCGAAGCCACCCACCACCACCGCGGTCGACGGCATTCAGGCCCAGGGCGAGGTGCGTGGCGGCACGACCGGCACGACGACGGTCACGACCGCGACCACCACCGCGACCACCACCGGCACGAGCACGGGCACGCACCCGACGACGGCAACGAGCACCGAGCAGGGCATCGGGCCGGACGCCGAGCCAGCGGATGGCACGAAGGGATCCGACCCGGCGAGTCTGGCGAAGGACTCCGAAGGCTAGGCGCCGACGCGCGAGGTCAACCGCCACAGGAAGTAGGCCGGCGGCCCACCGCCCAGCACCACGAAGATCACGGGCGACAGCGCCATGATGCCCGCCCCGCTGAGCACGATGTCGTCACCCGGTCCGCCCAGAGTCAGGCCGAGGGTGGTCAGCAGCCAGGCCCACAGCGGCAGCGCCGCGATCCGTGGCGAGGTGTGCCATTGCAGCGCAGCCCACACCAACGCCAGGTTGACCAGACCGCTGATCAGCCCGCTGACCGGTAGTGGCACCGCCCCGACGTAGAGGGGCAGGAAGAAGGCGCCGACGATCGCCGAGAGAACGCCGTCGAGAGTCAGGACGGCCAGCGCGACGAACCGCAACCGGCCGGAAGATCTAATGGTCAGGTGGGAACGCTGTCGAGCAGGCCCACGATCCCGCCGACGACCCATTGAAAGCTGTCCAAGCGGTCTTGCCAATGCTGCAGGTTGGGATCCAGATCGGGGTCCATCGCCATCCCTTCCTCGGGGCCGCTGACCGTGTCGCAGCGGGGTCCGCCAATTGGTCGAAGCGTACCCCCTCGCGGCGTTTGCTATCCCAGGTTCACGCCGGCGAGTAGATCGGTTTCCCATCCGCGGTCGTCGCGCGGGCCGGCCGCCCCGCCGACCAGGACGAAGTGTTCGGTGGCCGAGATGGGCAGGGCCAGGTCATTGGACAGCGCGCAGGCGCGTCCACCGGGTTCGACCGTGACCTGGGTGGCGTGCGCCCGAAGGGCTGCCACCTTGGCGTCGCGGCTCTCGGGCGCCTCGACCACCGCGTCGATCGCGGTGTCGTCGTAGGCGAACCGGAGCTCGTCGGTGGCCACCACCCAGTTGGGGGGCAGCGTCATGGCGGACAGTTCCCTGGCGCTCGCCTCGGCGGCGTTGCGCGAGGTGACCGTCCAGTAGAACTTGGGGACCTGCCAGGGTTGGCCGGGGTGACCGGCCTGGGCGGCGGCCGCCACGGCGGCCGTGGTCACCTCGTGGGCCCGGATGTGGTCGGGGTGTCCGTAGCCGCCCTTCGGGTCGTAGGTGACGACGACGTGCGGGCGCAGGTCGCGGATCACCGCGACCAGCTCGGCGACCGGGTCGGCCAGGTCGGAGTCGACGAACCTCCGCCGACTCCGCGCCTCGGTGCCCGCCATTCCGGAGTCGCGCCACCGGCCCGCCCCGCCGAGGAAGCGGGGCGCCTCGATCCCCAATTCACCTAGTGCAGCGGTCAGTTCGCCGATGCGGTACCCGCCGAGCTGATCGGCGGCGTCGGCGACGAGCTGCGCGTAGCGCTCACCGATGACCTCCCCCTCCTCGCCGAGCGTGCACGTCACCACCCGGACCTCGGCGCCACGGGCGACGTAGTGGGCGATGGTGGCGCCGGTGGTCAACGTCTCGTCGTCCGGATGGGCGTGGACGAACAACAACCGTGGATTCTCCATCCCCACAAGATAGGTTCACCACGTGACGCGGCGCACCGTTGAGTACGGCTGCGCCGTCGTGGTCATCGGCCTCTGCGCCGGAGTCGCGGGGGCGGCCACCACCGTCGTCCTGCACTGGGTGGAACACCTCGTCTACCACTACTCCTTTGGCACGCTGCTGACCGGCGTGGGCGACAGCAGCCCGATCCGGCGCGCCGTCGGCCCCATGGTCGGTGGCGCGCTCGCCGGCTTCGGATGGTGGCTGCTGCGCCGCCGCGGCGACGTGCCGGGGCTGACGGCGACCATCGCCGAGCACCGCGAGATCCCCAGGTGGCGAATGTCGTTCGACGCAGGGCTGCAGGTGCTGCTCGTCGGCTCCGGGGCGTCACTGGGTCGCGAGGGTGCGCCACGCCAACTCGCCGCGGCACTCGGCGATCTCGGCACGTCGCGGTGGTCCCTGACCCCGAGAGACCGCGAGATTCTGCTGGCGTGCGCGGCGGGAGCGGGCCTTGGCGCGGTCTACAGCGTGCCCCTGGGCGGGGCGTTGTTCGCCGTGCGCATCGTGCTCGGCACGTGGCATCCCCGCGCCGTGGGCACGGCGCTGATCACCTCGAGTCTGGCCGTTGCCGTGTCGGCGCCCGTGACCCACTTCGAACACGCCCTGTCCTGGCCGGACGCGACGCTGTCCTACCTGTTCGTGCTGCTCGCCTGCGCCGTCGCCCCGCTGGCCGTTGCCGTGGGACTTGCCTTCGACGCACTGACGACGCGGGCTCGTCCCCGGCCCCAGGTTCGGTCGTGGGTGCTGATACCGGCGATCGCCGTGGCGGGCCTGGCGACCGGCGTGTGCTCGATCTGGTGGCCGGAACTGCCCGGCAACGGCCGCAGCATCCTGACGGTCAGCGTCGATGCCAGCCTGACCCTCGGCGGGGCCGCGGTGTTGCTGGTCCTCAAACCGCTGCTGACGGCACTGTTCCTGCGGGCCGGCGCGGTCGGCGGCATGATCACCCCGGCGTTGGCGACCGGTGCCGCTGCGGGAACGGTCGCCGCGTTGACGCTGAACCACTCGGCGGGTACGCACTTTCAGGTCGCAGCGGTGTCACTGGCCTGCGCCGCCGGCGTCCTGGCCGTCACGCAGCGCGCCCCGCTCTTCGCCGCACTGTTCGTGTGGGAACTCGCCCGGCCACCGCTGTGGCTGTTCGTCGTGTTCGCCGCCTCGGCCTTCACCGCGCACGGCATCGTCGTTCTGCGTCAACGACTTTCGGCCGCTAGGGTCCCTTGACCCAGTTGCCGGCGTCACCGACGATGCCGACCGGGACGGCGCCCGACAAGCTCACGTTCTGCACGTTGGGGGCCGCGGCGACGATCGTCGTGTCCTGCAGGATCGGCAGCACGGTCGCCATGTTCCACAGTCTGGGTTCGACGGCGGTGAGCACGTCCCCGATCGATTGGCTGCCGTCGAGGGCGGCGTCAATGTTGGGCTGGATGCTGCGGTCGCAGATACCGGTCAGGTTGCTTGGGGCCTGGACGAGCTGATCGGGATCCGACGGCGACGGCGGCTGCGTCGCGGTGGGCGTGGTGGCCGGCGACGGCGGCGACGGCGGCGAGGACGTCGATGTCGGGTTCGCAGACGGGCTCGGGGTGGGGGTGCCGCTGGGCGGGGCGGTCGGCACGGGGGTGGCCTCGAGTGCGGGGCAGCCGAAGCGCGACGCCAACGCGGTGGCGAGGTCACCGCCCGCCTGGTGCCAGCCGACGATCGCGTCGACCCGGTTCTGGGACAGCGCGTCGCCGTAGAGGGTCGGCGGGTCCAGGGCAAGTACCGAGGCCGAGATGCCGACGCTGCGCAACTGGTCGGCGGCGGTGTTGGCCACGGCCACCGACGTCGGGTCGTTGGCCGCGACGCCGACCACGAACCGCAGCTGATTGCCGTCCTTGCTGATGCGGCCGCGGGTCGGCGGCGGTGAACCGGGCGTCGGCGTCGGCATCGGACTGGTCGAGGACACCTCCTGCTCGACGGTGTAGCCGCTGGCCTTCAAGAGGTCCAGCGCGGCCTCTCGGGGAAGTGCCGGTGGCGCGGTGGGGACGTAACCCGGGTCCGACGGCGACCGCACCTGGGCTTGAGCCAGGGTGACGGTGTTGTCGCTGCCGGCTCCGACGGCGGCCAGCAGGTCGACGTCGAGAAGCCCCAGGATCGCCCTACGCACCTGATCGTCCTGCAGTTCCGGCTGCTGGGCGCGCAGCGTCATCTGCATGACGCGCGGGGTGACGATCCTCGCGGTCCGCACGTCCGGGATGGCGCCGAGCTGGATGAACGCCGCCTGCCCGCCGTGCACCTGCGCGACCTGCGTGTCGCCGTTGCGCATCGAGTCGGCGAGGACCGCGGGCGCACCACCGCGGCGGAACAGGATCTGATCCGGCTTGGCGGGTTGGCCCCAGTAGCGGTCGTTGCGCGCGAGCAGGATCTCGTCGCGCTGCGGGTCGATGCCGTCGACGCGGAACTGGCCGCCGGTCACGGGCAGCGCGCGCAGCAGTCCCGCCGCGAATCCGCCGGGCACGTCCTTGACGATGTGCGCAGGCAGGATGTCGTTGAACAGTTCCCGCCACGCCGGGTACGGCTGGGAGAAGGTCACCACCGCGGTCTTGCCGCCCGCCAGCGACTGGACCCCGGTGATCATGTCGTATCCCGCCGGGTCGACCACGCCGGGTTCGCTGACCATCTGGCGCCACAGGTACCAGTAGTCGTCTGCCGCGATCGGCGCGTTGTCCGTCCACTGGGCTTCCGGCCGGATCTGGTAGGTGACGGTGAAGGGGTCCATGCTCGTCACGTCCGCCGACAACAGCATGGTGGGGTCGAGTTCCCACCGGGAGCCCGTCGGCGAGTTCGGATCCGGAATGGGCCGGAACGAACTCGGCAGCACCAGCGAGGCGATGGCGGCGTTCACCGGTGACTGATCCGAGAGCAGGTGCGGGTTGAACCCCGGCCCGATCGAGTCGATCGCCATGATGATCTGCGACGCCTTCAGCGGCGGCGGCGGTGTGCTCTCCGTGGTCTCGGTGCTCTGCGGCGCCGGCGGGGGGCTGACGGTACACGCCACCACCAGCATCAACGTCGACGTCAGTGCACCGGCGACGGAGATGAGTCGTCGCAAGGTCGTCGGCACGCCCTTCAGGCTATCGGGCCGCGCCGAGTCAGCCGCGAGCCTTTGCCCGGGACTTGGAGCGGGCGCGTGTCGTGGCGGCCAGCTCCACCTTGCGCACCCGCACGACCTCCGGGGTCACCTCGACGCACTCGTCCTCGGCGCAGAATTCCATCGCCTGCTCCAGGCCCATCTCGAGCGGACGGGCCAGCGTCTCGAAGACGTCGGCCGTCGAGGACCGCATGTTGGTGAGCTTCTTCTCGCGCGTCGCGTTGATGTCGAGGTCCTCGGCGCGGGGGTTGATGCCCACGACCTGACCCTCGTAGGTGTCGTCACCGGGCTCGACGAAGAACTGGCCGCGGTCCGAGAGCTGGGTCATCGCGAACGGCGTGATCTTGCCCGAACGATCCGAGACCAGCGAGCCGGTGTGGCGGGCCCGAATCTCGCCGGCCCACGGTCGGTAGCCCTCGAAGACCGCGTTGGCGATGCCGGTGCCGCGGGTCAGCGTCAAGAAGTCGGTGCGGAAGCCGATCAGCCCGCGGCTGGGGACGATGAAGTCCATGCGCACCCACCCCGCAGCGTGGTTGGCCATCTCCTCCATGCGGCCCTTGCGGCCCGCCATCAGCTGAGTCACCGCGCCGACGAACTCCTCGGGGCAGTCGATCGTCATCGCTTCGTACGGCTCGTGGACCTTGCCGTCGACGGTCCGGGTGACCACCTGCGGCTTGCCGACGGTGAGCTCGAAGCCCTCACGGCGCATCTGCTCGACGAGGATGGCCAGCGCCAGCTCGCCACGGCCCTGCACCTCCCAGGCGTCGGGGCGGTCGATGTCGACGACCTTGATCGACACGTTGCCGACCAGTTCGCTGTCGAGGCGGGCCTTGACCATGCGGGCGGTCAGCTTGTGCCCGGACACCTTGCCCGCCAGCGGCGAGGTGTTGGTGCCGATGGTCACCGAGATGGCGGGTTCGTCGACGGTGATGCGCGGCAGCGCGTGCGCGTGCTCGACGTCGGCGAGGGTGTCGCCGATCATGATCTCGGGCATGCCCGCGACGGCGACGATGTCACCGGCCACGGCCTCGCTGGTGCTGGTGCGCTCGACGCCCTCGGTGGCGAGCAGTTCGGTGATCTTGGCGTTGGTGATGACGGGATGCCCGTCGACCTCGCGCATCCAGGCCACCTGCTGGCCCTTCTTGATCCGGCCCTTGTAGATGCGAATCAGCGCGAGGCGGCCGAGGAACGCCGACGCGTCGAGGTTGGTGACCAGGGCCTGCAGCGGGGCCTCCGGGTCGCCCTCGGGCTCCGGGATGTGCTCGAGCAGCACGTCGAAGAGCACGTCGAGGTTCTCGCCGTCGGGGTTCTCGCCGTTGGCGGGTTCCTTGGTGCTGGCGATGCCCGCGCGACCCGAGGCGTACAGCGTCGGCAGGCCGAGCGCGAACTCGGCCGCCTTCTGCGCTTCTTCGTCGAGGTCGGACGCGACGTCGAGCAGCAGGTCGTGGCTCTCGGAGACGACCTCCGCGATGCGGGCATCGGGCCGGTCGGTCTTGTTGACGCAGACGATCACCGGCAGGTGCGCACTGAGCGCCTTGCGCAGCACGAAGCGCGTCTGCGGCAGCGGGCCTTCGGACGCGTCGACGAGCAGCAGCACACCGTCGACCATCGACAGGCCGCGCTCGACCTCGCCGCCGAAGTCGGCGTGGCCCGGGGTGTCGATGACGTTGATCACCGTCATGCTGCCGTCGGGGTTGCGACGATGCACCGCGGTGTTCTTCGCCAGGATGGTGATGCCCTTTTCCTTCTCCAGGTCACCGGAGTCCATCAGGCGTTCCACCGCGTCGTCACCGCGGTGAGTCAGGGCCCCGGACTGCCGGAGCATGGCGTCGACGAGGGTGGTCTTACCGTGGTCGACGTGAGCGACGATGGCGACATTGCGAAAGTTGGGGCGTGAATCCACCACCAGATTGTCGCAGCGCAGGTAGGCATTCGCGAAAACGGCGGATTCGGTTCGTGGACGGGGAGAGGCTGAAGTGAAGCCGTCGGAGTTCGCCGCACTGAAGGCGAAGAAGAAGTGTTGCCGCAGCAAACCCCGTTGCAAGCGCTGCCCGCTGGTTCTGAACAAGGTGCACAAGGCCGAGTTGGCCGGGGTGCGCGGCAAGGAGCTCGACAAGGTGTTCAAGCGCGCCAGAAAGGCCTGATCACCTGCGGCGTTGCCGTGCCGACCGGCGTCATTCGGCGTTCGTGGTCGCGGCTACGGCGCGGTCGACTCCCCCGGCGCGCTCGCCGGCTCGGCGGCCAGGGTGGCGACGCGACGCGCCGCGCCGCGCGCCGTGCGGGACCGGCCGCGCAGGTGTGCGGCATGTCACCCCGACGAGGACCCGGCCCCCCTCAGCGCCGCCGCCAACTCCGGCAGCCAGGCCCGGTCGGCGGGCACCCACTCCACGGCGTCGAGCTCCTCGGCCGTCACCCAGCGCAACGCGCGATGGTCGCGAGGGGTGGCGGTGCCGCCCGTCGGAGTGACGAGGTAGGCCCGCAGCGTCGTCGTCTCGCCGAGGGAGACCTCGGGACTCAACCGGGCACCGACGCTGACCGCCACGCCGAGTTCCTCGTCGAGTTCGCGCGCCAGCGCCTCTGCGTCGGTCTCCCCCGGCATCGCCTTGCCGCCGGGCAGTTCCCACAGCCCGGCCAGGTGCGGCGGCCGGTCCCGTTGCGCCACCAGCAGTGTGGCCCCGACGATCACGGCGCCCGCGACGACGATCTGGTTCGGCACGCTGCGACGGTATACCGTGCCAAGCATGGCCGTGTTGACCGATGATCAGGTGGACGCCGCGCTGGCCGACCTCGAGGGTTGGGCGCGTTCGGACGGGGCCCTGCGCCGCTCGGTGGAGTTCCCGGCGTTTCTCGACGGCATCGACGCCGTGCGTCGCGTCGGCGAGCACGCGGAGCGCGAGGACCACCATCCCGACATCGACATCCGTTGGCGGACGGTGACTTTCGCTCTCGTCACACACTCCGAGGGCGGCATCACCGACAAGGACGTCGCGATGGCGGGCGACATCGACCGGATCGTCGGCTGACCACCGCCAGGTAACCCAGCGTCGCCAACGCCGCCAGCACGTACAGCGAGCCGAACAGGTCGGCGTACCAGGGTCGGCCGACCATCCGGCCGGTGTCGCCGGCGAAGGTCACCAGCCACGGCGAGCCCACGTACGCCAGCACCACCCAGGCGCAGCCGACGACTCGCGCACCGGGGCGCGCCGGACCAAGCACCAGCCACATCGCCAACGGCAGCATCCACACCCAGTGGTGGGTCCAGCTGATGGGTGAGATCAGCAATCCGAACACCATCACCACGACGATCCGGCCGAGCGGGTCCTCGGCCCCGACGCGCCACCACGCGGCAACGCTCAGCACGGCGGTGAGCGCCACGGCGGCCAACAGGAGGGCGCCGTATCCGACGTCGCGGCCCGCGACGTAGCCCACGGCGCCGCGCAGGGACTGATTCATCGGCGTGTCGACGACGCCGACCCGGTCGGCGTTGCCGAGCAAATCGGTGAAGTAGAACCGGGCCTGGGCGCCACCCAGGGCGATCGAGGCCGCCACGGTGGCGCCGAACACCGCGACGGAGAAGGCGACGACGCCCCATCGTCGGGCCCCCGCGAAATAGGCGCCGGCCACCGCGGGGGTCAGCTTGAGCCCGGTCGCCAGGCCGACGAGCAGTCCCGACACGCACCACCGGGTGGAGTACACGGCGTAGAGCACCGCGACCATGAGCAGCGCACCGACTTGGCCGAGTTCGAAGAGGTGCCGCATCGGCTCGAACCAGACGGCCAAGGCGGTCCACGCCATCGACTGCCGGGCGTCGGGTCGGCCCAGCAACCGCAGGACGAGCACCGCGGAGCCGTAGAGCGCGGCGACGGTGGCCACCTGCCAGCACAGGCCGACGACGGGGAACGGCAGGAAGTGCAGGGGGTAGAAGACCACCGCGGCGAACGGCGGGTAGGTGAACTGCAGCGGCAGCGGCGGAATCGCCGGGCGGTAGACGAAGTCGTACAACCCGCCGTCGCGCATGGTCGCCGCGCCGTCGACGTAGACGTGCAGGTCGATGAAGTTGGTGCCGTTGGGCGCGAGGTAGGTGACGGCGAAGCGCGCCACGAGGCTGAGCGCGAGCAGATAGGGCGCGGCGCTCGCGATTCGGGCGGACTGTCTGGTTATCCGTCCGACTCTAGGTTCCGGCCGGGTGGGCGAGTGATTCGGTCACCATCGACCGTCATAGCGATAACGGTTGAGTAAATGCCACACGTGTCACTTGAGTCCCACCAGTAACTCCGTAGCTTCGGTTCCAGACGCCTCACCAACCGATCGGGAGAACCATGCACTTCGCCAGAAAAGCCATTGCTACCAGCGTAATTGCGGCCGCCTGCGCCGTGCCGGCAGCACTGCTGCTCAGCGCCACCGCGTCGGCCGACCCGGTTCCGGCTCCCGCACCCGCCATGCCGAACATCCCCTTCCTCAGCAGCCTCCCGGGCAGCGCGCCTCAGATGCTGCAGGGCCTGGCATCGGCGTTCACCGGCGCCGCCGGTTCACCCGCCGCCGCGCCCGCGGCCGCACCGGCACCGGCCGCCACCGCGTCGGTGACCCTGCCGCAGCCGGCCGCCGCACCCGCGGCTGCACCGGCGGCGTCGCCCCTGCCGGGCCTGCTGCCCGCCGCGGCCGCTCCGGCAGCCGCACCCGCCGCACAGCCGGCCGGCCTCGTCCCCACCGCCGAGGTCCAGATCCCCCAGGTCGCCAACAACGCACTGCCGCTGCCCAAGGAACTCAACTTCCCGGGTGACCTGACCTCGCTGCTGCCCCCGGGCCTGCCGCTGGCCGGCCTGCTGCCGCGGTCCGCCTCGGCCGTTACTCCCGCCGCGACGGC
This sequence comes from Mycobacterium sp. NPDC006124, assembly GCF_040614235.1. Classification (NCBI taxonomy): domain Bacteria; kingdom Bacillati; phylum Actinomycetota; class Actinomycetes; order Mycobacteriales; family Mycobacteriaceae; genus Mycobacterium; species Mycobacterium sp. NPDC006124. Next base: position 159,242 of record NZ_JBEXUA010000010.1, on the reverse strand, counting down.
CGTCGCTCCCGCCGCGGTCGCCGCCGTCCCGGCCGCTGTCACCCCCGCCCTGCCCGCCGCCGCCGACAGCGCGCTGATGCCGCTGTTCTTCCCCACCTCCGCCCTGCCGTGACGCTCACCGCGTAACGCCGAACCACTCATCGACATCACGGGAGAGTCATGCCATCGACCAGAACGCTTCTGATCGCACTCGGTGCGACGGCCGGGCTCGTGCTCAGCGCGCAGCCTGTCGCCAATGCTGAGCCGGCGCCGCCGCTGCCGTTGCCGTTGCCGATCAGTGGTCTTCAGGCACCCGGACTCCCCGCGATGGAGAGCCTGGGCCCGGCGATTCAGCAGGCCGCCAGTGACCCGACGAACGCCGCCTCCATGTTGATGGCCGCGGCGGCGGCGTTCGCGGGCAACAGCGCGGCACCCGCGGGGTCGAAGAACGTTGCGGCAGCGGTGAATCAGTTCGTCGCCGACCCCCAGGTGGCACACGTCCCCGCGGCGGGTGCCGTCCCCGGCACCGAGGCGCACCTGCCGCAGGGGATCGACCCGGCCAACGCCGTCGGCCCGGTCCCCGACGCGGCGCCACTGGCGGCCGCGCCCGCCCCCGAGGCAGCTCCGGCGCCCGCGCCGGACGCCCTGCCCGCACCGGCACCGGCGCCGGCTCCCGACGCCGCGGTCGCGCCTGCGCCCGAGGCCGTGCCCGCCGCGGCCACCGTCCCGGGTCCAGACGGTGCCCCCGCCCCGGCACCCGCACCCGCACCCGCACCGAACTTCGGACCGGACGCACCCACGACGCAGGACTTCATGTATCCGTCGATCGGCAACGGATGCGCGTCAGACGGCGGAAACGTATTGGCGGCGGCCATCTCGGTCGCGGGCCCGGCGTCGATCCCCAAGCCGGGACCCCTCGCCGGCCAGACGGCCTACGTGTTCACCGCGATGGGCACCCCCGGTCCGGCCGCGGTGCAGAAGCTCCCGCTCAACGTGACCTGGGTCAACCTGACCACCGGCAAGTCGGGCACCACCACGCTCAAGCCGCAGGCCGACATCAACCCGGCCGGTCCGACCACGCTGACCGCGATCGCCGACACCGGTTCGGGCAGCATCATGTCGACCATCTTCGGCCAGGTCAGCACGACCGAGAAGCAGTGCCAGTTCATGCCGACGATCGGTTCGACCGTCGTCCCGTGACGGCTCAGTAAGCCATGAAGAGGATCATCTCGCGGTCGTACTCACGACCCGGGTGCGCCTCGGAGAGATGCGACTGAGCCTTCTCGACGAGGTCGTCCTCGTCGGTGCCGACAATGGCCTCGCCGCAGGGACAGCTCAAGTGTGTTTTCGCCATGGCATCACGATCCCACACGGTGGGCGGCTAAGCCCGCGCGCCGAGTGTGCGGTGAGATCGCCCTTCGCGGCCGGATCGCGATCTCACAGCACACGCGATGGGGTTCAGGTCGCGGAAGTGGACTTCGCCGCGGCCTTGGCGGCCTTCTTGTACGAGCGCACCTTCTCCAGTGAGCCCTGGTCGACCACGTCGGCGACCGACATGTGGGTGCCGGCCTTGCCGTAGTCGCCGGCGGCGGCGCGCCAGCCCTGCGGGGTGACGCCGTACTGCTTGCCGAGCAGCGCGAGGAAGATCTTGGCCTTCTGCTCACCGAAGCCGGGCAGCGCCTTGAGCCGGCGCAACACCTCGGGGCCGTCGGGGTCGCCCGCGGTCCACAGCGCGACGACGTCGCCGTCGTACTCGTCGACGACGGTCTGCGCCAGCGTCTGCAGGCGCTTGGCCATCGAGCCCGGGAACCGGTGCACCGCAGGCTTTTCCGAGAACAACGCGACGAAGGCGTCCGGGTCGTAGTCGGCGATCGTACGGGCGTCGAGACCCCCGATGCGCTCGGCCAGCTTCTGCGGGCCGGCGAACGCGACCTCCATCGGGATCTGCTGATCGAGCATCATCCCGACCAGCAGCGCAAAGGGATTGGACTCCAGTAGCTCGTCGGCGACGGGATCTTGCACCAACTGCAGTTTCGCCATGGCGCCAGTCTAGGGTCAGGTGACATGCCCGCCGAGATCGCGATCGCCTTGGCGGCAGCGTTGCTCCTGGCCGTCGGCGCCGCCGTCGTCGCGGTACGCACCCGCCGCGTGGTGGCCACCCCCACCGAACGCGCCGTGCACGCCGCACTACACACCGCGTCGCTGGCCGCCCACGCATTGCGCCACGGGCTCGACGAGGCCTCGGCACGTCGGGCCGCCCCGTTCCTGCGCCAGCTCACCGGCGCCGACGCCGTCGTCGTCTACGACGCGGCCGGCGAGCACCTGGCCCACGACCCGGCCGAGGCCCTCGACGCACTCGTCGAGGCGGGCGCCGTCGCCGGGGAAGCCCTGGCCGGCCAGCGCCGCGTGATGTCCGGCCGCCGCGGCGGCGCCATGGTCGCCCAGCCCCTGCTGACCGACGACGGTGACGCACTCGGCGTCCTGGTCGCGGTCACCTCGCGCGAACCCGGCCCAGGCATGGTGGGCGCCATCGGTGAGGTCGCCGGATACGCGGCCAGCCAGCTCGAGCTCGCCGACCTCGACGCCTCGCGCGCCCGGCTCGACCGCGCCGAGGTGCTGGCGCTGCGCGCGCAGATCAGCCCGCACTTCATCTACAACGCCCTCAACACCATCGCCTCGTTCGTGCGCACCGACCCCGACCGCGCCCGCGAACTCATACTCGAATTCGCCGACTTCACCCGCTACTCGTTCCGCGCGGCGGGCCAGTTCACGACGCTGTCGGACGAACTGCGCAACATCGACCGGTACCTGACCCTGGAGCGGGCCCGTTTCGGCGAGGCCCTCACCGTCAGGCTGCAGGTCGCCCCCGAGATGCTCTCCGTCGTCGTCCCGTTCCTGGCGCTGCAACCGTTGGTGGAGAACGCCGTCCGGCACGGGCTGGCCGATCGGGGCGGCGGCACCGTCGAGATCGTCGCCCGCGACGACGGGACCGACTGCGTGATCACCGTCGAGGACGACGGCGTGGGCATGGACCCCGACGCGCTGCGGGCCGGACCCGCCGACGCGCTGGCCGACGGCACCCCGGACGGCGGCGGTCACTCCGCGCACGTGGGCCTGACCAATGTCGACCATCGCCTGCGCGCGGCGTTCGGCAACGACTACGGTCTGGTGGTCGAGACGGCCGTCGGCGCGGGCACCAAGGTCCTGATGCGGGTCCCGAAGTTCAGGTCGGGCGTGCGGGCCGGCGGAGGTGGCTCGACGTGACCCGCGGACGCGAGGAGCAAGCCTGATGAGGCCCCTGGTCGTGCTCGCGGTCGACGACGAGGCACCCGCCCTCGACGAGTTGGCCTACCTGCTCGACCAGCATCCCGACATCGGTGAGGTGCTGCGGGCCGGGGACGCGACCTCCGCGCTGCGCGAGCTCAACCGGCGCCACATCGACGCGGTGTTCCTCGACGTCAACATGCCCGGCCTCAGCGGCCTCGAACTGGCCGGGGTGCTGGCCAATTACTCCTACCGTCCCGCAGTGGTCTTCGTGACCGCGCACGACGACAAGGCGGTCGAGGCGTTCGACGTCGGCGCGGTCGACTATCTGCTCAAGCCCATCCGTCAGAGCCGGCTCGACGAGGCGGTTCGCAGGGTGCTCGCCGCGTCCGTCGACGAGGTCCGCGACGGCGACGACCCCGCCGACGACCCCGACGTCTTGCCCGCCGAGCTCGGCGGCATCACCCACCTCGTCCCGCGCGACACCATCGGTTGGGTGGAAGCCGAGGGCGACTATGCGCGGTTGCATTCCGAATCAGGAGCGCACCTCGTGCGGATCCCGCTGAGCAACCTCGAATCTCGTTGGCGTGACAAGGGTTTCCAGCGGATTCACCGCTCGTATCTGGTCGCCCTGAAGATGGTCACGGGGTTGCGCTCCACCGACGGCGCGGTGCTGGTGCGTCTTCGGGCCAACGGCGCGTCACCGGCGATCGAGCTGCCGGTCAGTCGGCGTCAGGCTCGCGAACTGCGCGACCGGGTGGTCCGCGAACCGATGCGGAACCTTCGGCCGAGCACGGCCACCGGGGAACTGGTCGGTGATGACTAGACCGCAGCGCGAACGGGTGGTGCTGGCCAAGCGCCGCGGCGCGCGGGTCATCCGCACGCGGGTGGAGGTGCAGGAACAGACCGAGGTCGGCGACGCGCTGGTTCGCGGACTGATGCGCGCCCAACTGGGATTGGCCCTGCGCCTGGCCGCCGTCGCCGTGTGCGCGGTCGCGCTGATTCCCTTGGCGCTGGGGATCTTTCCCGGCCTCGACCAGGTCGCCGTCGCAGGCATCCGGCTGAACTGGTTGATCCTGGCGGCGTTGGTCTACCCGGTGCTCTACGGCGTCGGCCGCCTCTACGTCCGGCTGGCCGAACAGGGTGAACGTGACTTCGTCCGCGTGGTCGACGGCGACCGATGACGGGTGCACCGCTCACCGCAGCGGCCTTGCTCGCCGCGGCGCTGGCCACCGTCGGCATCGGCGTCTACGGCATCCGGCTCTCGCGGACCACCTCGGACTTCCTGGTGGCCTCGCGCAGCATCGGCCCCCAGTGGAACGCCGCCGCCATCTCCGGTGAATATCTCTCGGCCGCATCGTTTCTCGGCGTGGCCGGACTGATCGCGAAGTACGGGGCCGATGCGCTGTGGTACCCGGTCGGCTTCACCGCGGGCTATCTGGGGTTGCTTCTGTTCGTCGCCGCACCGCTGCGGCGTTCCGGGGCGTACACCGTGCCCGACTTCGCCGAGTTCCGGCTGGGGTCGGCGCGCCTGCGCAAGGTGGCGATGCTCGTGGTCGTCGTCGTCTGCGTCTTCTACCTCGTCCCGCAGTATCAGGGCGCCGGCCTGGCGCTCAAGACGCTTCTGGGACTACCGGTGTGGCTGGGCCCGGTGGCGGTCGGCGCCATCGTGATCGTCAACGTGGTCGGCGGCGGCATGCGGTCCATCACGTTCGTCCAGGCCTTCCAGTACTGGCTCAAGCTGACCGCGATCGCCGTGCCGGCGCTGGCCCTCTCGGCGCTCTTCCTCGGCGACGCCGCGACACTGGCCGGGCCGATGCCACCGACGGTTCAGCAGCACACCACGGTCACCGTCGAGACCGACGTCGTCGTGCAGGTCGCCGAACCCGCCGGCATCACCGTGACGGGCGACGTCGACGGCGCTCCCGTCGACCGTGCGGCGTTCCCAGCCCCCGGCCGGTTCACGCTGGGCCGCGGAACCACGCTGACGCTGGCCGCGGGGGCGATGACGCCGGTGGTCGCGGGCGCTCCGAGTTCGGGTGACGACTGGCTCGACTCCGGCCGCGGACTGGGTGGCAGTCATCCTCTGTATCAGGTCATCTCGATCATCGTCGCCACCTTCCTCGGCACGATGGGACTGCCGCACGTGCTGGTGCGCTTCTACACCAACCCCGACGGCACGGCCGCCCGGCGAACGGCCCTGGCGGTGATCGCGCTGCTCTCGCTGTTCTACCTCTTCCCCGTGCTGCTCGGCGTCTTCGCCCGGCACTTCGTGCCGCAGTTGCTCATCACCGGCACCGCCGACGCGGCCGTGCTGCTGCTGCCGAACGTGGCGATCGGGGGTGGCCTCGGCGCGGGACTTGCCGCCCTGGTGGCCGCCGGTGCGATCGCCGCCTTCCTCGCCACGTCCTCGGGTCTGCTGGTCAGCATCGCGGGGGCGTTGTCGACCGACGTGCTGCGCGGCCGCGTGCGCGACTTCCGGGTCGCGGCGGTCGTCGGGGGCATGGTGCCCATTCCGCTGGCCCTGCTGGCGTCTTCCCTGGAACTGTCGCGCAGCGTCGGACTGGTGTTCGCGGTCGCCGCGTCCACGTTGTGTCCGCTTCTGGTGCTTGGCATTTGGTGGCGTGGTCTGACCAGCGTCGGCGCTGCGTGCGGGCTGGTCGTCGGCGGGGTGGCCTCGGGCGCGGCGACGACACTGGCGGTGGTCGGGGGCGTCGACGACCGGCTGCTCGGTGGGTGGCCAGCGGTGGTCGTGGGCTATCCCGCCGCGGTGACCGTCCCCCTGGCGTTCCTGACGATGGTGGTGATCAGCCTGCTCACCGCGGGGTCGCGCCCGCCGGAGGTGGCCCGAATCTTCGCCCGCATGCACGTCCCGGAGCGCCTCGGCATGGGCGTGGAGCGCCTGCCCCGGGAGTGACGCGGAACAATCCCCCGTCGCTGCGCTCTGCCCGCCGGACCGTTCGTCGCCATTGGGCGACCGCTCACCGCAGGTCCGCCCGGCTTCGGCGTCCGATCCTGCGAATCTGCTGAGTATGTGACGTGAGTCTCAATAGGCTCGAGACGAGATCACACTTCAGCGTCAGGAGCACCGCGGTGGCGACCACCGATAGGCCGACGGCCAACACGACCCAGCAGTTCGTGGACATGCAGGCCAGCCCAGAGTTTCAAGAGTTGCGGACGCGGTTGCGCCGCTTCGTGTTTCCCATGACGGCGTTCTTCCTCGTCTGGTACGCCACCTACGTTCTGCTCGGGGCGTTCGCCCACGACTTCATGTCCATTCAGGTCTTCGGCAACGTCAACGTCGGTCTGCTCATCGGCCTCGGCCAGTTCCTGAGCACGTTCGTCATCACCGGCCTCTACGTACGGTTCGCCAACCGCGAACTCGACCCGAGGGCCGCCGCGATCCGCGCCGAGATGGAAGGCACGCAGCAATGACCTACCTCGCCGCCGCCGAGACGATCGGCAACCCGGTCGCCAACATCGGCATCTTCGCCCTGTTCGTCGTCATCACGATGATCGTGGTGATCCGCGCCAGCAAGAAGAACGCCACCGCGGACGAATTCTTCACCGGTGGACGGGGTTTCAGCGGACCGCAGAACGGCATCGCGATCGCGGGCGACTACCTGTCTGCAGCCAGCTTCCTCGGCATCGCGGGTGCCATCGCGGTGTACGGCTACGACGGCTTCCTGTACTCCATCGGCTTCCTCGTCGCGTGGCTCGTCGCACTGCTGCTGGTGGCCGAATTGCTACGCAACACGGGCAGATTCACGATGGCCGACGTGCTGAGCTTCCGGTTGAAGCAGCGCCCGGTGCGGATGGCCGCGGCCACCTCGACGTTGACGGTGTCACTGTTCTACCTGCTGGCCCAGATGGCCGGCGCCGGTGGACTGGTGGCGTTGCTGCTCGACGTCAAGAGCAGGGGCGGCCAGTCGATCGTCATCGCGGTGGTGGGCGTGCTGATGATCGTCTACGTCCTCGTCGGCGGCATGAAGGGCACCACGTGGGTGCAGATCATCAAGGCCGTCCTGCTCATCGTGGGCGCCGGCCTGATGACGGTGATGGTGCTCGCGAAGTTCGGGCTGAACTTCTCCGAGATCCTGGGGGCCGCGCAGACCGCCGTCTCGGGTTCGGCGGACAAGGCCGTCGCGGCGCGCGACGTCCTGGCTCCCGGCGCGCAATACGGCGCCAGCACGACCTCCAAGATCAACCTGCTGTCGCTGGGCCTGGCGCTGGTGCTCGGTACCGCGGGTCTCCCGCACGTGCTGATGCGGTTCTACACCGTGCCGACGGCCAAGGAGGCGCGGCGTTCGGTGGTGTGGGCCATTGCCCTCATCGGTGGCTTCTACCTGTTCACCCTGGTTCTGGGATACGGGGCGGCGGCACTGGTCGGACCGGACGAGATCCTGGCGGCGGCTGGCGGCGTGAACTCCGCTGCGCCACTGCTGGCCTTCCAACTCGGGGGCGTGGTGCTGCTCGGCGTCATCTCGGCGGTGGCCTTCGCCACGATCCTCGCCGTCGTCGCCGGGCTAACCATCACCGCCTCGGCCTCGTTCGCGCACGACATCTACGCCAGCGTGATCAAGAAGGGACAGGTCAGCGAGGGCGAACAGGTCCGGGTCTCGCGGATCACCGCAGTCGTGCTCGGCATCTTCGCCATCGCGCTGGGCATCCTCGCCAACGGGCAGAACGTCGCGTTCCTGGTGGCGCTCGCCTTCGCCATCGCCGCGGCGGCGAACCTGCCGACGATCGTCTACTCGTTGTACTGGAAGAGGTTCAACACCCGCGGTGCGCTGTGGAGCATGTACGGCGGACTGATCTCCACGCTGGTGCTGATCGTGTTCTCCCCCGCGGTCTCCGGGGCGAAGACGGCCATGATCCCGAGCGTCGACTTCGCCTGGTTCCCGCTGGCCAACCCCGGCATCGTGTCGATCCCGCTGGCCTTCGTCCTGGGCATCGTCGGCACCATGACGTCCCGGGTGCCCGGCGATCCGGTGCTCGACGCCGAGATGGAGGTCCGGTCGCTGACCGGTGTGGGCGCGGAGAAGGCCGTCTCGCACTAGAGGGTGTCGCGCGCCCGGGAAGCCCGAGCCTCCCGGGCGCGTTGACCGACACGTGCCTACCATCAGCCACGTGACCGAACAGCAACCCACCGGCGTGCGCCGGCGGTTCGGGTTCGCCCTGTTGGCGTACGCGTTCGCGGCGATCATGCTCGGCACCACCCTGCCGACGCCGATGTATGCGCTCTACTCCGACCGCATGCACTTCCAGGTGCTGACAACCACGGTGATCTTCTCCACCTATGCAGTCGGCGTGCTCGCCGCGCTGCTGGTGTTCGGCCGCTGGTCCGACGCGCTGGGGCGCCGCCCGGTTCTGCTCGCGGGCGCCGCGCTGGCCCTGGCCAGCAGCGTGGTGTTCTCGTTCGCCGACGACGTGCCGCTTCTGTTGGTGGGCCGGCTGCTCTCGGGGCTGTCGGCGGGCATCTTCACCGGCACGGCTACCGCCGCGGTCGTCGAAGCCTCTCCGCCCGCGCAGCGCGACCGGGCCACCGCCGTCGCCACCGTGGTCAACATCGGCGGGCTGGGGGCCGGGCCGTTGGTTTCGGGCGTTCTGGTGCAGTACGCCCCCGACCCGTTGCAGCTGTCCTTCGTCGTGCACATCGCGCTGGTGGTCCTGGCGGTCGCCGCCGTGCTAGCCGCCCCGGAGACCTCGTCACGCACCGGATCGCTTGGACTGCAACGGCTGTCGGTGCCCGCCGACATGCGGCCGGTCTTCCTGACCGCGGCGACCGCGGCGTTCGCGGGATTCTCCGTCACGGGTCTGTTCATGGCGGTGGTCCCGACGTTCGTCCGGTCGGTCCTCGGCATCGAGAACCACGCGGTGGCAGGCCTGGTGGCGAGTTCGATCTTCGTGGCATCGGCCGTCTCGCAGCTGTGGGCGCGGCGCATCCCGCCGCGGCAGGCCATCGCCGTCGGGTGCGCGATCCTGGCGGTCGGCATGGTGATCCTGGCCGTGGCGGTGCACGTGCCGTCGCTGTCGCTGCTGATCGTCGCCGGCGTGGTGGCGGGCATCGGCCAGGGCATCAGCTTCAGTCGCGGGCTGGCCGCCGTCGCCGAACTGGCACCGGCAGATCGCCGCGCCGAGGTGAGCTCGACCTACTTCGTGGTGGCCTACGTCGCCATTGCCTTGCCGGTCATCGCCGAGGGTTTCGCGTCTCAGCACCTCGGGTTGCGTACGGCCGGGGTCAGTTTCGCGTTGGCGACCGCGGCGCTGGCAGCGGTCTGCTTCGTCGCGATCGCGATGCAGGAACGGCAACGCGTCTCGGCGTGAGGCTCGCCCTGGGGAACGGCTTGGCCCTAGGGAAGCTTGGCCGCGATCTCGCGAGCGGCCTCGACGACCCTCTCACCGGCGTGCTCCAGGGTGTCGGCATCCAGGCGGTGGGTCAGAAAGCTGATGCTCAGCGCGTAACGCGAGGGCCCGCCGCGGGAGGCGGGCACGGCCGCCGCGACGCACGTGAGTTCCTCGGCAGCCTCCTCCCGGTCGACGGCGAAGCCGCGCGTACGGACGTCCTCGATCTCGGCTGCCATCTTCTTCATCGTCGTGATCGTGTGCGTGGTCAGCTCGGGCAAGCCGGCCGAGGCGACGACGTCGCGCCAGACGCTGTCGGGCATCGTCGCCAGCAACGCCTTGCCGAGTGCGGAGGCGTGCCAGGGGTCGGTCTGCCCGACGTCGCTGACCTTCTTGACCGCCCTGCGACCCTCCACGACGTCGAGGATCACCACGGCGCGCTCCTTGTGGGCGGCGAAGTTCACGGTCTCGTTGAACTCGCCCACCAGCCGTTCCATGGTGGGGATGACCGCGTCGGAGGGGACCTGGTTGGAGAACGCGCGCTGCCCGAGCCGGAAGATCTCCCAGCCCAGCCGGTACTGGTTGGCGTTGAACCGTTCGACGTAGCCCAGCGCCGCCAGACTGTTCAGGTATCGCAGCACGGTGGCCTCGTTCAGCTCTGTGCGCCTTGATATCTCGGTGAGATTGCCGATGTCGGAATCCCCCACGGCGGAGAGGATCTTGGCCGTGCGCTCGACCCCGATCATGCCGGAGGACTTCTCGGCGGCCGGTGCTGTTTTCACCCAGTGAAGGTTACCAGCACCCAGTAATGGCACGGACACCTTCGCTTCCTGTTGACAGTTCGGCCGTGGGCTCGTAGATTTTCATTCACCGCAGTTTAATATCACTCAGTGAAATTCGTTAAGGAGACGCAATGCCCCCCGTAGCCGACAGTCGGAACGCCACGGTCGACGGAGCCAGCATCCTGGCCTCCCAAGGCCTGCTCGCGGCCGACGACTACGCCCTCGCGCCCTCGGCGAAGGCCTTCGACGACGGCGGCAAGTATCGGCTCGAGATCTCTGGCGTCGAACGGCTTTCGACGATGGAGGCGATGCTCGACGAGGCCGACGCACACGGTGTCTTCATCCACCGGGTGATCGCCTTCGGCGGCGGCACGACCTTGCTCAGCACCTCCGAACTCACCGACGTCGCCGCTCTCGCCGCGGAGCGGGGCATCGATCTGGTGGCGGTCCCGGGCCCCCGCACCGGCTGGGACCTCGGGCGTCAGGCGCTGAGCACCGAGGGCCAGGCCGGCGGACGTCGCGTCCGCGGCCTCGACAACATCCGCTACCTGCTCGACGACTACCTGAGGATCTTCTCGACCGGCATCCGTGGCGTATTGGTCTGGGACGAAGGGGTTCTCGACATCCTGAACAAGGCACGCGACGCCGGCCACATCCCCGCCGACGCGATGTTCAAGATCTCGGTCTACGCCGGCCACGCCAACCCCGCGTCGATCAGGATCCTTCAGGATCTTGGCGCCGACAGCGTCAACCCCGTCGGCGACCTGAGCCGCCCGATGCTTGGCGCAATCCGGCAGGCGGTCGACATTCCACTCGACGTGTGGGCCGAGACGTTCGAGTCGTTCGGGGGGATGAACCGGCTCTGGGAGGCCGGTGAGATCGCCCGCGTGGCGGGACCGGTGTACTTCAAGATCGAACCCGGCGAGTCCGAGGCCGTGATGTACAACGGCTGGGTGCGGCCGGAGTTCCATGCCGAACTCGTACGCCACAAGGTCCGTCACGCCGCCATCCTCAACGAGCTCGTGCAGACCAGCGCTCCCGACGTCGTGGTCTCCCCGAGCCCCCGCGCGGCCGCCCGCGCACTCGCGTGACGCGCCGACACCGGGCGGCCGTCATCGGATCCGGCAACATCGGCACCGACCTGATGATGAAGCTGCGCCGCTCCGACGTACTCGACGTGGTGGCGATGGCCGGAATCGACTCCGGCAGTGACGGTCTCGCACGAGCGTCCGCGCTCGACGTGGCCATCACCGCTGACGGCGTCGACGGGCTGTTGGCACTGGACGAGTTCGGTGGCGTCGACGTGGTGTTCGACGCCACGAGTGCCACCGCGCACCACGCCAACGACGCCGCGCTGGCGGCGGCCGGCGTGCCGGTCGTCGACCTGACTCCCGCGGCGATCGGGCCGTTCGTCGTACCCGCGGTCAACATGTCCCGACTCGCGGGGCAACGCAATCTGAACATGGTGACCTGCGGCGGCCAGGCCACGATTCCGGTCGTGGCGGCATTGGCCGGCGTCACCGACGTGCACTACGCCGAGATCGTCGCCTCCATCTCGTCGCGATCGGCCGGCCCGGGAACCCGGGCCAACATCGACGAATTCACGGTCACGACGGCCCGCGCGCTGGAGTCCGTCGGTGGTGCCGCCCGAGGGAAGGCCATCATCGTGCTCAACCCGGCCGAACCACCGATGAACATGCGCGACACCGTCGCCGCGCTGGTGTCGACGGTCGACGAGACCGTCATCACGGCGGCGGTCTCGGCGATGGTCGCCGAAGTGGCGCGCTACGTGCCGGGCTACCGGCTCGCGCGGGCGGTCCGCACGTCCGCCGTGTCCCAGGAAGATCCGCGGCGACGGCTGATCGGGACCGCGGGCGCGGTCGACGAACTGACGCACGTGACGGTGTTCCTCGAAGTCGAGGGCGCAGCGGACTACCTGCCCGCCTATGCCGGGAATCTCGACATCATGACGGCCGCTGCCGTTCGAGTGGCCGAACGCCTCGTCACCGACTCGTGGCTGGCGTCGACTCCGGAGCCCGCCCGATGACGACCGAGGTGTACGTCCAGGACGTCACCCTTCGCGACGGCATGCACGCCGTCGGACACTCGTTCGGGTTGGCCGACGTCCAGCGCGTCGCCGCCGCACTCGACGCCGCCGGCGTGGCCGCCATCGAAGTGGCCCACGGTGACGGCCTCGCCGGTGGCAGCCTGACCTACGGCGCGGGTCGACACTCCGACGGTGAGTGGATCGCCGCCGCCGCCGAGGTCGTCCGACGCGCCCGGCTGACGACGCTCCTCATCCCCGGCATCGGCACGCTCGACGACTTGCGAGCGGCCGTCGACCTGGGCGTCACCTCGGTGCGCGTCGCCACCCACTGCACCGAGGCCGACATCGCCCGCCAACACATCGGCACCGCGAAGGTCCTCGGACTCGACGTCGCCGGGTTCCTGATGATGTCGCACCTCGCTGCACCGGACCGGCTGGCCGAACAGGCCAAGATCATGGAGGACGCCGGCGCCGCATGCGTCTACGTCACCGACTCGGGTGGCCGGCTCACCATGTCCGGCGTCCGGGACCGGGTCCGCGCCTACCGCGACGTCCTCGCGCCGACGACCACGGTGGGCGTGCACGCCCATCACAATCTCGCACTGGGAGTAGCCAATTCACTCGTCGCCGTCGAGGAGGGCGCGCACCGCGTGGACGCGTCGCTCACGGGTCTCGGTGCGGGAGCGGGCAACTGCCCGATCGAGGCCTTCGTCGCGGTCGCGGAGTTGAACGGGTGGCACCACGGGTGTGACCCCTTCGCTCTAATGGACGCGGCGGACGACGTCGTCCGCCCCCTGCAACGACGGCCCGTCAGGGTCGACCGCGAGACGCTGACCCTCGGATTCGCCGGCGTCTACTCCAGTTTCCTGCTGCACGCCGAACGCATCGCCGCCGAGGTCGGCATCGAGACCCGCGACCTGCTCGTCGAGGCCGGCCGCAGATCGATGGTCGGAGGGCAGGAAGACCTCCTCGTCGACCTCGCCCTCGGCATGAGGGGGTGACAGACCGCTCCCTCGGCATCATCGTCACCCGCCCAAGACTCGAGAGATGAACCATCATGGACAACGTCACTCAATCCCTGCCACCGCGACGGCGCACCGCGACGCCGCCGTCCCCCTCGCCCGGCACGTCACCACCTGCCGAGCGGCGCAACCACGGCCTGAGGGAGAACAGCCTCGGCGTGCCGAGCATCTTCTTCTACATCATCGCCGCGGCGTCACCGCTGACCGTCGTGGTGGCGCTCTATCCCATCATCATCGGCGCGGGCAACGGCGTGGGCATGCCGGGGGCGTTCGTCATCGCCGCGGTCGTGCTGATGATCTTCGCCGTCGGATACGTCGCCATGAGCCGCCACGTCACCAACGCGGGCGCGTTCTACGCCTACGTGACACTGGGTCTCGGCCGCATCCCCGGACTGGGCTCGGCGTTCCTGGCGATCTTCGCCTACAACGCCATTCAGGCCGGGCTCTACGGCGGCTTCGGGTACTACGCCTCTGAATTGCTCAACCCCGCGCTGGGCGTCGAGATCCCCTGGTGGGTCTACGCCTTCGTGGCGCTGGTCGCGTGTCTCGGGCTCGGCCTGCAGGGTGTGCACTCCGGAGCGAAGGTCCTCGGGGTGTTCATGACCCTGGAGGTCACCATGATCACCATCCTCGGCGCGTTCAGCCTCTTCGGTGACTCCGGAGTTCCGGTGTCCCAGTTCTCCTTCGAACCGTTCCGGCCCAGTGTCGTGCTCGGCGGCGCGCTGGGGGTGGCGCTGATGTTCGCCCATGCGTCGTTCATCGGATTCGAGGGATCGGCGATCTACGGCGAGGAGGCGCGTGATCCGGCCCGTACCATCCCCCGCGCGACGTACCTCTCCATCGCCTTCATGGGCATCCTCTACGCGGTGTCGGGTTGGCTGCTCATCAACGCACTCGGCGTCGACCGTGTGGTCGGGATGGCCAACGACACGGGTGGAAACTTCATCTTCGCGGCCAGCGACGCCATCATCGGTCACAACATCTCCGTGGTGTTCCAGACGCTGATCGTCTCGGCGACGTTCGCCGCCATCGTGACGTTCCACAACAACGTGTCGCGGTATCAGTTCTCGCTCGGCAGGCAGGGGCTGGTGTGGAAGCCGCTGGGCTGGACGCTGCCACGCCGGCAGACACCATGGGTCTCGGGCATCGTGCAGAGCGTGACCGTCGGCGTCGTCGTCGCCGTGTTCGCCGCGTTCGGTCAGGATCCGTTCGCCACCCTGTTCACCTGGGCGACCGGCATCGGCACGATCGGCGTGATCTTGTCCCAGCTCATAGCCGGCGTCGCGATCTTTGCGTTCTTCCGCAAGTCCGACGTGGACAAGCGGGTCTGGAACACCATGGTCGCCCCGATCCTGGCGATCCTGGGGCTCGGCGCGTTCTTCGTGCTGACCCTCGACAGTCTCGACATCCTGCTCGGCGTCCACGGTGCGATGGCGGCGCTGATGCTGTCGCTGGTGTTCCTGGCCCTGCTCGCGGGCATGCTCTACGGCCTGTACCTACGGGTTGCCGCGCCGGAGAAGTACGCCCTGGTGGGGCAGGCACTCAACGAGCGGGACCTCGAGGAGCCCGCACCCGAGGCCCAGTAGCGGGCACCACTTTCAGAATTCGACCGACGAGGCCCCCCGCCGTTACGTACATTTGTCCGCATCGATGCGTACATCTGTACCTAACGGAGGAGTGGGCCATGACACCCGCAGCGCGGCGGACTCGTCGACACGACCCCGACAGAAAGGACCGCATCGTGACCTCGGCACTCGAGGTGCTCGCCCGCGACGGCGTCGCCGGCATCACGCACCGCGCCATCGGCATCGCCGCCGACGTGCCCCTGGGGTCGACCACCTACCACTTCAGCAGCCTCGACGAGATCGTCCACCGGGCCTTCGAGGTGCACGTCGATGCGTTGGCCAGCCGCTTCGAGGCGCGCCTGGCGGCGTGCGGCGAGGGTGACGACCTCGTCGACTGCATCGCCTCGGCACTCACCGACGATCTGACCGCCCACCCCGAGGAGCTCGCCGTGACCTACGAGCTGTACGGGGACGCAGTCCGCAGGCCCGAGACCCGGCGCGTGACGCAGCGCTGGATGGAGCGCGCCGAGGACGCTCTCGCCGAGCACTTCGACCGCGCCACCGCACGACTGCTCGACGTCGTGATCGAAGGCCTGATGGTGCACATGTCCATTGCGCAACAACCTATTTCGAAAGACGAAGTACGCACCCTGCTGACCATGGCGGCCGGCAGATCGACCTCACCGACCCAGGAGTGACCATGACCTTCCACGACAAGATGTTCATCGACGGCACCTGGAGCGACGCCGCGGGCGGCGCCGTCGACCAGATTCACGCACCGGCCACCGGCGAGACGTTCGCCGAGAGTGCCCGCGGCACCGCCGCCGACGTCGACCGTGCGGTCGCCGCCGCCCACGCCGCCTTCCCCGGGTGGGCCCGCACGCCGGTCGGCGAACGGGCGCGCGCCTTCCTCAAGCTCGCCGACCGGATGGAGGAGGACCAGCGCACCCTCGCCGAGATCGAGTCGCGCAACGTGGGCAAGCCGATCGGCCTGGCGCTGGAGGAGATGGAGATGATCCCCGATCATCTGCGGTTCTTCGCCGGTGGCGCCCGAACCCTGGAGGGTCGCGCCGCAGGCGAGTACGTGCCGGGCAAGACCAGCATCATCCGGCGCGACCCGCTGGGCGTGGTCGGCTCCGTCGCGCCGTGGAACTACCCGCTGCTGATGGCGATCTGGAAGATCTGTCCCGCGCTGCTGACCGGAAACACCCTGGTGCTCAAGCCCTCCGAGCACACCCCCTTCTCGGTGCTGCGGCTCGCCGAACTAGCCGAAGACCTGTTCCCGCGCGGCGTGCTCAACGTCGTCACCGGTGACGGTGCGGAGGTAGGCGCCCGCCTGGTCGCCCATCCCCTGGTCCGGATGTCGTCGCTCACCGGGTCGGTCGACACCGGCCGGGCGCTGATGCGCGCGTCGGCGGACTCCAACCTCAAGCGGCTGCACCTCGAACTCGGCGGCAAGGCACCGGTTCTGGTGTACCCCGACGCCGACGTCACGCTGGCCGTCACGAAGATCATGGAGGGCGCTTTCTGCAACTCCGGCCAGGACTGCATGGCGGCCTCCCGGCTCTACGTCCACGAAGCCGTGCACGACGAGTTGGTCGCCGGGCTGGACAAGGCGGTCAAGGAACTCAACCTCGGCGACATCGCCGACGAGGACACCGCCATGGGCCCGGTGATCACCGCGGCGCACCGTGACCGGGTCGAGGGCTTCGTCGAGCGCGCGAAGGCCACCGGCCACGTCGAGCTCATCCAGGGCGACAACCCCGGAACGGGCTTCTACACCGCCCCCACCGTGGTCGTCGGCGCTCGACAGGACGACGAGATCGTCCGCACCGAGGTGTTCGGACCCGTCACGTCGGTGACCACGTTCGGCGACTCCGACGACGTCGTCGCGTGGGCCAACGACACCGAATACGGCTTGGCGTCCTCGATATTCACCAAGGACCTCGGACGGGCCATGACCGTCTCCGGTGACCTGCAATTCGGCACGGTGTGGGTCAACGACCACCTGCCGGTCACACCCGAGATGCCCCACGGCGGATTCAAGCAGTCGGGCAACGGCAAGGACATGTCGGTCTACGCCCTCGAGGAGTACACCGAGATCAAACACGTCATGATCAACCGCGAGGGCGCCTGACATGACCACCAGCGCCATCAACACCTTTCGGCTCCGGCCGGGCGTGACGAGCGCCGACTTCGAACGGTTCTCCGTCGAGCTCGACCGCCCCCGCTGTCTGGCGTTCGACGTCGTCCTCGGCTTCGACGTCTTCCTCACCGAGCAGGACGACGCCACCGTGGACGTGGTCGAGGTGATGACGGTGTCGTCTTGGCCCGAGTGGGAGAAGGTCCGCGACAGCGCACCCGAGCTCACCGACGTCGTCGCCCGCTTCGACGAACTCGTCGAGCCGGGCAGCGTCACCACCCTGTTCACCCGCAAATCAACGCTCCCTCAGGAGATCTGACATGTCCGACTCACCCGATTACGACGCCGTCATCATCGGCGCCGGCCACAACGGCCTGGTCACGGCCAACTACCTCGCCCGCGCGGGCAAGCGGGTGCTCGTGCTCGAGGCCCGCCCCGTGGTCGGCGGCGCGTGCGTCACCGAGGAGCTGATTCCGGGCAGCAAGTGGTCCTCGTGCGCCTTCATCGCGGGGCTGCTGCGGCCCGAGATCATCGCCGAACTCGAGCTTGCCCGGTTCGGTCTCGACCTCTACCAGGGAGATGCGCTGTCCTTCAGCTTGTTTCGCGACGGCACGTCGTTCACCATGTGGAAGGAGACCGACCGGACGCTGCGCGAACTGGAGAAGCTCAGCAAGAAGGACGCCGCGGCCTTCCTCGACTTCGGCCTACGGCTGCAACGCTTCGCCGGACTGGTGACGCCCTATCTGCTCAAACCCCCGCCCGAGCGCTCCGAGGTGTTCGCCGCGTTCGAGGCGGCGGGCGAACAGACGCTCTTCGACGAATTCACGCTGCTGTCGGTACGAGACCTGCTGGACAAGTACTTCGACGACGAGCGACTCAAGAGCATGCTGACGTTCTTCGGGATGGTGTCGATCTTCGGTGGACCGTCGACCCCGGGCACGGCCTACACCTACGGACACCATTCCTGGGGTGAGTTCAACGGCAACTTCGGCCAATTCGGCCTGGCCCGTGGCGGCATGGGCGCCATCAGCGAGGCGCTTGCCGCCGGAGCCCGACACTACGGCGCCACCATCCGCACCTCGGCCCCGGTCCGCGAACTGATCGTCGACCGCGGCACGGCCACCGGTGTCCGCCTCGCCGACGGTTCCGTGGTCACCGCCGCCCAGGTGTTCTCCAACGCCGACCCCAAGCGGTCGCTGCTGCAGCTGGTGCCGTCGGGCGTGCTGCCACCCAAGCTGGTTCGCGACGTCGAGGCGATCGACACCCGAGGATCCATGGCGCGCATCCACCTGCTGATCGACGAACTGCCGCAATACCTTCCGTTCCCCGACGCGTCGGAGGGCCCGCAGCACCACGGACATCAGCTGCTCGGCCCCAGCCGGGAGGCCTTCGAGGAGGCCTGGGAGGCGCAGCGCCGGGGAACGTTCCCGAGCACGTTCGTGATCGAGGCCGTCACCCAGTCGGTGACCGACGACTCGCTGGCACCCGAGGGTCTGCACACGATGACCCTCGGCATCCAGCAACTGCCGTCCGAGCTGACCGGAACCACCTGGGCCGCCGAGAAGCAGCGGTGGGCCGACCTCGTGCTCGAGGACCTGTTCGATTACGCGCCCAACCTGCGCGGGCACATCCTGGACCGCGTCGTCATCACCCCGGACGACCTGAACGACGAGTACCTGATCACCGACGGCAACATCTTCCACGGCGCCATGATGCTCGACCAGCTCTTCGGCGCGCGGCCCGTCCCGGAGTTGGCGAATTACCGCACCCCCGTGCGCAACTACTACCTCTGCGGCTCGGGCACCCACCCCGGCGGCGGGGTGATGGGGGCCAACGGGCACAACGCCGCCAAGGTCGCCCTGGACGACGCCGACGGCCGCGTCGCACCGCAGGTGAAGACCAGCGCGCGCACCGGAGGCCATCGCGCGCCGTGGCAGCAGCGGATGGTGGGCAACCTGATGTCCACCCGGCCCGGCCGCTGGGTGGGGTACCGGGCCGCCCGGCAACCGGCGCTGCGCAAGATCACCGCCTACGCGGCGCGGGTGCGCTGATCGTGTCGTCGGCCCCCACCGGCCTCAGGAGCGCGAAGTGGTTCGCCGGCAAGGACGTTCCCGGTTTCGTCCATCGCTCGGCGATGCGGGCCTCCGGATTCTCGCGAATGTCCTTCGAGGGCCGCCCCATCGTCGGCATCTGCAATTCGTGGTCCGAGGTCGTCAACTGCAACATGCACTTTCGCGGCCTCGCCGACTCGGTGCGCCGGGGGGTTCTCGCCGCAGGGGGTTTCCCGCTGGAGTTCCCGACGATGTCACTGGGCGAGCAGTTGATGAAGCCCACCACCATGCTGTTTCGCAATCTCATGGCGATGGACGTCGAGGAGTCGATTCGCGCCTATCCCTTCGACGCGGTCGTCCTGCTCGGCGGCTGCGACAAGACGGTGCCCGCCCAGCTGATGGGAGCGGCGAGTGCCGACGTGCCCGCCATCGCCCTGACGGGCGGCCCGGCGGCTCCCGCCGTGTTCGACGGCAAGCAGCTGGGAGTGGGCACCGACCTGTGGGAGTACGTCGACGCCGTCCGGGCCGGGCGCATGTCGATGGCCGACTACGAACGCTTGGAGGCGGCGGCGGGACCGTCGCGGGGGCACTGTCCCGAGATGGGCACGGCCTCGACGATGGCCACCCTGGTGGAGGGCCTCGGCATGACGTTGCCCGGCAGCGCAGCCATCCCCGCCATGGACTCACGCCGATTTCAGGTCGCCGAGGAATGCGGCGCGCGCGCCGTCGGGCTGGCCGTGGAGAAGTTGCGGCCGTCGCAGATCATGACGGCGGAGGCCTTCGACAACGCCATCACGCTGATGCTGGCCGTCGGCGGGTCCACCAATGCGATCGTGCACCTGCTGGCGATCGCCGGCCGAGTCGGAGTTCCGTTGTCGCTGGACCGCTTTCACGAACTGTCGGCGCGCACTCCGCTGGTGGTCAACGTGCGGCCCGCCGGTGAGCACCTCGTCGAACAGGTCTTCCACGCCGGCGGCATCCCGGCGGTGCTCAAATCGCTCGAATCGCTCCTGCACACCGACGTCCTGACGGTGACCGGCAAGACCGTCGCCGACAACCTGCCCGCCGGTGCGGCGACCGACGAGTCGGTCATCGCGCCCCTCGGCACGCCGTTCCAACCGCCGGGCGGCCTGGCGGTCGTGCGCGGCAACCTCGCCCCCGGCGGCGCGGTGCTCAAGTGCGCCGCGGCCAGCCCGGAGTTGCTCGTCCACCGCGGGCCGGCGGTGGTGTTCGAGGACATGGCCGACATGATCCGCCGGTTCGACGATCCCGAGCTGGAAGTCACCCGCGATTCGGTGCTGATCCTGCGCTCGGCGGGACCCCGCGGTGCGCCCGGCATGCCGGAGTGGGGTCAGCTGCCGATCCCGAGCAAGCTGCTCGCCGACGGCGTCACCGACATGGTCCGCATCTCCGACGCCAGGATGAGCGGAACCGCCTACGGCACGTGCGTGCTGCACGTCAGTCCGGAATCGGCCGTCGGCGGACCGCTGGCCCTGGTCCGCGACGGCGACGTCATCGTCCTGGATGCCCACCGCGGAATCCTGGACATGGACGTCTCGGACACCGAATTGGCCGCTCGCCGGGCCGCCTGGGCACCCCGGGCGCCACGACACTCGCGCGGTTATGCCGCGCTGTACGTCGAGCGGGTGATGCAAGCCGACCGAGGCTGCGACTTCGACTTCCTCGTCGGCCGCTCGCAGCGTCCCGAGGACGAGCCCGACGCCATCTTCGACGGGTGGATCGGCGGCTGGTGAGGCTGGGTTAGCCGCTCTTGCGGCGGAACTCGCGGTGGGCCTCCGCGGGTGCGGTCGACCGCGGACCGTGCTTGCGTCCGCCGTCCTTGTGCTCGGATCCGCCCCCGGCGTTGGCCTTCTTGCGCTCGAGCGCCTCGCGGAACTTGCGCTTGTTCTCGTCTTCGGGTCGCTCGGCCATGGTGTGAGACTAGCGCGTGTCAGCGCATCCCAGGCGGCATGCCGTACAGATGGGAGATCGGCATCGTCATCAGCACCCGCCGGTCGTCGACCATCGCCCGGCGGTAGTCGTCCCAGTCCGGATGCTCCTTGCCGGCGATCTTGCGGTACAACGCAATCAACCCCTCGACGGTGTCGTCGTCCGGGCTGCTCGCCGTCGGGGTGAGGATCGCGTTGCCCTCGGCGACCGCGTACGCCCAGCCGTCGTCCGAGCTGACGTGGATCGAGGCTCGCGGGTCGCGGCGCAGATTGCGGGTCTTGGCGCGCGGCTCCGTGACCGACACCGAGATCGTCAGCTCCCGGGAGTCGAAGTGATAGGACACGTTGGACAGCTGAGGTCTGCCGTCCTTCTTGACCGTCGCGAGGACACCCAGCGAGTTGCCGCCGATGAGCGCCAGCAGCTTGTCGTCGAACACGTCTCGGGTCATGGTGGCCAGCGTACGACCGTCACGCGGCCTTCGGTCGGGTTCGCAGACTCCTACCATGGAGCCATGACGGCCGCTTCCGCGATCACGCTCGAGGGTGTCTCGGCCACGACACTGTGGACGCTCCACAACCGCGGCACCGAGGCCAAGCGATCCGACGGACTCATCCGCGATCCCTGGGCGGTCGCGTTGCTCGACACGATCTCCTACGACTACCTGAAGTTCGGCAAGCCCAATCAGTCCCACGCCGTGCGCGCGCTCGCCTTCGACGCCGCCACTCGCGAGTATTTGACCACTCACCCCGGGGCCTCGGTGGTGGCCCTGGCCGAGGGGTTGCAGACCAGCTTCTGGCGGCTGGACCGCTCCGGGCTCCTGGCCCAATCCACTTGGTATTCCGTCGATTTGCCACCGGTCATGGAACTGCGCAGTCGGCTGCTCCCGTCGGATGACCGCATCGTCGACCTCGCGCAGTCTGCCCTGGACCGTGGCTGGATGGACCGGGTCGACGCGACCGACGGCGTGTTCATCACCGCCGAGGGACTGTTGATGTACCTCGAGCCCACCGACGCCCTCGGGCTGATCGCCGACTGCGCTGCCCGATTCCCCGGTGGTCGGATGATGTTCGACTCGGTCCCCCGGTGGTTCAGCGCCCGGACGCTCACGGGCGTCAAGCTCTCGTCGCGCTACCTCGTGCCCCCGATGCCCTTCGGCCAGTCCGCCGACGACGCGGTGGCCCTGGCGGGCGTCATCCCCGGCATCCGTTCGGCGCACGACGTGCCGTCGCCGCGGGGCCGGGGACTGTGGCGGCTCGCCGCCGCGCCCGGCCTGGATCGCATCGGACCACTCAGGCGGAACCGGCCGAGCATCACCCTGCTGGAGTTCCGGTGACGCGCTACGTCGCCTTCCTCCGTGGCGTCAACGTCGGAGGGGTGAACCTCAAGATGGCGCAGGTCGCGACGGCTTTCGCCGACGCCGGCTTCTCCGACGTCGAGACGGTCTTGGCCAGTGGCAACGTGCTCGTCACCAGCAAGGCCAAGGTCGACACGGTGCGCGCCAAGGCCGAGAAGGCGCTGCGCGACGCCTTTGGTTACGACGCCTGGGTGCTGGCCTACGAGCGCGACGCCGTGCAGGCCATCTCCGAGGCGTTCCCGTTCACCCGCGAGGTCGACGGCCACCACTCCTACGTCACCTTCGTCACCGGAGCCGACGTGCTCGACGAGTTGGCGGCGCTGGCCGCCGACGGTGGACCCGACGAGCTGATCGAGCGAGGCCAGGGCGTCGTCTACTGGCAGGTGCCCAAGAGCGGGACCCTGGACACGACCATCGGAAAGACCATGGGCAAGAAGCGGTACAAGTCCTCGACCACCACCCGCAACCTACGAACGATCGAGAAGGTGCTCGCCAAGTGAAGGTGAACGTCGACCTGTCCGGAGTCTCCGAGACCGCATTGCTGACGTTGCAGGTGCGGGCGCACGAAGCCCGCAGACCCGATGGCATCGTCGACGACCCGATGGCCGTCGAGCTGGTCGACTCCATCGAGTTCGACTTCGCCAAGTTCGGCTACACCCGTCGCCAGGACATGGCGGTGCGGGCCCTGGCCTTCGACGGCGCCACCCGTGACTACCTGCGGGTGCATCCCGCGGCGACGGTCGTCGCGCTCGCCGAGGGTCTGCAGACCAGCTTCTACCGGCTCGACACCGGCGAGGTCGGTCACCAATTCCGTTGGCTGACGGTCGACTTGCCGCCGGTCACGCAGTTGCGCGAGAAGTTGCTGCCGCCGTCGGACCGGGTGCAGGTGTGCGCGCAGTCGGCTCTGGACTACGGCTGGATGGACCGCGTCGACGCCAGCGACGGGGTGTTCATCACCGCCGAGGGCCTACTGATGTACCTGGAGCCCACCGACGCGATGGCTCTGATCACCGCGTGCGCGCGGCGGTTTCCGGGCGGCCGGATGATGTTCGACCTGCCGCCGTCGTGGTTCGCCGCGCTGGCGCGCCGCGGTGGGCTGTGGACGTCGACCCGATACCGGGTGCCGGCCATGCCGTTCGGCATGTCGCCGTCGGAGGCCGCCCGCCTCGTCGACGTGGTACCCGGGGTCCGGGCGGTGCACGACGTGCCCTACCCGCGGGGGCGCGGCCGCGTGCTGAACGCGGCCATGTCCGCGATGCAGCGCATCCCGGCGCTCGACGCCGTGCGGCCGTCGCTCACGCTACTCGAATTCGGCTAGCTGAACGCCGTCTCCACGTAGCGCAGCGCGTCGGCCTTGCCGATGCCGAGCGCCTTGGCCGCCGCGGCGAAGGTGTGCGCGGCCGTCGCCATCGCGGCGTCCGCAGGATCGATGCGCGCCACGAACGTGCCGAATCTGCCCCGGGTCTCCAGGAGACCGGCGGCCTCGAGCTCCCGGTACGCCCGGGCGACGGTGTTCACCGCCATGTTCAGCTGATGCGCCAATTCCCGGACCGTCGGCAGCCTCGTGCCGGGCGGCAGCCTGCCGTCCCGCACGCCCGCGATGATCTGCGTGCGCAGCTGATCGAACAGCGGCCTGGCCCCGTCCGGGTCGACCCGGACCCACTCCCCCAAATCCCCCACGTGCCCAGTATCACAAAAAGCGGCTACTTTGGTGGCGTGCGAGTGACGGTGCTCAGCGGAGCGGGGATGTCCGCCGAGAGCGGCGTCCCGACGTTTCGCGACGTCGAGACGGGTCTGTGGGCCAAGGTCGACCCCTACGAGATCTCCAGTTCCGACGGCTGGCTCCGGCACCCGGAGAAGGTGTGGGCCTGGTACCTGTGGCGCCACTACATGATGAAGTCGGTCGGGCCCAACGACGGCCACCGCGCGGTGGCGGCGTGGCAGGACGGCGCCGAGGTCGACGTCGTCACCCAGAACGTCGACGATCTGCACGAGCGAGCCGGCAGCGGCCGGGTGCACCACGTGCACGGCAGCCTCTTCAGCTTTCGTTGCGACCGCTGCGGGGTGCCCTACGACGGCCCGCTGCCCGACATGCCACGACCGGTGGAGACCGTCGACCCGCCGAGGTGCCGCTGCGGCGGCCTGATCCGACCCGACGTGGTCTGGTTCGGCGAGCCGCTGCCTTCTGAGCAGTGGGACCGGTCGGTCGAAGCGGTCACCAGGGCCGACGTGGCGATCGTGGTGGGCACCTCGGCGATCGTCTACCCGGCGGCCGGTCTGCCCGACCTGGCTCTGGCACGAGGCATTCCCGTCATCGAGGTCAATCCGGAGGAAACGCCGCTGTCGGACCGGGTGACCATCTCGCTGCGCGAGACCTCGGCGACGGCGCTGCCCGGCCTGCTGCAACGGCTGCCCGTGCTGCTCGGCTAGGGGCACTGCCCGTTGTTGACGCAGCCGGGTGCGGCGGTGGCCTTGTAGGTCGGCGCGGCCATCGGGGTCGCCAGTGTGGTCGGCGCATCCTCGTTGGTGGTCTCCGGGGCTTGCACGACCGTCGACGGCAGCTTCATCGCCGACGCCGTCGGTTGGACGTAGGACGTGTCGGTGGCCGAGTCGCCGGAACCTCCGGCGACGGCCTGAGGCGCCGCGCCCGCGCCGAATCCGGACACGACGGCGGCGGCCACGACGGCGCCGGCGCCGACGGTCGCGGCGAGGACTTTGATGCGTTCGACGGTCATGACTCCTCCAACGAATTCCACGGTCGCCCGATCCGACCGGTCATGCCATCAGTCAACCGCGACGACGTGACGTCGTCCAGCATCTCCAAGGCTTCCGAAGTTCATTGTCAGGACTCGAACATGTTGGCAGACAAGATATTTCACAGAGCATCTCGGGATCACGCGACCGGCGTACCCCGTGGCGGCGGCACAGCGCGCCAGCACCTTCCAACGTCGACCCCGGCCGGTCCATTCCCAGGATCGACGTCTTTGGTCGATGTGCTGCGCACGGCCGAGTTTTCGCACAGAATGCTGGCCACTGCGATGGAGGAATCATGCCCCTAGTCCGTGGAGTGGCGGCAACGCTGTTCGCCGCCACCGTGTCGGTGGCGATCGCCGCCCCGGCCTGGGCCGACGACTTCAGCGGCCGGTACACGTTGAACCTGTTCGGCGCGGGAGCCCACACCTCGTGGACGGCCCGGACCGATTGTCCGCCGACGGGCGGGTGCGTGGCGCACGTCACCAGTTCCAGCGGCTGGAGCGGGGAGGCCCGATTGGCCGGCGGGCGGTGGACGATGAGCGTCGACCGGCCCGACGGCCACAGCTGCCCCGACGGCACTCGCGGCGCGGAGATGCAGACGTGGACCTGGGATGCCGACACCCTGGTGGGTCAGGTCAGCGGCGTGTCCGCGCAATCCGCCACCTGTCCGGTGGGGCCCGCCAACGGCTTCGCGCTGAGCAAGTCGGCCACGGGCGGCGGCACACCCGTCTAGCCGGCTGGCCGCACCGCCCGGCCAATCACGCCCTCCGACGCCGGCATGGGCACCCACGACGGGAGCGCCCATTCGTGGCGCGAGTGCAGCACCTCGAAGCCGGCGGCCTCGATCGACCGTTCGGTGTCGCGATGGGTGTGGCAGTTGCCCAGCAGTCGCGGCCAGATGGTCGCGTCGGCCGCCTTCTGCAGCGATGCCCGCCATCCTCTGCTGGCCACGTGTTCGAGGTACCGTAGCTCGCCACCGGGCCGTAACGCCGAGAACAGTTGGCGCAGAACGGAGTCGGGATCCTCGACCGAGCACAGCACCAGCGAGCAGACGACGGCGTCGAAGGGTTCGCCGGCCGGGTAGTCCTCGACGGTGTCGGTGGTGACGGTCACGCGCACGGCGACCTCGGCGGCCGCCCGCGTCGCGACGTCGAAGAGCCGCCGCTCCGGCTCGATCGCGACGACCTCGGTGACGGTCGACGGATAGAGCTCGAAGTTGGTGCCGGTACCGGCTCCCACCTCCAGCACGCGGCCCTGCAGCCCGGACAGATTCTCGCGTCGCAGCCGCCGAATGGTCTCCGGCTCGCGGGTCGCCATGTTCGTCCACAGCCGGGCGAAGAACGGATTGTCCACTGCCATCAGGTCACCATCCCCTTGATCCTCGAGACCGCCTCCACCGGCGGTACGTCCGGTCCCAGCATTCCCGTCACGATGGACCCGCAGCACGCCGATCGCAACACCCGGTCGGCGAAGGACTCGATGTCGCCGAACGGGAGGTAGGGCCGCGAGATGGCCAGGGCCGCAACGCCGTGGGCTACGGTCCACAGTTCCAGGGCGGCCATGGTGGGATCGCCCGGCAGGTAGACGCCCTCGTCCATCAGCGATTCGACCGAGGCCCTCATGTGCACGAACGCCGAGCTGTTCAACGTGACGTCGACGTCGCTGCCGGGCCTGCCCTCGCCCATCGTGGCGATGCGGTACAACTCGGGGTTCGCCATGGCGAAGCGGACGTAGGCCAACCCCTGGGCACGCAGCCGGTCGACAGTGGTGGGTTGGTCGAGCGCCACCTGCTGCATCACCTGGTCGAGTGCCTCGAAGTACCTGGCGCACACCGCATCCAGCAGGGCGTCCTTGTCGTCGAAGTGCAGATAGATCGATGGTGGGGTGACCCCGACGCGCTCGGCGACCGAGCGGATCGACACCGCCTTGGCGTGCCCGGTCTCCATCAGCAGACCCGTGGCGGCGTCGAGGATCTCCTCGCGGAGGTGCTCCCCGGAACCGCGGGCGGCCCGGCGACGCTTGAGCGGGCTCACGTCAGCGGCCGTCGGCCGAGGCGACCATGCCCCGGTCAGGGATGGGCGCGGCGGCGTGGTCGGACCCGGATTCGTTGATGCCGATCCGTTGGTGCAGCCAGACCAAGGGCCTTGGCGCCCACCAGTTCCAGCCGCCCATCACGTGCATGAACGCCGGTACCAGCACCATCCGGACCAGGGTGGCGTCGACCAGCACCGCCAACGTCAGTCCGACGCCGAACATCCGCATGAACGACACCTGGGCGGCGATCAGCGCGGCGAACGATATCGACATCACCAGCGCGGCGGCGGTGATCACGCGGCCGGTCCGCGCCAACCCGAGGGCGACGGCCTCGTCGTTGTCGGCGCGGGCGGCACTGATGGCTCGCAGGCCGGACGGCGTCGCGTCGCCGTTGCTCCTCAGGTCCAGCCAGTACTCCCGGATGCGGGCGACCAGGAACACCTCGTAGTCCATCGACAGGCCGAATGCGATGCAGAACAGCAGCACCGGCATGTTGGCCACCAGCGTCCCGGTCGGGGTCGTACCGAGGGCGTTCAGGTGACCGTCCTGGAAGATCCACACCAGCGCTCCGAACGCCGCGGTTAGCGAAAGCACGTTCAGCAGAACGGCTTTCAAGGGCAGGGTGACGCTGCCGGTGAGCAGGAACAGCAGACCGAAGGTGATGACGGCGATGAGGCCCAACACCCACGGCAGCCGGGAGGTGATCGCCTGCACGCTGTCTCGGTTGATCTGGGCCACCCCGCCGAGCGCGACCTCGCGGCCACCCGGGCCCGCGACACCGTGGAGGGCGTCGAGTTGCGTCTCGGAGGCGTCGGAGAACAGCGGTGCGGTGCCGGCGACGCTGAGGAACACCCGGCCGTCGGCCACCCCGGTGGCGGCCGACGGTGGGCCGACCCGCGCGCCGCCGACGAACGTCCCGGTCGGCGCTGACACCGAGGCGACGTCGGACACCTTGGACAGGTCGGCGGCATAGCGCCCCAGCACATCCGGCGCGAGCCCGTCGGCGTCGGGGATCACGACGGTCACCGTGGTCGACGAGTCCTCGGCGTAGTCGCTGCGAAGCTGGTCGCCCACCTGATGTGCCGACGCCGAGGTGGGCAGCACCCGCTCGTCGGGGAATCCCCAACGGACGCTGAGGAACGGCGCGCCCAGCGCGAGCAGAAGCACCACCACGGCCAGTCCGATGGGGACGGCATGCCGCGTGACCGCCTTGGTGGACCGGTACCAGAAGATCTGGTCGACGGGCTTCACCGCGGGCTCGTCGCGGCGGAACAGCCGGCGCAGCGGCCGGCGCACGTCGAGGCCGTCGAGCCGGTCGCCGAGCAGCCAGATCGCGGCAGGGGTGACGATCACCGCCGCGGCGGCGGCGAACCCGACGGTGGCGACGCCCGAGTAGGCGAAGGACTTCAGGAAGTACATCGGGAACAACAACATCGCAGCCATCGACAGCGCGACCGTGGTCGCCGAGAACAGCACGGTTCGCCCGGCGGTCGACATCGTCCGGATCAGGGCTTGGTCACGTGGCACGCCGTCGGCGAGTTCGTCGCGGTAGCGGCTGAGGATCAGCAGGGTGTAGTCGATTGCCAGGGCCAGGCCGAGGGCGGTCGAGAGGTTGAGGGCGAAGATCGACACGTCGGTGCCGAAGGTGATGAGCCGCAGCACCGACATGGACCCGACGATCGCCAGGCCGCCGACGATCATCGGCAGCGCGGCGGCCACCAGCCCGCCGAACACCCACACCAGCACCAGGAAGCTCAGCGGGATGGCGATCGACTCCATCAGCAGCAGGTCGCGCTGGGTCTGCGCGGTGATCTGGGCGTAGACCATGGCGAGGCCGCCGGTGCGCACGGTGACCCCGTCGCGGTCCTGCGTCACGGCGTCGGAGAGTTCCTGGGCGTACTTCTGGGCGTCGGTCTCGCCACCGGTGATGCCGGCGACGATCAGGCCGGACGTGCCGTCCTTGCTGGTGAGTTGCGCGGCGGCGGCCGGCGGGACGGTCCAGGCAGAGGTGACCTCGGCGACGTGCGGCGACTGCTTCAGGCGCGCGACGACGTCGTCGGCGACCTTCGTCGCGGCAGGGCTCCTGATGCCGGCGGGCGCGGTCACGGTGAGCAGCATCTGCATGTCGCCCTGACCGAAGTCGTCGGTGAGCACGCGGGCCACCCGAGACGACTCCGCGTTGGGGTCCTGGAAGCCGCCCGCCGAGAGGCTCTTGGCCACCGGCACCCCGAAGATCGCGGCGGCGACCATGACCAGCGCGGCGAGGACCAGGATGCGGCGCGGCGCGGCGATGGCCAACCGGGCGATTCGGTGCAGCACGTGGACCCCTTCCCGTAGTAGCGGCGTTAACTTATCAGTGTTAACTTCGCGCGGTCAACGCTCCTCTTCTCATGGCACGACGGCGGCGGGCGAATCGTTCAACGCACCCCTAGGGTGGTCGCCATGGCGACGACGGACGTGCTCAGACGGCGGACCCGGAAGTCCTCCTCGTCCCTCTCCGACCTGGGCCTTCTGATCCTGCGGGTCGGTGTCGCGGCGACGGCGTTGCATGCGGGCATCCTCAAGGCGGTGGACTTCACCTCCACTGCGCAGTTCATGGCCGACGGCGGCTGGCAGTCACCCACGTTCGCCGCCTACCTGGTGACCGCCACCGAGATCGCCGGCGGGGCGGCGCTGTTGCTGGGCTTGCTGACCCCGTTGGCGGCATGCGGCATCGTCGCGGCGATGATCGACGCCTGGGCGGCCACCGTGTCGGGTGCCGCCGTGTGGTCCGACCCCTTCAGCGTGCCGTTCCTGATGGCGTTTGCCGCGGCGACCCTGCTATTCGTGGGGGCCGGCGCCCATTCCGTGGACGCCCGGGTGTTCGGCCGGCCGAGCTGGCCAGGCGCGGTCACGGTCCCGTCGTTCCTGGTGGCGGTGGCCGCGGCGGTCGCCACGTGGGTCCTGCTCAACGGCGTCAACCCACTGCATCTGAGCACCCCGGGGAGCTAGGACCCTACTTCGAGGTAAGAATTGCCAGGGTTTTCCGAATCGTGACTCAAAGAACTCTTAATGGTGATGGTTACTGTCCAGTACATGTGGATCGACGACACCAGCGCAGATGTCATCAAGGTTGACTTCGAAGCCTTCTACCACGGGGACTTCCTGGTCGAGGGTGACTGCTCCGAGCAGTTCCCCGACCTCGCCCAAGCCGTCTGACCGGGCGCGAGACCACTCGCGCTGTTCGGACTGACCGGTCGTACCCTCGGGTTCGACGTGGTCATGTCACGTAAGTGACGCATGCGAAGCCGCCGGCGTTCTCGTCGGCGGCTTCTTCATGCGCGCGGCCTTCTCGCGGGGGGGTCAACCTACTTCTCGGTAACATTGCCACCAATTTCAGAACGCAGGCTCAGAGTTCTCTCAAAGCCCGAAGTTACCGTTCAGTACATGTGGATCGACGACAGTAGTGCCAACGTCATCAAGGTTGACTTCGAGGCCCTCTACCACGGGGACTATCTCGTCGAGGGAGACACAGCCGAGCAGTTTCCGGATCTCGCCGCCGCCGTCTAGGACGGCGCACCGCAGACCAGTACGCCAAGAGCCGCAGACCCGTGGGTCTGCGGCTCTTGGTGCGTTCAGGGGTCAGGCAGTCGCCGCGACGGGTGCCGACACCATGGCACCCAGTCGGGCGGTGATGATCTCCTCGGCCTCGGCCACGATGCGGGAGATCAACTCCTCGCAGGTGGGGACGTCGTCGATCAGACCCATCACCGTGCCGACCGTCCAAATCCCCGCGTCGAGGTCGCCGTCGTCGAAGACCTTGCGCCCGCGCACGCCAGCCACCAGATCCTTCACGTCGTCGAACTGACCGCCGCCGGCGAGGATCTCCACGACCTCGCGCGAGACCACGTTGCTCGCCACCCGGGCGGTGTTGTGCAGCGTCCGGAAGATCAGCTCGGTGCCCCGCTCGTCGCCGGCCACGATGGCGTCCTTGACGTTCTGATGAATGCACGACTCGACGGTGCACATGAAGCGCGTGCCCATGTTGACGCCGTCGGCGCCCAGAGCCAGCGCCGCGACCAGCCCCCGCGCGTCGCCGAAGCCACCGGAGGCGATCATCGGGATCTCGATCTGCTTGGCGGCCGCGGGGATCAGCACCAGCCCAGGCACGTCGTCCTCGCCGGGATGGCCGGCGCACTCGAACCCGTCGATGCTGATGCCGTCGACGCCAAGCCCCTGGGCCTTCACCGCGTGGCGCACCGAGGTGCACTTGTGCAGCACCTTGATGCCGTGGTCATGGAACATCGGCAGATGCGGCGCCGGGTTGGAGCCGGCGGTCTCGACGATCTTGACGCCCTCGTCGACGATGACCTGCCGGTACTCGTCATACGGCGGCGGGTTGATCGACGGCAGGATCGTCAGGTTGACCCCGAACGGCTTGTCGGTCAGCTCGCGGGTCTTGGCGATCTCGCGGGCCAGGTCCGCCGGCGTGGGCTGCGTGAGGGCCGTGATGAACCCCAATCCGCCCGCATTGGCCACTGCGGCAACCAATTCCGCGCGGCCGACCCACTGCATGCCGCCCTGGGCGATCGGATGCTCGACACCGAAGACCTCGGTGAACTTCGTCTTCAAGCTCATCGGGGAGCCATCCGGATTGCCCCGTCGAGGCGGATCACCTCGCCGTTGAGCATCGGGTTCTCCACGATGTGCTGCGCCAGCGCGCCGTACTCGTCGGGGTCGCCGAGGCGGGCGGGGTGCGGTACCTGCGCACCGAGCGAGCGCTGCGCCTCCTCGGGCAAGGAACCCAGCAGCGGGGTCTTGAACAGGCCGGGCGCGATGGTGCAGACACGGATCAGTTCGCGCGACAGGTCGCGGGCGATCGGCAGGGTCATGCCGACCACGCCACCCTTGGACGCGGAGTACGCCGCCTGCCCGATCTGACCGTCGAACGCCGCCACCGACGCGGTGTTGACGATGACACCGCGCTCCTCACCAACGGGTTCGGTCTTGGCGATCCGCTCGGCAGCCAGCCGGATGACGTTGAAGGTGCCGATCAGGTTGACCTCGACGACCTTGCGGAAGCCGTCGAGCGGGAACGGTCCGTTCTTGCTCACCGTCTTGACCGCGTTGCCGATGCCGGCGCAGTTGACGTTGATGCGGATCGGACCCATCGACTCAGCGACGTCGAGAGCCTTGGCGACCGCGTCCTCGTCGGTGACGTTCGCGGTGACGAACTTGGCGCGGTCACCGAGTTCGGCGACCACGTCCTCGCCCTTGAGGTCGATGACCACGACGCTGCCGCCGGCGTCCAGCAGCCGCTTGACGGTGGCCAGGCCCAAGCCCGACGCACCTCCCGTGACGACCGCTACCGAGTCCTTGATCTGCACTGATCGATTCCCTTCGTTGACTCAACCCACTAGTTGGTTGGGACTATACCCAGTCCCGAAGCACGGCCTCGGTGTCCGCACCCCTCGGGCCGGGCGGCGTCGGGGTCGGGGGCACACTGCGCGAGAAGCGGGGGGCGGGTGCGGGTTCGAGGTTGTCCCCGTCGTCGGAGACGTCGTGGAAGAAGGTGCCGCGTTCGGTGATGTGCGGTTCGCTCTCCACCTCACCGAAGCTCAGGACGGGGGTGACGCATGCGTCGGTGCCGTCGAACACCGTGGCCCAGTGGTCGCGATCGTGCTCCAGGAACGCCTTGGTGAACGTCGCCCGCAGCTCGTCGGCCCGCGCCGCGTCGTGCTGGCCCGGCAGATCGGCCGCGTCCAACCCGAGCCCGGCGAGCAACTGCGCGTAGAACTGCGGTTCGATCGCTCCGACCGCGACGTACTTGCCGTCGGCCGTTTCGTAGGTGTCGTAGAAGGGCGCACCCGTGTCGAGCATGTTCACACCGCGCTCGTCGCTCCACATGCCGCTCGCCCGGAAGCTCCACATCATCTGCGCCAGCACGCTGGAGCCGTCGACCATGGCGGCGTCGACGACCTGACCCAGCCCGGAACTCTGGCGCTCCCACAACGCCGAGAGGATGCCGACGATCAGGAACATCGACCCGCCACCGAAGTCACCGGCCAGGTTCAGGGGCGGCACGGGGCGTTCGCCCTTGCGGCCGATCGCGTGAAGCACTCCGTTGAGCGAGATGTAGTTGATGTCATGACCGGCCTGCTGCGCACGCGGCCCCGTCTGACCCCACCCCGTCATGCGGGCGTAGACCAGCCGCTCGTTGACCGCGGCGCAATCCTGCGGTCCGAGACCCAGCCGTTCGGTCACGCCGGGACGGTAGCCCTCGATGAGCACGTCGGCCTTGGACACCAGCCGCAGCACCAAGTCCCGGCCCTCGTCACTCTTCAGGTCCGCCGCGACGGAGCGCCGGTTTCGCAGCATCGAATCGCGGCCGCCGACGGGTACGGCACCGCCCTTGCCCGGCCGCTCGACGCGCACGACGTCGGCGCCGAGGTCACCCAGGATCATCGCGGCGTGCGGTCCGGGACCGATGCCCGCGAGCTCGACGACCCTCAAGCCGTGCAGTGGACCAGTCATCGTTGACACCCTTCATCGGTTCGACCCAGTTGACCGCGACATAGCTTACTTGTATAACCAAGTCGAGCGATCGCGGGCCTCGCGCTCGCTCTACCAGAGGCGGGCATGACCAATACCGAGTCCTACACCGGCATCGACGATCTCACCGTGACGCTGCACGACGGAGTCCTCGCGGTGACCCTCAACCGGCCCGACAGCCTGAACTCGCTGACCGCGGCCATGCTCGACACCGCCGCCGACGCCGTCGAACGCGCGGCCTCCGATCCCGCCGTGCGCGTCGTCCGCCTGGGTGGGGCGGGGCGCGGTTTCAGCTCCGGCGCGGGCATCGGCACCGAGGATCATGCGAATCCCGATGCTGGCGCAGGCCCGGCCGACACGCTGGCCGCGGCCAACCGCGCGGTGCGCGCCATCGTCGCGCTGCCGAAGCCGGTGGTGTCGGTCGTGCAGGGTCCCGCCGCCGGGGTTGGCGTGTCGCTGGCGATCGCCGCCGACGTCGTCCTGGCATCGGAGAAGGCGTACTTCCTGCTGGCGTTCACCAAGATTGGGCTCATGCCCGACGGCGGCGCCTCGGCGTTGGTCGCGGCGTCGATCGGCCGCGCCAGGGCGATGCGGATGGCGCTGCTGGCCGAGCGGCTCACCGCACACGACGCGTACGCCGCGGGACTGGTCAGCTCGGTGCACGCGGCCGACGATCTCGAAGCCGAGGCGAACGCGGTGATCGAGCGGTTGAAGTCCGGTCCCGCGGCGGCCCTGCGCAAGACCAAGGCCGCCGTCAACGCCGCCACCCTGACCGCGCTCGAGGGCGCTCTCGAGCTCGAGACCGAGGGACAGCTGACACTGCTGTCCTCTCACGACTTCCGCGAAGGCATCACCGCGTTCCAACAGCGGCGGTCGGCGACCTTCACCGACGACTGACGGACCGCGGCCTCGCAGACGGCCGATAATCGTTCGACTCGGCGGCGTCGATCGGCGACCATCATTTGCGTGAGTACGCATTTCGACGTCGAGGGGCCGGTGCCGAGCACCGGCGGCTGGCGCGTACTCGCACCGTTTCGGTTCCGCGAGTACCGGCTGCTCATCGGCGCCCTGTCCATCTCCATCTTCGCCGAGGGCATGTGGGCCGTCGTGATGGCAATGCAGGTGATCGCGCTGGACGACGACCCGGCATCGCTGTCGTTGGTCGCCACGTGTCTGGGCACCGGCCTCGTCGCGTTCGTGCTGATCGGCGGGATCGCGGCCGACCGCGTCGACCAGCGCGGCATCATCATCGCCGTCGAGGCCGTCGACGTCACCGTCGTCACCACGGTCGCGTTCCTGAGTTCGCTTGGCGTGCTTCGGATCTGGCACATGGCCGTGGCCGCAGGCGCCCTCGGAATCGCCGCGGCGTTCTTCTTTCCCGCCTACAGCGCCATGCTGCCCCGGATCTTGCCCGCCGACCAACTCCTGGCCGCCAACGGGGTGGAGGGCGTGGTGCGCCCAGTGTTCCAGCGCGCCGTCGGCCCGGCGGTCGCCGGCGTCCTGGTGGGCGTGACGTTCCCCGCCATCGGGGAGTTCACCGTGGCCGGGCTCTTCGCGGTGGGTCTGATCTTGCTGGTCGCCACCCGTCCTGCGAGAAGCGCTGCGGTGCAACGGGAGAAGACCCACGTGCTGCGCGACATGCGCGACGGCGTGCGCTTCATGGTGCACACCCCGTGGCTGCTGTGGACGCTGCTGTTCGCGTGCATGCTGGTGCTGGTGGTCCTGGGCCCGATCGAGGTGCTCCTGCCCTTCATCGCGAAGGATCGCTTCGCCGATGGCGCCCGGATCTACGGCTTCGTCCTGGCCGCCTTCGGTGTCGGCAGCGCGATCGGCGCACTGGCGGTGTCCTCGCGCCAGCTGCCTCGCCGCTACCTGACGGTGATGATGGTGATGTGGGGCGGGGGCTCGCTGCCGCTGGTGATCGTCGGCGCCACCTCGTCGTTCCCGCTCATGGCCCTGGCGACGTTCGTCGTCGGCGTCACCGACGGAGCGGGCAGAGTGATCTGGGGGACGCTGCTGCAGCGCCGAGTGCCGCGGGAGATGCTGGGCCGCGTGTCGAGCCTGGACTTCTTCGTGTCGCTGGCGTTCCTGCCGGTGTCGTTCGCTATCGCCGGTCCGCTGTCGAAGGTCGTGCCGATGGAGGCGATCTTCGCCGCGGCCGGGGTGATCCCCGTCGTTCTCGCCGCCGTTGCGATGGTGGCGGCCCGGATGACGCGCGACGAGATCGCGAACCCGTTGCGGTAGGGCGCTACACGCCGAACATCGGCGGCAGGGCGAGCACCATGACCAGACCCCAGAAGAAGTGGGTCAGCATGGGTGCGAGCACGCCGCCGGTGATTCGGCGTTCGTAGGCGCACACCGCACCCAGGATGATGCCCGCGAAGCCCAGCATCGGGTTGCCCGCCGCCGACACCGCGATGGCGTACACCACGGTGGAGAGGATCTCGGGGTGGAACTTGCCGAGCGAACTGTAGAGCGCACCGCGGAAGAACATCTCCTCGGCGACGCCGTTGATCACGGTGATGAGCACGACCAGCCACAGGGATCCGTAGTTGGCGTACTCGAGGACCGCGACGATGTAGTTGCGCACCGGGCCGATCTCGCGGCACACCAGACCGCCGACGATGAACACCAGCCCGAGCGCGATGCCGATGCCCGCACCGGTCAGGACCGGTCGTCGCAGCTTGCCGCGGAACGTCACGGCGCCCAGGTGCAGTGGACCCGACAGCCGGGCGCCGATGGCCCACACGGCGGCCAGCGCCAGGGTCAGTACGTAGAACGCCGTGTCACCCGGGGTGGTCCGCAACGACGTACCCAGCAGTGACGCGCCGACGATCAGCACGACCACCACGACGACGCGACGCCGCCGGACCAGGACGGGCGACTCCTCGTGCGGGGCGGCGGGGGTGGCGGCGATCGAGCCGATCTCGGAGAAGAACCCGATCACGACAACCCCTTGGGTGCCAGTCCAATCACGGTGTCCAGGCCGGTCCGTACCCATCCGGCGACGGGTCCGGGGACGGCGCAGAGCAGTCCGAGCGCGGGATGCGTGACCGACGGGGTGACCGCGGAGGCCAGGGTGCGGATGCGGGTGACGTCACCGCCGGCCCACACGGGATCGGTGTCGGCGAGGTGATGCGGATCGGCCAGTTGGTCGACGGGCAACCGGCGGTGCCCCGACAGGGACAGCTTGATGGCGTCCTCGATGCTCACCGGACCGCCCGGCGGATCGGGCACCAAACCCACGAGGCCGTCGTTGGACGCCGTCATCGGATAGTCCAGGGACTGCACGAGATCCGCGGCCAGGGCCCGGGGCACCGGTACGAACAGCGCCGCCACCTGTGACACCAGATCCATGTTGACGTCGGGGACGGGGACGCCACTGCGCCAGAGTCCGGACACCCGCGCATAGGTCAGGAGCAGGTCGCCGTACGTCGTCGTCTCCGGACCGCGGATGTCGTAGGACCCCGGGGGTACGCGCTCGGAGTCGGCGGCGGCGATCAGGTAGTACAGGACGTCGCTGATCGAGATCGGGTCCAGCGGGTTGTTCGCCCACGGCGGCATCGGGATCAGCAGGAAGCGGTCCCCCACGGCCCGCAGCATCTCGAACGACGTCGACCCCGCACCGATGATGATCGCGGCGCCCAGCCACACCACTTCTGGTCCGCCGTCGAGGGTCAGCGCCTCGGCGACCTCCGCGCGGCCACGGAGGTGTTCGGAGAGCTGATCGGCGTCGGGGACGAAGCCGCCGAGGTAGACGATGCGCTTGACGCCGGCCGCCTTGGCCGCCGCGGCGACGTTGGCGGCGGCGGCGTTGTCGGCCTCGCGGTACCCGGGCTGGCCGATGCCGTGGACGAGGTAGTAGACGACGTCGACCGGGCCACTGACGCCGAAGGCGCTGTGCACCGACTCAGCGTCGCCGGCGTCCAGCAGTACGGGAGTCACGTCGTCGATCCACCCGAAGTCGCCGAGGCGTTCGGGATTGCGGCTGGCGACCACCACGTCGTGCCCCTCGCCGAGAAGTGCGGCGACGAGTCGGGACCCGATGTAGCCGGTCGCTCCGGTGACGAGTGTGCGCATGGGTTTCACCGTAGGTAGGTACCCGCGCGAAAGCTATTCCACCGCAGTGCGGTGGACGTCACTCAAATGCTCGTAGACCTGCGCGTTGAGGCGGTTGTGACCGATCTCGTCGGGGCTGAGTTCGCGCTTGACCTTGCCCGGCACGCCCG
Source organism: Mycobacterium sp. NPDC006124 (assembly GCF_040614235.1). NCBI lineage: Bacteria > Bacillati > Actinomycetota > Actinomycetes > Mycobacteriales > Mycobacteriaceae > Mycobacterium > Mycobacterium sp. NPDC006124. Next base: position 121,192 of record NZ_JBEXUA010000010.1, on the reverse strand, counting down.
CGACCAAGGAACCCGGGGGGATGACGGCGCCCTGACCGACCACCGCACCCGCCGCCACCAGGGAGCCGGCGCCGATGCGGGCGCCGTTGAGGACCACCGCACCCATCCCGATGAGGCAGCCGTCCTCGATCGTGCAGCCGTGCAGGACGGCGTTGTGGCCGACGCTGACACCGGCCCCGATGGTGGCCGGAAATCCGGGGTCGACGTGGACGGTGACGTTGTCCTGGAGGTTGGCACCGTCACCGACGACGATGGGTTCGAACTCGGCGCGCAACACCGCGCCGTACCAGACGCTGGCCTTGGCGCCGAGGGTCACCTGACCGATGACGGTGGCGTTGGGCGCCACGAACGACTCCGGGTGCACTCGGGGCTCGTGGCCGTTGACGGACAGGATCAGCGGCTCTGGCATGGGCGAGATCCTAACCGGGCGGGTTCACGCGCCCTGGAACACCTTGCGGTAGCCCGAGGGAGACAGTCCCAGCCCGCGGCGCAACTGATGGCGCAGGTTGCCGCCGGTGCCGAGGCCCGCGCGGCGGGCGACCTCCTCGACGGACAGGTCACCGGATTCCAGGAGTTCGCGGGCGAAGTCGACGCGTCGCTGGCGGATCCACGCCCCGGGCGCCTGCCCCGTCTCGTCCCGGAAGCGGCGGTTGAAGGTGCGCGCGCTCATGTGGGCGCGCCGGGCCAGCCGCTCGACGGTCAGGTCCTCGTCCAGGTGGGCCGCGGCCCACGCCCTCGTGGCCGCGGTGGAGGCGTTGTCCTGGACCGGGAGGTGCCGGTCGATGAACTGGGCTTGGCCCCCCTCCCGCCACGGGGGCACGACGCAGTGCCGGGCGACCGCGTTGGCGACCTGGACGCCGTGATCGGAGCGGATCACGTGCAGGCACAGGTCGATGCCCGCCGCCAGACCCGCCGAGGTCAGCACGTCGCCGTCGTCGACGAACAGCACGTTCTCGTCCACGTCGACCCCCGGATGCAGCCGGCGCAGGTCCGCGGCGAACTTCCAGTGCGTCGTCGCGCGGCGGCCGGCGAGCACTCCAGCCGCCGCCAGGACGAAGGCCCCGGTGCAGATGGACACCATCCGGGTGCCGGGCCGGATCGAGGCGAACGCGGCGAGTGCCGCGGTCGTCAGGACGCCGTCCCGGCGGGCCGACGGAAATTGCGTGCCGGGAACGACGACGGTGTCGGCGGTCGCCAGGGCCTCCGGGCCGGCGGCGGGCACCATCGCGAACCCACTGGTGGTCGGGACCGGGCCGGCGTCGAGCCCGCACACCACCACGTCGTAGAGCGGCTCGCCGTCGTCCCCGACTGCCTCACCGAACAGCAGCGGGGCGATCGCGGCGTCGAAGCCCACCACGGGTGCGAGCAGCAGGACGGCGACGCGATGCATACCGCCAGTTTGGCACGTTCTTGACGGGTTGTGTCATTCATGCCACTGGCGGATCGGGCCACGCACCGCCATCGTGTCCTGGTGACGATCGCCAACCACGACCTCCGCCGACCCCGCCTGCACCGGGCCTGGGTGATCGCGGCCGTCAGCTTCGTCGCCCTCCTCGGCGCCGCAGGCTTCCGTTCGGTACCCGGCGTGATGATGAACCCGCTGCACCACGAGTTCGGGTGGTCGCACGGCACGGTCGGGCTCGCGATGTCGGTGAACATGACGCTATTCGGGCTCACCGCCCCGTTCGCCGCGGCCCTGATGGACCGGTTCGGCGTGCGGCCGGTGCTGACGGTGGCTCTGCTGCTCGTGTCGGCGGGCTCGGCGTTGTCGGTGACGATGACCACCAGCTGGCAGCTGATCCTGCTGTGGGGCGTGTTGGTCGGCGTCGGGACCGGGTCCATCTCGATGGGCTTCGTGGCGACTGTCGCGACCCGCTGGTTCGAGCAGCGCCGCGGACTGGTCACCGGCGTGCTGACCGCGGCGAGCGCCACCGGTCAGCTGATCTTCCTGCCGGTCGTCGCCGAGGTCACGACGCGGCACGGGTGGCGGTGGGCGTCGATCATCGTGGCGGCCGCCGCGCTCAGCGTGGTGCCGCTGGTACTGGTGTTCATGAGGAACTACCCGCGCGACGTCGGGCTGCTGTCCTACGGGGCGACCACGGAGACGGCGGCCGTGATGCCGACCGGCACCTTCCGGGCCGCGTTCGACGGCCTGCGGATAGGCGTCCGCGTGCCGGCGTTCTGGCTGCTGGCAGGCAGCTTCGCCATCTGCGGCATGACCACCAACGGCCTCATCGGCACCCACTTCATCCCCGCGGCCAACGACCACGGGATGCCGAGCACGGTCGCCGCCGGCCTGCTCGCGACGATCGGCGTCCTCGACGTGGTGGGCACGATCTTCTCGGGTTGGCTGACCGATCGCGTCGACCCGCGGGTGCTGCTCGTCGTCTACTACCTGGGCCGCGGCGTCTCGCTGCTCCTGCTGCCCTCGCTGCTCTCGCCACAGGCCCAGCCGAGCACCTGGGTCTTCGTGATCTTCTACGGGCTGGACTGGGTGGCGACGGTGCCGCCGACCATCGTGCTGTGCCGCCGGTACTTCGGCGCCCGCACGCCGGTGGTGTTCGGGTGGGTGTTCGCCTCCCATCAGCTGGGGGCCGCGGTCGCCGCCGCGGGGGCCGGGTGGCTGCATGACCTGAACGGCGACTACGACGTCGCGTTCTATCTCGCCTCGGGTCTGTGCGTGGCGGCCGCGCTACTTTGCCTGAGCATAGGGAAACCGCAGGTCAACCCCGTTGATCAGGCGGCCTCCGAACCGGCGGCGCAGGACGCCGACTTTGCCGATTCGTGATCTGAGCCCTTACGCTTCGGGTGGCGTCGCCATGAGAGTCGGGCTCTGGGCGGCGCGTTTCAACCACGCTGAGGAGCCGAAAACGTGAAGACTCGCACCAGTCGAGCCATTGGAATGTCCGCCGCGATCGCCTCGATCGCCGTGTCGCTGCCCCTGGCGATCACCGCCCAGGCCGACCCGCCACCGACTGCGACGGCCGACGTCAAGCCGCTGCCGGACTGGCAGGGCAACTGCGATCCCGTGCGCGCCGAGCTGGCGCCCAGCGGTGTCACCAAGGAGACCCTCGCCACCCTGCCGCTCGGCCAGGCCCTGGCCAAGATCCCGTCGTTGAGCACCTTCACCTCGGCGATCAACGGTGGGCTCAACCCCGCCGTGAACGTCCTGCCCGTGCTCGAGAACGGCCCGTACGTGGTGTTCGCGCCGAACAACGACGCCTTCGCCAAGATGGATCCGGCCGCCCTGGAGGCCGCGAAGGCCGATCCCGCCGCGCTGACCAAGTTGGACTACTACCACGTCTTCCTCGGCCTGCTCGGCCCCGGTGACGTGGCCGGCCAGCGGCCCACGCAGGAGGGTGCCGAGGTCAAGGTCACGGGCAAGGACGGCGACATCAAGGTCAACGACACGGCCAAGGTGATCTGCGGCGGCATCCAGAGCGCCAACGCCCGGATCTACATCCTGGACACGGTCCTGGACCCGAACTCCCCGCCGGCGCCCATCACGCCGACGACGTCGTTCGAGGGCACGGGCAAGCCCCTCTCGCCGACGAGCACCACGGCTACGACGGCGGCCGAGCCGGCCCCCGCCTCCTGATTCACGCGAACTCGGCGGGGAGGCGTGCGACTGCACGCCTCCCCGCCGAATTGCGTTGCTAGAGGCCGAGATTCTTGCCGATGATCTCCTTCATGATCTCGGTGGTGCCGCCGTAGATGGTCTGGATGCGCACGTCGACGTAGTCGCGCGCCACCTTGTACTCGTTCATGTAGCCGTATCCGCCGTGCAGTTGCACGCAGTGGTCCACGACGCGCTTGCCCAGCTCGGTGCACCACCACTTCGCCTTGGACGCCTCGACCGCGGTCAGCTCGCCGTCGACGATGGCCTGCAGGCACCGGTCGACGTACGCCTCGGCGATCTCCAGTTCGGTGTCCATCTCGGCCATGAGGAACTTGTTGTGCTGGAAGCTGCCGATCGGCTGGCCAAAGGCCTTGCGGTCCTTGACGTATGCCAGCGTGTCGTCGAACGTCGAGCGGGCCCCGGCGACCGCCGCGATGGCGATCGACAGGCGCTCGGACGGCAGGTTGGTCATCAGGTGGTAGAAGCCCTTGCCCTCCTCCCCCAACAGGTTGGCCCCGGGCACCCGGACGTTCTCGAAGTTCAACTCGGCCGTGTCGGCGAAGTGCTGACCCATCTTGTCGAGCTTGCGGCCGCGGGTGAAGCCCTCCATGCCGCGTTCGACGACGAGCAGCGAGAAGCCCTTGTGACCGGCGTCGGGGTCGGTCCGTGCCACCACCACGACCAGGTCGGAGTTGATGCCCGCCGAGATGAACGTCTTGGCGCCGTTGAGGATCCAGTCGTCACCGTCGCGCACCGCGGAGGTCTTGATGCCGGCCAGGTCGCTGCCCGCGCCCGGTTCGGTCATGGCCACCGCACCGATGAGTTCACCGGTGATGTAGCCGGGCAGCCACCGCGCCTGCTGCTCCTCATTCGCGAGGTTGGCGAAGTACGGCCCGACGATGTCGTTCTGCAGACTCAGGCCGGGTGACGGGAGGCCGTAGCGGGTGAACTCCTCGACGATGACCGCGTTGAACCGGAAGTCGTCGACGCCGCCGCCGCCGAACTTCTCGGGCAGGTTGAATCCGATCAGGCCGTACTTGCCCGCGGCGACGTAGGCGTCGCGGTCGACGATGCGCTCGGCGTCCCACTTCTCGGCATACGGCGCACATTCCTTCTCCAGGAACTGGCGTGCGGTCGCGCGCAGTTGCTCGTGCTCTTCGTCGAAGATCAATCGCTTCATGGTGTCTCTCCTAGTCGGCTTACTTCGCTTGCCATACGGGCTGGCGCTTCTCCGCGAAGGCCAGTGGTCCTTCCTTGGCGTCCTGCGAACGCAGCACCGTGCCCATCTCGCGCATGGTCCTGCTCCATCCGGCCTCCTCGGCGGCGATGACGCCGTCGTCGATGCCCGCGGCGACGCGCTTGCTGGCCCATACCGCCAACGGCGCGTTGACGGTGATCCGCTCGGCCAGCGCCAAAGCGGCATCGACGACTGTGCCGTCGGGCACCACCTGGTTGACCAGGCCCCACTTGAGCGCGTCGGCCGAGGACATGGGCTCGCCGGTGAACAGCAATTCCATCGCGACCTTGCGTGGCAGGTGCTCGACGATGCGGAACACGCCGCCCGCGGCGGCGATCAAGCCGCGCTTGACCTCGGGCAGGCCGAACTTGGCGCTCTCCTCGGCGACGATGAGGTCGCTGGCCAGCGCCAGTTCGGTGCCTCCGCCCAGCGCCGTGCCGTTAACCGCGGCGATGGTCGGCTTGTCGATGACGTGCTGCACGTACCCGGCGAACCCCCACTCCGCGCGGTCGGGGTGGTAGATGCCCTCCCGGCGCGAGATGGCCTTGAGATCGGCTCCGGCACAGAATGACTGGCCGGCGCCGGTGATCACGACCGCGCGGATCTCGGGGTCGTGCTGGGCTTCGTGCAGGGCGTCGCCGACGCCGATGCTGACCGCCGCGTTGACGGCGTTGCGCGCCTCCGGCCGGTTCAGCGTGACGAGCAGGACGTTGCCGCGACGCTCCGACAACACAGCGGGAACATCCGCCTTGCCTTCGGTCACAGCAGTTCGAGGATCGTGGCGTTGGCCTGGCCGCCACCTTCACACATGGTCTGCAGGCCGTACTGAATTCCCTTGTCCCGCATGTGATAGAGCATCGTCGTCATGATCCGCGCGCCCGAGCCGCCCAGCGGGTGGCCGAGTGCGATCGCTCCGCCGTTGGGGTTGAGCTTCTTCTCGTCGGCACCGATGTCCTTGAGCCAGGCCAGCGGAACCGGCGCGAACGCCTCGTTGACCTCGAAGACGCCGATCTCGTCGATCGACAGACCGGAGCGCTTGAGCGCCTTCTGCGTCGCCGGGATCGGCGCGGTGAGCATGATGACCGGATCGGCGCCGGCCAGCACGGCGGTGTGCACCTTGGCCAGGGGCTTGAGGCCCAACTCCTTGGCCTTCTCGGCCGACATGAACAGCAGCGCCGCCGAGCCGTCGGAGATCTGGGAGGCGTTGCCCGCGTGGATCACCCCGTCTTCCTTGAAGGCCGGCTTGATGGTGGCCATCTTCTCGACGGTGCCGCCGCGACGAATGCCCTCGTCCTTGAGGACCGGATTGCCGTCCTGATCCTTGATCGCCACGATCTGGTCGTCGAACGCACCGGAATCCTGTGCTGCGGCAGCCTTTTCGTGCGAGCCGAGGGAGAACTGGTCGAGCGCGGTGCGGTCGAAGCCCCACTGCTCGGCGATCATCTCGGCGCCGACGCCCTGATTCGGGGTTTGCGAGTAGCGGGACCGGAACGCCTCGGGGTACGGGTGGCCGCCGTTGGCCAGCGAGGCACCCATGGGCGTCCGCGACATCGACTCCACGCCACCGGCGACGACGACGTCGTAATGGCCGGCGACGACGCCCGCGGCGGCGAAGTGCACCGACTGCTGGCTCGATCCGCACTGCCGGTCGACGGTCACACCGGGCACGCTCTCGGGCCAGCCGGCCGCCAGCACCGCGGTGCGGGCGATGTCGAGTGCCTGCTCGCCGGCCTGCATCACGCAGCCCCAGATGACGTCGTCGACGAGCGCGGGGTCGACCCCGGCGCGCTGGACGAGCCCGTTGAGCACCTGCGCCGACAGCTCACCGGGGTGCACGCCGGACAGTCCGCCGTTGCGCTTGCCGACTGGTGAACGGACCGCTTCTACGATGACGGCTTCGGCCATGGACATCTCCTTTGACGTGGTGATCGGGCAGGCTGCCTGATGGTGGGATAGTTCCGAAGGTAGATGAGTAGGTTTACTAGGTCAACCTACTGGTTGGTAGAGACGCAGCCGTCGGCTCGCCCCACATGGTTTACTGAGTTGCACAACCCACCGATCCAAACCCCTCGGAGACCCCGTTGGCTCGCACCACGCACTTGGCACCCATGATGGGGCCGAATGCCGTCGCGCAGCGCGGTGGCACCACCATCCGCTCCCCCAAGACCGCCGAACTGGTCGCCGGGACCCTGCGTCGCATGGTGGTCGACGGCCAGCTCAAAGAGGGTGACTTCCTGCCCAACGAGGCCGAGCTGATGACGCACTTCGGCGTCAGCCGCCCGACGCTGCGCGAGGCGGTCCGGGTGCTCGAGTCCGAACGCCTGGTGGAGGTGCGCCGCGGTTCGCGGACGGGCGCCCGGGTCCGCGTGCCCGGCCCGGAGATCGTCGCCCGCCCGGCCGGTCTGCTGCTGGAACTCTCGGGCGCGACCATCGCCGACGTACTCGTCGCCCGCTCGGGCATCGAACCCCTCGCCGTGCGCCTGCTGGCCGACGCCGCGTCCGCGGTGGCGCTCGACGAACTCGACGCGATGCTCGCCGACGACATCCCCGCGGGCTGGCAGTCGGGCCGCCTGGCCGAGGCCACCGGCGAGTTCCACCGCCGGATGGTGGAGCTCTCCGGCAACGCGACGCTGACGATCATCGCCGGCATGTTGCACGAGATCACGGTGCGCCACACGGCATTCGCCATCACGCAGTTCCACGAGATGTCCAAGGCCGAGTACGACAAGCTGATGCGGTCCTACCGGCGGCTGATGACGCTGCTGCGCGCTGGTGACGGCGCCGGCGCAGAGACGCACTGGCGCAAGCACCTCGACGTGTCGCGCGACCTGCTGCTGGAGGGACTCGAGGACGTCAAGGTCCGCGACGTCATGCAGTAGTGGCGTCCGCCGACCACGTCACGTGCACCGGCACGTCGTCGGCCCACGGCTGACGCGTGACCATGTCGGCGACGGAGACGTAGCCGCGTTCGAACTCACCGGTGGCCGCGTCGACGAGCCGGTATTCCTGCCGCTGCCGGTGGATGGGCTGGGCGTCGAGCAACACCACCCGCACCTCGCCCGGCTCGAATCCGCACCGTTCCTGCATCGCGGCGATCAATTGCTCGTTGTGCATGTGCCCGTCGCCGAAGTTCCAGCCAATCGCGGTGCTGCACAACCGCTCCCCCTCGGTGACCACGTAGTCGGCCTCGTCGCCGTCGGCCATGGCCCGGTGCACCAGGGTGAACAACGCCCGGCCATGGGTGTTCATCGCGCGGAAGGCGTAGCCCGAGTGCAGCATGACCAACGCCTGCTCCGGGCTGCCGTAGATGCGTTCCACCTGCGACTGAGGCATGCTCGCGATGGCGACCAGACCGGCCTTGATCTTCTCGTCCGCCGACGGCTTCATGCACCACTGGGTGGTGTCCCAGTTGCCGGCGTAGTAGCGCATGCCCGGCAGGAAGGACACCTTGCGCGGGAACAGGTTTCCAGTCGCGACCGTGCCGACCAGTACGGCGAAGAGCACGATCGGCAGCGGACTGGTCAAATCGCCGAGACCGATCCCCGGATGCCCGACGAACAACGCCAGCACGCTGAACATCATGAACACGTTCCACTCCAACGGCACGCCCATCGGGATCGCGGACAAGATGCCGAAGTGGAAGACCAGCATCACGAACGCGGCGACGGCGGTCGGCCAGCCACCGTGGCTGAAGAACAAGACCAGCGGCACCAAACCCTCGACGGCGGTGCTGAAGTGGGCGACGATTCGCGAGACCCGCCCGGGCCGTAGGTCGTCGGGAAACTTCTCGAAGAAGGCCCGCTTGAACGACTTGGTGCGCACCATTGGGCTGTTCGACATCATCGTGGAGATCACGAACGGGAAGTGCTTGTTGAGCTTCGAGGTGGCCGCGCCGATCCAGATGACCAGGCACACCAGTTTGGCGGCGATGATCATGTCGACCCCGCCGAACAGGAACGCCACCGTGAACGACGCGTACACCTCACCGCGGGCCGCCAGGAAGATGACCTTATCGCGCAGTCCGGCGACTGCGAGCAACCCCAGGATCGCCCAGATCTGCCACATCGGAAGCACGCCCACCGTGGTGCCCAGCGCAGGGATGGGACCGGTGCCGCCGGACAGCAGGGCGACCAGCAGCACCACCAGCAGCGCCCCGTAGAGCAGGGCGTCCAGCGGGGTGCGCGCCGTGCCGCGGGTCAGCGGAACGCGCGTCGGCCAGGGTGGCAACCGGATCGTGCCCGGCCGCAGCCAGTACAGGATCGACCCCATCGGCGGGAAGAACCGGTTGTTGAGCGGGCCGAAGCCACAGCCCAGCCCGACCACCTCGAAGAGCATCGTGAACAGGACGACCTTCTGGAACACGATCGGCTCGTCGTACCAGGCGGCCACGTCCAGGAGTCCCCCGATACCGGAGGTGGCGACGGCGAACAGCGCCCCGGCCAGCACGTAGAGCAGGATCTTGAGGACGTAGAAGAGGTGCAGCACCACCGGCGTGCCGAATCCCACCTCGGCCCAGTGACCGGCCAGCGGGCGGATTCTCTCGGCACGGGTGCCCTTGCTCCATTCGGCGAAGTCGACCACCGGTAGGTCGGGCTTGAGAAATCCCATGGGGAAAGACTAGAACGTGTTCTAGATCCGCCGGGCCACTTTCTCGCCGCGCGTGGCGTAAAGTCTGGACCCGTGAGTCCAAACGCCGGGGCGGTGACGTCGGATCCCGATCTCCGACGACTCACCCCCAAGGGCCGCGCGACGCGACAGCGGATCGTCGACGGCGCGGCTGCCGAGATCCGGGTCCGCGGGGCGGTGGCCACCACGCTCGAAGACGTGATGGCACGCACCGAGACGTCCAAGAGCCAGCTCTTCCACTACTTTCCCGACGGCAAGGAGCAGCTGCTGCTGGCCGTGGCCGAGCAGGAGGCCGCGCTGGTCATCAGCGACCAGCAACCCCACCTCGGCGCGCTGACGTCCTGGGCGGCCTGGCAGCGCTGGCGCGACACCGTCGTGGACCGCTACCGACGGCAGGGGCAGCTCTGCCCCCTGTCGACGGTGATGTCGGAGATCGGCCGCACGCCCGGCGCCCAGGCCGTCACCACCACGCTGATCGACCGGTGGCGCTCGGACATCGAGGTGGGCGTCCGGGCCATGCAAGCCCAGGGCAAGGTCGACGCCGGAATCGACGCGTCGCGGGCAGCCGCCGCGTTGTTGGCCGGCATCCAGGGTGGGGTGCTGATGTTGATGAGCACCGGCGATCTTCAATATCTCGAGGCCGCGCTCGACGTCGGCATCGGCACTCTGCGGGCCTAGGGCGCCGTGAGCGCGGCGTCGAGTCGGGCCACGTAGCGGTCGAGGACGTCGGCGCCCCCGAGTGCCGACTCCGCGGCCTGAACCCCGATCGTGACGGTGTCACCGACACCGCCGACGACGTGGGTCAGGCCCATCATCGGCGACAGCCCGGCGAACGCCGTGGCCAGCACGACGGGCGCGCCGCCGAAGGCGAAGTCGGCCGCACCGACGTTCACGCTGGACACCACGGTGTTGCCCGTCACCGCCGGGGGACGCGCGTTCGGGTCGAATTTGCCCATCCCCCAGCGCAACAACGTCGCGGGCGTTGCGGCGAACGCCAGATCGTCGGCGCGCATCGCGGCGTGCGTCGCACGCAACCGCCTGGCCGCCAGATCCTCGGCGATGCGGGTCGACCGCTGCGCCGGTGACAGCTCGGGGAACAGTCCCACGCCGACGTTGCCAAAGTGGTTGTACGCCAAGCGCGGTGGCGGCTTGGTCATCGGCACCTCGGCACCCAGCGCCGACGGGTCGTCACCGAGAGTGGCGAGTTCGGTGGCGAGCGCAACCGAGACCGCCGACAGCACGGCCACCGTCACCGTCGCACTCCCCAACTCGGAGCGCCGCCGCACCACGGTACGCAGGGCGCGCGGCCCGGACGGTCGGTCGTTGGTGCGCAGCGGTGGACGCAGCCGGGCCTGCGCCGGCACCGTGCCCGCCTCGACGTCGGCGTCCAGCGTGCGGTGCGCCCTGGCGGCGCGAAGACCGGCCAGCGGCAACCTGATCGGTCCCACCGGCGGCTGCTCGATCCCCGGCGGGACGACCCCGGCCCTGCCGAACATCAGCGCTGCATGTGCCGACGTGCGACCGCCCCCGCCGAGGGCATGCGAGATCTGCAACACCGCGACGGTGCCGGGACCGTCTGCCCCCGGCACGTCGTGGACGTCGGTGAAGACGTGCAACCGCCAGGCCGTGTCGGTGGCGTCCAACCGGTCGTCGATCACGGTTCCGACCGCCGTCAGGCAGGCCGCCCAGGTGCGTTCGGGCAGGTCGTGCAGCACGAACTGCGACCGGTCGACGCCGCGGTGAACCCAACGCGGGTAACCCCGCGACCCGCCGTCCTCGACCCGCCACGCCAGTTCGGGATAGTTGCTGGCGCGGGACTCGATCTCGGCGAGTGCCCCCGCGACGTCGGCGGGCACACCGGCGAAGCCGAACATCAGCACGGTGTCATTCGGAATCTTCGCGGCCAGCCAGAACGTCTGCGCGTCGATCGGCGTCAGCCGCTCCTGCGTCATGCGCCCAAGGCTAGGCTGCGGTCATGCTCCCTGCGCTCAGCGCCGACGCAACCGTGCTCGTCACCGGGGCCTCGTCGGGTATCGGCGAGGAACTCGCCAGAGAATTCGTCCGACGTGGCCGGCACGTCGTGCTGGTCGCCCGGCGGGCCGACAAGCTCGAAGCCCTGGCCACCTCGCTCGGACCGTCCGCCGAGGTGCTGGCGGCCGACCTCGCCAAGGCCGAGGACCGCGCCGCGCTGCCGGCCCGAGTCGCCGACCTGGGCCGCGTGGTCGACGTCCTGGTCAACAACGCCGGCCTGAGTACCTCCGGCCCGATTGCGTCCTCGAACCCCGTCGCCGAACTCAACCTCGTCGAGGTCGACGTCGCCGCGGTGGTCGACCTGTGCAGCCGCTTCGTGCCCGGCATGGTGTCGCGGGGCCGGGGCGCCGTGCTCAACGTCGCGTCGGTCGGGGCCTTCGGACCGCTGCCCGGACAGGCCGCCTACGGCGCGGCCAAGGCGTTCGTGCTGTCCTACACCCAGGCCCTCGGCCAGGAGCTGGCTGGAACGGGCATTGCCGTCACGACCCTGTGCCCCGGCCCGGTGAAGACGGGCTTCGGTGCGGCCGCGGGCATCTCGGACGCCGACGCCGAGGCGGCGCTGCCGAAGGCGATGTGGGTCGACGCCGCCGACGTCGCCGTCGCGGCGGTGGACGGGTTGGCCGCCGGCAAGGCCGTCGTCGTCCCCGGCGCGTTCAACAGGGTCGGCGCGGCGGCCTACCGGCTCCTCCCGCGCCGAGTGCTGCTACCGATCTTGGCGCGCACCCACCCGGCCCTGAAGACGCGCTAGCTCCCGACGAAGTCGAGGATGCGCCGCGCGACGTCATCGGGGCGGTCCAGTTGCATGAAGTGCCCTGCGCCGTCGACGATCTCGGCCCGGCTGCCAGGCGGCAACGCCGGTTCCACCCACCGTGAGTAATCCGCGGACGCGCAACCGTCGTCGGAGCCGTGCAGGTAGAGCGTGGGCACCCGCAGGGGAGCCAACCAGTGCTCGTGTAGTTCGGCGTACCGCGGCGGTGGCGTGCTGCCGCGGATGGTCGCCCGATAGTAGCCGAGGGCGGCACGCCAGTTCTCCGGCGCGCCGACGGCGTCGAGGACCAGTGCCACGTCCTCGGTCGCGTCGTAGGTCGGCGACCACTGTCGCCACAGCCGGGGCACCACCCACTCGGCGGAACGCTCTGGCAGCAGCGGCAATTGGAAGTACATGATGTACCAGCTGCGCAGCAGCTGACGAGGCAGCATCGCGGCCAGCTTGCCCGCGTCGGGTACTCGGCCCAGCGGCCGGAAGGTACCCGCGGGCGGCACCGACATGATGACGGCCTTGCCGAACGGACCGTCGGGCATGGCCGCCAAGCCAGCGCCGGCGATCGCACCCCAGTCGTGTCCGACGAGCACGTCGCGGCCGGTCGGGCCTGCGGCGTCGAGCACGCGCAGCGCGTCGTCCATCAGGGCGCCCACGTGGTAACTCCCGTCGGCCGAGGTCGACGACGGTGCGTACCCGCGCATGAACGGCGCCACCACGCGCCAGCCGGCCTCGACCAAGGCCGGTGCGACCTTGCGCCAGCCGTGGGCGGTGTCGGGAAAACCGTGCAGACACAACGCAATCGGGGCTCCGTCGGGCCCCCACGACAATGCCCTCAGATGGGCATCCGGAGTGGGGACGTCGAGCCAGCGCGGCTCCTCGTCTGCCATGTTCGCTCCTCGAGTAGCCGCGTGCGTCGCGTTCAACGTACCCGGCTCACGCGTCGCGGAGAGCGGCTTCCAGGTCGGCGACGACGATCTTGCGCATGCCGAGCATCGCCGTGGTGGCCGCCGCGGCGCGGGCCGGATCGCCGTCGCCGAGCAGTTCGTAGAGCCGTTCGGGGACGATCTGCCAGCTCAGCCCGAAGCGGTCCTTGAGCCAGCCGCACTGCGATTCCTCACCGCCCTCGACGAGTCGGTGCCAGTAGTGGTCGACCTCGTCCTGGTCGGCGCACCGCACCACGAACGACACCGCCTCGCCGAACGAGAACACCGGACCGCCGTTGATGCCGGCGAACCGCTGTCCATCGAGCACGAACGTCCCGGAGACCACCGTGCCAGGCGTGCCCGGGCCGGCCTCGGTGTAGCGGGTGAATCCCTCGATCGACGAATTGGGGAATACCGACGTGTAGAACTCGGCGGCCTCCTCGAGATCGTCGTCGAACCACAGGGAGGGAATGATCGCCGGCATGGGGAGTGTCCTTCCGTCGGAAACGCGGTCATGGAGGCTGACCGACGGTCCCCGCGAAAGTCATCGTCGCCCACGAGTAACGTGCGGGGATGTCCAGTAGCGAGGCAACCAGCACGCCGGTGACCGTCGAATTCCGCGGCGCGGACGACCTCACCCTCGTGGCCGACGAGTGGAACCGCGACGTGGCGACGGCGCACGACCGGCCCGCCATCCTGATGCTGCACGGCGGTGGCCAGAACCGGCACTCCTGGAAGAACACCGGCCAGATCTTCGCCGAGGCCGGATTCCACGTCGTCGCCCTCGACAGCCGCGGCCACGGTGACAGCGACCGCTCCCCCACCGCGGAGTACTCCGTGGACTCGCTGTGCGCCGACGCGCTGCGGGTGATCGATCAGATTGGGACCGCGACGGTGCTGATCGGGGCCAGCATGGGCGGGTTGACGGGCATCCTCGCCGCGCACCAGGCCGGTGCCGACGTGGTCGTCAAGCTGGTGCTCGTCGACGTCGTGCCGCGCTTCGAGAAGGACGGCAGTGCCCGCATCCGCGACTTCATGTTCAGCGGGGTCGACGGTTTCGACTCCCTGGAGCAAGCCGCCGACGCGGTGGCGGCCTACCTGCCGCACCGGGCCAAGCCTCGCAGCCCGGAGGGATTGAAGAAGAACCTGAGACTGCGCGACGGCCGGTGGTACTGGCATTGGGATCCGGCGTTCCTGACCAAGCCGGCCGACGACCCGTTCGTCCGGATGGATGCGCTCGAGCAGTCCGCGATCGACCTGGAGATCCCCATCTTGTTGATTCGCGGCAAGCTGTCCGACGTGGTGAGCAGCGAGGGCGTGCAGGACTTCCTGGCCAAGGTGCCGCGGGCGGAGTTCGTCGAACTATCCGACGCGGGCCACACCGCCGCCGGTGACGACAACGACGCGTTCACCGAGGCCGTCGTGGCCTTCGTGGATCGGTGAACCGCATGACGACCGATCCTGCCGAGCTGGTGACCGAGTTCTGCACCCTGTGGGCCGCGCCGAACGTCGAGGTCATCCCACAGCTCGTTCATCGAAGATGCGGTTTACCACGACATTCCAATGGCACCCGCTGAGAAAATCGCGTCGATCGAGCTCTGCTTCCCGTGGTGGGTGTGTTAGAGGTTCGCGACGGCCGCATCTCGGCGTGGCGGGACTACTTCGATCTGGCAACGGTGACGGCGGGATTGGCGTAGCCGCAATCCGTTGTCTCCGTTGGGCCACCGCATCACCGCACAAGGATCCTTCGCGCGATCGTCGCCCGCTGCAAGGTGCCCGTGCCCGCCCCCGAGCGAATTGACTTTCATCCAAAACTCCTGTGTCACAGTGGTTTCAACAGTCACACGGACATATTTCTTGTCGGTGGGTCGTACTAGTGTTCGAGTATGAGTTCGGATCGGGTCACCGCGGCAGTCGCGGTGATTCGCGCTGCCGTGACCGAACTCGTCGAGCTGGACTGCGACCAGTTCACCCACCACGAATTAGTCGAACTGCTCGGTGAACTCGAGACCGCGACTTGGCAGCTACCCACGATCGGGCACCGGGTGATCGCCCGGCTGCAGCGCGAAGCCTCCCCGGTGGAGTTGGGCGCGAAGTCCTTGGGCAGCGTGCTGACCCAACGGTTGCGGATCTCGGGCAAGGAGGCCCGCCGACGACTCTGCGAGGCGGAAGATCTCGGGCACCGCACCACACTGAGCGGGCAGCCGTTGGCACCGAAGCTGCCCGCCACCGCGAGCGCCCAAGCCCGCGGGGCCCTCGGCCCCGAGCACGTGACGATCATCCGGTCCTTCCTCGACAAGCTTCCGGGCTGGGTGGATCCGGAGGTCAAAGAACTGTCCGAGGTCACGTTGGCGTCGGTCGGCTCCAGTACCGGGCCCGAAGAATTACGGAAGGCCGCGGAGAAGTTGGCGACGGCGATCGACCAGGACGGCCCGGAACCCGACGACTCCGACCGCGCCCGGAAGCGATTCCTGCGATTGGGGCCGCAGCAGGCCGACGGGATGAGCCGGCTGACCGGGCTACTCGGCCCCGAAGCCAGGGCGGTCGTCGAACCGATCCTCGCCAAACTAGCGGCGCCGGGGATGTGCAATCCCGCCGACTGTGAACCCCGCACCTCCGGCACCCCGTCCCAGGAACAAATCGACGGCGATGACCGCAGCGTTGGGCAACGCAACCACGACGCACTCGTCGCCATCGGACGCACTGTTCTGTCATCCGGGGAACTCGGGCAGCACAACGGGTTACCCGTCACGGTCATCGTGTCCACCACCCTGCAGGATTTGGAATCCGGGGCCGGGTCCGGGGTCACCGGCGGCGGGTCACTGCTGCCGATGGCGGACCTGATCCGGATGGCCGCCCACGCCCACCACTACCTGGCGGTGTTCGACAAGCATTCGAACGAAGCTCTGTACCTGGGTCGTACCAAGCGGTTGGCGTCGGTTGGGCAACGAATCGTCCTGCACGCCCGCGATCGCGGGTGCACCAAACCCGGCTGCACCGTCCCCGGATACGGCACCCAGGTCCACCACATGACCGGTTGGGCCCACAACGGACAGACCGACATCGACGACGTCACCCTCGCCTGCGGCGGAGACAACCGCCTCGCCGAAACCGGGTGGACCGTCGCTCTCGTCGACGGCGTGGTGCAGTGGATCCCACCCCCGCAACTCGACGTCGGCCAAACCCGCGTCAACTACCTCCACCACCCAGAACGCCTCCTCACATCTGACGACGAGAGCGCGGCCTGAGGGTGCCTGCCGCGGGCGGGAGGATCACATGCCGATAATCAACCGGTGTCGCTACCGATGATCGCGATCTACCTGCTGCTCGCCGTGGCCGTCGCCGAGGCCTGCGCCATCGCCGTGCTGTGGCAGCGGGTCAAGAAGCGCGACGAGGAACTCGGTGAGCTGCAGCGCCGGCTCGACACCCGGACCAATCTGGTGAGCGGCGGCCGCGAGGCCGTCAAGACGGTGTGGCAGACCGCGAACATCTTCCGCAAGGAGGGCTTCGGCGCCGCCGTGCGCTCCAACATCGAGGACCTCGCCGACTGGGCCGAAGTCGAACGCCCCGACCTGGCCCGGCTGGCGCCCAACGGTCGGGTCGCCCTCGTGTTCTCCGACATCGAGGGGTCGACCGCGCTGAACGAACGCATCGGCGACCGGGCCTTCGTGCGCCTCATCGACCGGCACGACAAGATGGTCAGCCGTCTGGTCAAGCGCCACAGCGGCTACGTCGTCAAGAGCCAGGGCGACGGCTTCATGATCGCCTTCGCCCAACCCGAGCAGGCCGTCTGGTGCAGCATGGACTTGCAGCGTCAGCTCACGAAGCGACCCAACGGAATTCGCGTACGCATCGGCATTCACGCCGGCAAGTCGGTACGCCGCGGCGACGACCTGTTCGGCCGCAACGTGGCCATGGCGGCCCGGGTGGCCGCCGAGGCGCAGGGCGGCGAGATCCTGATCAGCGAAGCCGTCCGCGACGCGCTCGGTGACGACGTCACCGTCGACGACGGCAGGGACGCCGAACTCAAGGGTTTCAACGGCACTCACCGGCTCTACTCGGTGGCCATCTGAACCGCCTACTCGCCGGCGCCGGCCTCCGCGAGTCGTTGGTGCAGCCTCGCCCGAATGTCGTCGGGGGTGTAGGCACGTCGCTTGCGCTGATCCCGCGCCACCAGCGCGCCGCCCGCCACCACCCCGGCGACACCGGCCAGACCGATCCACTTCCAGATGCCTCGCATCGCCCTAGTTTGCCTAAGCTGCCCTGGTGAACGCGAACACGGTGACGCTCGAGCGTGCCCTGGCCGAGACCCGGACCGGCGACATCTGGCTGTTCCGCGGCGAGTCCGGTCCCGACCGCGCCATCCAGACCATGACCAACGCCCCCGTCAACCACGTGGGCATGACGGTGGCCGTCGACGATCTGCCACCGCTGATCTGGCACGCCGAACTCGGCGACAAGCTCGAATGCCTGTGGAGCGGCGGACATCACCGCGGGGTACAACTCAACGACCTCCGCCAGGCCGTGGAACGGTGGATGCTCACCTACGGCCAGCGCTGCTGGCTGCGCCAGCTGACGCCGTATGCCGCCCGCCAACAGGAGGACGACCTGCTCCGAGTGGTCGCCCGGATGGACGGCACCGCGTTCCCGACGACCGCCAAGCTCACCGCACGATGGTTCCGCGGCCGGGTGCCCACGCTGCACGACTGGACCAAGGGCATCCCGATCCTCGACGACCGGGTTCAGCGGGTCACCGGTCGCAAGCGGGAGCGACGCCAGAAGGTGGGGCTGGAGACCGCCTACTGTGCGGAGACCGTCGCCGTCACCTATCAGGAGATGGGTCTGCTGGCCACCGACAAGGACACCAACTGGTTCGACCCCGGCAAGTTCTGGAGCGGTGACACGCTGCCCCTCGCGCCCGGCTACGACCTCGGTGACGAGATCTCGGTCGTCCTCTGACCCACGGCTGGGTACCGTAGCGTCGAGGCATGTACCGAACCGTCGCAGTGTTCGCCGCCATTGGGGTCACGCTCGCGGGGTGCGCGGGAATCGGCGACGAATCCACCACCTGCCACGACTTCACCGGCATGAGTCAGGACACCCGCAGCGCCACCATCGCGAACGTCCTCAAGGCCCGCAACGGCCGCAACGCCTCGACCTCCGACGTCGCGGCGCGCGTCGCGGCCACCCTCGAGTTCTGCGGCAAGGACGCCAACCGGGACAAGGACGTCGGCGACGTCAGCTGACCCGTAGCGCCGTCGACAGCGCGCGAACCACCGAGTGCTTGCCCAGGTCGACCTTGAACCCGTTCTGCGCCAACGGTTCGGCGCCCGCCATGATCCGCTCCGCGACCCGCCGAAAGGCGGCCTCGTCCGGCGGTTGGCCGATCAACTCCGCCTCGGCCTGCGCCACGCGCCACGGCATCGGCGCGACGCCACCCATCGCCACGGCGGCGGCGCTGACGACGCCGTCCTCGACGTGCAACCCGGCGGCGACGGACACCAATGCGAAGGCGTAGCTGTGCCGGTCCCGCACCTTGAGGTACCAGGAGTGCTCGGCGAACGGCGATGGTGGCAACTCCACGCCGACGATCAGCTCCGCGGTGCGCAGCGTGTTGTCCCGTTGCGGCTCGTCGCCGGGCCGCCGGAAGAAGTCCGCGATCGAGACCTCGCGCCGGCCGTCGGGACCGTATACGTGCACCGTCGCGTCGAGGATGGCCAGCGCAACGGCCATGTCGGACGGGTGGATCGCGACGCACGAGTCGCTGGCCCCGAAGATGGCGTGCTCGCGGTTGAAGCCGTCCCGCGCCGCACACCCCGAGCCGGGTCGACGCTTGTTGCACTGCGCGAAGGCGGTTTCCATGAAGTACGGGCACCGGGTGCGCTGCAGCAGATTGCCGCCGACGGTCGCCATGTTGCGCAGTTGCGTCGTCGCCCCCGACAGGATCGCATGGGAGAGCACCGGATAGCGGGTGCGGATCGACGGGTGGTTGGCCAGCGCGCTGTTGGTGACGCCCGAGCCGATGAGGACGCCACCGGTGTCGGTATCGGTGATCTCGCGCAGTCCCAGGCGACCGACGTCGACGAGGGTCGTCGGCGACTCGACCCCGCCCTTCATCAGGTCCAGCAGGTTCGTTCCGCCGGCGTAGTAGGTCCCGCCGGTGGCGACGACGCGGTCGACGGCGCCCTCGACGGTGGTGGCGTGCTCGAAGTCGAAGGTCTTCACTTCTCCTCCACCACACCGGCGATGGCCTCGACGATGTTGGCGTAGGCACCGCAGCGACAGATGTTGCCGGCCATCCGCTCCCGAATCTCGTCGTCGGACAACGTCTTCGGGCCGTGGCACACCGTGGCGCGGCCGGCCTCGAACGACGCCGTGGACAGGTCGCCCCTGGCGTGCTCGTGCAGCATGGCGTGCGCGGAGGAGATTTGGCCCGAGGTGCAGAAGCCGCACTGGAATCCGTCGCAGTCGACGAAGGCCTGCTGCAGCGGATGCAGTCGATCCCCGTCGGCGATGCCCTCGACGGTGAGCACGTCCCGGCCGTCGACGGAGGCGGCGAGCGTCAGGCAGCTGACCACCCGCTCGCCGTCGACCGCGACGGTGCATGCCCCGCAGAGTCCGTGGTCGCAGCCCTTCTTGGTGCCCGTCAGGTGCAAGGTCTCCCGGAGCAGGTCCAGCAGCGTCGACCTGACGTCGGCGGATACGGTGCGCGTCACCCCGTTGACCACGAGCACGAGCTCTCTCATGGCGTGCCTGCCTCGGCGTCGAACGGTGTCATCAACTGCTCCAGGGTGATTGGCAGATCACGCAACCGCGTCCCGGTGGCGTGGAAGATGGCGTTCGTGATCGCCGCGGGCACACCGCAGGCGCCGATCTCGCCGATGCCCCGAACCCCTACCGGGTCGAGGCCGTAGTCGGGCACGTCGACGAAGCCGATGTCGAACTCGGGGCGGTCGGCGTGGGTGGGCAGGTAGTACTCCCCGATCAATTGAGCGGTGTGCGCGTCGTAGGGCACCTGCTCGAGCAGTGCCATGCCGAGTCCGAAGGTGATGCCGCCCATCACCTGGTTGCGGGCCAGCTTGGGGTTGAGCACCCGACCGCAGTCCATGATCGCCACCCATCGGGTCACCGACACCCGCCCGATCTGCTCGTCGACCGTGACCTCGCAGAAGTGCGCACCAAACGACTGCGACACCGGCCCGTCGTCGGCGACGCCGTCGCTGGTGATGGTGAAGTTCAGGGTGGCCAGTTGATCCGGGGCGAGGCGGCTAACGTGAGCACCCATGTCGTCCAGCTTCTTTCGCCACTCGGTGGCGGCCCGATGCACCGCCGAACCGACGGTGGCGGTCGTCTGCGAAGCTCCGCTGTAGGGCGCGTCGGGGAACAGCGAGTCGCCCGAGTCGAACCCCACCATCGCGACGTCGAGGCCGGCCGCCTCGGCCGCGATCTGGGTCATGACGGTGCGCACGCCGGTGCCGACCTCGTGGGTGGCCGAGGCGAATCGCACGTGGCCGTCCGCAGTGGTGGTGACGCGGCAGCTCGCCGGCATCCGCCGGCCAGGATAGGTGGCCGTCGCCATCCCCCAGCCCACCCGGAGGCCGTCGCGCGTCAGCGTTCGCGATGCCATCGGCCGGTCCGCCCAACCAAAGCGCTCGGCGCCCTGCAGGTAGCACTCCCGCAGATGCTTGCCCGACCACGGCCTGCCACTGGCCTGGTCGTGGTCGGCGTCGTTGCGCAGCCGTAGTTCGAGCGGGTCGACGTTGGAGGCGTAGGCCAACTCGTCCATCGCCACCTCGAGGGCGAACAGGCCTGGCGCCTCACCCGGGCCGCGCATGAAACACGGTGTGGGATGGTTGATCCGGGCGACGGTGTGGGACACGACGAGCCGCGGCGAATCATAGAGGAAGCGGGCCGAGAGTCCGACGGGTTCACAGAAGTGTGCGATGGTCGAGGTCTCGGTCAGGGTGTGCTGCTCGGTGCTGAGGATGCGCGCGGCGTCGTCGGCGACAAGCGCCAGGTGTTGGTCGGTCCTGGGGCGGTGCCCCGTGGAGGAGAACATCTGATCGCGGGTCAGCACCAGCTTGACCGGACGTCGCACCTCCCGTGCCGCGACGGCGCACAGTGCGACGTGCATCCAGAGGAAGCTCTTCGAGCCGAACGCCCCACCGACCAACCGCGAGACGATGCGCACGTTCGCCTCGGGAATGCCGAGGTAGGCGGCCAGCGCGACGCGTTCGCCGGTGATCCAGCGGGTGGTGTCGTGGACGGTGAGCACGTCGCCGTCCCACTGTGCGACGGTCGCCGACAGTTCGATCGGATAGTGCGCGTTGCGGGGTGTGGTGTAGCGAGCCGAAACCCTTGTCGCCCCCACGGGTTCGTCGTCGGCGCCGCGACTGTCCTGCAGCTTCTCCTCGACGAGTTTGACGAAGTGGTCGGGTTGGTAGACGCCGTGGCGGATGGGCCCGCCGTCGTCGTCGGAGCCACCCGGCTCGTCGAGCACCTCGCGCGCGCCCAGCCGAGCCGGGGCCGATTCGTAGGACAGCTCGAACGAGGCCGCGGCCGCCGTGGCGTTCTCGAGCGTGTCGGCGACCACCAGCGCCATGTGCTGGCCCACGTGCTGCACGGTCAGGTCCGACAGCGGCGGGCGGCGTTCGAGCGGCAGGTCGTCGCTCATGTCACGCGGCGGTGGTTGCAGCGCAGGGCAATTCAGGGGTGTCAGGGCATGCAGCACGCCCGGCGCGGCGAGGGCGCGTTGGGTGCTGCTCCGCAGCGACTCGGCGGTGACGGTGCCGTGCGGGATCTCCGATTGCACCAGCACGGCGTACGCCGTCCCGGGGACGACGACGTCCGCGGTGTAGATCGCTTGGCCCGTCACCTTGTCGATGCCCTCGACCCGGTTCATCGGCGAGCCGATGACCCCTGGCGCATCTGCGGTCGACGTCATGTCGTCACCCTCGCCTCTCAACACGGTCCACGTCGACGATGCTGGCCCCCATTACAGATACCCGCTACCTGGCATCGGCGCATGCCGAATGATCGGGACCGGCTGGGCCGAGCAACGACTGGGCAGCCAACCGCAGGCCCGAGCGTGCCACCGACTCGAGGTGCGCTATTCGGTGCGCCTCCCAGGGGCCGAGCCGCGGCGAATCCGCGCCGGCCTCCCAGCCGTGCAGGGCGCCCGCCAGGGTGGCCGCATCGCCGAGCGCCTTCGACGTTCCCGAGGCGGTGTGCGGTCGCACCGTCCCCGCCGCGTCGCCGATGAGCACCGCCTGGTCGACGACCATCCGCGACGGTGGCAGGTCCAACACCGGTTGCATGAAGAGCGTCGACTGGCCGATCAGTTCGACGAACGGACGGGGAAGGGTGCGTTCGGCGATCGTCGTCACCTCGGCCAGGTGCTCGGCGGTCAGCTCCCCCGGCGGCAGGAAGTTGTCGTAGCGCCGCCCGGACCGGCCGGTCAGCAGCCGCGCGAGGGCCTTCTCGGCGGTGTTGACGTACCAGACCCAGTTGACGCGACGCGAGCCGCGCTCGCGATCGCCGTTCGCACCCGGGACCAGGTAGCACAGCATTTGCATGCCGGGCGCGCCAAAAGCGGTGAACCGCTCCGCGAGCAGGTCCACCAAGTGCCCGGGAAGCTCCGCTTCCGGCTCGAGTCCGCGCCATGCGACGTAACCGGAGTAGGCGACGTCCCCGGGCAGCCGCAGCAGACCGCGCGTGGTGGACCCGACACCGTCCGCACCGACCAGGAGGTCGGTCGTCGTCCGGTGACCGTCGGCGAAAGTGGCAGTGATGCTGCCACCTTCGACGCTCAGCTCGTCAAGCTCGCTGCCCAGGCGGTATCGAACGTCGTCGAGCGGCGCCCGCAGCGCGGCGTAGAGGGTGTCCCAGGCCGTCATCCACTGCGGCGCCTCGTAGCGGCCGATGCGCGAGTCGCGGTGCAGCTGCTGACGTTCCCGAAGCAGGACGCTGACCGACGGCACCGAGATGCCGAGCCGGGCCAGCAGCGATTCGACCTCGGGCTGCATGACGATTCCCGCGCCGCGGGGTTGCGTGCGGTCGACCGACCGCTCGTAGACGGTGACGTCGGCGCCGATGAAGCGCAGTTCGTGGGCGGCGGCGAGTCCGCCGACGGAGCCGCCGACGACGGCCGCCGTGAACGAGTGGGCGGCGGCGGACATGGAACTCAGCCTCGCCCGGGCAGCCTCGCGCGGCAATGTCGCCGCACACACACCTCTACCGCAGGCATGTGCCGCCCTACACCGTGGCCACGTCCAGCACCGTGAGAGCGGCACTGAACTGTAGGGCGATCGCGGGGTCGGCGAGGTCGACGCCACAGAGTTGCTCGATGCGGCGCAGCCGCTGGGTGACGGTGTTGGGGTGGATGTGCAGGGCGCCCGCGGTCCGGCTGCGGTCGAGCTTGCAGGCGAAGTGGGTGCGCAGCGTCTCGACCAGGTCGGTGCGATGGGCGGCGTCGTAGTCCAGTAGCGGGCCCAGCGAGCGCTCGGCGAAGGCGACCAACTGCGACGAGTCCTCCAGTTGCAGCAGCAGGCCCAGTACGCCCAGATCCTCCAGGCGGACCACGGTGTTGGTGCGCCCGGCGCTCATCGCGATGTCCAGCGCGCCCTTCGCGGTGCGGTAGGCCTCGCCGAAGCCATGCGATCCCGGCGCCGACACCGCGACGGTCGCCTCGGCGGACCGCGACACCGAACCCATTGTCCGCCGGATCAATTCGGCGGCATCGTCCTTGGCTTGACCGTCGACCGGCCACAACGTCACGACGTTGCCTCGGTGCATCGCCGTCAGGGGCCGTGGTCGCCGCGAGTGGGCGAGTTCGGCGACCAGCGACAGTGACCGCTGGTAGAGCCGGCTGTCGGCGGGTTCGTCCGCCGAGCCCAGGGCGCCCACCACGACGACGTGCGGTCGGGTGGGATCGTGGCCCAGCCGCTGGGCGCGTTGCGCGAGCCGTTCGGGGACGGTGGGGCCGGTGCTGAACAGCTCGGCCAGCAGTTCCCCGCGCAACCGGTGCTCCACCTCAGCGGCCGTCCGGATGCGCAGCAGCTCCAGGGAGATCACGATCGAGGCGTGCTCGACGGCGCGGACGCCCACCGGGTCGAGTGCGGATTCGCCGGTGGGAAACCAGATTCGAGCCACCACGTCGTCACCGAGCCGGGCGACGGAGACGAAGTAGGCCGGCCCGTCGTCTTCGCCGACGCGCACGGGAGCCGATCCGAGCGCCCCGTCGACGACGGCCGCCGCGCGCTCGGCGTCCCCGGGCAGGTCGGCGCCGTCCCCCGCCGTGGCCAGGACGACGTTGCGTGCGTCGTCGACGAGCACCGGGCGCCCGATCAATTCCGCGAGGACAGTCGCGATCCCGCCCAGTCCACCCGACCTCAACGTCACCGACAGCAGACGTTCGTGGATCTGCTCCGAGCGGGAGAGGGCGTCTCGCTGATGACGCAGAGACTCATTGAGTTGGCGGAGCTGCTCGAGTCGGCTGGCCGAGGTCAGCGCGATAGCCGCGTGATTCGCCAGCAGGGTCAACCGTTCCACCTCGCTGCCGGTGAACGCGTGCACCGGTGCGTAGTAGCCGTTGAGGGTGCCCAGGATCTGGTCGCCGGCGACGAGTGGCACGCAGACGATCGCGCGGTAGCCCTGCTCGCGGGCGACGCCACCCCACGGCCGGAACTCGGCCTCGGCGTCGATGTCGCGGATCGCCACGGCCCGCCCGGAGTGGTACGCCTGGCTCGACGGCGACCCGCTGTCCAGGCGCACCGGTCGGTCGGTGTTGACCCGGCTCACGTACTCGGCCGACAGGCCACTCCACCCGGCGATGACGAGGGCCTCATCGGCGTCATCGGGCGTCAGCACGCCACAGAAGTCGAATCCCAGAAGGGATCTCGCCGTCTCGGCGACGAGGTCCAGGACGTGGCGAAGATCGCCCGACGAGGTGGAGGCCGAACTCAGCTCCCGCAGCGCGCTCAGCCACGTGACCAATTCGGCGTCCGGCGGCGCCCCCGCATCCATGGCCATGGCGACCAGCATTCCACGCAGGTGTTCCTCGGCACACTCGATTGCCTGAAGAATGTCTCGACCTACATTGAGGGCCGGACCCACTGTGACGACACTCATAGTCATGACCACCACCGTCCCCGGCCCCACCGCCATCCACGCCGACGTTCGCGACATCCTCAACCCGGCCACCGGCGCCGTCATCGACACCGTCGCCGAACACGGCGCGGCCGGAGTCGACGCGGCCGTCGCCAAGGCCAAGGCGGCGTTCGAGAGTGGGCCGTGGCCGGCCCTGGTCCGCAGCCAGCGCGCCCGCCTGCTGCTGCGCATCGCCGACGCGATCGAGGCCAACGCCGACCGGCTCTACACGCTGGAGGCCCAGAACAACGGGCGGCCGATCACCGAGACCCGTGCGCAGCTGTCACGGGTGCCGGAGTGGTTCCGCTACAACGCGGGACTGCTGGCCGCCCAGCGCCAGGCGGTCCTGCCCGGCGACGGCCCCTACCTGACCTACCAGGAGCGTCGCCCGCTGGGCGTCTGCGGCATCATCACCCCCTTCAACCACCCGCTGCTGATCCTGGCCCGCAGCGTCTCGGCCGCCCTGGCCAACGGCAACACCGTCGTGGTCAAGCCGTCGGAGCTGACGCCGCTGACCACCCTGGTGCTGGCCGAGATCATGGCCGAGGCCGGTCTGCCCGACGGCGTGGTCAACGTGGTCACCGGCGCGCGGGAGGCCGGAGCCCGGCTCACCCAGCATCCCGACGTCGCGAAGATCACGCTGACCGGTGGCACCGAGGCAGGCCGCGCGGCGGCGATCGCCACGGCGTCGCGTTTCGCCCGGGTCACCGCCGAACTGGGCGGCAAGACCCCCGTCATCGTGTTGGACGACGTCGACCCCGTGGTCGCCGCCCAGGGTGCTGCGTTCGCCGCCTTCGTCGCCGCAGGCCAATCCTGCGTCGCCGGCTCGCGATTCCTGGTGGACCGCAACGTCTACGACGAGTTCGTGGCCGCCCTCTCTGCCCGGGCCGGCGCCATTCGCATCGGCGACCCCACCGACGCCGACACCCAGCTGGGGCCGCTGATCAGCGCCCGTCAACGCGACAAGGTTCGGGCCCTGATCGCGGCCGGCATCGACGACGGCGCGCGCCTGGTCGCCGGCGGAGGGCTGCCCGAACTGCCAGAAGCGTTGCAGCAGGGCTTCTTCCTGCAGCCGACCGTGCTCGCCGACGCTACGATGGCCAACACCGTCGCGATGGAGGAGATCTTCGGCCCGGTCGCCGTCGTCATCCCGTTCGACGACGAGGACGAGGCCGTCCGGATGGCCAACGACAACCGCTACGGCCTCGGTGCCGGAGTGTGGACCACCGACGTCGGGCGCGCCCATCGCGTCGCCTCGGCCATCGTGGCGGGCATGGTCTGGGTCAACGACCACCATCGCCTCGAACCGTCCCTGCCCTGGGGCGGAGTGAAGGAATCGGGTCTCGGCAAGGACGCCGGATCCGAATCGTTCGACGACTTCTCCTGGATCAAGACCGTCGTCGTCCGCACCGCCGCCGATCACGTCGACTGGTACGGCGGTGGGGAGCACGGCCGGCTCAACTGATCCGTTTCGAATCACTCGTCGCACGAAGGGTTTCACATGACATCCAGCACCGTACCACCGCAGGGGTGGCGCAGGGAGATCACCCGTACCCAGTGGCTCGTCCTCGCGGGCACCACCCTCGGTTGGGGTCTAGACGGCTTCGCCGGCAGCCTCTACATCCTGGTCCTCGGACCGGCGATGAGCGAGCTGCTCCCCAACAGCGGGCTGCAGGCCGGCCCCGCCACGATCGGCTACTACGGCGGCATGACCGTCGCGCTGTTCCTCATCGGCTGGGCGACCGGCGGCATCCTGTTCGGCGTCCTGGCCGACTACTTCGGCCGCACGCGGGTGTTGTCGCTCGGCATCCTGACCTATGCCGTCTTCAGCGCCTTGGCGGCCTTCGCCGACACCTGGTGGCAACTCGGAATCCTACGTTTCATCGCGGGATTGGGCTCCGGGGTTGAGGCACCCGTCGGAGCGGCTCTGATCGCCGAGACCTGGCGCAACCGATACCGGGCCCGCGCCGGCGGAATCATGATGTCGGGCTACGCCGCCGGTTTCTTCGCCGCCGCTGCCGCCTACGCCCTGTGGGGTAGCCACGGCTGGCGGTTGATGCTGGCGCTGGCCGGTCTGCCCGCGCTCGTGGTCTGGTTCATCCGCCGTTACGTGCCGGAGCCGCCCGAGATCAACGCCCACCTTACCGCTCGCCGGGAACGAAAGACCAACGGCACCAGTACCGCTGCCGACCAATTCGTCCTGCGCAGGTTGCTGGTACCACCGTTCCGGCGGCCGATGCTGATCTGCACCGCGCTGGCATCCGGTGCGCTCGTCACCTTCTGGAGCGTGTCCACCTGGTACCCGCAGATCATCCGGCAGCTCACCGCGGCCGAGAACCTGCCGACCGGACTGGCCGATCACCGGGTGGCCACCGCTGCGATGCTGTTCAACGCCGGCGGCATCGTCGGCTATGCCTCCTGGGGCTTCCTCGCCGACGCCATCGGCCGGCGCAAGGCCTTCCTGGTCAGCTTCGGCGTTTCGGCCGTCACCGTGGCGTGGACGTTCCCGTTCGACCGCGGCTACACCGAATACCTCTTCGTCATGCCACTTCTCGGCTTCGGCCTGTTCGGCGCCCTGTCCGGGACGTTCATCTACGCCCCCGAACTGTTCCCGCCGAGCGTCCGCGCCACCGCGCTGGCCGTCTGCAACAGCGTGGGCCGCTACGTCACCGCCCTCGGGCCGCTCGCGGCGGGTGCCATCGCCACCTCGTGGTTCGGCGGCAACCTCGGTGTCGCCACCGCAGTGGTGGCCGCCTTCGGCCTCATCGCCGTCGTCGGCCTGGCCTTCTGCAAGGAGACCCGTGGAGACGCCCTGCCCGCCGATCCCATTCCTGCACAACTCCTTCAGCCCAGCGAGAAGAGCGCGTCATGAGCGACTACACCAACGCCAGAGCCATCGTCGTCGGCGGATCGATCGGCGGTCTTACCGCCGCACTGTTACTGCGTGACCTCGGCTTCACCGTCGACGTCTACGAGCGCACCCCCACCGCACTCGACGGCCGGGGCAGCGGGATCGTCCTGCAGCCCGACACGGTGCGCTGGTTCACCGAGCGCAGCAGCCAGAGTCTCGCCGACCTGAGCACGTCGACCTCCGCGGTCCAGTACCTCACCCCCGACGGCGACGTCGAGTACCGCGAGGAATGCACCTGGACCTACACGTCGTGGGGCACGTTCTACCGCGCGCTGCTCGCCGACTTCAACTCCTCCTCGGATACCGAGCGTTACCACTACGGTGAATATGCCTGTGGATTCAGCGAACACGATGGCGGCGTCACCGTTCGCTTCGTCAGCGGCCGGCGCGAGACCGCCGACCTGGTGGTGTTCGCCGACGGCGTCACCTCGGTGGCCCGCGAGCGCTTCGACCCCGAATCCGGGCTGCAGTACTCGGGTTACGTTGGATGGCGCGGCACGGTGGCGCTGCGCGATCTCGATGCCGCGACGCGCGACGTCCTGCAGGACGCCATCACCTATCAGGTGATCCCCCACTCGCACATCACGATGTACCCGATCCCCGGCGAGAACGGCCTCGGCCTCGACGACCGCTTGATGAACTACGTCTGGTACCGCAACGTGGCCGCCGGGCCCGACCTGACCGAGATGCTCATCGACAAGCGCGGTTTCGCCGGTTCCGTGTCCGTGCACCCGGGCCAGGTGCAGGATCGCTACATCGACGAGATGAAGCAGACCGCGGCCGAGCGCATGGCGCCAGCGATAGCGAACGTCATCCGAGCCACCAAGACCCCCTATCTGCAGGTCGTCTCCGACAGCCGGTCGGCGCGGATGGCCATGGGTCGGGTGGCGCTCATCGGTGACGCCGCCTGCGCGGCCCGGCCGCACGCCGCGGCTGGGACGGCCAAGGCGGCCGCCGACGGGTGGGCGCTGGCCGCCGCACTCGAGCAGGCCGGCGGTGACGTCGCGGCCGCACTGCGGAAGTGGGAGCCGGCCCAACTCCAGATGAGCGACGCCCTCTTGCGCCGCGTCGTGGCCATGGGTGAGCGTTCACAGTTCAGCAATACCTGGACGCCGGGCGATCCCGATCTGCGTTTCGGGCTCTACGGCCCCGGCAAGTAACCAACCCCCAAACATGAAGGACGACAGAATGACCGACAGCAGCTTCCTCTCCGATCTGCCCCTCGCGGGCGACCTCGTCTCCACCGACTTCGACAGCTGGCCCGAATGGCTCAAGACCGAATTCGCCGAGCACGCTCACGACGGCGAGGTCGGATCACGACTGTTGAGCGAGAACGAGCGGGTGCGCGTGTGGGAGATCCGCCTGGCACCGGGCGAACGCTGGCACGCCCACCGGCACGTGCTCGACTACTTCTGGACGGCGATCAACGCCGGCCGCAGCAGGCAACACACCTTCGACGGGACCGTACGCGAGGTGTCCTACGATGCCGGCGAGACCCGTCACTTCCACTTCGGCCCCGGCGAATATCTGTTGCACGACATCGAGAACGTCGGTGAGACCGAGCTGATCTTCAGCACCGTCGAGCACCTCGACAGCGCCAACGCACCGCTGCCGCTGACTGCCGGCCGAAAGTAGGAGTCATGCCGCATCTGTTCACACCCCTCTCGCTGCGCGAGGTGACCTTCGCCCACCGGGCGTGGATGTCACCGATGATGCAGTTCGCCGCCCAACCGGACGGCGAGGACGTCGGATCTCCGTCGGACTGGCACCTGCAGCACCTGGGTTCGCGGGCCGCTGCGGGCGCGGCCCTGGTCATGGTCGAGGCCACCTCGATACACCCGCAGGGGCGTAGCAGCGTCTACGACACCGGGCTGTGGAACGACCGGCAGGCCATGGCATTTCGGCGGATCACCGACTTCGTCTCGGCGCAGGGGTCCGTGCCGGGCATCCAGCTGGTGCACGCCGGGCGCAAGGGCTCGACCGGTAGGCCCTGGCCGGACGAGAGCCGTGCGCCCGAGTCGTGGCAGACGGTCGCGGCCAGTGCCCGGCCCTTCGGCCGGCTGGAACGTCCCGCAGAGTTGAGCGTCGACGAGATCGGTTCCCTGGTCACGGCGTTCGCCGAGTCGGCGAGCCGCGCGGCCGACGCGGGCTTCAAGGTCCTCGAACTCCACGGGGCGCACGGCTATCTGATCCACCAGTTCCTGTCCCCGCACTCCAACGCCCGCACCGATCAGTACGGCGGCTCGCTGGAGAACCGGCTTCGGTTCGCCCTGGAGGTGACGACGGCCGTGCGTCAGGCCTGGCCCGACGAGCTGCCGCTGTTCTTCCGCGTCTCGGCCACCGATTGGCTCGGCGGAGACACCGACGACGAGCGCCCGGGATGGACGGTCGGCGAGACGCTCGAACTCGCCTCACGGCTCAAGACCCTGGGCGTCGACCTGATGGACGTCTCCAGCGGCGGATCCGCGCCGGACGCGAAGATCCCCGTCGGACCCGGCTACCAGGTTCCGTTCTCGGCAAGGGTGCGCAAGGAGATCGAGATCCCCACTGCCACCGTGGGACTCATCACCGAAGCCGATCAGGCCGACACGATCATCGCCGACGGGGACGCCGACGCGGTGTTCCTGGCTCGCGTGTTGCTGCGCAACCCCGGTTGGATTCGGCAGGCCGCGGACGAACTCGGCGCCACGCTCGCCCACCCGCCCCAGTACGAACGGGCGTTCCGCTAGGCGCAGACTCCCAGGGTGGGCTGCTAGCGTGCGACCGATGGGGAACCCGGGCGGCGTTCAGATCATCGTGATGGACGGGCCGACCGCCTCCACGCTGTCACAGATACTGCCTCTTCTGCTGCTCACCCTGATCATCGAGCTGCGTCGAAGTGCGTTGCACCAGAGGATCTCTCGGGTGTTGTTCGGACTGTTCTTCCTGGTGTTCGGTGTCATCGAGACCGTGCTGGTGCTCTCCATCGACGGCACCCTCTACCCGTTCCAGTGGGGCGATCTTCTCTCTGCCCTGGCCATCTTCACGCTGCTGACGATGATCTTCGTCATCTCGTTCATCGATCCCGGTCCGCCCCGCGACGGCCCCCGGGACCGCCGCGACGGTGGCAATCCGTAGGACGTGGGCAACCGCAACAGGTAGAGCACCCGGTCGATTCGCCGGCGCCGCGCGCGCAGCTTGAGGGTGACGCGGATCCCGACGACCAGGGCCGCCACCACGACGCCGATCCACAGGATCGCGGCAATCAGCACGATCACCTCGACGGCGGACACGGCTTCGAGCCTTGCCGATCCCGGTCCCGCCGAGGTCACGGCAGGGCCACACCTCGGCATCCCTTCCGGCTAGCTGCAATACCGAATGGGTGTCAGCGTCGATTCCATGCCGGGCTCCCCGACGCAGGATTGAAGACGTCACACAGACCGATCCACACCAGGAGCCATCATGAAGAAGTCACCGTTCACCAACGTCATCCCGGGCCTGGCCGCCGTCGCCATCGGCGGTGTCGTCGCCCTTGCCCCCGCCGCCAACGCGGCCCCGCTGCCGACCCCCGCCACCCACTCGGTGGTCATCTCCGCCAGCGGTGCGGGCACCGACCCGCTGGTGCCCTTCGGCACCGAGCCTCAGGAACCGTCGCACCTCGGTTACGTCGACTCCAACCACGACGAGATCGACACCACCAACGGTCAGGTCGACCTGCCGTTCTGACGCCCGGGCGAGACGGGCGGCCCGTCAGGGCCGCCCGCTCCCGGCGTGTTCGGGATAGGCGTGGACGAGGGCCGACGACAGCCGCGGAACGGCGTGCGTCAGCGCATGTTCGGCGTCGTGGGCGATGCGATGGGCCTCCGACAGACGCAGAGCCGGGTCGACGTCCAATTCGGCGTCGGCGTGCAGCCGGTGCCCGATCCACCGCATTCGGATGCTGCGCACCGCGGTCACACCGGGCTCGGCCGCCAGGGCGGCCTCCGCCGCATCGACGAAAGTCGGGTCGACGCCGTCCATGAGGCGACGGAACACGTCGCGGGCGGCGGTTCGCAGCACGGCCAGGATCGCCACCGTGATCACCAGCCCGATGACCGGATCGGCCAGCGGAAAGCCGAGCGCCACGGCGCCGGCGCCGAGAAGCACCGCCAGCGAGGTGAAGCCGTCGGTGCGGGCGTGGAGGCCGTCGGCGACCAGGGCCGCCGATCCGATCCGGCGTCCCACCCGGATCCGGTACACCGCGACGAATTCGTTGCCGAGGAACCCGACGAAACCGGCGAGGGCCACCCATCCGACGTGCTGCACCGGTACGGGGTCGACCAGCCGACGGATCGACTCGATGCCGGCGACGATCGCCGAGGCGGCGATCATGGCGAGCACGAACAGTCCCGCGAGGTCCTCGGCGCGGCCGAAGCCGTAGGTGTAGCGGCGGGTGGCGGCCCTGGTGCTCAGCGCGAACGCGATCCACAACGGGATGGCGGTCAGCGCGTCGGAGAAGTTGTGAATGGTGTCGGCCAGCAGTGCGACCGACCCGGACACGCTGACGATGACCATCTGGGCGACGGCCGTCGCACCCAGGGCCATCAGGCTGATCTTGACGGCCCGAATGCCGGCGGCGCTGGACGCCAATGCGTCGTCGACGGCGTCGGCGGCGTCGTGACCGTGCGGAGCGAACACCTCACGGACGGCCGCGCCGAGGACACCGCCCCAGCCGTCGTGATGGTGGTGGTGGTGGTGGTCATGATCGTGGTCGTGCCCCTGCGCCGTGGCGGGTTGGTGGCTCATCAGGCGTTCTCCGCGTGGTGGTCGGGATGCAGGGCGCGCAGGGCGGCGGCGCCGGCGTGATGACCGGGCACGCCCGGCCCCGAGTGCTCCGCGTTGAAGACGGCGTCGGTGACCAGTTGCGCGACGTGGTCGTTCTCCAGGCTGTAGTAGATCGTCGTTCCGTCGCGGCGCGGTCGGACCAGGCGCGCCATCCGCAGCTTGGCCAAGTGCTGCGACACCGATGGTGCGGGTTTGCCAACGTGCTCGGCGAGTTCGTTGACCGACATCTCGTGGTCCACCAGCGCCCACAGCACCTGGACGCGGGTCGCGTCGGCGAGCATCCGGAACACCTCGACGACGAGACCCACCTCGTCGTCGGGCAATCTGCGGCGGCATCCACCCGTACCTGCATTCATACGCAGATAATGGACGTTCGCGGGCCTCGCCGTCAAACCTGTGCGGTTCCGTACAGTCCGCTGAACATGTGCCAGCTCTGGCTCGTCTTGCGAAATCTGCACCAAGGTCGCCCTGCATCCTGCGCGTCGCCGAGCGGATGCTGCGACCGGGTGGCGTCGCGTTCGTCGAGATGAAGTACCACTCCGCGACTGGCTACCCCGGGCATACAAGCGTGACTACGCGCGCAGCGCGTCGACGATGACGACCTTCGGCATCGACGAATTCTGGTCGCTCACAGCAGAATGCGGGCTCACTCCGCGACTGGTGACGTTGGTCCCGGAGAATCACCTCGACACCCGCTATGCCTACTACGCCCTCACCAAGGACGCGGGTTAGGCATTACTCTCGCGAAAACCCTGCCGGCCGATGGCATCCCGGTCGATCAGCGACCACACCTCGCCAATCCGCCGGTCGTCGAAACGGTAGAACACGTGCTCGACGAACGACACCCGTCCACCCGTCGGCTCGAATCCCAGGAACGCGTGCCGCGGAGTGCAGTCGAAGGACAGTCGGCACGACACGACGCGGTCGTCGGCGAGCAGGATGTCCGGGACGAATTGCAGGTCGGGGATCGCCTGGGTGTCGGCCTCCAGCATGGCGCGGTAGCCGGTGAGCGCCAAGTCCCGCCCGTTGTGCACTACGTCGTCGGCGACATAGCGGCCGAGGTCCGACCATCGCCGATCGTTCAGACACGTCAGGTAGTCCCGGTAGATCCTCAGTAGAT
The DNA here is from genome assembly GCF_040614235.1 of Mycobacterium sp. NPDC006124. NCBI lineage: Bacteria > Bacillati > Actinomycetota > Actinomycetes > Mycobacteriales > Mycobacteriaceae > Mycobacterium > Mycobacterium sp. NPDC006124. The sequence continues at coordinate 87,012 of NZ_JBEXUA010000010.1, read as the reverse complement.
CGCTCACGGATCCATCATCGTCGGTTTACGCTCGTGCCGACGGCGTCAGTGGGCCAGCTTGAGCCCGACCACCCCCGCGACGATCATCATCGCGCAGGCCACCTTGAGCACGGATGCCGCCTCCCCGCCGGTGACCATCGCGTAGCCGACGGTGAGGACGGCGCCGATGCCGACCCACACCGCGTAGGCGGTCCCCACTGGCAAGTCCCGCATGGCGAAGGCCAGTCCCGCCATGCTGGCGACGATGGCGACGAGGAACACGACGCTCGGCGCCAGCTTGCTGAAGCCCTCGGACTTGCCCATCGCGGTGGCCCACACCGCTTCGAGGACACCGGACAGGGCGAGAATGGCCCACGACATGACGTTTCTCCCGGGCCGTCTTGTCGCACACCGGGTACGGCACCCATCGTCCGGAAGCCAACGTTTCGGCTCTGTTACGAAGTTCTCACACCAGCCGGCTCGGGGCAAGGTCAGATTGGTCACCCGGGTTGAGCAGCGAGTGTGGGCCTCGTGCACGCGATGACCCCCGATCGGGGGCACAGCGCCCACAGTCGGCGGGCGAGACCCGCCGCCAGTGTCCTACCGTCAGGGAATGAGCATTCGGGATGCCGTCCTGGCGGGTGTGGCGAAGCAACTCGGCCATCCGAGTGGTTTCCGCGGGCGCCTCGTGGGCGCCGCTCTCAATCGGGGCAACCGGCACTTGGTGGGCATGGCCACGCAGACGCTGCAACTCGGCGAGGCATCAGTGGTGGCCGACGTCGGCTTCGGCGGCGGGGTGGGACTTCACCTGCTGCTACGCGCTGTCGGTCCCTCCGCCCGCGTTCACGGCGTCGAGGTGTCGCAGACGATGCTCAGTCAGGCCGCTCGGCGACACCGCCGAGACGTCGCGTCGGGACGGCTCTCGTTGCATTCTGCGTCCATGGCCGAATTGCCCTTCGCCGATGGGGAATTGGACGGCGTCATCACCGTCAACACCATCTACTTCGTCGCGGACCTCGATCCAGCGTTCGCGGAGCTTGCCCGGGTCGTCAACGGCACGGGTCGGCTGGTCGTCGGCTTGGCCGACCCCGAGGTGATGGCACGACTTCCGTTCACCGAGCACGGTTTTCGCCTCCGCCCGGTACCGGAAGTGGCCGACGCCCTGCGCAGCACCGGCCTGAGCGTCGAGCACCAGCGGATCAGCGACCACGCCGACGCGCCGCACCTGCTGATCGCCCGGGCGACCGCCTGAGACGGGCGCCACGTCGACCTACACGTTGAATCGGAACTCGACCACGTCGCCGTCGGCCATCACGTAGTCCTTGCCCTCCATGCGCACCTTGCCCGCAGACTTCGCCGCGGCCATCGAGCCCGCGGCGACGAGGTCGTCGTAGGACACGATCTCGGCCTTGATGAAGCCCTTTTCGAAGTCGGTGTGGATCACCCCGGCCGCCTTCGGCGCCGTGTCGCCGCGGTGGATCGTCCACGCCCGCGACTCCTTCGGCCCGGCGGTCAGATAGGTCTGCAGCTCGAGGGTGTGAAAACCAGCGCGCGCCAACGCATCCAGGCCCTTCTCCGTCTGGCCGATCGACTCCAGCAGCTCCGCGGCCGACTCGTCGTCGAGCTCCTGGAGTTCGGCCTCGATCTTCGCGTCGAGGAACACCGCGTCGGCGGGCGCCACCAGCGCGCGCAACTCGGCCTTCTTCGCGTCGTCGGTCAGCACCGATTCGTCGGCGTTGAACACGTAGAGGAACGGCTTGGTGGTCATCAGGTTGAGCTCGCGCAGCAGGGAGACGTCCGCCCCCGCGGCGAACAGCGTGGTGCCACCGTCGAGGACGGCCTGCGCGGCCACCGCCGCCTCGTGCACCGACTTTCGGTCCTTGTTGGTGCGCGCTTCCTTCTCCAGCCGCGGCACGGCCTTCTCCAACGTCTGCATGTCGGCCAGGATCAGCTCGGTCTCGATGACCTCGATGTCGGACTTGGGGTCGACCTTGCCGTCCACGTGGACGACGTCGTCGTCGGCGAACACCCGCACCACCTGGCAGATCGCGTCGCACTCGCGGATGTTGGCCAGGAACTTGTTACCCAGGCCCGCGCCCTCGGAGGCACCCTTGACGATGCCCGCGATGTCGACGAACGTCACCGGCGCGGGCACCGTCTTCTCCGATCCGAAGATCTCGGCGAGCTTGTCGAGCCGAGGGTCGGGCAGTGCCACGACGCCCTCGTTGGGTTCGATCGTCGCGAACGGATAGTTCGCGGCGAGCACGTCATTGCGCGTCAACGCATTGAACAGCGTCGACTTTCCGACGTTGGGAAGTCCGACGATTCCAAGATTGAGGCCCACGGATCGAACAGTCTAGGCGTCGTCGGACCGGCGTCCGTGGGCGCGCCAGCGCGCGCTGTCGGTGCACACATCGCGATTGCCGGTACGGTCGACGTGTGTCAGGACTGCGCGGACGGTCGGCGGTGGCCGTCGACCATCGATCGGCGCTGCCCCATGTCCCCGGAATCCCCTGGTGGGGGGCCGCGCTGGTGGCAGTCGTCTTCACGGCGATCGGTGTCGTGTTCGACGCCGGCGACGCGAACAGCGCCCTCGGCGGCGCCTTCGCCGCGTGCTACGTGATCGGTTGCGTGGCCGCCGTACTCGCCGTCCGCCAGTCGGGGCTCTTCACCTCCGTCATCCAACCCCCGCTCATCCTCTTCGTCGCCGTGCCGTTCGCGTATTTCGTGTTCCACGGCAGCACCTTCACCGGCATCAAGGACACGCTGATCAACTGCGGTTACCCGCTGATCGAACGCTTCCCCCTGATGTTCTTCACCTCGGCGACGGTGCTCGTCCTCGGTCTGGTCCGCTGGTACCTGGGCATGTCGGCCAAACGGGCGCTGCCGGCGGACGCCGAGCAGGTCGCCGAGCCGCCCGACGAGGTCGCGGCGGCAGCCGAGAAGTTGGCCGCCAAGCCCCGACGCAGCACCCGCAGCACCCGCAGCACGGAGGCCCGGGCCGCGGCTGCGATGGACCCGATGGACGACGACGCACCGCGGCCCTCACGCCGCACGACGAGGACCCCGGCCACCGGTGCCGAGCGGTCGACCGGAGCTGCCGCCGAGAGGCGACCTCGACGTGCACGACCCTCCGGGGCTCCCGAGACCGAGATCATCGAACCCGTGCTGGACCGTCCGCGTCGGCGCAACACCGCCCCCGTCGACCCGGCCGCCGAACCACGCCGTCGACCCCGGGCCACCGAGCCGCGGACCCGTGAGCCGCGCGAATCCCGCGAATCCCGCGAGCCCCGCGAGCGGCGTCCTCGACCTCCGGTGGACCGCCGAGGCAGTTCGAGCGACCGCGACCGACCCGACCGCGAGCGCTACGACCGGCCACAGCGCCGGGAGCGTCCCGACTCCTACGAGCGCCCCGAGCGCCGTCGCCCCCGCGCGGGCGACTACGAGCCATACGAACCACCGGTCACTCGGACGAACGGCAGCAGCGGGACACATCACCCGATCTCCCGGGTGCGGTACCGCGGCTCCGAGGACGACGATTCGCGCACCGAGCATCGCAGCAGGCCCCGTCGGCCACGCCATTCGGCGCCCGACTCGTGGGAGTACGACGCTTAGTTGGCGGCTCCGCGCTTGGCGCGGATTGCCTTGGGCAGGGTGAACACCAGCGTCTCGTTGGCGGTCGTCACCGGCTGCACCGTGTCGTAGCCGTGCTCGGCCAGTCGCTCCAGCACACCGCGCACGAGCACCTCGGGCACCGACGCACCGGAGGTCACCCCGACGGTCGTCACCCCGTCGAGCCAGGCCGGGTCGATGTCCTCGGCGTAGTCGACCAGGTAGGCCGCGCCGGCGCCGGCGCCGAGCGCGACCTCGACCAGACGCACCGAGTTCGACGAGTTACGGGAGCCGACGACGATCACCAGCTCGCATTCGGGCGCCATCACCTTGACCGCCACCTGACGGTTCTGGGTGGCGTAGCAGATGTCGTCACTGGGCGGATCCTGCAGCGTGGGGAACTTCTCCCGCAGCCGGCGCACCGTCTCCATGGTCTCGTCGACGCTCAGGGTGGTCTGCGACAGCCAGATCACCTTGTTCGGGTCGCGGACGGTGACCGCGTCGACCGCGTCGGGGTTGTCGACGACCTGTACGTGATCGGGGGCCTCGCCGGCGGTGCCGACGACCTCCTCGTGTCCTTCGTGCCCGACGAGCAGGATGTCGTAGTCGTCGCGGGCGAACCGCTTGGCCTCGTTGTGCACCTTGGTGACCAGCGGGCAGGTGGCGTCGATCGTGGTCAGGTTCCGCTCGGCCGCCTCGACGTGCACCGTCGGGGCGACGCCGTGGGCGGAGAACACCACGATGGCGCCCTCGGGCACCTCGTCGGTGCGCTCGACGAACACCGCACCGGCCTTGGCCAGGGTGTCCACCACGTAGCGGTTGTGGACGATCTCGTGGCGCACGTAGACCGGAGCGCCGTGCTTCTCCAGCGCACGCTCGACGGTCTCGACCGCGCGGTCGACGCCGGCGCAGTAGCCACGCGGCTCCGCCAGCAGAACTCGCTTGCCCTCCACCGGCGCGGCGACGGAAAGGGTCGCGCCCGGCATACCCATGTTGATCGTCTCCGGCATGGCTCCAGGGTACTTACCGTCGGCCTACCAGCACCACCTGTGGACTCGCCCGTACTCTGGCACTCATGGCTACTGCCCCCTATGGAGTCCGTCTGCTGGTCGGCGCCGCGGTGACCGCGCTGGAGGAAACTCGCAGACTGCCGCAGACCGTCATCACCTACCCGATGACGATCGTCAGCCAGTTCGCCCAACTGGTGATGAAGATGCAGCAGGACGTCGCCGACCTGGTCAACCGGGGCGACGAGACCTTGGAGCACCTGTTTCCGCCCAAGGACGAGCAACCCGAGTGGGCCACGTTCGACGAGGACGACGACGACTCCGACGACGGGCCCCATGGCGTCGGCGACGAGACGCCGCGCAACGGCGAACGGCTGACCGAGGGCCGGTTCGCGCTCTACAGCACGGGGGAACCCGAGTCGCGCGACGCCGAGCCTGCACCCACGCCCACGGCCGAGCAGCCCCCGGCGCCCGCCGACGGGGTGGTCGCCGAACTGGACTACGAATCGCTGACACTAGCCCAGTTGCGGGCCCGGCTGCCCTCGCTGAAGGTCGTCGACCTCGAGGAGCTGCTGGCCTTCGAGGAGGCCACCAAGGCGCGCGCGCCGTTCCAGACGCTGCTGGCCAACAGGATCACCCGCGCGTCCGCCAACAAATGACACCCCCCGTCGCTTCGCTCGCCCGGTCGTGACCGACCCCGCCCAGGGCAAGTCCGCCGACAACCCGTGGCCGGTCCGCTCGGTCGCGATGATGGTCAAGGACTGGATCGACCGGCTTGGCACGGTATGGGTCGAGGGGCAGATCGCCCAGCTCAACGTGCGCCCGAACTCGTCGACGGCCTACATCACGCTGCGTGATCCGGCGGCCGACATGTCGCTTCAGATCACCTGCCCACGGGACCTGGTGTTCAACGCACCGGTGAAGCTCGCCGAGGGCACCCAGGTGGTCATGCACGGCAGGCCCAACTTCTTCGTCGGCCGCGGGTCGTTCTCGTTGCGCGTCAACCAGATTCGCGCCGTCGGGATTGGCGAACTACTCGCCCGCATCGATCGGCTCCGCCAGTTGCTCGCCGCCGAGGGCCTGTTCGACTCCCGCCTCAAACGGCCGATTCCGTTCCTGCCCAACACGATCGGCCTCATCACGGGGCGGGCGTCGGCCGCGGAGAAGGACGTCATGTCGGTCGCCGCGGCCCGTTGGCCCGCCGTGCGCTTCGCCCTGCGCAACACCATCGTCCAGGGTCCCAGCGCGGTTCCCCAGATCGTCGACGCGCTTCGCGAACTCGACGCCGACGCGGACGTGGACGTCATCGTGCTCGCCCGTGGTGGCGGCAGCGTCGAGGATCTGCTCGCGTTCTCCGACGAGACGCTGTGCCGCGAGATCGCCAAGTGCACGACGCCGGTGGTGAGCGCCATCGGACACGAACCCGACAACCCGTTGTGCGATTTGGTCGCCGACGTACGCGCGGCCACGCCCACCGACGCCGCCAAGCGGGTGGTCCCCGATGCCGCCGCCGAGCGGGCCCGCGTCGCCGACTTGCGTGAGCGCAGCGCCAGGGCCCTGCGCAGCTGGGTACACCGTGAGCAACGCACGCTCGACCAGCTACGCAGCCGCCCGGTGCTGGCCCAGCCGCTGGCGGCGGTGAACGCCCGCGTCGAGGAGGTCCACCGGGCCCGGGCGACGGCCCGCCGTGACATAGCCCGGCTGATCGAGACGGAATCCCGCAGCGTCGGACACCTGTCGGCCCGCCTGGCCACCCTGGGGCCGGCGGCCACCCTGGCCCGCGGGTACGCCGTGGTGCAGATAGCGTCGGACCCGCCGTCGATCCTGCGGTCGACGGCGGATGCGCCGGCGGGCACCCGGCTTCGAATCCGCGTCGCCGACGGCGCGATGACCACGGTGAGCGAGGGGTCGGATGAAGCCCATTAGTCAACTCGGATACGAGCAGGCACGCGACGAACTCATCGAGGTGGTGCGCCAACTCGAGGAGGGCGGGCTCGACCTCGACGCCTCGCTCGCACTCTGGGAAAGGGGCGAGGAGCTGGCGAAACGATGCGAAGAGCACCTCGCGGGAGCGCGGGAGAAGGTCGAGCGGGCCCTGGCCTCCAGGGACGACGCCGAGGCCTGAGCGCACGACCCTCGCCCGTCACGGGGTCGAAACTGGAACACGTTTCAGTTACCCTCGTCGCATGGGTGACCCATCACTGACCACTGACCTTGGCCGCGTGCTGGTGACCGGCGGCTCGGGTTTCGTCGGCACCAACCTCGTCACCGAGTTGCTCGACCGCGGCCACGCCGTCCGCTCCTTCGACCGTGCCCCCTCGCCGCTTCCCGGGCGCGACGGCCTCGAGACCGTCGTCGGCGACATCACCGACCCCGACGACGTGGCTCGTGCCGTCGAGGGCGTCGACACCGTCATCCACACCGCCGCGATCATCGACCTGATGGGCGGCGGCTCCGCGCCGGCGCGCGAGCGCAGCTTCGCCGTCAACGTCGGCGGTACGAAGAACCTGGTCAACGCCGCCCAGGCCGCGGGCGTCGAACGTTTCGTCTACACCGCCTCCAACAGCGTCGTCATGGGTGGTCAATCCATCGCCGACGGCGACGAAAACCTGCCGTACACGACTCGATTCGCCGATCTGTACACCGAGACCAAGGTCGTCGCCGAGAAGTTCGTGCTCGCCGCCAACGGCACCGGAGGGATGCTCACCTGCAGCATCCGCCCCAGCGGCATCTGGGGTCGCGGCGACCAGACGATGTTTCGCAAGTTGTTCGAGAGCGTGCTGGCCGGGCACGTGAAGGTGCTCGTCGGCAGCAAGGACGTCAAGCTCGACAACTCATACGTACACAACCTGATTCACGGTTTCATCCTTGCCGCCGAACACCTGGTGCCAGGCGGTACGGCACCCGGGCAGGCCTACTTCGTCAACGACGGCGAACCGGTCAACATGTTCGAGTTCTCCCGGCCCGTGATCGAGGCGTGCGGTCACCGCTGGCCCCGACTGCGGGTGTCCGGACGGCTCGTCCACAAGGTGATGTCGGCCTGGCAGTGGCTGCACTTCCGCTTCGGACTCCCCCGCCCGCTACTGGAACCTCTTGCGGTGGAACGCGTCTACCTCGACAACTACTTCTCGACAGGCAAGGCCGAACGCGATCTGGGTTACCGCCCGCTCTACACCACCGAGGCCGCCATGGCCGACTGCCTGCCGTACTACGTCGACCTCTACGCCCAGCTGAAGGGTGCGGGCTCGCCAGTTCCGGCTCCCGCGTGAATCTTTGACGCAAGCCCTGACAAGCAGGCGCGAGACGCCTAGCGTGGCTTCCCCAAGGATCGCACCGATCGAGGGAGCTCAGCATGCCCGGCGGCAAACCCAACATCCTGGTCATCTGGGGTGACGACATCGGCATCTCGAACCTGAGCTGCTACAGCGACGGGATGATGGGCTACCGCACGCCCAACATCGACCGAATTGCCAACGAGGGCATGCGCTTCACCGATTCCTACGGCGAGCAAAGCTGCACCGCGGGCCGGGCGGCGTTCATCAGTGGCCAAAGCGTATATCGCACCGGAATGAGCAAGGTCGGCGTGCCCGGCGTCGACATCGGTTGGGCGGCCGAGGATCCCACGATTGCCGAACTGCTCAAGCCGCTGGGCTACGGATGCGGCCAGTTCGGCAAGAACCACTTCGGAGACTTGAACAAGTACTTGCCGACGGTGCACGGCTTCGACGAGTTCTACGGCAACCTCTACCACCTCAACGCCGAAGAAGAACCCGAGCAGTTCGACTACCCGCACAAGGACATGTTCCCGCGGCTCTACGAGTTGGCGCTGCCCCGCGGTGTGCTGGATTGCAAGGCTCTGCCCGAGGATTCCACCGAGCCCGACGACGAGAAGTTCGGCGCGATGGGCAAGCAGACGATCACCGACACCGGCCCCCTGACTGCCAAGCGCATGGAGACCATCGACGACGACATCGCCGACCGGACCGTCGAGTACATCACCCGCCAACACGAAGCGGATACGCCATTCTTCGTCTGGTGCAACTTCACCCACATGCACCTCTACACCCACTTGAAGCCGGGCAGCAAGGGCCAGGCCGGGATGTGGCAGTCCGAGTACCACGACGCGATGATCGATCACGACAGGAACGTCGGCACGGTACTCGACGCTCTCGACGAGCTTGGGATCGCAGACGACACCATCGTCATCTACTCCACGGACAACGGACCGCACCGCAACAGCTGGCCAGATGCCGGCACCACCCCGTTTCGCAGCGAGAAGAACACCAACTGGGAGGGCGCCTACCGGGTACCGGAGCTGATCCGCTGGCCCGGACGGATCAAGGCGGGCAGCATCTCCAACGACATCGTCCAGCATCATGACTGGCTGCCGACCCTGCTCGCCGCGGCTGGCGATCCCGACGTCAGCGAGAAGTTGAAGAAGGGACACCAGATCGGGGACGTCGAGTACAAGGTGCACATCGACGGCTTCAACCTGCTGCCCTATCTGATGGGCGAGGTCGAACACAGCCCGCGGCGCGGGTTCTTCTACTTCAACGACGACGCGCAGATGGTCGGGTTGCGCTTCGAGAACTGGAAGATCGTATTCGCCGAACAACGCGCCCAGGGCACGCTGAAGACGTGGTCCGAGCCGTTCACCGAACTGCGGGTGCCCAAGCTGTTCAACCTGCGTACCGACCCGTTCGAGTATGCCGACATCACGTCGAACACCTATTACGAGTGGTTCCTCCGCCGCGACTTCTTCGTCATCTACGCCACCGCAATGGCCTCGATGTTCCTCGACACGTTCAAGGAGTTCCCACCCCGGCACCCGCCGGCCAGCTTCAGCATCGATCAGATCGTCAAGAAGCTCGACGAGTTCCTGGCGGCCGACTAGATGCTGGACTCCTGGCGCGACGGACCCACGAAGTCGGCCATCGTCGACTTCGTGGCGCGCACCGTCACCGCCGTTCCACCCGAGGAACGCGTCGCGGTATTCGACAACGACGGCACGCTCTGGTGCGAGAAACCGATGTACGTGCAACTCGACTTCCTGTTGCGACGCTTCGCCGAACAGGCCGAGGCCGACCCGTCCTTGCGAGACAAGCAGCCCTACCGGGCGGCCTACACCGGCGACCTGGGATGGTTGGGCGATGCCGTCACCAAGCACTATCAGGGAGACGACTCCGACCTCAAACCGTTGGCGGCAGCGATACTCGTGTCGCAACACGACATCACCGTCGACGAGCTGGCAGCCCGGTTCGACGCCTTCTTCGCCGACGCCAGGCACCCGACACTGGATCGGCCCTACACCGAATGTGGTTATGCCCCAATGGTCGAGTTGCTGCGCTACCTGGAGGACCACGAATTCACCAACTACGTCGTCTCCGGCGGAGGACGTGACTTCATGCGTCCCATCACCGGGCCGCTCTACGGCATTCCGCCCGAGCGCGTGGTCGGCAGCTCGGTGGGCCTGGTCTATCGCGAGGGTCAGCTCTATACGACGTCGACTCCGGAGTTCCTCGACGACGGGCCCGTCAAGCCCGCCCGGCTGTGGGACCGCATCGGTCGGCGGCCCATCCTGGCGGCCGGAAACTCCAACGGCGACATCGAGATGCTGGAGTTCACCCGCGGTCTTCGGCTACTCGTCCGCCACGACGACGCCGACCGCGAATTCGACTACGTCACCGGCGCGGAGCGGGCGCTTGACCTCGCCGAGACCGAAGGATGGACGGTCGCCAGCATGCGCGACGATTGGGCGACGGTCTTCGGCTCGGATTGACCGTCGAGTGTGCGCACAGATCGCGAAACCTGGCGAATGCCCGATCCCACAGCACACGCGATGACGGGCGGTGACGGGCTGGCGTGGATCCCGCCGCAGACCGCACGACTGGGTTCCGAGGCGCACTACCCCGAGGAGGCGCCCGTCCGCGACGTGACGGTCGACGGCTTCTGGATGCAGACCCACCAGGTGACCAACGCCGACTTCGCCGCGTTCGTCGACGCCACCGGCTACCGCACCGTGGCGGAACAGCCGCTGGATCCAGACGACTACCCCGGTGCACCACCGGAGAACCTGCACCCCGGGTCGATGGTCTTCCACCGCACCCCAGGCCCGGTCGACCTGCGCCACCTGAGCCAGTGGTGGACGTGGACGCCGGGCGCCTGCTGGAACCACCCCCGCGGACCACGGTCGACGACGCGGGGCCGCGAGCGCCATCCCGTCGTCCACGTCGCGTACGAGGACGCCGTGACCTACGCCGACTGGGCGGGCCTGGGCCTGCCGAGCGAGGCGCAGTGGGAGGTCGCCGCCCGCGGCGGACGGCACGCCACGATCTACACCTGGGGTGACGAGCCGGAGCGGCCCGGCGAGCGACTCGCCAACTACTGGCACGGCGAGTTCCCCTATCTGCCCGACACCGGTTACGGAACCACCCTCGCAGTGGGGAGTTTCGCGCCGAACGACTACGGCCTCTTCGACATGGCGGGCAACGCGTGGGAGTGGACCACCGATTGGTGGTCGGACACCACCGACGTCGAATCATGTTGCGCCGCAGACAGTCACGACCCACGTCAGCCTCAGTTCGCCGGCGGTCGAAAGGTCGTGAAGGGTGGATCGTTCCTGTGCGCGGACGGCTACTGCCTGCGGTACCGGCCCGCGGCGCGGCGACCGCAGGCCCTCGACACCGGGATGAGCCACATCGGGTTCCGCTGCATCCGGACGCCGTGACCTCCGGGGACCCGACCCTGGTGAACGGCGGCCGTCTAGGCGATGATGCCTGCAACACGTTCCAGTCGACGAGGGAGTTGCATGACGGACGCCGTACTGGTGACGGGAGCCTTCGGGCTGGTGGGATCCTCCACGGTGAAGCGGCTGGCCGCCGACGGCCGACGGGTGGTGGCCACCGACCTCGACATCGCGGCCAACCGCAAGGCCGCCGACAAGCTCCCGCCCGGCGTCGAGGTGCAGTACGCCGACCTGACCGACCCCGGCTCGGTGCAGGCGCTCCTGGCTTGCGTCACGCCGGCGGCCGTCATCCACCTCGCCGCGATCATCCCGCCGTTCATCTACACCCGCAGGGCGCTCGCCGAGAAGGTCAACGTCGATGCGACGGGATCGCTGGTGGCGGCCGCGCAGCAGCTTCCCGTCCCGCCGCGGTTCGTGCTCGCGTCCAGCATCGCGGTGTACGGGGCACGCAACCCGCACACCCACCCCGACGTCTTGACCGCCGACACCCCGCTGAACCCGGCCGACGTCTACGGCGCCCACAAGGTCGCCGCGGAGGCGTTGGTCCGGGCCTCGACTCTGGACTGGGTGATCCTGCGCCTGGGCGGGGTGCTCACCGTCGACCCCGCCGCCTACATGAAGCTCGACAACCTCTACTTCGAAGGCCTGCTGCCGGTCGACGGACGGATCCAGACCGTCGACGTGCGCGACGTGGCCCGCGCCGTCGCCGCGGCCACCACGGCCGCCGCCGTCGGCGAGACCCTCCTCGTCGGGGGCGACGACACCCACCGCCTCGTTCAGGGTGACGTCGCACCCGCGATGGCCGCGGCGATGGGCCTGGTCGGTGGGCTCCCGACCGGGCTGAAGGGCGACCCGGACAGCGACGCCGACTGGTTCAACACCGACTGGATGGACACCACCCGGGCGCAGGAAGTGCTCAAGCACCAACAACATTCGTGGCCGGAGATGCTCATCGAGACAGCCAACAGGGCAGGTGCGAGCCGCCACCTGCTGCGCGTCGCCGCCCCGTTGACCAAGGCCGTCTTCACCCGCCGCGCGGGGTACTACGGTCGCACCGAGCCCTACGCCGATCCGTGGGGGGCGATCGCCAGGAAGTGGGCGGACCCCCGACCCGAGGGAGTCGAGCATTGAACACCGAAGACGAGCGCGAGTGAGGATCGCAGCGAGGAACGAGCGAGGACCGGAGCGAGTGGGAGTCGAGCATTGAACACCGAAGACGAGCGCGAGTGAGGATCAGCGAGGAACGAGCGAGGACCGGAGCGAGTGGGAGTCGAGCATTGAAACGAGCGATCGTCGTCGGCGGAGCCTCCGGCATCGGCTGGGCGTCGGCTCGCGCCCTTGCCGCCGACGGATACCGGGTCGTCGTCGCCGATCTGAACGGCGACGCCGCCACGACCCGGGCGGCCGAACTCGGCGACCCACATCTCGGCGAGTTCGTCGACGTCGCCGACGAGGCCTCGGTCGCGGCGCTCTTCGAGACCGTCGGCCCCTGCCACGCCGTGGTCAGTTGCGCGGGTTTCTCCACCTTCGGACCCATCGTCGACCTGCCGGTGGAGCAGTTCCGCTCGGTCGTCGACGTCTGCCTGACCGGGGCGTTCATCGTCGCCAAGTACGCGGGTCGGCACCTGGTCGAGGGCGGGTCGCTGGTGTCGATCTCCTCGCTGAACGCCCGGCAGCCCGCGATCGGCATGAGCGCGTACTGCTCGGCCAAGGCCGGCCTGTCCATGCTCACCCAGGTCGCCGCACTCGAACTCGCCCCGCGCGGCATCCGGGTCAACGCCGTCGCACCCGGTTTCGTGCACACCCCACTCACCGAGGGCGCCGCGCTGGTGCCGGGCGTCGTCGAGGAGTACGTCGAGAACACCCCGCTGGGCCGGGCGGGCACCCCGGAGGACGTCGCCGAGGCCGTCTCCTACCTGACCAAGGCGGCGTGGCTCACCGGCGAGGTGCTGGACCTCAACGGCGGCGCGCACCTCAAGCGCTACCCCGACATTCTCGGACACCTGACGAAACTGGCCGCGCCGTAGGCTCATCGCCGTGGCGATGCAGACGGAGTTCACCCGAACGCAGAAACGCGCGCTGGCCGTCGCGGTCATCGTGGCCCTGGTCTTCGGCGCGTACTTCCTCCGCGGCTACTTCATGCTCATCGTCGTGGCGGCGGTCGCGGCCTACCTGTTCAACCCGGTGTTCGACTGGTTCCTCCGGAGGTTCAGCCGCGGTTTGTCGGTGACGTTCACGTTGCTGGCGGCGGTCTTCGCGGTGATCATCCCGGTGGGCCTGCTCATCCTGCTGGCCGTCGTGCAGATCAGCGCAATGGTGCGCAGCGTCTCGGACTGGGTGTCGCGAACCGACCTGAACTCCCTCGGTGACCACGCGCTGAAGTGGACCAACGACGCGATCGACAAGATCCCGTTCCTCGGCGACGTGCAAGTGACTCCGCAACTGCTGCAGGAGAAGATGAGCACCGTCGCCCAGAGCGCGGGCGAGTACGCCCTGGAGGCGGTACAGGGTGCCGCAGGCAGTCTCGCCGGCGTGCTCACCGGCGCCGTGCTGTTCGTCTACGTGTTCCTCTCGCTGCTCTCCAACCGCGAACGCGTGCAGATGTTGATCCGCAAGCTCAACCCCCTCGGCGAGGACGTCACGGATCTGTACCTGGAGAAGATGGGTGCGATGGTGCGCGGCACCGTCTTCGGCCAATTCGTCATCGCGCTGGCCCAGGGCCTGGCCGGTGCGGTGTCGATCTACCTGGCCGGCTTCCACGACGGCTTCTTCATCTTCGCGATCCTGCTCAGCGCGCTGTCGGTGATCCCGCTCGGCGGCGGCGTGCTCAGCATCCCGTTCGGCATCGGAATGATCCTGTTCGGCAACGTCTTCGGCGGAATCTTCGTGATCGCCTGGCACCTGATCGTGGTGACCAACATCGACAACGTGCTGCGCCCGATCCTGGTCCCCCGCGCGGCCCGACTGGATTCCGCACTGATGCTGCTGGCCGTGTTCGCGGGCATCACGATGTTCGGCTTCCTGGGCATCGTCATCGGACCGGTGCTGATGATCGTGATCGTCACCACGGTCAGCGTCTATCTCGCGGTGTTCAAGGGCGTGCCCATCGAGGACCACGAGGACGACGAGGACGACGACGACCGGCCGGGCCCCGTCGCCCGGCTCGTCGAACGGGCGCGCGCCCGCATGTGGGCCCATCGCGACCAGCGACGGCGACAGGCCCAGGCTGCGGTTACGCCGCCGCCAGCCGCTGTGTGAGGAACTCGACGACGCGCTTGCGCGCCTCATAGGCCGGGTGACCCTCCACTTCGCGCACCTCGAGGGTCAGCACCGAGTGGGCCATCCTGCCGAAGCCGTGTTCGTTGCCCTTCTTGGAATTGATCTCGATGACCTCGAAGGCGTCCCCGAGGCGGGCCTTGAGGGTGCGAAAGCGCGCACTCGGCGACATCGGATCCTCGCTGAACCGCAACGCCAGGGCGCATAGGCCCTCCTCGGCGACGCGACGTTCGACGATTTCGAGCTCGGCTTCCGACAGCCCGGGATCGGCCTTCTGCTTGGCGGTGAGCCCGATGGGCAGCGACGGCTGGCTCAGCACGGGCGCCAGCACGCTGTCGTCGACGGCGGCGGCCAGGGCGAACCCACCGCTCCAGCACTCACCGATGACGCCGACGCCCTTGCCCGGGGTCCGTGCGTTGAGGTCACGGGCCAGCGCGCGGAGGTAGTGGGCGATGGGCCGGTCGGCGTTGGTCGCGAACGCAGCGAACTCCTTGGCCACACAACCCTTCACCATCACCGGCACTGCTCCGGGCCGGATGCCCGGCGCCCCCGGGGTGCCGTACAGCGACGGCGCCGCGACGGTGAACCCGTTGTCCACCAAGTGGTTTCCCAAGGCCAGGACACCAGGGTGCAGCCCGGGCATCTCCGGTATCAGCACCACCCCGGGGCCCTCGCCCTTGCGGTAGACGTCGTAGGTGAATCCCTCGGCGGTGAAGGGCTCTGCACTCCAGCCCGCGAGGTCTGCTTCCGGTCCTGGCATCGGGGAACTCCTAGGCGGTGGGCAGCGGCGGCTGCGACTGCGTGGCCGAGGCCAGCGTACGGTACTCGTCGGTACCTGCAGGCCCCGTCACCGCGATCTGCGCCGGGCCGGTCGGCCCCGTCAGCCGGGTCGTCCACACCGGACGGGACTCGTCGCCGCCCTCGTAGACGATCCACCGCACGCCGTCGACGTCCTGCGTTCCGGTCGGCGCGACGTCGGGGTCGATCCACCGCACCAAGCTCGGTTCGTCGGCGTCACTCTGGATGAGGCTGATGAACATGCCCGTCGGCGCCAGGAATCCGGTCCGCGAGACGACCGCGCGTGCCGGACGCCCGTTCTCGGTGCGGCCGCCGTCGATGCTGGCCCGCGAACCGGAGTTGGCGTTCCACCCGTCCGGCAGCCGGGGCATGCGAACCGGGATCTTGAGCGTTTCGGCGTCGGCCTTGAGCGCCGCGGCCGTGTCGTACGGGATCACGGGGCCTTGACCTGGGCCGTTGGGCGCGAACGAGCACATTCCGAGCACCCCGGCCAGCACGATGCAGACCAGGACGAGCGGTGCCATCGACCAGAACATGTCGCGGCCGTCCTGAAGGAGCCGCGACTTCGCCGGTTTGGGCTCCGGAGCCGCCTGGGGTGTAGTCACACTGCCAGTATCCCAGCTCCCCGAGCGGGAACCGCTAATGAAAGAATCTGGCCCATGACATCTTCTGATGCTCTTCGCGCAAGCGGCTCATCATCCTCTGACGCTCCCTCTGTCGACGGGTCCAAGCGATCGCGGCGCGAGGCCCCCGATCGCAACCTCGCCCTGGAGCTGGTACGGGTGACCGAGGCGGGCGCCATGGCCGCGGGCCGCTGGGTCGGCCGGGGCGACAAGGAGGGTGGCGACGGGGCCGCCGTCGACGCCATGCGGGAGCTGGTGAACTCGGTGTCGATGCGTGGTGTCGTGGTCATCGGCGAAGGCGAGAAGGACAACGCGCCGATGCTCTACAACGGCGAAGAGGTCGGCAACGGCGACGGACCGGACTGCGACTTCGCCGTCGACCCGGTCGACGGCACCACGCTGATGGCCAAGGGCATGCCCAACGCGATCTCGGTGCTCGCGGTGGCCGAACGCGGCGCCATGTTCGACCCGTCGGCGGTGTTCTACATGAACAAGATCGCCGTCGGCCCGGACGCGGTCGACGTCATCGACATCACCGCGCCCATCGGCGAGAACATCCGCAAGGTCGCCAAGGCCAAGAAGTCCACCGTCGCCGACCTCACGGTCTGCGTGCTCGACCGGCCCCGGCACGCCCAGCTCATCAACGACGTCCGAGAGGCCGGCGCGCGCATCCGCCTCATCAACGACGGCGACGTCGCGGGCGCCATCTCGGCGTGCCGGCCCAATTCGGGCACCGACCTGCTCGCGGGCATCGGCGGTACGCCCGAGGGCATCATCACCGCGGCCGCCATCCGCTGCATGGGCGGCGCGATCCAGGCCGTCCTCGCCCCGACCGACGACGCCGAGCGTCAGAAGGCCGTCGACGCGGGTCACGATCTGGACCGGGTGCTCCACACCGAGGACCTCGTCTCGGGCGAGAACGTCTTCTTCTCCGCCACCGGCGTCACCGACGGCGACCTGCTCCAAGGCGTCCGCTACTCCGGCGGGGGCTGCACCACCCAGTCGATCGTCATGCGCTCCAAGTCCGGCACCGTCCGGATGATCGAGGCCTACCACCGGCTCACCAAGCTCAACGAGTACTCCGCGGTCGACTTCACCGGCGACGTCTCCGCCGCGTACCCCTTGCCCTAACGTCCTCACACCCACCACCACACGAATCAGGGAGCAGATGTCCGCCGACAGCGCAGTCGAGACCGAATACCGCATCGAACACGACACCATGGGTGAGGTCCGGGTGCCCAAGAGCGCCCTGTGGCGCGCTCAGACGCAACGTGCGGTGGAGAACTTCCCGATCTCGTTCCGGCCCTTGGAGCGCACTCAGATCCGCGCCCTCGGCCTGCTCAAGGGTGCGTGCGCCCAAGTCAACAAGGACCTCGGCCTGCTCGATGCAGACAAGGCCGACGCCATCATCGCCGCGGCCGCCGAGATCGCCGACGGCAAGCACGACGACCAATTCCCCATCGACGTGTTCCAGACCGGCTCGGGCACCAGCTCCAACATGAACGCCAACGAGGTGATCGCCTCGATCGCCAAGGCCAACGGCGTGGAGGTCCATCCCAACGACCACGTCAACATGTCGCAGAGCTCCAACGACACCTTCCCCACCGCGACCCACATCGCCGCCACCGAAGCCGCCGTGCGCCATCTCATTCCGGCCCTGGAGGTGCTACACGAGTCGCTGGCGGGCAAGGCCCGGCAGTGGCGCACCGTCGTCAAGTCCGGCCGCACCCACCTGATGGACGCCGTCCCGGTGACGCTGGGTCAGGAGTTCGGCGGGTACGCCCGCCAGGTCGAGGCCGGCATCGAGCGGATCAAGGCCACGCTCCCCCGACTCGGCGAACTCGCCATCGGCGGCACCGCCGTGGGTACCGGCCTCAACGCGCCCGACGGGTTCGGCACCAAGGTCGTCGACGTGCTGGTCGACCAGACCGGGATCGCCGAATTGCGCACCGCCGCAGACTCGTTCGAGGCGCAGGCAGCTCGCGATGGCCTGGTCGAGGCCTCCGGAGCCCTCAAGACGATCGCCGTGTCGCTGACCAAGATCGCCAACGACGTCCGCTGGATGGGCTCGGGACCACTCACCGGACTCGGCGAACTTCAGCTGCCCGACCTGCAGCCCGGAAGTTCGATCATGCCCGGCAAGGTGAATCCCGTTCTGCCCGAGGCAGTTACGCAGGTCGCCGCTCAGGTGATCGGCAACGACGCCGCCGTCACGGTCGGCGGCCTCTCGGGCGCGTTCGAGCTCAACGTCTACATCCCGATGATGGCGCGCAACGTGCTCGAATCGTTCACGCTGCTGTCGAACGTCTCGAAGCTGTTCGCCGAGCGGTGCATCGACGGCCTCGTCGCCAACGAAACCCATCTGCGCGAACTCGCCGAGTCGTCCCCGTCGATCGTGACACCGCTGAACTCGGCCATCGGCTACGAGGAGGCGGCGAAGGTCGCCAAGGAAGCCCTCAAGGAGCGCAAGACGATTCGGCAGACCGTCATCGATCGCGGCCTGATCGGCGACAAGCTCTCCGAAGAGGAACTCGACAAGCGCCTCGACGTACTCAAGATGGCGAAGGTCAAACAGGGCGACTGAATTTTGCCGCTCGGGCGGGTCCCGCCCCGGCCCTAGACTTCTCTGCAGACGTCTTGGGCTGAGGGGGACCGTAGATGGGGCTGATCGACGCGTTCGACGCGACGTGGTCTGCGGCACTCGCGACGTTCGGCGACGGCACTCCCCGGGACGGGCGCGACTTCGAGGACTCCAGCCGACGGCTCGGCGAGATGGGCGACGAAGTGTCCGCGGCGCGACCGGGGGCCGCGTGGGTAGGCTCCGGCGCCGACGCCTACAGCGCCCGCAACGCCGCGCACCACGGGGTGATCGGCGGACTGTCACGCCTCGACCAGCGGCTCGCCGCCGAGATCACCCACTCGGCCGCGGTGGTCACCAAGGGCCGACGCGACCTCGACGCGGTACGTGCCTCGGTCCACGCCGTCGCCGCCACCCTGCCGCCGACCGTGCGCGGAGATCAGCTGCTGATGCCGACGGTGCGGCGCGGCCTCGACGACATCGGCCAGGTCATCCAGCGGTCACACGACGACGCCCGCGTCATCGCCCGGCGCATCGAGGGCCTCGGCGAGGAGTACCGGGCCCTCGGCGGTGACGGACGACCGAGTCCCGCGCCGGACACCGAAGCGCTATGGGGTGACGACGAGACGGTTCCCGGCACCCCCCAGCGTCCCTTCGAGGGAGTGCTGAGCGACGAGGAATGGCGCATCGCGCGCCTGTCGCCGACGTTGCTCGACGAGTACCAGCAGGCTCGGGCGCAGGGCTGGACGTTCACCTCCAACCCGGGGGTGGGGACCTACACCAACGATCGGGACAAGGTCGTCAACATCGATCCGGACCTCGCGGCGAACGGACCGTTCCAACGGGTCAACGCGCTCTCCCACGAACTGGGTCACGCGCTGAAGAACCCGCCCCTCGACCGCAGCTCCAAGGACGCCTTCGTCGACTCGCGGTTGGACGGCGAGGGCGCCGCAGTCGTGAACACCATTGCGATAGAACGGGAAATCCTCGCGGCGGGTGGAACCGACATCGTTCCTGCCGCACCGAACGACGACCGCTTCGAACGCATCTACGACTCCTACGTCCAGGCCGGCAGCACGCCGGCGGCCTACGCCGACGCGATCCGCCAGATCGGTCAGGTCTACGGCACCCTGGTTCCGTCGACCGATCCGTCGACGACCTACCGGGAGTACTACGGCAGGGACTATCCGTGACCAAGCTCATCGCGAGCATGCTGGCCGTCGTCCTGCTCGGCGCGGCGTGCACCACCTCGAAGGAGGGAACGGCCGTGGCCAGTCCTCAACCCCCGCAGGACGTATGGCAACTCGCCGACCGCCTGGTCGCCCTCGTCCCCTTGTCGGCGGACAAGCTGGCGGACCTGCTGGGCACCGCGTTCACGCCGGACCCGCGCAATCCCCTTCGCCTCGACGGCGCGGCGGTGCAGTTGAGTCCGTCCCTGCAGATCACCTCGTCGGTCCTCGCCGTCGTCGACGGCACCTGGTCCTTCGCGTCCGTCGACGTCGCACCGACGCCGTGCGTCACCGAGGACGTGCTCAAGCAGCACTACCCGGCCGCGGAGATCACCAGCTACCCGAGCGGTCACTCGCCCATGGAGGAGTTCCTGTGGAGCACGAGCTACGACTGGGGTCGGCTCAGCTTCGGCATCCGCGAGCAGGACCGGTGCGTGGCCGGCGTGTCGCTGGAGCGCGCCAAGCCCTGACCCTCATCGGGTGCTCCCCGTCAACGCCTTGATTCCCGGCCACGCCGTCACGCTGTGGACGACGAGGCTCAACGAAACGGTCACCGCCACCACCTGGACGATCAGCGACTCCTGCTCGACGCTGCCGCGCTCCAACACCAGCAGGCCCAGCACCAACGTGCCGATGCCCCGCGGACCGAACCAGCCGAGAACGCCCGCTCGCGCAGCGGTACGTCGCTGCGCACCAAGGCCACCGCTACGGCCACGAGGCGGACCGCGAACACGGCGACGATCGCGAACACCACGACGCGCCAGTCGGCGTCACGCCACCCCGCGATCACCGCGTACCCGCCGAACAACGCGAACACCGTGAGCTCGAGAAGCTGCCCAGCCGCCTCGGATACGTGCATCTCGGGTCGCGACCCGGCGCGGCGCGCGGCCAGTGCGTACGCCAGCCCACCGGCGAACGCAGCCACGAAACCACTGCCGTGCAACGACTCTGCGACCTGAAAGCAGATCAGCGCGACGGCCAGCGTGGCCAGCTGCGCCCAGGTGTCGCTCATCCAGCCGCGACCACGTGAGGTGCCGATGAGCCACCCGCCCGTCGCGCCGACGCCGATACCGACGGCCAGGGACAGCACTTCGGTGCGCAGGAAGAACGAGCCCCAGTCGATTCCCGAGTCGGTGCGGTTCGAGGCCAAGGACAGAGCCGCGAGAAGCGCGGCAAGGGCGAACCCGTCGTAGAAGCCGCTCTCGGTGGACAGCGCGTGGCGGATCCGGTCGGGGATGCGGCCGTCCTCGAGCAGGGCGTCCACCAGCGCGACCTCGGTAGGCGCGACGATCGCGGCCAGACACACCGCCTCCCAGAGCGGCATCACCGGGAACAGCGCCAGCGCCGCCACGGCGCCCAGGGTGATGGCGAGCGGAATGCCCACCACCAGCAGCCGGAAGGTCACCTCGCGGCGACGCAGCACCGCGGCCAAGTCGTGCTCCGCCGCCTGGTTGAACAGGATGACCGTCAGCGCGAGTTGCGCCAGCACCGTGAACGTCGAGGTGGCCGGACCACTCTCCAACACCCCGAATCCAAACGGCCCCAACGCCATTCCACACAGCACGAAGATCAGCGCGGGCGCCAGGTACCACTGCTTGACCAAGCCGGAGACGACCGCGTAGGCGAGCACCAGCAGCGTCAGGGCGACCGCGGTGTCAGTCGTCATGGCGTCCCGTCACGCCCCGTTGTTGGAGCCGCCCGAGTTGGCCCCCGGGATGTCGGTGATCGGGATGTTCGGCATCGGCGGAGGCGACGGCGTGTTCGGCAGCGACGGGATCTCCCCCGGCGGGATGTCGACCAAGCCGTTGACGGGTGGACCGTTGTCGCGGCTGCCGTACGTGCTGCCGGGTTCGCGCTCACCGAGCATCTGCGTGACGGTCACCATGTGATAGCCGTTGGCCTTCAGCACGGGCAGGAACTGCTGGACCAGGTCGACCGTCGACGAATAGGTGTCGTGGAACAGCACCACCGAATTTGGCTTGATCTGGCTCATCAGCATGTAGCGAGTCGCCGCGGTGTTGGAGTCGTTGGCCCAGTCGAACGGGATGACGTCCCAGTTGATGTCGGCCAGGCCTTGCTTCTTGGCCTCGGCCAGCACCTGGTCGTCGATCAACCCGCCCGCGGTGCGCACCAGCTTCGGGCGCTGACCCGTCGCCGCCTCGATGGCGTCACTGGCCTTGCTGAACTGCGCGGGAATGTCCTCGGGCGGGATGGTCGTCATGTTGGGGTGCTCCCAGGTGTGCTGCCCCAGTTCCATGCCGGCCTCGACGACGCGCTTGGCGCCCTCGGGGTTGGCCGCGACCTTGTTGCCGATCTCGAAGAACGTGGCCTTGGCGTCGTTGTCCTCGAGCACCTTCAGCAACCGGTCGGTGTACGGGCTAGGGCCGTCGTCGAAGGTCAGCGCGATGCACTTGTACTGGGCGCAGTCGACCTCGTCGGCCTTGGCGACGTGCCCGGTCCAACTGCCGACGACGACGATGGCCACCCCTGCGCAGACCCCGATGACGGTCCGCCAGTAGGTCCAGGCGAGGGTGTCAGGGCGCTTCGGCACGTTGGCAGCCTACCGACCCGCCCTGACCGCAACGCGTGTGCTGTGAGATCGCGAAATTGGACGGGATCGCGATCCCACAGCACACGCGATGGTCATCAGGTCATCGGGATCAGGGCAGGGCGCCCGGGCTGAACTCCTCCAGCATCTCGGTCACCAGGGCCGCGATGGGCGACCGCTCGCTGCGCAGCAGCGTGATGTGGGCGAACAACGGGTGCCCCTTGAGCTTCTCGATGACCGCCGCGACGCCGTCGTGGCGACCCACCCGCAGGTTGTCGCGCTGGGCGACGTCGTGGGTGAGCACCACCCGCGAGCCGGCGCCCAATCGCGACAGCACGGTCAGCAGCACGTTGCGCTCCAGGCTCTGCGCCTCGTCGACGATGACGAAGGAGTCGTGCAGCGACCGGCCCCGAATGTGGGTCAGCGGCAACACCTCGAGCATGCCGCGGGCATGCACCTCGTCGAGGACCGCCGGGCTGGCGAGCCCCTCGAGGGTGTCGAAGACCGCCTGGGCCCAGGGACCCATCTTCTCGCTCTCGCTACCCGGCAGGTAGCCCAGATCCTGCCCGCCGACGGCATAGAGCGGCCGGAAGACGACGACCTTGCGCTGGGTGCGCCGTTCCAGGACCGCCTCGAGACCGGCGCACAGGGCCAGCGCCGACTTGCCGGTGCCCGCCTTGCCGCCGAGGGAGACGATGCCGACCGACTCGTCGAGCAGCAGGTCCAGGGCGACGCGCTGTTCGGCTGACCTTCCCCGGAGGCCGAACACCTCCCGATCGCCTCGGACCAGCTGCACCCGCTTCTCGGCGTTCACCCGGCCCAGTGCCGACGAACTGCCGCTGAGCAGCCGAACACCGGTGTGACACGGCAGGTTTCGGGCCTCTTCGAGGTCGATCTCGCCGTCTGCGAACAGCGTGGCGATCTCGTCGGCGGCCACGTCGACCTCGGACATCCCGGTCCAACCGGACGTCACGACGTCCTGGGCGTGGTACTCGTCGGCGGGCAGTCCGACGGCCCCGGCCTTGACGCGCAGCGGGATGTCCTTGCTGACGAGGGTGACCAGCTTGCCCTCGGCCGCCAGATTCGCCGCGCAGGTCAGGATCCTGGCGTCGTTGGTGCCGGTGCGAAAGCCCAGGGGCAACACCGTCGGATCGCTGTGGTTCAGCTCGATCTGGAGCGTACCGCCCTGTGTACCAATGGGAATCGGTTGATCCAGGCGCCCGTGTTCGAGCCGCAGGTCGTCGAACATCCGCAGTGCCTGCCGAGCGAACCACCCCAGTTCGTGGTGGTGTCGCTTGGCCTCCAACTCGCTGATGACCACGAGGGGGACGACGACTTCATGCTCGGCGAACCGATTGCATGCCCAAGGATCGGACAGCAACACGGAAGTGTCGAGAACATACGTCCTCTTGGCGGTCCCGACGTTCTCAGTCACGTGGCGCTCCTAGGCCCGTGCGGCACCGCACGAACTCCCTCGGCGGATACCGCGGTATCAGGACCGGGGCCGGTCCCGTCTTCGTCGAAACGACGGATACCGCCCGGATAGCAGAGCATGTCGGCCATCGAAGCCGACGCTACTCCCGTGCCGAGGATTGCGCCGCGCAGGCGCGCCGTGGCCGAAATGTGACCACGCGGTTAACTATTTGGCGACGAATTCCGCGAGCTCGGGGGCGTCTGAGACACCCCACGCCTCGATGCGGTCGGAGAGCACCTTCCGCCGTGCCGCGTCGTCGAAGATCCCGGCGTCGGCGACGACGCGGACCTTGTCGGCGTAGGCGTCGATGTCCGCGCCGATCGTCTCGAACTCCGCGGCGCGGCGGGCGATCGCGGCGATCGTCTCCTCACGCTGGGTGGTCAGGCAGTGGGCGACCAGGTTGGCGAAGAACTCCTCGTGGCGCGCCTCGTCCTTGGCGATCCGGCCGATCATCGACGCCAGGATCGGCTCGCTGATCTCTCCTTGCAGATTGCGGCAGAACACCGCATGGGCCCGCTCGAGGAACGCCATGAACACCAGGGTCTCGATCTGGCTGTAGTGGTCGGCCCGGTAGCCCTTCATCACGTGCGCGACGCGGACGTCCTCGTTGGCGCTGGGATCGATCTCGCGCGTCACCACCAGGTAGTTGCGCAGCGCCACCGCGTGGAGGTGCTCCTCGGCGGTCCAGCGTCCCAGCCAGCGCCCCCACTTCTCGTCGAGGATGAAGTGCTCGACGAGTTCGCGGTGGTACCCGGCCAGGTTGTCCTTCACGATGAGCAGGATCTCCAGCGCATCGGTCACCGGCTTGGGCAGCGTCACCGACGACTCGTCCCAGTCCGTGCCGCCGAGGAACGCGAAGTTCTCGCCCTTGTCGAACGGCACGAAGTCGTGGGCGTACCACATCTCCTCGGTGGCGACGTGGCGCGCCAGGTTCTGCTCGACGACCGGCTCGAGCTCGAGGGTCAACGAATTGGCTACGGGCTTCTCTGCCATGAAACTAACTGTAACCCGTGGACACACGTTCCTCGAAATCGGCTGGCGGCGTGTCCCGCTAGAGCGTCAGACCGGGGTACAGCGGGTTCGCGGCCAGCAGTTCTGCCGACACGCTGCGCACACGCGACGCCACCCCGTCGCCCAGGACGTACTTCGCCTTCGACGTTCCGTCGGGCTGGGTGTTCTTCAACACCTCGACGACGAGTTCGGCCACCCGGTCGAACTCCGCGGGGCCGAACCCGCGGGTCGTCAACGCCGGCGTGCCGAAGCGGATGCCGCTGGTGTACCAGGCGCCGTTCGGGTCGGCCGGAATCGAGTTGCGATTGGTCACGACGCCGGCATCGAGCAGTGCCGACTCGGCCTGGCGGCCCGTCAGACCGAACGAGGTGACGTCGAGCAGCACGATGTGGTTGTCGGTGCCGCCGGTGACCAGGCGGGCACCCCGGGTGAGGAAGCCGTCGGCCAGCGCCTTGGCGTTGTCGGCGATGCGCTGGGCGTACTCCTGGAACGACGGCTGCCGGGCCTCGGCGAAGGCGACGGCCTTGGCGGCCATCACGTGCGCCATCGGTCCACCGAGCACCATCGGACACCCCTTGTCGACGGCGTCGGAGTACTCCGCCGAGGCAAGCACCAGACCGCCGCGCGGACCGCGCAGCGACTTGTGCGTCGTCGACGTGGTGACGTGGGCGAACGGCACCGGGTCCTCGTCGCCGGTGAACACCTTGCCGGCGACCAGGCCGGCGAAGTGCGCCATGTCGACCATGAACGTGGCGCCGACCTCGTCGGCGATCTCGCGCATCTTGGCGAAGTTCACCCGGCGCGGATAGGCCGAGTAGCCGGCGACGAGCACCAGCGGCTTGAACTCGCGGGCCGCCGCGGCGACCTTGGCGTAGTCGAGCAGGCCGGTCTCGGGGTCGGTGCCGTAACTGCGCTGGTGGAACATCTTGCCGGAGATGTTGGGCCGGAAGCCATGGGTGAGGTGGCCGCCCGCGTCGAGCGACATGCCCATCAGCCGCTGGTTGCCGAGCTTGGCGCGCAGCTTCTCCCAGTCGGCCTCGGACAGGTCGTTGACGTTCTTGGCGCTCAGCTCCGCGAGCTCGGGAGCCTCGATGCGGGTGGCGAGGATCGCCCAGAACGCGACGAGGTTGGCGTCGATGCCGGAGTGCGGCTGCGCGTAGGCGTACGGCGCGCCGAACAGCTCGCGGGCGTGCTCGGCGGCCAGCGACTCGACGGTGTCGACGTTCTGGCAGGCCGCATAGAAGCGGTGACCGATGGTGCCCTCGGCGTACTTGTCGGAGAACCACGTGCCCATCGTCAGCAGCACGGCCGGTGAGGCGTAGTTCTCGCTCGCGATCAGCTTCAGGGAATCGCGCTGATCGGCGAGCTCCTGACGCGTCGCCGCGGCGATGCGCGGTTCCACGGACTCGATGACCTTCAACGCGGCCGCATACGCGGCGCTCGCGGTCTCGGCGTACTCGGCGCCCAGCGCGGAAGAAGGGCTTGTCACGGACTCGGCAGTCATGTGCCCAGCCTAATGGCCCGCGGTCGCGTCGTTCCTGCCCGCCGTGCGGTCCGCACCCGTTGAGCCGCCGTACCTAAGCCGCCGGCCGCAACGCCGACGGCACCAGCGGCTCGTCGAGCAGCCTGCCGAACCTCTCGGTGAGCGTGACTTCTGCGGGGCGGGCGTCGAGCCAGGCGCGCAGCAACCGGTACCCCTCGACGTAGGTGCTGGTGTACGCGCGCCACAGCGGCGAGGACAGGAATCGCAGCGACTGCCGGGCGCGCGTCTCGCTGGTCAGCTGCCACCGCTGCAGGAAGGCGACCACGTCGTCGACGTCGCGGTGCTCGTCGTGCAGCATCAGCGCGGCGTCCTGGCGGACATCAGCGAGCAGGAGCCCAGCGTCCGCTATTGCCACCGCGCGTTCGCCGTCGAAGCGCAACCCGAGGTCGGCGTAGATCTCCTCCGCCCAGGACCCCCACGCCGGTCCGATCGCCGCGTACAGCGCCAGATCGGCCAGCCCCTCGGCCATCAGACACTGCGGGGTGTTGACCAGGAAGATCGTCTGCTCGGTCTGCCCCCGGCGAGCCACCAGGCCGGCCTCCTTGCGGCAGTGCTCGGTGTGGTGTCCGGGATAGGACTCGTGCGCGACGAGCCGCGGCAGCCCCGACATCTGCTGCTTGAGGTCGGCGTTCACCGCCACCGTGGAGCGGTACTCGCCCTCGTAGTAGTTGAATCCCGACCAGGGCTTGTCGGTGACGATCTCGTAGGTGATGGTCTCGGCGTCGGGCAACGGGAAGTCGACGCGCACCCGGTCGCGCAGTGCGCTGGAGAACGCGTGGATGCACTCCTCGAGCCGCTCCGGCGGGATCTCCTCGCCGGTGCGGTAGCTCTGCATGCGCTCGGCCAGGTCGCCCTCGCCGCCGAGGGCCTCGTCGAGCTTGCGGTGCGCCTCGCGGTAGACGTCCGGGTCACCCTTGACGATGTCCACGTCGAAGTAGTCGTGCACCTCCTGCACGAAGCCGATGTCCTCCCCCGCGAACTTGCGACCGGCACTGGCCAGCGCCCGCAGATGTGCGGCGATGTAGTCCGCCCGCTGGTCGTCGAGGCCGTCGGCGCCCGGCACCTCGGCGATCAACCGCGTCGCCTGACGCGCGAGATCGGCCGGATCCGGCGGCGGCTCCGCGGCCACGACGGCCTTGAGCGAGGGGTCGCCGGTGTAGGAGTCGACGTAACCCTCCTCGATGCGGTCGAACCTCAGACCCAGGAGCAGGTACTCGCGAATGACGGTGGTGGCGTCCATGCGCTCAACGGTAAATGCAACACTGGCCGGTGCGAGCGTTGCGACGGGAAACTTGGAGGGCCATGGCGCGGACGAGCGAGCCGAGTCCGTACGTCGAGTTCGACCGGAGTCAATGGCGTTCGTTGCGGATGTCGACCCCGTTGAAGCTCACGGAGAGTGAGGTCCTCGGGCTTCGCGGTCTCGGCGAACAACTGGACCTGCTAGAGGTCGAAGAGGTCTACCTGCCGCTCGCGCGGTTGATCCACCTTCAGGTCGCCGCACGCCAGCGACTGTTCGCCACCACCGCCGAGTTCCTCGGCGAGCCGCACCAGAATCCCGACCGGCCGGTGCCGTTCGTGATCGGCGTGGCGGGCAGCGTGGCCGTCGGCAAGTCGACGACCGCCCGCGTGCTGCAGGCACTGCTGGCCCGCTGGGAACACCACCCCCGCGTCGACCTCGTCACCACCGACGGATTCCTCTATCCCAACGCCGAGCTGCTGCGTCGAAACCTCATGCACCGCAAGGGTTTTCCCGAGAGCTACGACCGGCGCACGCTGATGCGCTTCGTCACGGCGGTGAAGTCGGGATCCGACCAGGTGTCCGCGCCGGTGTACTCGCACCTGCTCTACGACATCATCCCCGGCGAGCAGATGACCGTGCGGCACCCCGACATCCTCATCCTCGAGGGTCTCAACGTGTTGCAGACCGGCCCGGCGTTGATGGTCTCGGACCTCTTCGACTTCTCGGTCTACGTCGACGCCCGCATCGAGGACATCGAGGGCTGGTATGTGTCCCGGTTCCTGGCGATGCGGGCCGGCGCGTTCGCCGACCCGCAGTCGCACTTCCATCACTATTCGACGTTGACCGACGAGCAGGCGGTGTTCGCCGCCCGCGACATCTGGCATTCGATCAACCGGCCCAATCTGATCGACAACATCCTGCCCACTCGGCCGCGGGCCACGCTGGTGCTGCGCAAGGACGCCGACCACGCGATCAACCGGCTCCGCCTGCGCAAGCTCTGACCCGAGCGATTTCGGGGACTAGGCGCGAAGGCGGCGCACCCCGAGGTACTGCAGATCGGCCATCACCAACGTGAACACCCCGCTGCCGAGGGTCAGCACGACGCCGGTCGTCGTCAGCGGCCAGATGCCGGCCAGAACGATTGCGACGGCACCGACGGTAAAGAGGGCGTTGCCGACGGTGACGACGATGCCCGGCGTGCGGACGTGGGCCATCCGCGACAGGGCGAACACGGCGACGCCGTAGGCGACGAAGAAGACGCCGACCGAGTACTCCAATGCAGCGGTGGTGCCGGACATCTCGGCGATGCGCGGCGCCAGTGCGACGCCGACGACACCGACGAGACCGCTGACGACGGCATCCAGTCGCATGGCGAACCTGAGGAACGAGTCCTTGGCCCCGGTGTGAGTGGTTGCGGTGATGGTGGACATGGATCTTCCCCTCCTGGTGGTGTATTCGAGCTACTGCCGACCGATGCGGGCCGCCCGCGGTGACCTCTCGCCGCGTGCGACCACGCATCGGAACTCGTGGGTGTCACGCCAGCCGGCGCACACCGAGGTACTGCAGATATGCCAGCCCGAGGGTGGCGGCGACGGTGGCCAGCATCATCGCCACACCGGTCGCGGTCAGCGGCAACAGACCGGCGGCCACGACCGCGAGGGCCGCCACCGCGGCGACCACGTTGGCCACGACGATGCCGACGCCGATGCGCCGGACGAACGGGACGGCGGCCAACACGTAGAGCGCCACTCCGTAGACGACGAGGGCGGCCCCGGCGAGCCACTCAGCGGTCGCCGAGAGCCCCGAGAGGCGCGAGAGCGGGTCGGCGGCGAAGGCGAGCATCAGGCCGAGGCCGGCGCACACCGTGGCGTCGGCGCGCATCGCGAAGCGCAGGAGGCTGTCGGAGCTGTCCGAGAGCGGTCGGGTGGTGATGGTGGCGGTCATGGCGGCTCCTCGACGTTGAGGGGGTGGGACGCCTCCGACTCTGCTCGCCGACGCGCTGCCACATCGACGCCGAACGCTGCCAGTTACTGCCAGCCGCAGGTCAGGACGCGTCGGTGACCGACGCCACCCGCGTGCCGCGCAGATCGGCGGCGATGACGCGGGCCGCCGCGTTCTGCCAGTTGTGCAGCGAGCGCTGCGGGACCTCGGTGACGAACCACTGCCACGCCCGCTTGGCGACGGGGTCCAGCCCCGCAGCGGTCGCGTTCTGCGCGTACGCCCGCACCCCGACGACGTAGGGGAAGTACAGCGAGTTGTAGTGGCGCCATTGCTCGGTGGTGCCGAACTCGGAGCCGTCGCGGGGCCGCAGCGCGGCGATCCGGTCGGCGAGCAGGGCCCGCAACTCGTTGGCTCGTTCGAGGGGCTGATCGGGGGCACCGCGGCGCCGCAGTCGCTCGTCGATGACGGGAAGCGCCGTCAGCGGGCTGGCCACCAACTTGGACAGATCGCCGTAGTGGCCCAGCGCGCGGCGGGTCAACCGGACGAAGGTCTCGTCGTCGACGCCGTCGAGCGGATCGTCGGACCGCAGCGGCAGTGCCGCCTCGGTGCGGCGCAGGGCGGCCCGGTCGGCCCGCAAGGCGGGTGAGCGGGAGAACGCGAGCCGGTCCAGCACGCCGGCCAACGGGTCGGCCATCGCGTTGATGCCGATGGCCACCGCGAGGCTGGTGAACAGCAGCACCGACAGCGCCGAGTGCTGGTCGGTGACCGCCATTCCGACGAGCACCTGCCCACCGAAGAGCACGCCGACGACGACGCTGCCGGTGAAGGACCGCAGCATGTCCGCGCGCAGCGCCTGACCCTCGTCGAACGAATCCCACAGCGCCACGGCCACACCCAGCAGCAGGACGTCGAAACCGGTGGACGCCAACGCCAACCAGCTCGGCACCAGGCCCAGCGGAATCACCAGGATGGCGTTGCCCAGCGCGAAGAACAGGGTGGCGAGCACCACCGACCCCGTCACCGAACTCGGCCGACGTCCGCCGGCCAGCATCCTGGCCATCGCGCCCAGCGTCGCCAGCGAGACGACGGCGAACATCACCCAGTGCCCGGCGCGCAGCGGGCCGTCGACGGAGCCGGCCATCGACGCGCCGAGCAACGCCAGCGTGGCGACCACCGCGACCGCACCGACCTCACCCACGCGGCCACGCCACGAGTCGCCGGGCCGGGTCAGCTCCAGCAGCACCGCGAACCACGCCACCCCGGGCACGACCACCAGGTACACCTCGAGGTGGCTGAGCAGGGCGGCGTGCGGGGAACCGAGATGTCGCACGGCGTCGAGTGCGACCACCACGGCGAAGCTCGACAGGCCCAGTGCGGCGAGCAGGAGAACGGGTTTGCGGGGATCGCGCGCCAACAGATACAGCCCGAGCCACCAGCTCAGGCCGAACACCACCGCGGACATCGCCGCCACGGGTTCAGTCTGTCACGGCGATGAGCGCTTGCGCGAAGAGCATCACGCCCAGCTAGTGGCCGTAGCGCCTGTCTCGCAGCGTGTAGTCGCGAAGAGCTCGCAGGAAGTCGACGCGCCGGAACGCCGGCCAGTGCGCCTCGGTGAACCACATCTCCGAATAGGCGCTCTGCCAGAGCAGGAATCCCGAGAGTCGTTGTTCGCCGGAGGTCCGGATGACGAGGTCGGGGTCGGGCTGGCCGGAGGTGTAGACGTTCTCGGAGATGGCCTCGACGGTGACGGAGTCGACGAGCTGCTCGGCCGTCGCCCCGTTGGCGAGCTCCTTGCTCAGCACCGCGCGGACGGCATCGGCGATCTCCTGCCGCCCGCCGTATCCAACGGCGACGTTGACGTGGAAGGCGCCCGCCGGTGCCGTGGCGGCGGTGCCGTCGACGGCGTCGCGGAGACGTCGCGCGGACTCCTGCCCCAGCAGTTCCAGGTCGCCGACGGTGCGGACGCTCCAGTGGTTGGCGGGCGCGCAAATCTCCTCGACGACGTCGGTGATGATGCCGATCAAGGAGGCCAGTTCGGCCGGGTCGCGCTGCAGATTCTCGGTGGAGAGCAGGTAGACCGTCGCCATCTCGACGCCGATGTCCTGGCACCAGCGGAGCATCTCGGCGATCTTGGCGGCGCCCATCAGGTAGCCATAGCTCACGTCCGCGTGACCCTCGTCACGCGCCCAGCGGCGGTTGCCGTCGCACAACACCGCGATGTGCCTTGGCAGTTGGGATTTCGACCGCGCCAGCTGGTGACGCAGCCGTGCCTCGTAGACCCGGTAGGCCGGTTCCTTGAGTCGCGGGGGAATGAGTTCCACGAGGATCCAGACTACTGTGACGAACGGGTCCACCCATGCCAGATTGCGGAGGCGACATGGCTACTTCGATCGACACCACCGACTCAGATCCATCGTCCTCCGGTCACCGCGAGGCAGAGGATCTGCCCGAGGCCGTTGCGCAATACTTCGGCAAGCCACGCGCACGCGGCTGGATTCACCTCTACTCCGCCGTCGTCGCGGTCGTGGCCGGTGCAGCCTTGGTGGCGGTGTCCTGGGCGCAGGAGGGCCCGCGGGCGGGTCTTGCCACGTTGCTCTACACCGCGACGATCGTCGCCATGTTCTCCGTCAGCGCCACCTATCACCGTGTGACCTGGGTGTCACCGACCAAGCGCAAGTGGATGAAGCGCCTGGACCACTCGATGATCTTCCTGTTCATCGCCGGCAGCTACACGCCGTTCGCGCTGCTGGCCTTGCCGTCCGACCAAGGCATGCTGCTGTTCTGGATCGTCTGGGCCGGCGCCCTGGCCGGAGTGCTGCTCAAGATGTGCTGGCCGTCGGCGCCGGCGTGGGTAGGCGTACCGCTCTACCTGCTGCTCGGGTGGGTCGCAGCGTTCTTCATCGTGCCGATCATGCACGGCGCGGGCGTCGCGGCGTTGGTGCTGCTCGTCGTGGGCGGTGCGCTCTACAGCGTCGGCGGGGTGTTCTACGCCCTCAAGTGGCCCAACCCGTGGCCGACCACGTTCGGCCATCACGAGTTCTTCCACGCCTGCACCGCGGTCGCGGCGACGTGCCACTACGTGGCGATGTGGTTCGCGGTCTTCAGTTAGACCTGGCTGAAGTTCTCAGGGCCCCAGTAGGCCTTCATCGCCGTGATCTTGCCCTCGTCGTCGAACGCCATCACGCTGAGGATCTCCAGGCGCGTCCGGCCGGCCTCGCCACCGTCGATGATCAGCGCCCACAGGTAGGCCGCCTCGTGGCCGAGCGCGCGCAGCGTGATGATCTCGGTCTCGGCCTTCATCCCGAGCATGCCGGCGTAGAAACCGTGGATCGCCGAGCGCCCGATGTGCACCTCGCCGCCGACCGGATCCTCGACCGTGGCGTCGTCGGCGTACAACTCGGCGATGTCGTCGACCTTCGCCTCGCCGACGAGTTCCAGGTAGCGGTGGACGTTCTGCGTCATCAGCTCGGCACTCGGCATGCGCCGCACGCTACACGGCCGCGACGAGGGCGGCAGCGAGATCTTCCACCGTGGTGACGGGAAGGTCGCACACGTGCCCGCGGCACACGTAGGCAGCGTCGCGACCGCCGATTCGGTCGCGCCCGCGCAGCAGCTCCGAGGAGTCGACCGGTCCCCCGACGACCATCGCACCGCCCGGCGCCAGCCGGCGCGCGGCGGCCAGCAGCGCCGAGTCCGACGGGCCGCACGCCACCGCGATCTGCAGTGGCCCGCGCAGCTCGGCCTCGGCCACGGCGAGCCAATGACCGCCCGAGCGTGGCAGTTTGACCAATATCGGGGTCGCCGCGGCAAGTGAGGCACGGGCCGCCGACGCGTACCGTTCGGATCCGGTCAGGTGCGCGGCGAGCTGCAGCGCCTCGGTAATCGCCGACGCACCCGACGGCGTCGCGCCGTCGAGGGGGTCCGACGGCCGGACCATCAGCCGCTCCGCGTCATCGGCGGTGTCGAACCACCGCCCCTCACGGTCGGGATCGGCGAAGTGGTCCAGCGCGACGTCCAGCAGCCCGGTGGCGGCGGCCAGCCAGTCCGGGTCACCGGTGAGCTGGTAGAGCACCAGCAGTCCGGTCGCCAGGGCGGCATGATCCTCGAGGATGGCGGCGCTGTCGCCGACCCGGCCGCCAAGGCTGGCTCGCCGCAACCGGCCGTCGACGACGTGCAGGTCGAGCACCGACCGTGCGCATCGGGTTGCGGCATCGAGGAATTCGGGCCTGTCCAACGCCACCGACGCCTCGGCCAGCGCGGTGATCGCGAACCCGTTCCAGGCCGTCACCACCTTGTCGTCACGGGCGGGTTGCGGCCGGGTACGCCGGGCGTCCAGTAGCGTCGCCCGCACCCTGGCCAAACGCGACGCCGAATCGGGCGCACGCCGCAGCTGCAGCACCGAGGCTCCCTGCTCGAACGTGCCGGCGTCGGTCACGTCGAACAGCGTTGCGGCCCAAGCACCGTCGTCGTCACCGAGCACCTCGCGCAATTGCGCGGGCGTCCAGGCGTAGGTGAGCCCCTCCACCCCGTCGGCATCGGCGTCCAGCGAGGAGGTGAACATCGCGCCCTCGCCGAGATCACGCAGCAGGAACGTCGCCGTCGCCTGGGTCACCTCGCGCGCCAACGCGTCTGCGCTGCGTCGCGCCCAGTGCGCGTACGCCCGCAGCAGCAGCGCGTTGTCGTAGAGCATCTTCTCGAAGTGCGGAACCACCCACTCGGCGTCGACGCTGTACCGGGCGAAGCCACCGGCCAGCTGGTCGTAGACGCCGCCGCGCGCCATGGCGCGTAGCGTCCGCTCGACGGTCGCCAGCACGCGAGCGTCGCCGGTGCGTTCGACGTTGCGCAACAACGCCTCCACCAACGCCGACGGCGGAAACTTGGGCGCACCGCCAAAGCCGCCGCGTGCCACGTCCTCGTCGGCGAGGACGTCGTCGACGGCCCGGTCGCACACCGCCGCTTCCAACGCCGGGCCACCGCCGGGCAGACCGGACGCCATCGCGGCGAGCTCACCGGCGATGTCATCGGAGGCCCGCTCCACCTCGCTACGGCGCTGCCGCCACGTCTCGGCGACGGCGGCCAACAGCTCGAGGAAGTTCGCCTTCGGGTAGTAGGTGCCGCAGAAGAACGGCCTGCCGTCCGGGGTCAGGAAGCACGTCATCGGCCAGCCACCCTGACCGGTCAGCGCAACCGTCGCAGACATGTAGACGGCGTCGAGATCGGGGCGTTCCTCGCGGTCGACCTTGATGCAGACGAAGTCGGCATTCATCGCGGCGGCGACCTCGTCGTCGGCGAAGGACTCGTGCGCCATGACGTGGCACCAGTGGCAGGCGGCGTAGCCGACCGACAACAGGATCGGCACGTCCCGCACCGCCGCTTCGGCGAGCGCCTCGGCAGTCCACTGCTGCCAGTGCACCGGGTTGTCGGCGTGCTGGCGCAGGTACGGACTGGTGGCCTCCCCGAGGGCGTTACCCGCCACCGTCGAGACGACCGCCCTTCGTCGACCCTGGGTCACCAGGCTCGACGACGGTCCCGTCGTCGACGGCTTGGTCGGGCTCGGGATGCTCGGGGTCGAACGATTCCGGCAGCTTCTTGAGGTGCTTGTTCATCGACCACACCAGCAGAAAGGTGCCGATCAGCAGGACCACGATGACCACCAGGCCGAACGGGCTGGCCTTGCCGAAGTCCGGTCCGGTGTCGCGGGGCGTGTCGTCGGCGAGCAGGCCGACGACGAGCAGCAGGTGGTCGGTCACGGTTCGATCCCGGCGAACAGGTCGTCCTCGGGCAGCGACACGGGGAGGCGGGAGCGCGCCAGCTCGTAGTCCTCGGTCGGCCACAGCCGCTGCTGCCACTCCATCGGGGTGGTGAAGAAGAAGCTCTTCGGGTCGATCTGCGTGGCGTGGGCCAGCAACGCCTGGTCCCGCAGCACGAAGTACTTCGAGCACTCGACGCTGGTGGTGATCCGGCTGGCGACGACGTCGAGCTCCGGATCCCAGTCCTTGAGCCACTTCTCGAACGGACCCACCTGACCGTTCTTGGCGAACTCGTCCTGGAACAGCTGCATGCGCCGGCGCAGGAAACCGTGGTTGTAGTACACCTTGCTGACGGCCCACGGCTCGCCCGCATCCGGGAACAGACGGTAGTCGGCGGCGGCCTCGTAGGCGGCAATCGACACCTCGTGGCACCGGATGTGGTCGGGGTGCGGGTAACCGCCGTTCTCGTCGTAGGTGGTCAGCACGTGCGGCCGGAACTCCCGGATCGAGCGCACCAGACGCTCCGTGGACTCCACCAGCGGCACCAGCGCGAAGCAACCCTCCGGCAGCGGCGGCAGCGGGTCACCCTCGGGCAACCCGGAGTCGACGAACCCCAGCCACTCGTGCTCGACACCGAGGATCTGGGCGGCCTTCGCCATCTCGTCGATGCGGATCTCGTGGATTCGGCCGTGCACCTCGGGCAGGTCCATGGCGGGGTTCAGGATGTCGCCCCGCTCGCCGCCGGTCAGCGTCACCACCTTCACGCGGACGCCCTCGTCCACGTAACGGGCCATCGTCGCGGCGCCCTTGCTCGACTCGTCGTCGGGGTGGGCGTGGACCGCCATCAACCGCAGTTCGCTCACGTGTGCCTAATCTCCGGTGCCTGTCGCTTGAGTCATGGTCGTCACGGTTCAACCCGTTTGGGTGCCCCTATAGTTCCAGTCCTAGTCCAATCGTCCGAAACCAGACCCATGCCGACCGTCCACGGAGGGGTGAATCACCGCGTGATCGAACGCCCCGCCGCCCGCTACGGGCGCCAACGGATGGCCGCCGGCTCCCGCCGTCGGCTGGTCGCCGTGCTCTTCGTCGTCATCGTGGCCGCCGGCGTCGCGCTGGCGCTGGTCGCCTATCAGCGGCTTGGCACCGGGGAGGTCAAGGGCGACCTCGGTGGCTACCGACTGGTGGGCGGCGACCGCGTCGAGGTCACCGTCAGCGTCACCCGGGACGACCCGTCGCGGCCGGTGGTGTGCATCGTGCGCGCCCGGTCCGTCGACGGCGCCGAAGTCGGTCGGCGCGAGATCTTGGTGCCCCCCTCGACCGCGGAGACGGTCCAGGTCACGACGATGGTGACGGCCACCCGGCCGCCCGTGGTCGGCGACGTCTACGGCTGCGGCACCGACGTGCCGGGCTACCTCCGCGCACCCTGACGAGGTTTGGTCGGCGCGGCTCCCGGGCAACCCCGGGAGAACGCCGAACAGCCAATACGTGAAGTTTGGTCGTCTTGGCGGTGCTAACATGGACGGCGTACACGGTTCCTATTGGAGCCGTGTTTGCTGCTTTAATGCGCCCTCAGCGCCTGCGATCAAGGCATACGCCGAACACTTCCCGCTGACAGCGCGAGACCAAGACAGGAGCGCGACGACATGACGGATACCCAGGTCACCTGGCTCACCGAAGAGGCTTTCGACCGGCTGAAGGCCGAGCTCGACCAGCTCATCGCGAACCGACCCATCATCGCTGCCGAGATCAACGACCGACGCGAGGAGGGCGACCTCCGCGAGAACGGTGGCTACCACCAGGCGCGTGAGGACCAGGGCCAGCAAGAGGCCCGCATCCGGCAGCTCCAAGAGCTGCTCAACAACGCCAAGGTCGGCGAGGCCCCGAAGCAGTCCGGCATCGCGCTGCCCGGCTCGGTGGTCAAGGTCAAGTTCGTCGACGGCGGCGACGTCGAGACGTTCCTGATCGGCACCCGCCAGGAGGGCGTGACCGACGGCAAGCTCGAGGTCTACTCCCCGAAGTCGCCGCTCGGCGGCGCGATCATCGATGCCAAGGTCGGCGAGAAGCGCAGCTACGTGGTGCCCAACGGCAGCACCGTCGAGGTCGAGCTGCTGAGCGCGGAGCCGTACCACTCCTAGCCGCTCGTGGCGCAGATCGCCGAGGACCTGTTCCTCCTTCTCGTCGACAACGCCACCGCCCAACTCGCGCTGGAGCGTCAGCGGCGCGAGAAGGTCTTGGCGGTCGGCGTCCTGCTGGACCTCGCACTGGCGTGTCGCGTGCGGCCGTCGGCACCCGGTGACGCCGTCGAGCAGGGCCGGCTCGTCGCCCTGCAGTCGGGCGCCGCGACCGACGCGATCGTCGAGCCCGCGTTCGCCCTGCTTCGCGAGAAGCCGCTGACGCCGGCTCGGGCCGTGGCCAAGGTCGGCAAGGGCGTGGAGGCCGCCGTCGCCCAGCACCTGGAACGCCTCGGCGAGATCAGCCGGGTCAAGGTGCCGTCGACGCCCCTGCACCCGCAGTACGCCTGGCCCTTCGTGCGTCGCGAACGGGTCACCGCCGCCCGCACCAACCTCTTGGCGGCCCTCTTCGACCGGCGGCCACCCACCCCGTCGACGGCGGCCATCGTCACCGTTCTGCACTTCGCCGACGGGCTGGGTGCGCTGCTGAGCCTCAACGATCGGGGCTGGCGGTGGGTGCACTCGCGGGCCACCGAGATCGCCAGCGGCAGCTGGGTCGACGAATCTCCGAGCGCACTGCCGGAGGTCAACCTGGCGGTCACCGCCTCGGCGCTGCGCTCAACCCTTTCCTAGGGCCTGTTCCAGGTCGCCGAGCAGGTCCGCGACGTCCTCGATGCCCACGGACAACCGCACCAGGTCGGCGGGCACCTCCAACTGCGACCCCGCGGTGGACGCGTGGGTCATGGCGCCGGGGTGCTCGATGAGCGATTCCACGCCGCCCAGGGATTCGGCGAGGATGAAGATCTCGGTACGCGCGCAGAGTTGCCGGGCGGCGTCCTGGCCACCCTTGAGCCGCGCCGACACCATCCCCCCGAAGCCGGACATCTGCCGGGCCGCGACGTCGTGGTTGAGGTGGCTGGCCAGACCGGGATACAGGACCGTGTCGACCGCCGCATGCTCGGCGAGGAACTCGGCCACCCGCGCCCCGTTGGCGCTGTGGCGTTCCATTCGCAGCGAGAGGGTCTTCAGTCCGCGCATCGTCAGGTAGGCGTCGAACGGTCCCGGCACGGCGCCGG
This sequence comes from Mycobacterium sp. NPDC006124, assembly GCF_040614235.1. Taxonomy (NCBI): domain Bacteria; kingdom Bacillati; phylum Actinomycetota; class Actinomycetes; order Mycobacteriales; family Mycobacteriaceae; genus Mycobacterium; species Mycobacterium sp. NPDC006124. The sequence goes on along the minus strand of NZ_JBEXUA010000010.1, from coordinate 48,411 downwards.
CACCGTTCTGCAGGAACGCGAACGCCTCGTCGAGTTCCTCGTCGTTGGTGAGCAGTGCCCCGCCGACGACGTCGGAGTGCCCACCGATGTACTTCGTCGTGGAGTGCAGCACGATGTCGGCACCCAGAGCCAGCGGTTGCTGCAGGGCGGGTGAAGCAAAGGTGTTGTCCACCAACACCTTCACGCCGGCAGCGGCGGCAAGTTCCGCGATCCCGGCGATGTCGGCGATCGTCAGCAGCGGGTTGGTCGGCGTCTCCACCCAGATCAGCTTGGTCGCCGGCGTGATCGCGGCGCGCACGGCGTCGAGATCCGACAGGGGCACGGGGGTGTGCGTCACGCCCCACTGTGAGAACACCTTGTCGATCAGACGGAACGTGCCGCCGTAGGCGTCGTCCGGGATGACGACGTGGTCGCCGGGGCGCAGCATTGCGCGCAGCGTGCAGTCCGTGGCCGCCATGCCGGAGCTGAAGGCCCGCCCGAACGTGGCGCCCTCGACGGCCGCCAGGCCTGCCTCCAGCGCGGCGCGGGTCGGGTTGCCCGTGCGGGCGTACTCGTAACCGCCTCGCAGCCCGCCGACGCCGTCCTGGGCGAAGGTCGAACTGGCGTAGATCGGCGCGTTGACCGCGCCGGTCCCCGGATCGGGCCGGTAACCGGCATGGATCGCCCTGGTCGCGGGACCGTAGGCGCGGTATGCATCTGCCTTGGAACGCTGCTCACTCATCGTCGTTCAGGGTAACGGTGTCGAGTATCAGCGGGCGCCGGTGTAGAACGAAGAGCATGTCCACCACGATCGAAAGTCTTCTCGACCTCGACACGCTGCTGACCCCCGAGGATCTCGAGCTGCGCACCATGGTCCGGCAGTTCGGCGATTCCCGGCTGCGCCCGAACATCGCGGAATGGTTCGAGACCGGTGAGGTGCCCGTACGCGACCTCGCCGTCGAGATCGGGAAGCTGGGGTTGCTCGGCATGCACCTGGAGGGCTACGGCTGCAGCGGATCGTCGGCCACCGCCTACGGCCTGGTGTGCCAGGAGCTCGAGGCCGTCGACAGCGGCCTGCGGAGCCTGGTGTCGGTGCAGGGCTCGCTGGCGATGTTCGCCATCCACCGCTGGGGCAGCGAGGAGCAACGCGAGCAGTGGCTCCCGGGTATGGCCGCCGGCGAGTCGATCGGCTGCTTCGGTCTGACCGAACCGGACTTCGGCTCCAACCCCGGCGGCATGCGGACGACCGCCCGCCGCGACGGGTCGGACTGGATCCTCAACGGATCGAAGATGTGGATCACCAACGCCTCGATCGCCGACGTCGCGATCGTCTGGGCCCGGGCCGAGGAGGGCGTGATCGGGTTCGCGGTTCCCACCTCGACGCCAGGTTTCTCGGCGCGGGCGATGACGCACAAGATGTCGCTGCGCGCATCGGTCACCTCGGAGTTCAGCCTCGACGACGTGCGCGTACCGGAGGATGCCAAACTACCGGGCGCACGGGGCTTGTCGGGTCCGTTGGCCTGCTTGTCGGAGGCCCGATTCGGCATCGTGTTCGGGTCGGTCGGTGCGGCCCGTGACTGCCTGGAGACGACGCTGGACTACGTCGGCACCCGGGAGGTCTTCGACAAGCCCCTGTCCGGCTATCAGCTGACCCAGGCCAAGATCGCCGACATGGCAGTCGAATTGGGCAAGGCACAACTGCTGGCCCTGCACCTGGGCAGACTCAAGGACGCGGGCACGATCAAGCCCGAACAGGTCAGCGTCGGCAAGCTCAACAACGTACGCGAGGCGATCAAGATCGCCCGTCAGTGCCGAACGTTGCTGGGCGCCAACGGCATCACGCTGGAGTATCCGGTGATCCGTCACGCCAACAACCTCGAATCGGTGCTCACCTACGAGGGCACCTCAGAGGTGCATCAGTTGGTGATCGGCGAGGCGCTCACCGGAGTCAGCGCCTTCCGCTGAACCACGGTCGACGTCAGCTTGTCGGAGAAGGTCTGCCGCTTGCGGTCCCACAGGGGCCAGAGCAGACCGAGCCCAAGGGGTAGGACGTCGACGACGTGGACGAGTTGGCGAATCGTCGACCGCCAGAAGCCAATCGGCTGAAGCGTCGTCGCGTCGAGGACCCGAATTCCGACGAGACCCTTGCCCAGGCTCGCACCGCCGCGCCCCTGCAGCCGCCCGACGTTCCAGAGCGCATACCCGATCGACGCCACCCAGCAGGCGACGAAGCACCACCAGCCCAGCGGCGTCGCACCCGCATCACCGCACTGAGACCCGAGGTCACGCGCGGATGGATCGCCGTCACACACCGGGTTTCGCGTGAACGACACCAGGGCTACCGCCACCAAGGCGAGCACGACGACGGGAACGAGGTCGACGACCGCCGCCACGACCCGCCGCCACCAGGGCGCGTGGATCGGTACTCCGGGTTCCGAGGATTGCACCACACGACGCTACCGAACGACCCGACGAGGACCCGTCTTCGGTGCTAGGGAGTCAATGGCGCCACTTGACCACCGGTCAGCCTGCGATAGGCGTGCACCATGAACAGGTATGCCACCGGAGCGGCGACCAGCAGGCCGATGAAGCAGACCAGCGCACCCACCACGATCATGACCAGAGCGATCAGCCAGGTGAGCAGCACCTGAACGAAGTTGTTCTTGGCAATGCCGACGCTTGCCTTGATCCCGTCGACCGGCGACAGCCCGCGTTCGACGATCGACACGGTGGTGAACAACGTGAAGATGGAGACGAGGAGGCCCGGGATGATGCAGAGGAACGAGCCGATGGAACTCGCGATGCCGACGATCAAGCTGGCAATCAGGACGCTGCCGACGTTGCGCGGCTTGAAGAATGAGCCGATCTCGACCTTCTCGCCGTTGGCGATGTCGAGCAGACCGCCCCAGTACGCCGAGGCGATCGCCCCGCCGAGGACGAACAACACCAGATAGCCGACGATCAAGACCAGGATGCTCGCCACGCCGTATCCGGCACCGTAGGAATAGCTGAAGCCCCCGCCGTCATAGGAGTCGTACGTGCTCGTCGTCGTGGGCGCCACGGCGCCCGCCAAGAACGTGACGATGCCGTAGACGGCCGCGAGCACCAGCGCGTAGACGAGCGTCGGCACGATGAGCGGGACGGCGTTCTTGCTGAACTTGTTCCACGCCCACCCGAACGCCTCGCCGACGTCGACGTTGTTGGTGGGGGCAGGCGGGTATCCGCCGTAGCCACCCTGCGCGGGGTAACCGCCCTGCTGATAACCGCCCTGCTGGTAACCACCCTGCTCATAACCGCCCTGCTGGTAACCGCCGGGAGGCGGCGGGGCGTAGCCGCCCTGCGGCGGTGGGGGCGGCGGATAACTGCCCTGCGGCGGTGGCGGTGGCGGGTAGCCACCCTGCGGGGGCGGCGGGTAACCACCCTGCGGCGGTGGGGGTGCGCCGTAACCGCCCTGGGGCGGCGGTGGCGGGTAGTTCCCCTGCGGGGGCGGCGGGTAGTTGCCTTGCGACGGGGGCGGGTAGTTGCCCTCGTTCGACGGGTGGTCACCCTCGGGCGGTGGTGGGGGGTTGGTCATGTCAGTCCTTGATGGTTCGGGCAGCGAAGCGCGACTACGGCCACGAGGCGTGGCGGCCGCGCCTGGCGATTGCGAGACGGCGAATCAGTTGGAGGAGAAGAACACGAAGTACGCGATCAAGCTGATGACCAACGACGCCGCGCCGACGATGATGCCGGCCAGTGCGAGGCCGCGGCCGGCTTGGCCGGTCTGCTTGATCTGATTGATTGCGACGAAGCCGAGGATGATCCCCACGATCGACCCGATCCCGCAGAACAGGCCGATCACCGAGCAGACCAGGGAGGCGATGGCGAGGTTGTTGTTACTGGGGGTGGGAGCGGGCTCGAAACCGCCGTATCCACCTGGTGGCGGATAACTTCCGGGTCCCCCCGGCGGCGGGTAACTTCCACCCGGAGGCGGAGGCGGATAGCTTCCGCCTGGAGGCGGCGGCGGGTAGTTGCCGGGAGGGGGCGGCGGATACTCGGTCATGAACGCCTTCCACTAAGCAATGTGCTGGTCCTAAGCGCTGCTACCCTACCCGAGAACCTGCTGAAAGAGGTCACCAAAAGGTCATCTGTTCGCTCGAAGTCCTTGCCCCGGCCAAGGGGCGTGGGACGGCCGAATCCGGCACTGCGGCATCGCTATCGGCGAGTGCTGCCGTTCGACAGGAACCCGAGCAGGTCGTGTCGCGTCAGCACGCCGACGGGCTTGCCCTCCTCGACCACCATCACGGCGTCGATGTCGCGTAGTTCCTTGGCTGCGGCACTGACCAATTCGCCCGCACCGATGAGCGGCAGCGCCGGGCTCATGTGCTGGGACACGGCGTCGGCGAGCTTGGCCCGGCCCTCGAACACCGCCGAGAGCAGTTCCCGTTCCGAGACGCTTCCCGCGACCTCGCCCGCCATCACGGGGGGTTCCGCACCGACGACTGGCATCTGGGACACCCCGTACTCACGGAGGATCCCGATCGCGTCGCGCACCGTCTCCGACGGGTGGGTGTGTACGAGGTCGGGCAGCGCACCGGACTTGCCGCGCAACACGTCTCCGACGGTGGTCTGCTCCATCGACCCGTCGAGCCGTTCCCGGAGGAAGCCGTACGACGACATCCAGGAATCGCTGAAGATCTTTGAGAGATAGCCTCTTCCGCCGTCGGGCAGCAGAACCACGACGACGGCGTCGGGCCCGGCCCGCTCGGCCACGCGGATCGCGGCGACCGCGGCCATGCCGCAGGACCCGCCGACCAGGAGCGCTTCCTGGCGGGCGAGTCGGCGCGTCATCTCGAAGGAGTCGGCGTCGGAGACCGCGATGATCTCGTCGGTGACGGTGGGGTCGTAGGCCGACGGCCAGAAGTCCTCTCCGACGCCCTCGACGAGGTACGGCCGGCCGGTGCCACCCGAGTACACCGATCCCTCCGGGTCGGCGCCGATGATCTTCACCGCACCACCCGAGACCTCCTTGAGGTAGCGGCCGGCGCCGGTGATCGTCCCGCCGGTGCCGACGCCGGCGACGAAGTGGGTGATCTTGCCGTCGGTGTCGGCCCAGATCTCCGGACCGGTCGTCTCGTAGTGGCTCGCAGGGCCGTTCGGGTTTGAGTATTGGTCGGGCTTCCACGCGCCGTCGATCTCGCGGACCAGGCGATCCGAGACGCTGTAGTAGCTGTCGGGGTGATCGGGCGGCACCGCCGTCGGTGACACGACGACGTCGGCACCGTAGGCGCGCAACACGTTTCGCTTGTCCTCGCTGACCTTGTCGGGGCAGACGAAGATGCATCGGTAGCCACGCTGCTGCGCCACCAGGGCCAGCCCGACACCGGTGTTGCCGGAGGTCGGCTCCACGATCGTGCCACCGGGCTTGAGCTCGCCACTGGCCTCCGCGGCGTCGATCATCTTGATCGCGATGCGGTCCTTGGAACTGCCACCGGGATTGAGGTACTCGATCTTGGCCGCTACCAGGCCCGCACCTTCGGGCACAACGGAGTTCAGCCGGACGAGAGGCGTATTGCCGATGAGCTCACTGACATGACCCGCGATTCGCATGCGTCCATCGTGTCAGGCGCACGGTTCGGTTACCAGGTCGCCTCTCGGATGTAGTCGCCGATCTGCTTCAGCGACCGCGTCGCTTCCTTCACACTCGGCGCCGCCAACTGGAATACGTGCATCTGACCAGGCCAGACGTGCACTTCGACGGGCACACCAGCCGCGGCGAGCATGTGCGCGGCCTTTCTGGCGTCGTTGAGCAGAACTTCCGAGCCGGACACGTGGATGAGGGTGCGCGGCAGACCGGTCTCGACGTGGTCGAGCGGTTCGTAGACCTCCTCGGACTTGCGCTTGGCCGCACGTTCGATGAGGTCGACGAGCGCGTCGAACGCCTTCGACGGGAACATCGCGTCGGAGTGTGCGTTCGGATGCTGGGCCCGGCCGTCGTTGTCGATCTCGAACAGCGGCGACATGGTGACCATCGCCGCGGGCAGCTCGCCCTCCAGATTGAGGCGTTCGGCCAGCGCCAACGACAGATAACCGCCCGCCGAGTCGCCCGCCAGGACGATCTGGGACGGGTCGTACCCCTTGAGCCGCAGCCAGCGGTAGGCGTCGTAGCAGTCGTCGACCGCCTCGCCGATGGAGTGCTTGGGGATCATGCGGTAGTTGACGACCAGGGCCGGGCTGTCGGCGAACCGCGACAGCGCGGTCACCATGCGACCGTGGGTGTTGGCACCACAGGCGAGGAACGCCCCGCCGTGCAGGTACAGGATGACGCTGCGTTTGCCGTCGGCCGGCAAGACACCGGCCGCCCTAATGAGCTGCGCAGTGCAATTCGGCAGGCCGATGGTGGCCCGCACGGTGCCTGGGGCTGGTCGCAGCACGCGGGCAGCGAAGTCGACCACGCCGAACGGGAATGGCACTCGCGACGCGTAACTACCCACGGCGAGCGTTGGCTTGATTGTCAGCATTGCTCCAAGAGCAAACAACCGACCCGCAAGGCTCGGGCCGTCTTCGACCACTTCGACCGGGGTACCGTCACTGACGGGGAATCGTCGCGTTTTACGCGCCCTACCACTGGTTACGGCGGATCCGTACGAACCGGAGATCTCACTTGGTGCGGTCATCGTCACCACTTCCCTACGCCAATGTAGTGCCCGGTTCGGTTAATGCTTAGCCAACCCCAGGTAACTTAGCTTGACACCTGCCAAATGTTCAACGAACGTAGAACTTGATTTCGTACCGGACTTGATATCGCACCGTGACCGGCCGTGACCGTGACCACGCGGATAACCCGGCCCGACGGACCTAAACTGATCGCGTGGTCATCCGTGGACCGCGTCGGTCGACCATTGCCCTGGCAGCGGCCGCCACGCTCGCATCGACGGGCTCCGCGTACGTCGGAGCCCGGAACCTCCTGCAGGTTCAGGCCGACCAAGCGCGCCAGGTCATCCCCAAGTCGTGGGACGTCCCCCCGCGGGCCGACGGCGTCTACGCGCCGGGCGGCGGACCGTTCGAGAAGTGGCATCGCGGCGTGTCGTTCGACATCCATCTGATGGTGTTCGGCGACTCGACGGCCACCGGCTACGGCTGCCGGATCGCCGACGAGGTGCCGGGCGTGTTGATCGCCCGCGGACTCGCCGAGCAGTCCGGCAAGCGGATCCGCTTGAGCACCAAGGCGATCGTCGGCGCGACGTCGAAGGGCCTCTCGGGACAGATCGACGCCATGTTCGTGGCGGGTCCGCCGCCGGATGCCGCCGTGGTGATGATCGGCGCCAACGACGTCACCGCGCTCAACGGCGTCGGGCAGTCGGCACGGCGCGTGGGTGCCGCGGTGAGGCGACTGCGCGGCAGCGGGGCCGTCGTCGTCGTCGGCACGTGTCCGGATTTCGGCGTCATCACCGCGATACCGCAGCCGCTGCGCACCGTCGCCCGCACGATCGGTCTTCGCCTGGCCCACGCACAGGCCACCGAGGTGCGCGCTGCGGGTGGCGTTCCGGTGCCGTTCTCGGAGCTGCTGGCCTCGGAGTTTCAGCAGGCTCCAGAGGAGTTCTTCTCCCAGGACATGTTCCATCCGTCGGCGGCCGGTTATGCGCTGGCCGCCCAGCAGCTGCTGCCCGCGCTGTGCAAGGCACTGGGCGAGTGGACCGTCGACGCCGACGTCGAGCCGGCACTCGAAACCCGGGGCGGCGGCGATTCGTTGTTGGCCCGTCTGGGCGGGGCCGCGCAGTTCTGGCGGCGGACGACGGGCGTACCCGCACCGATCGTCGCCACGGTCACGGGTTAAGTTCGCTGTAGCCGTCACCGTGCCGAGAAGCCACTGAACGAGGAGTTCGCCATGCCCGAAGCCGTCATCGTCTCCACCGCCCGCTCCCCCATCGGCCGCGCCAACAAGGGCTCGCTGGTGAACATGCGGCCCGACGACCTGGCGGCACAGATGGTCAAGGCGGCGCTCGACAAGGTGCCCGGGCTCGACCCGCGCGACATCGACGACCTGATCATGGGGTGTGGGCAGCCCGCCGGCGAGGCGGGCTTCAACATCGGGCGTGCCGTGGCCGTCGAGCTGGGCTACGACTTCCTGCCCGGCACCACCGTGAACCGGTACTGCTCGTCCTCGCTGCAGACCACCCGGATGGCGTTTCACGCAATCAAGGCCGGTGAGGGCGACGCCTTCATCTCCGCCGGCGTCGAGACCGTGTCGCGCTTCATGAACGGCAGCGCCGACGGGTGGCCCAACGGCAAGAACCCGGAATTCGCGGACGCGCAGGCCCGCTCCGACCAGGCCGCGACCGGCGCGACGGAGTGGCATGACCCCCGCGAGGACGGCCTGCTGCCCGACGTCTACATCGCCATGGGCCAGACGGCGGAGAACGTGGCCCTGTTCACCGGCATCAGCCGCGAGGATCAGGACCACTGGGGCGTCCGCAGCCAGAACAAGGCCGAGGAAGCCATCAACAGCGGCTTCTTCGAGCGGGAGATCTCGCCGGTCACGCTGCCCGACGGCACGGTCGTGTCCAAGGACGACGGCCCACGCGCCGGCACCACCTACGAGAAGATCAGCCAGCTCAAGCCCGTCTTCCGGCCCAACGGCACCATCACCGCGGGCAACGCGTGCCCGCTGAACGACGGCGCGGCCGCCGTGGTGATCATGAGCGACACGAAGGCGAAGGAGCTGGGGCTGACACCGCTGGCCCGCATCGTGTCGACCGGTGTGTCGGGGCTGTCGCCGGAGATCATGGGCCTCGGCCCGATCGAGGCGTGCAAGCAGGCGCTGGCGCGGGCCGGCAAGTCGATCGGCGACATCGACCTCTACGAGATCAACGAGGCGTTCGCCGTTCAGGTGCTGGGCTCGGCTCGCGCGCTCGGGATGGACGAGGACAAGCTCAACGTCTCCGGTGGTGCGATCGCGCTCGGCCACCCGTTCGGCATGACGGGTGCCCGCATCACGGCCACGCTGCTGAACAACCTGCAGACTCACGACAAGACGTTCGGCCTGGAGACCATGTGCGTTGGCGGCGGCCAGGGCATGGCGATGGTCATCGAGCGCCTGAGCTAACCGCTCCTCTCCATCGAGTGTGCGTACAGATCGCGATCTCAGAACTTTTCGCGATCTGTACGCACACTCGATTGCCACGCTCGTTGCACGCGCGCCAGGACGTCTGATTCCCGATTGGCCTTCGCCACCCGAATGACGTGCCACCCGAGTTCTTGGACTCGCTCGACGCGCACGATGTCCTTCGCGAATTGCACCGGGTCGGTGCGATGGTGGTCCCCGTCATACTCGACGGCGAGTCTTACGTCTTCCCAACCCATGTCGAGGAAGTACGTCGGCTGCCCGTAGCCCCCGCCTATCGGAATCTGCGTGCGGGGGCGTGGATAGCCCGCCCGAATCAGCAAGAGCCGCAACCACGTTTCTCTCGGCGACTCGGCGCCCGGGTCGTACAGGTTCAGCACCGCGGGCAGCTGTCGGACCCCTGGTGATCCCGGATGCCGCTTCGCCACCGCCATCACCGCCTCGACCGCCAAATCCGTTGCGTTGCCGAGTGCGTCGAGGCGCTCGACGCATCCGTTCACCGATCCTCGACGGCCGAGGTCGAACGCCGTTCTCGCCGCCGTGGTCACCCACATGCCGTCGATGGTTTCGAACTCGCCACTGCGCAGACGATCTCGACGGGTCTTCACGCCGCGCGGCGGGCGTGCATTCGGCCAGATGAGTTCGACCGGCACGTCGTCGGCAATCCAGCGACTGCCGTGCATCGCCGCAGCCGCCAGCCCGCAGACGACGCCGTCGCCGTAGGTCCACTGCCACGCGCCACGGATCCGCTGCCGCAGCGTCGGCTGAACACCGGCGGGCAGGTAGATGTCGGGAAGGATTGGCCGATGCGCGGTGCGCAATCGGTACTTGTTGGCCACCCGCCCGTTGACCAGTGCCTCGCTGCCGATGAAGGGCATCGTGTCGTCGTCCACGTTGGCAGCGTCACCGTGGCGACCGACCGCACGCCCCGTCGCGTGTGCTTGCAGATCGCGATCTGTGGACGAATCGCGATCTGTGAGCACACTCGACGAGTTGGGGGATTCGGGAGAAGAGCCCACCCGGACCCGGACAAGCAGAAAGCCCGTTCGCAATACGCGAACGGGCTTCCCGGGGAAGCGCTGCTAGTCGTTCTGGAAGTAACTGAGCAGACGCAGGATTTCGAGGTACAGCCACACCAGCGTCACGGTCAGACCGAGCGCGATGCCCCAGCCCGCCTTCGACGGCACACCGGCGCGGACCATCTGGTCGGCGGCGTCGAAGTCGATGAGGAAGCTGAACGCGGCGAGCGCGATGCACAGCAGCGAGAAGCCGATCGCGATGGGGCCACCGCTGCGCAGACCGAAGCCTTCGCCGCCGCCCACGCCGAACATGGCGAGGACGATGTTGAGCAGCATCAGGGCCATCACGCCGAACAGGCCGGCGACGATCATGCGGGTGAGCTTGGGCGTGACGCGGATGGCGCCGGTCTTGTAGACGACCAGCATGCCGAAGAACACGCCGAGCGTGCCGACGATCGCCTGCGCGATCATGCCGGGGCCGCCCGTGGAGACCAGGTTGGCGAACAGGAACGACGCGGCACCGAGGAAGAGACCCTCGAGCGCGGCGTAGGTCAGCACGATGGCCGGATTGTCTTGCTTGCGACCGAACGTCGCAATCATGACCAGGACGAAGCCACCGAGGCCGCCGACGAGCGTGAAGGGCATCATCAGCCCGACGTTCTGCGACACCAGGAAGTAGGAGACCACCGCGACCGCGGACAGCACGGCCAGCGTGATGCCCGTCTTGGTGACGACGTCGTCGATGGTGAGCGGTCGGGAGACCTTGCTGGACTGGTCGGCGTACGGCTGAGCCGCGTACGGATCGGCCTGTACCGTGGCCGCGCCGTAACCGGCGGCTCCGCCACCGAATTGGGCATAACCGCCGCCCTGCTGCTTTGGCAGGGAACGGAATACCGGGTTGCTGCTCTCGCGCACCGTCGGTTCCTCTCGTGATGCTTGTCGTCCGTCGGGTGACGAACTGTGCCGAACAATGGGTCAACGTGTGGCGACTCGGACCGGTTCCCGGCCTCGTCGGTGAAACTGTGAACTCCTTGGCAAAGGTTACCCGTGTCGCTCCGACCTGGGGTCACGATCTAGATTGCACACCGTGGCCGAAAACGAGGATCTCCTAGTAAAAGTCGAGAACGGCGTGGGTGTCGTGACCCTGAACAGGCCAAAGGCCATCAACTCCCTCACCCACGGCATGGTCGCCGACCTTGAGAACGCTCTCAGGAACTGGGCCGACGACGCTGCCGTGCACACCGTGCTGCTGACCGGAGCCGGCGAGCGTGGACTGTGCGCGGGCGGCGACGTCATCGCAATCCACGACAGCGCCAAGGCCGACGGCTCCGAGGCACGTTCGTTCTGGCACGACGAGTACGTCCTCAACGCCTACATCTCCCACTACCCCAAGCCCTACGTCGCGATCATGGACGGCATCGCGATGGGCGGGGGCGTCGGCGTGGCGGCCCACGGCAGCGTCCGCGTCGTCACCGACACCACCAAGATGGGCATGCCCGAGGTCGGCATCGGCTTCATCCCCGACGTCGGCGGTACCTACCTGCTCTCCAGGGCGCCGGGCCGCCTCGGACTGCACGCCGCGTTGACGGGCGCGCCGTTCTCCGGGGCCGACGCCATTGCCATGGGCTTCGCCGACCACTACGTTCCCCACGACCGGATCCCCGACTTCACCGGTGCCGTCGTCGCCGACGGGATCGAGGCGGCCCTGTCCGCGTTCGCCGTCGAACCACCCCCCAGCCCCCTTCTTGCACAGCGCGATTGGATCGACGAGTGCTACGCCGGTGAGACCGCCGCCGACGTCGTCGACGCACTGCGGGCCCAGGGCCCCGGCCCGGCCGAGGACGCCGCGAACCTCGTTGGCGGCCGGTCCCCGATCGCGGTGTCGGTGACCCTGGAGGCGGTGCGCCGGGCTGGTCGGCTCGACACCCTGGAGGACGCGCTGCGACAAGAGTTCCGCACGTCCTGCCGCTCCTTGGGCTCCCATGACCTCGTGGAGGGCATTCGCGCGCTCCTGGTCGACAAGGACCGCAATCCTCAGTGGTCGCCGGCGAGTCTGGCACTGTGTTCCAAGGACGCCGTCGACGAATACTTCGCGCCGGCCGACCCCGACCTGACGTTCCCCGGCGAGAAGGATTGATCGAACGATGACCTACGAGACCATCCTGGTCGCGCGCGAGGGCCGCGTCGGGACCATCACGCTCAACCGCCCGAAGGCGCTCAACGCCCTCAACAGCCAGGTGATGGTCGAACTCACCACCGCTGCAGCGGAATTCGACGCCGACCCGGGTATCGGCGCGATCGTCGTCACGGGTAACGAGAAGGCCTTCGCCGCCGGTGCGGACATCAAGGAGATGGCCGACCTGTCGTTCGCCGAGGTCTTCGCCTCCGACTTCTTCGCGACGTGGTCGAGGTTCGCCGCCACCCGCACGCCCACCATCGCCGCCGTCGCGGGGTACGCCCTGGGCGGCGGGTGTGAACTGGCGATGATGTGCGATCTGCTGATCGCCGCCGACACCGCCAAGTTCGGCCAACCGGAGATCAAGCTCGGCGTGCTTCCGGGCATGGGCGGTTCGCAGCGACTCACCCGCGCCATCGGCAAGGCCAAGGCGATGGACCTGATCCTCACCGGCCGCACGATCGACGCGGCCGAGGCCGAACGCAGTGGCCTGGTGTCGCGGGTCGTCCCTGCCGACGCGCTGCTGCAGGAGGCGAACTCGACCGCCGCCACCATCGCCGGCATGTCGCTGTCGGCGGCCCGGATGGCCAAGGAGGCCGTCAACCGCGCCTTCGAGTCCTCACTGACCGAGGGGCTTCTCTACGAGCGGCGACTCTTCCACTCCGCGTTCGCCACCGACGACCAGACCGAGGGCATGGCGGCCTTCACCGAGAAGCGCCCGCCGAACTTCACGCACCGATAAAGTGCGGTGGTGACGGACACGGACACCACCACCGACGAGCGGCCACTCGCCGCCGCCGAACCCGCCCCCAAACCCGACTGGTGGGTGCGGCACTACACGTTCTTCGGCACCGCGTTCGGGTTGGTGTTCATCTGGCTGTCGCTGACGCCGTCGCTTCTCCCCCGCGGACCGCTGTTCCAGGGTCTGGTGAGCGGCGCTGCGGGCGGCATCGGCTACGGCCTCGGCGTCTTCAGCGTGTGGCTGGTCCGCTATCTGCGATCGGCGAACACCAGTCCGACGCCACCCCGATGGGCGTGGATCGCCTTGGTCGTCGTCGGGCTGATCGGACAGACGCTGGCGGTCATCGGGTTTCACGTCTGGCAGGACGACGTGCGCGACTACATGGGCGTGCCCCGGATGGACTTCTGGGACCACCCGCTGACCGCGGTCCTGTCGATCGTGTTCCTGTTCACCTTCGTCGAACTCGGGCAGTTGGTGGGCAAGCTGGTCCGATTCCTGGTTCGGCAGCTCGATCGCATTGCGCCGCCCCGGGTTTCGGCAGTGGTGGTGGTGACGCTGCTGCTCGTGCTGAGCGTCGCGCTCCTCAACGGCATCGTGGTGCGGTTCGCCATGAGCACGCTCAACCACACCTTCGAGTCGGCCAACGACGAGGAGGATCCCGACACCGCCGCACCGACCACGCCGCTGCGATCGGGCGGACCGGGGTCGCTGGTCAGCTGGTCTTCCCTCGGGCATCAGGGTCGCATGTTCATGGCGGGCGGTCCGTCGGTCGCGGACCTCTCGAAGTTCAGCGGCACCAACGCGATCGAGCCGATCCGCGTCTACGCCGGACTGAACTCCGCCGACGGCTTCAAGGCAGCCGCCGAACTCGCCGCCCGCGAACTGTTGCGCACCGGGGGCTTGGATCGCGCCGTCGTCGCGGTCGCCAACACGACCGGCACCGGGTGGATCAACGAGGCCGAGGCCGCGTCGCTGGAGTACATGTACAACGGCAACACCGCGATCGTGTCGATGCAGTATTCGTTCCTGCCGAGTTGGTTGTCGTTCCTCGTGGACAAGGAGAATGCGCGCCAGTCGAGTCAGGCGCTCTTCGAGGCCGTCGACGCCCTGGTGCGCACGATGCCCGAGGCCCGTCGACCCAAGCTGGTGGTGTTCGGTGAGAGCCTCGGCTCCTTCGGCGGCGAGGCGCCGTTCCTGTCGCTGAACAACCTCATCGCGCGCACCGACGGCGCGTTGTTCTCCGGCCCGACGTTCAACAACACCATCTGGACCACCCTGACCGAGGAGCGCGACGCGGGATCACCGCAGTGGTTGCCGATCTACGACCAGGGCGAGAACGTCAGGTTCGCCGCCGACGCCGCCAATCTTCAACGGCCGCAGTCTCCCTGGGGTCAGCCCCGGGTGGTGTACCTGCAGCACGCCTCGGATCCCATCGCGTGGTGGAACCCCGATCTGTTGTTCGCCAAACCGGACTGGTTGCGCGAACCCAGGGGTGACGGCGTCTCACCCGAGATGGAGTGGATCCCCGTGGTGACCTTCCTGCAGGTGTCGGCCGACATGGCGGTCGCGGTGGACGTGCCGGACGGCCACGGCCACGTCTACGTGCGCGACGTCGCGAACGCGTGGGCGGCCATCATGCAGCCACCGAACTGGACGCCAGAGAAGACCGAACGGCTACGGCCGCTGCTGCGCTCCGACGAATGACGCGTCGAGCCGGTCGAGGACCCCGGCCGACTTCAGTGCGTGGTAGCCGCCGATGACGTCGGTGGCGCGGTGCAGGCCGAGGTCGACGAGTGCGGCCGCCGCGAGGCTCGAGGTGTAGCCCTCCGAACACAGCACGATCCACTCGACGTCGTCACCGACCGCCTCGGGCAGCCGGGCGTCGCTGGTGGGGTCGCAACGCCACTCGAGGACGTTGCGTTCGATGAGCCGGGCCGCGGGCACGTCGCCTTCGGCGGCGCGCTGGACGGCGGGCCGGATGTCGACCAGCAGAGCGCCACGCTCGAGGGCGGCCGGCACGTCGGCGGCGTCGATTCTGGTCAGCTTGTCGCGCGCGGACTCCAGTACGGCGTCGATTCGGCTGGGCATCAATCCCCCTCGGGCTTGTCCGTCAGCTCCGTCCGCTCCCGCCGCAGGGTGTTGCGCTCGGTGACCTCGTAATAGGACATCGCGGTCAGCGGCGGGGAGTAGGCGTGCACGCTCAGGGTAGGCGCCGGGGTCGGACCGGAGAGTCGCACGGGCTGAGACGGGGCCCAGACCACGTCGTGGACCCAGCCGAGGGGAAAGCCCGCCTGGTCTCCCGCGTCGAGTCGACGCTGTCGCAACGCGCCACCGTCCCAACGGGTTTCGACCAGCGCGCCGGACACCACCGTGACGGCACCGAGGGAGCCGCCGTGGTCGTGGAGTTCGGTGGAGCGCTCGGGCACCCAGCTGATGAGCCAGACGTCGAGTTCGTCGTCGCCGTGCAGGCGCGTGAACCAGCGTTCGTCGGTGGGTGGTCCGCCGACGGGCAGGACGTGGTCGTAGCGGCCCGAGAGCACGTGGTCGGCGGCGACGTCGGTGGCCTGCAGCAGGTCGGGGATGCGGAGGCGAGTGGGGGCGACGGCGGACGGCAGGACAAGAGACATGTGGGAACTCCAGGGTGAACCGGGAAGACGGAGACGATCAGGGGGCGGGCGTTACGCCCGACAACACTCCCGACGAATGGTCCGTTCCAACACGCTGGCGAGTGTTGCATAGATTGGGGGCATGCGCAGCTACCCGATCCTGGCCGCGGCAGCGTTCGCGGTCCTCCTCGCCGGCTGCTCGTCGGGTGCCGACGGCGGCGACGCCACACCGTCGACGACGGCGTCGGGCACCCCGACAGCGACGACCACGACGTCCCTGCAGACCCACACCGCCGAGCCCGGCGCGACGGGGGTGTCGCCGAACGGGGTGACGACGGCGGTCGGCGCGCCGGCGCAGTCGACCGAGGACGAATACTTCCAGGCCTGCCACGCTGCGAAGA
This sequence comes from Mycobacterium sp. NPDC006124, assembly GCF_040614235.1. NCBI lineage: Bacteria > Bacillati > Actinomycetota > Actinomycetes > Mycobacteriales > Mycobacteriaceae > Mycobacterium > Mycobacterium sp. NPDC006124. The sequence continues at coordinate 32,385 of NZ_JBEXUA010000010.1, read as the reverse complement.
CGTGGATGCAACAGCGCGGCGGCGATCAGAAGGGGCAGTTCGAGCCCTACCTGGAGAGCCTGCAGAAGTCGGACTCCGCCGGGCCCGGCACGTTCGACACGCCGTGGTCGCGGCTGCCCGCGGCTCGGCAGGCGGCGGTCATCGTGGCGGCCGACGCGGCCGCTGACGACCTCTGCGGCTGAGCATCCGCGATGGGGCGCCGCGGGTTTTAATCACGCGGGTCGGAAAGAACGCCCGAATGCCAAGGTGCGCAAACTATTAGACCGTCTACACGTTTGTGGCGCATGTCACATTCTTCGGTACTATGTGTCCCTCATCACCTTGGGAGGGCTCATGATCGGACCGGACGACGGCAAGACACGGACTGCATTGCCCCGCGCCGCCGGCGGCTCGATCAACGGCATGCGGATCCTCATGGGACTGCTGCTGTTCGCCATCCTCGTCGGCTCGATCATGGGTGTCGTGGTGGCTCTGTCCAGCGGGCAGCCGACCATCGCCTTGATCATCGGGCTGATCGCCGCCGCGTTCTTCACCAGGGTGGGCTGCTAGCCCGCTCCCCCCTCACACCCGGCAGGACGCGTGTCCTGCCGGTCCCGCCTGTCTCCGCAGCGACAATGTAGCGATGCGAGTAGCGCTCAGTCTGGGCAGCGGCGGCGCCCGGGGATACGCGCACATCGGGGTGATCAACGAGCTGCGCGACCGTGGCCACCAGATCGTCGGCATCTCGGGATCGTCGATGGGAGCCCTCGTCGGGGGGCTGGCCGCCGCCGACAAGCTCGACGAGTACACCTCCTGGGCGACGTCACTGACCCAGCGTGCGGTGCTGCGGCTCCTCGACCCCTCGCTGACGTCGGCGGGCGTGCTGCGCGCCGACAAGATCCTCGACGCCGTGCGCGAGATCCTCGGCGACGAGGCGATCGAGAACCTGCCCGTCCCGTTCACCGCGGTCGCCACGGATCTCATCGCGGGAAAGTCGGTGTGGCTGCAGCGCGGTCCGGTCGACGCGGCCATCCGGGCGTCGATCGCGATCCCCGGCGTGATCAAGCCGCACGTGCTCGACGGCCGACTGCTGGCCGACGGCGGAATTCTCGATCCCCTGCCGATGGCACCGCTGGCCGCGGTCAACGCCGACCTGATCATCGCGGTCAGCCTGGGTGGCGACGATCCCACCCGGGCCACCCCGGGGCCCAGTCCGAGCCCCGGCGCGACCACCGAACGTCTGAGCCGGATGTGGCGCAACACCACAGCCCTGCTGGACACGACGACCGCACGAGCGCTGCTCGACACCCCCGCCGCGAAGACGGTGCTGAGCCGGTTCGCCAACGACGGGGTCGAGATCGACGATCACGACGACCACACCGAGACCGTGGTGCCGCGACTGGGCGGCTTCGAGGTGCTCAACCGTTCCATCGACATCGCCCAGGCCGCGCTGATGCGCCACACCCTGGCGGCCTATCCGCCGGATCTGTTGATCGAGGTGCCACGCACGGTCGCGAGGAGCCTCGAGTTTCACCGCGCCGAGGAGGTCATCGAGATCGGTCAGGAGCTTGCCGCGGCCGCCCTGGACACCTTCACGCCACCGTCGTCACACGCCTAGGAACCGCCCGACCCGTTCGGCGTGGCGCCGCCCCTGGACCCGGCCGGCCTGCGCGGCCGGAAGCCGACAGGCCGGATCCAGCGGATTGGGACCGAACGCGGCGATCGCCTCGTCGTCGGCGAACACGGCGAGGGCGTCCCCTGGGAAGGCGCCGATCTCGGCGGCGGCCCCCTCGCCGAACGGCGTCGGCGACGTCTCGCTCGCAGGCACGAGGACGACCACCGCGTCGCAATCCGCCGCGGCGGTCACGTTGACGGCACTCCCGACGCCGCCGTCCATGAATCGCCGGTCGCCGACCGTCACCGCCGGCCAGACTCCCGGCACCGCGCAACTCGCCGCCACGGCGTCGACCAGGGCCACGCCCGAGTCGCGATCCAGGACCACCAGCTCGCCGGTGTCGACGTCGATCGCGGTGATGCGCAGGATCCGCTCGGGCCAGTCCCGCGACGGCAACCGATGGCCGATCACGGCGCGGCGCACCGGCTCGGGAACGGTGTCGGCGGCCGCGGCGACGGCGCCGATGCGCTGGAGCTTCTCCCTGGGCGTGGCGCCGGGCGCACCGATGGCGCTGACGAACAGCTCCATCACCTCGTCGATGCTCGTCCTCGGGGCGAGCTCGTGGGTCTCGGCGGCGAGCTGGGCGTCGTAGAGCACCTCGAGGCTGGCGCCGCTGCCGAGCTGAGCGGCCACCGTCGACCCGGCCGACGTGCCGAGCAGCACCTCGGCGTCGAGCAGGGCGCGGGCCACCTTCGGTGCTTCGTCGGCGATGCCGATGAGCACTCCGGTCTCCCAGGCGATGCCCGCCAGTCCTCCGCCCGCCAACACGAGTCCACGTTTGGTCACGGGTGCCGAGTGTGCCAGGTGTCACGGGCATCGTCGGTGATTGCCCCGCGCCGGCCGACTGCGCCATGATGGTCTGGTACCTTCCGGTACCACGCGTCTGACGAAGGGATCGACATGGCAGAGACGATGAGAGCGCAGCGCTTCTACGCCGACACCAGAAAGGTCACCGTCGAGGACGTTCCGATCCCCGAGCTGGGACCCGGCGAAGTTCTGGTCAAGGTCGCCTTCTGCGGAATCTGCCACTCGGACCTCAGCCTGATCAACGGCACGTTCCCCTCCCAGCGCGCGGTGGTCACCCAGGGGCACGAGGCCTCCGGCACCGTAGCCGCGATCGGCCCGGACGTGACCGGCTGGTCCGAGGGTGACCGAGTGGTGGTCGCCGCCGGACGCCCGTGCCTGGCCTGCGCCAACTGCCGCCGCGGCGACCTGTCGAATTGCCTGCACATTCAGCTCATGGCGTTCGCCTACGACGGCGCCTGGGCCGAGTACACCGTCGCACAGGCCTTCGGGCTCACCAGGATTCCCGACGACGTCTCCCTCGAGCACGCCGCGATCCTCGCCGACGCCGTCTCCACCCCGTACGGCGCGGTGGTGCGAACCGGCAAGGTCGGTATCGGCGAGTCGGTGGGCGTCTGGGGCGTCGGCGGTCTCGGCACCCACGTGGTGCAGCTGGCCCGTCTGGTCGGCGCGGCGCCCATCATCGCCGTGGACGTCAAACCCGCCGTGCTCGAGCGTGCTCTGGCCGTCGGCGCCGACTACGCGTTCGACGCCCGCGACGACGCACTTCACGACAAGATCCTCGAGGCCACCGGTGGCCGCCAACTCGACGTCGCCTTCGACGCCGTGGGCATCTCGTCGACGTTCGAGCAGGCCCTGGGCAACCTGACCGTCGGCGGCCGCGTCGTCGGGATCGGCATGAGCGCCGACATGCCGTCGATCGGTTCGACGGCGATGTTCAACCTGTTCAAGTGGCAGGCTCTCGGCCACCTCGGCTATCAGAACGCCGACATCGGCACGCTGGCCACCCTGGTGTCGAGGGGCCGCCTGGACCTGTCGAGGTCGATCAGCGACGTCGTGTCGCTGGAGGACGTCGCGACGGGCATCGAGAAGCTCGACACCGGTGACGGCGATCCGATCCGGATCCTCGTCAAGCCCTAGCGCAGGTGCGGTGCCGCCTTGCCGCTGATCAGCGGCAAGTCCAGATAGGTGGCGATGCCGGGCGCGGCGGCGCACACCGCGGGGATGGAGTTCACGCAGTGCGCCGCCGTCGCGACGATGCCGTCGTTGCTCTCCAGCCCCTCCTCGACGCTGTCGGGCTGGAAGCCCTTCACGGTGACGGTGAAGTCGGGATTGCCCTTGACCTCCATCTCGTAGCGTTCGCCGGCGGGCCCGAAGTTCCACGCCGGGTCCAGGTGCTCCTGCCCCATGAACCAGTTCACGGTGACGCGCACGACGACCTCGTCGCCAACGAGGGCCTCCCAGTGGAACTTTCGGCCCGCGACCTGCCCCGGCTGGATCTCACCCATCGGCGAGTCGATGGGCGCGGTGGCCACCGCGATCTCCTGGGTGGCACGGATCTGCGGGTCGGCGGCGAAGCCCAACTGGTCGACGCACATGCGGACCGACTGGATGAACCCGCCGTCGAGCAGTTTCTGCATCGGACCGGTCAGCGCCTTCTCGGGCGTGTCGCCGAAACCCATCACGTACCGCAGGACGTCGGGGGCGTCGTAGGTCCGTAGGTCCGAGAACTCCTCGGCGCGAACGAATGTCACGCCGGTCGACATGGTGGACAGCAGCAGTGGGAACTTCTCGCTGATGCCACCGGGCGCGATACCCGTGCCGTGCAGGGTGACCCCACCGGCCAGCGCCGCATCGCGCATCGGGCCGGCCTCCCGTTCCCCGGGGTAGAACCATCCCACGGGGGTGACGACGTTCTTGCCCGAGCGCAGTAGGGCCGCCACTTCGTCGGGGTTGGGCATCAGCGGCGAGTACAGCACCGCGTCGGCGTCGAGCGCGAGGATCGCGTCGACGTCGGCGGTGGCCGTGACTCCCACCGGATCCCCACCCACGAGTTCGCCGACGTCCTTGCCGCTCTTGGCTTCCGAGTGGACCCAACAGCCGACCAACTCCAGGTCCGGGTGCTCGAGCACGCCCTTGATCGCGGCAACGCCGACCCCGCCGGTCGCCCACTGCACCACTCGCAACGTCATCGTCACTCCCGTCGACCCCAGAACTAGAACACGTTCTACCTAGGTCTACACCACGCGGATCCGGCCGACTCGGTTTCCGCCTAGGTACCTCCACCAGGCATTAGGGTGACCTCTGGCACGCAGGGTACCGCGCTGGTGGCACGAGGAGACCGCAGATGACCGAGCCGAAGTCGCGCGAGGGCACCATGTTTGGCCACTACCGCCTGCTGCGGCTGATCGGCAGGGGCGGAATGGGTGAGGTCTACGAGGCGCAGGACACCCAGAAGGACCGCATCGTCGCGCTCAAGCTGCTGCCCGAGAGCGTCTCCCACGACCCGGTGTTCCGGGCGCGCCTACAGCGCGAGGCCCATTCCGCGGGCCGGCTGCAGGAGCCACACGTGGTGCCGATCCACGACTACGGCGAAATCGACGGGGTGCTCTTCGTCGACATGCGCATGATCAACGGCTCCGACCTGCGCAAGCTGCTGCGGGACTTCGGTCCGATGACGCCAGCCCGCGCCGTGGCCATCGTGCGCCAGGTCGCCTCGGCCATCGACGCGGCCCACGAGAACGACCTCGTACACCGCGACGTCAAGCCCGAGAACATCCTGGTGACCCGGGACGACTTCGCCTATCTGGTGGACTTCGGCATCGCCAACGCCAAGAGCGACGAGAAGCTCACCGAGCTCGGCACCGCCGTCGGCACCTACGCCTACATGGCGCCGGAGCGATTCTCCGGTGACGAGGTGACCTCCCGCGCCGACGTCTACGCCCTGGCCTGCGTGCTCTACGAATGCCTCGCCGGCTCACAGCCGTTCTCCGGTGACAGCGTCAGCGTCGTCATCACCGGCCATCTGATGCAGCCGATTCCGCAGCCGAGCCTGCAGCGGCCCGGCATCCCTGCTGCCTTCGACCTGGTGATCGCCCGCGGGATGGCGAAGAAGCCTGCCGAACGGTTCGCCACCGCAGGCGATCTCGCGAAGGCGGCCACCGACGCGTTGACGCCGCGCGACCAGGATCACGCCGCGACGATCATTCAACGCGGCGCGGCGGCCGCCGCCATGCCGAGTGGCCCGACGCCGAATCAGGGGCCGACGATGGCCGCCCCGATCCCCGGTCCGCCCCCACCGCCGGCGTACCTGCCGGCGTACGGGGCCACGACACCACCCCATCCGATGACGCACCCACCCGGGCCCCATCCACCACCGCCGTACGGCTATCCCGGCGGACCCCCGCCGCCTCGGCCGTTGGGCCGCAAGAAGACTCCGTGGGTGCCGATCGTCGTCGCATCGGCCGTGCTGGTCCTGGTCCTCGGTGCCGTCGGCACCTTCTTGCTGACCAGGTCCGACAGTGCGGACGCGCCGACCGCCACCACGTCGACGAGGGCGTCGACCGCACGCGAGCGGCCGTCGACCACCCGCACCACCGCACCGAGGACGACCGACGCCGGGGACCCCAGCGGCTTCGACGCCCGACTGATGGCACTGATCCCGCCCAGTTATCCGACGAGCGCGTGCGAGAAGGCGATTCCGCCCGCGCCGGGTGCGCTGGCCACCGTCGACTGCCGCGAGTCTTCACAACCCGGCGGTCCCGCCGCCGCCCGATACTCGCTGTTTCCGACCAAGGATCTGCTGAGCAGCCAATTCGAGTCCGCCATCGGCGAGAACGAGGAACTGCTGCGATGCCCGGGCGCCGACGCCGACTCCCCCATCAGTTGGCACTACCAGGCCACCCCGGACGAGGTGGCCGGATCCGTCGCCTGCGGCACCTACCAGGGCAACGCCGACATCGTGTGGACCCAAGACGACGACCTGCTGCTGGCCGACGTGCAGAGCGCCGACATGGACGCCCTGCACGATTGGTGGCTCAACTACAGCTGAGGTCCGCTGCTATGTTTCGACGAACGCAGCGTCGCGAAGGAGTAGCCATGGCCAAGGGCAGCAACAGGGTGTTCGTCGTCGGGGTCGGGATGACGAAGTTCGAGAAGCCGGGCGCCCGCGAGGGGTGGGATTACCCGCAGATGGCCAAGGAGTCCGGCACCAAGGCACTCGAGGACGCCGGCATCTCCTACGACGCCGTCGAGCAGGGCTACGTCGGATACTGCTCGGGGGATTCGACCTCCGGCCAGCGCGCCCTCTACGAACTGGGCATGACGGGCATCCCGATCGTCAACGTCAACAACAACTGCTCCACCGGGTCTACGGCGTTGTACCTTGCGGCGCAGTCCATCCGCGGCGGCCTGGCCGACTGCGTCCTGGCGCTGGGTTTCGAGAAGATGCAGCCGGGCTCCCTCGGCGGCGGCGCGCAGGACCGCGAGTCACCGCTGGGCAACCACGTCAAGGCGCTCGCGGCGATCGACGAGTTCGCATTTCCCGTGGCGCCGTGGATGTTCGGTGCCGCCGGCCGGGAGCACATGAAGAAGTACGGCAGCACCGCCGAGCACTTCGCGAAGATCGGGTACAAGAACCACAAGCACTCGGTGAACAACCCGTACGCGCAGTTTCAGCAGGAGTACACCCTCGACGACGTGCTCGCCGCGAAGATGATCTCCGATCCGCTGACCAAGCTGCAGTGCTCGCCGACCTCGGACGGTTCGGGGGCCGCGATCGTGGTCAGCGAACGGTTCGTCGACGAGCACGGGCTGGCCGATCAGGCCGTCGAGATCGTCGGCCAGTCGATGACGACGGACTTCGCCAGCACCTTCGACGGCAGCGCGGCCAACGTCATCGGTTACGACATGAACGTCCAGGCCGCGCGAAAGGTCTACGACCAGTCCGGCCTTGGCCCGGAGGACTTCCAGGTGATCGAGCTGCACGACTGCTTCAGCGCCAACGAGCTGCTGCTGTACGAGGCGCTGGGGCTGTGCGGCGAGGGCGAGGCCCCTCGGCTGGTCGACGACGGCGACACCACCTACGGTGGCCGGTGGGTGGTCAACCCCTCGGGCGGGTTGATCTCCAAGGGTCATCCACTGGGTGCGACGGGGTTGGCGCAGTGCGCCGAGCTGACCTGGCAGCTGCGCGGCACCGCGGACAAGCGTCAGGTCTCCGGTGTGACCGCGGCTCTACAGCACAACATCGGCCTCGGCGGCGCCGCCGTCGTAACGGCTTATCAGCGCGCCGACCGCTAGTCGCGAGCCTCCTGCACCTCGTAGACACCCTCGGCGTGGCGCGCCCGGATGGTCTTCTTGTCGTACTTGCCGACGCTGGTCCTGGGCACCGCGTCGACGAAGGTCCAGCGCTCGGGCAACCACCAGCGAACGACCTTGTCGGCGAGGAACTCTCGTAGTTCCGCGGCGGTCGCCTCGGCGTCGTCGTCGAGTACCACCGCAGCCAGCGGACGCTCCTGCCAGCGCTCGTCGGGCACGCCCACGACGGCAGCCTCCAACACGGCGGGGTGCGCGATGAGGTGGTTCTCCAACTCGACCGAGGAGATCCACTCGCCACCGGACTTGATGACGTCCTTGGCGCGGTCGGTCAGGGTGACGTAGCTCAACGGGTCGATGCGGCCGACGTCACCGGTGCGCAACCAGCCGCCGGCGAACTTGGACTCGTCGCGGTCGAGGTAGTAGGAGCCGGTGATCCACGGACCGCGGACCTCCAGCTCGCCGACGGCCTTGCCGTCGTTGGGCACCGGCTCACCGGCGTCGTCGACGATGCGCACCTCGACCCCGCACATGGGCCTGCCCTGGGTGGCCCGCAACGCCCAGTGCTCCTCCTCGGAGGCACCCGGCGGCGGCCAGGCCATCGTCGCCACCGGCGAGGTCTCCGTCATCCCCCACAGTTGCCGGATCTGCACGTCGAACTTCGCCTCGAAGGCCTTCATCAGCGACACCGGTACTGCCGAGCCGCCGCACGACACCAGCCTCAGCGACGAGATGTCATGTCCCGGTGAGCTTTCCAGGCAGTGCATGACGTCGTTCCAGATGGTCGGGACGGCACCGGCCACCGTGGGCCGCCGAGTCTCGATCACGTCGACGATCGACTTCGCGTCGAGGAAGCGATCGGTCAGCACCAGGTCGGCGCCGGCCATCAACGCGGCATACGGCAGACCCCACGCGTTGGCGTGGAACATCGGCACGATCGGCAGCACCGAATCCTCGGCGCCGATGCCGAGAGTATTGGCCGAGCACGTGCTCATGGCGTGCAGATAACTCGAACGGTGGCTGTAGACAACGCCTTTCGGGTTGCCCGTCGTGCCGCTGGTGTAGCACATGGCCGCTGCGTCGGTCTCGACGATCGTCGGCCAGTCGAACTTCGGGGACTGCCGGGCCAGCACCTCGTCGAATCGCACCACGGCCGGTCCCGACCCCACCAGCGCGTCGACGTCGCCGTCGCCGACCGCGATCACGGTGTGGACCGTCTCCAGCAACGGCAGCACCGCCGCGAGCTGCTCGGTCAGCGAGAGGTCGGCGATGATCACCTGGTCTCGCGCCTCGTTGGCGATGTAGGCGATCTGTTCCGGCGACAACCGAATGTTCAACGTATGCAGCACCGCGCCCATCGACGGCACCGCAAGGTATGCGGCGAGGTGCTCGGCGTTGTTCCACATGAAGGTGCCCACCCGCTCGTCGCCGGTGATTCCCAGCTCTCGCAACGCGTTCGCAAGCTGGCCCACCTGCTCGCCGAGTTCGCGGTAGGTGACGGTGCGGTAGCGACCGTCGCCCATGGCGGTGGTGACGGTGCGGTCGCCGTTGACCTCGCAGGCGTAGCGCATGATCGTCGTGACGGTCAGCGGGACGTCCTGCATCGTGCTCTGCATGTCGGATCTCCCCTGGTTGGCCCGTCGAGTGCAACGAAAACCCCGCGAGCGGCGATATGGAGGTGAAGGATTTCCTCCAAAGATAGGGGGCGCCGATGCGTCCATCGTCCGTTCTCTCCACATTCGTCACTTCTGCCGCGGTGGTCGTCACCACGCTGGCCACGTCGACCGTCGCCAGCGCCGACCAGACCGCCCGCGAGAAGATCGACCAGCTTCAGTCCGAGGGGTTCACGGTCAACGTCGACCGAGTCGGCAGCGGTCCCATCGACGGCTGCGTCGTCACCAGCGTCCGCAACCCTCAGACCCAGACCCGCAACGTTCGGGACTACTACGGCCCTCGAGATGCCAACGGCGACCGCAAGTACCGCATCGTCGAGGTCGTCGTCAGCCGGACGATCTCGGTGTCGCTGGACTGCAGCAACTAGGGTCGACGCCGTCGAGGTTTCCCCGGCGGCCCCGATGGTGGATGATTGCCAGCAACCTGACAGGAAGGCGCCTCATGCGCATGAAGTGGACGATCGCCGCGGCAGCCGTCGGAGTGTGCGGAGCTGCCCTGGCGCCGGCGGTGCTCGCCGGTGCCGAGACGGCGCAGGAGACCATCAGCCGCCTGCAGTCCGAGGGCTACACCGTCACCATCGACAAGCTGGGCACGGCGCCGATCTCGCAGTGCGAGGTCACCAGCGTGCGCAACCCGCAGAGCACCTCGCAGCTGGTGCCCTACGTCGGTCCCGGCAACAACGGCGACCGCATCCTGGTCCAGCAGCAGACCAGTCAGACCATCTCGGTGTCCCTGGACTGCACCCGCTGACCTGACCGCAGACGCGAAAGAGCCCGGCCGGTGGATCCGACCGGGCTCTTCCCGTTGCGCCCTATGCCGGTGCGGGGAGCTTCGCCTGCGCCGGCTCTTCGGCGCGCGAATCGTGGTCGTCGACCATCGTCAGCTCGTTGAAGGGGTCCTTGCCGCCGAGCACCCGGTCGACCTGAGCGCGGTCCACGGTCTTGGTCCACGAACCGACCAGCATGGTGGCAACGGCATTGCCGGAGAAGTTGGTCACTGCGCGGGCTTCGGACATGAACCGGTCGATGCCGACGATCAGGCCGACGCCGTCGAGCAGGTCGGGGCGATGGCTCTGCAATCCGCCGGCCAGGGTGGCCAGGCCGGCGCCGCTGACGCCTGCCGCACCCTTGGAGGCGACGATCATGAACACCAGCAACGAGATCTGCTCGCCGAGCGCCAACGGCTTGCCCATCGCGTCGGCGACGAACAGCGACGCCATGGTGAGGTAGATGGCCGTGCCGTCGAGGTTGAACGAGTAACCGGTGGGAACCACGACGCCGACGGTGGTCTTCTCGACGCCGAGGTGCTCCATCTTGGCGATCAAGCGGGGCAGCGCCGACTCCGACGACGAGGTCGCGAAGATCAGCAGGTATTCCCGGGCGAGGTAGCGCACCAGCTTGAAGATCGACACCCCGGCGACGGCACGCAGCAGCACGCCGAGGACGCCGAACACGAACAGCAGGCACGTGATGTAGAAGCCGAGCATCAGCGTCAGCAGCTGGGTGACGGCACTCCAGCCGGTCTGGCCGACGACGTTGGCGATGGCGCCGAAGGCACCGATGGGGGCCAGCCACAGGATCATCGCCAGCACCTTGAAGACCAGCTTCTGAACGGCTTCGATGCCGCGCAGGATGCCCTCGCCCGCTGAACCCATCGACTGCAGTGCGAAGCCGACGAGCAGCGCGACGAACAGCGCCTGCAGCACGTTGCCCTCGGTCAACGAGGACAACAGCGACGTCGGGATGATGCCTTGGACGAACTCCATCAGACCGCCCGCCTTCTCGGCGGTCTCGGCGAGCTGGGTGCCCTTGCTGGAGGTCGACTCGATGTTGAGGCCGGTGCCCGGGCTCAGCAGGTTGCCGACGACCAGACCGATGGCGAGTGCGACCGTCGACATGGCGAGGAAGTACACGAACGCGAGTCCGCCGACCTTGCCCACGGTTGCGGCAGCCCGCACCTTGCCGATGCCCAGCACGATGGTGCAGAAGATGACCGGGACGATCATCATCTTGATCAGGCTGACGAACATGGTGCCGAGCACGCCGACGCTCTTGCCGACCCCTGGGGCCAGGATGCCGACCGCGACGCCGGCCACGACCGCGACGATGACGGCGATGTACAGCCAGTGCGTGCGGTCACGCTTCTTGGGTGGGGAGGAGGTGTCGACGTGGTCGGTCATGGCGGGTGCTCCTTGATGCGGTCGGCCTGAGAACGGTCTAAAAGGGTCTGCAAGGATGATGTTCCCCCACGTGACCCACGTCACGCTTTAGTTCATTGTGTTCAGCCTGACACGATCCGGAGACCCGATGCGCCAGTGGTGGCCACGCTCGTTGGCTGGCCAGGCCATCGCTCTGCAGGTCGGCGTCATCGCCATCGTCGTGCTGGTCGGCAGCGTCCTGGCCCTGCTGGACGCCCGGCGAGACGGCGACGACGCGGCCCGTCAGCAGGTGGTGAGCATCGCGACGGCGCTGGCGGATTCGCCGTCCACCGCGCAGGCGATCTCCTCGGGCCGAGCGACGCAGATCCTTCAGCCGGTGACCGAGGCGGTGCGGACGAACACCCAGATCGCGTTCATCACCATCATGTCGCCCGACGGGACGCGGTTCACCCACACCGATCCCAGCCAGATCGGCGGCCACTACCTGGGCACCATCGCGCCGGCCCTGCGCGGCGACACGTTCAGCGAGGTCTACACCGGCACCCTCGGCCCGTCGATCCGCGCGGTTGCGCCCGTGCGCGACGCGTCGGGCCGGGTGATCGGGTTGGTCTCCGCGGGCATCACGCAGCAGACGTTGGCGCAGCGGTGGCGCGACCAGTGGCCGACGATCGCCGGCGTCGGGCTCGGCGCCCTGGTGCTCTCGATGATCGGGGTCTGGGCGATTCGGCGGCGGCTCCTGCGCCAGACCCACGGCCTGCGACCCGACGAACTGCGGGTGATGTACGAACACCACGACGCGATCCTGCATTCGGTGTCCGAGGGGCTGGTCGTGCTCGACCGCGACCGCGTGTTGTTGGTCAACGACGAGGCGCGCCGTCTGCTTGGTCTCGCGCCGGGGCGCGTCACCCAGGCGGATCTGCCAGAGTTCTTGCGCGCGTACGCACCTGGGGCCCGCGACGAGGTGCACGTGACCGAGGACCGGGTGTTGGTGGTCAACCGGTCTCGCGTGGCGGACTCCGCGCATTCGGAGGTGGTGACCGTGCGCGACCGCACCGAATTGCAGGGTGCGCTCGGTGAGTTGAGTTCGCTTCAGGTACTCACCGATTCGTTGCGGGCTCAGGCCCACGAGGCGGCCAACAAGCTGCACACCGTGATCACCATGGTCGAGATGGGCAAGCCGGAGGACGCCGTCCGCTTCGCCACCGAGGAATTGGCCGTGTCGCAGCGCCTGGTGGACCGGCTCTCCCACGACGTCGGGGAGCCCGCGCTGGTCGCGCTGCTGCTCGGCAAGACCGCCCAGTCCGACGAGCGAGGCATCCCCCTGACGATCACCGAGGACACGCACCTGCCGTCGGACGCCGACGACGTGCCGCTGTCGGCGCAGGAGATGATCACCGTGCTGGGCAATCTGATCGACAACGCGATGGACGCGTGTGACCGGAACGACCCGTGGGTGGAGGTGACGGTGGCGTTGGATCGGACGGGGCTGTTGATGCGCGTGGCCGACAGCGGTGACGGCATGGACGAGGAGGCCTTCGACCGGGCCATGCAGCGCGGGTATTCGACGAAGAGCAACACCGAACCCGGCCAGCACGGCCTGGGCCTGGCGCTGGTCGCCCAGGTGGTACGGCGCCACGGCGGCACGTTGACCGCCGACGTGACCTACGGTTCGGTGGTCACCGTGCGAGTTCCGGGGCGTGGCGAATGATCTCGGTCTTGATCGTCGAGGACGATCCGTTGATCGCGGAGGCACACCGCACGTATCTCGCACGCCTGGAGGGCTTTTCGGCGGTCGCGGTGGTGCACACCGCTCGCGATGCCATGCAGGCCGCGGCGGGGGCGGCGTCGACCGACTCACCCGTCGACTTGGTACTGCTGGACCTGGGACTTCCCGACGCCAGCGGGATCAGTCTGGCCTCGGCGCTGGCCGGTTTGCGCCCGGCTCCGGACATCATCGCGATTACCTCCGAACGCGACCTCGAGATGGTGCGCGCGGCGGTGGCCCACGGCGCACTCGCCTACCTGCTGAAGCCGTTCACGTTCGCGGCATTTCGCGACCGGCTCGAGAGATACCGCCGCTACCGCTCTGCACTGCCTGCCGGAGTCGACGCCGCCAGCCAGGAGGAGGTCGACCGGGCGATGGCCGAATTGCGCGTCGCCACCGACAAGTCCGTGGCACCGAAGGGGGCAGCTCCGCAGACCAATGACGACATCGCCCGCGCGGTGCGTGACGACGCCAACGGCGCGACGGCCGACGAGGTCGCCAAACGCGTTGGCGTGTCGAGGGTTACCGCGTGGCGGTACCTGGAGCGCCTCGCCGACGAGGGCACCGTCACCCGTACGACGGACTACGGCGGCGCAGGGCGTCCCAAGACGCGCTATCAGTGGCGCTAGCCGAGGCTCAGACCGCGGGCTCGAGCTCGCGGGGCGCCGGCAGAGCCGAGGCATCGACGAACTGCGAGTACAGCATCGGCACCGGTGCCGCCACGGTGTAGGAGGTGACTCCTCCGTCGTAGTCGGCGACGAAGAGGCGCTCGCCGCTCAGGGCGATCGCCGACGGACGTGCTCCGACCGACACCTCGGCGACGACCGAGCGGTGCTCGGTGTCGACGACGGCGACGTGGTCGTAGTCGACGACGTAGGCGCGCCCGCCGTCCTCACTGAGCACGAGCTGCGTGGGCGCCGCGGCGACGGAGAGGTCGGCGGTGATCTGGTTGTCGACCAGGTCGACCACGTAGAGGACGCCACCGTCGACGATGTCGGAGGTCAGGACGTAGGCGGTGCTGTCCATTCCTAGGGCCAGACCGCGGATGGGGGCGCCGATCTCGAGGGTGCGCCGCACGCGAGCGGTCTCCACGTCGACGGTGAGCAGTCGGCTACTACGCGAATCCGACAGGCCTACGTAGAGGCGGCGGCCCGTGGCGTCGAGGCACAGCGCGTCGATCGTGGCGTCGGCGTCCTTCGCGACGTAGATGGTGCCGACGCGTTCGGCGTGCACGTCGAGCACGGCGACGTCGACGCCCTCTTCACCGGCGCGGCCCGCATAGACCCGCTTGCCGTCGGCGCTGGTCGCGATCGCCGTCACGGTAAACGACAGCGGGTATTCCCGGACGATCTCGCCGCTGGTGGTGTCGATCACGACCACGGCGTCGTAGCTTGCCGACGACACGGCCGCGAAGGCGCGGTCGCCGACGATCTTCACGGCAGTGGGCTGGCCTGCGACCACACCACCACGCAGGGTGAGGGTGTCGGCTCCGATGACGGAGACGGAGTCGTCGCCGAAGTTGGTCGTGACGACGGTGTCCGCGTCGACGGCGATGTCCGAGATCGGACCGCGTCCGATCGTCGCGGACTTCAGCAGGGCGACGTCCTGGGTTCCAACGGTGACGTTGGTCGTGCGCGTACGAGCGATAGCCATGTGTTCGGCACCTCCGCCGGCATCACGTGGGCCGGCAATAGATTCGAGCTGGTGACGTTCCCGACGGGAGCGTGGTCGCATCCGATTGTAGCGACGGTTCCCCGGGTTCCCTGGAGTCGCGAAACGCGCGTGGCCAACCCCTTCCCGATCCTCTCAGGACACGCTTAAGAAACATTCCGTTACCGCATCGTTATCATTTGCACGCAATTCGAAAGGGGCTCTCCAACTGCAACTTCCGTGTCGTGGCAATCTCCGCGGCAGCGCCCCGAGAAGTTGTTCAGGTCACGGTTTCTTAGCATTGCCCGGCAAAAGTGAGCGGCAGATCACACGCGACACGACAGCAAATTTCACCGACCTACGAAACGCGACGGACACACGTGGTCCACGAGGCGTACGGGGCGCAGATGGCCGATCTCGCGTGGGTGTCGCGGCGAATATTCGCGCCGGGCGCGGCGTTGTCACCAGTGGCCAGGTCCGTCGGCGAATCATCCCCGACGCCGGCGGACCGGCCGTTCAGCTTCCTCGCCGACCGGTCGTCGAGTTCATCCCCGTTCGACGACGTTGGAGTCTCCCGATTGGTCGACCTCGGGTGCGCCCGCCAGGAAGGTCACCCGGTTGTCCATGCCCGAGATGCCGATCTTCACCGACGAGTCGACCGTGATGGTGTTCTCGATACCGGAGACCGTGATGCTGGCGCACGTTCCGGTGATCACGACGGTGTTGCTGACGCCGCTGACCGCGACGTCGCCGTCGGCGCATACAACGGTCTCGTTCTCGCCGACCCCCGAGACGGTGACGACGCTGCCCGGAACCGCCGTCGCCTCGGTGGGCGCGCGATGACCGGGGCGGGTGGCCGGTTGCCGCCGCTGCGACTCGTCGGATCGTCGAACGGGCCACCTCCCCCAGAGCCATTGGGGATCGTCACCGTCGGACTGCTGCCGAACCCGTCGGAGGGGGACCCGACACCGGACAAGACCGTCGAGAAGAACGTGACGGCACCCACGGTGATCGCCCCGACGGCACCGGCCACGACGCCCCAGAGGACCCAGTTCGTGCGGGACGCGCGGACGGGCGGCGGCGGCGGCGGCGGAAACGGCTGCCCGTATGGCGGTTGGCCTCCGTAGAAGCCCTGACCGCCATGGCCCGGGGGCGGAAGATGCTGGAACGCCTGGGAGTCGACCCGAGTCGGAGGGGCGGCGTCGAAACCGATCTCGCTCGAACTGTGGGTCAACTCCGACGATTGCTCGTTCAGCGAGCGCTCCAGGTCCCGGATGCGGGCCTCGGGATCGTCTGGCGAGGTCATCCGGCGATGCTCGCACGAGGCAGGCGGCCGGCAGGTGAACTCCGGTGAACGTCTCCGACCACCACGCTCGTCCAGCGCCCGCCGGCTAGTTGGCCTTCAGCAGTCGCTGCGAAACCTCGAGCATCACCCGTCGAGGCGTGAACCGGTAGCCGGTGGCCAGCAGGGTGTTGGCCAGGCCGGAGACCACCGTCGGGGTGGACTTGTCGAGCGCCGCCATCGCCACGTCGACGACCTGCGTGGGGGTCTGCCGGCCGCTGGTGAGGAATTCCTCGCCGGTCCGCTCGAAGAACTCGGTGTCGGTCGCGCCCGGGCACAGGGCGAGGACGCGGACGCCGCTGCCCTTGGTCTCCTTCCACAGCGCCTCGGTGAAGGACAGCACGAAGGCCTTGGTGGCGCCGTACACGGCCATCCCCGGGGTGGGCTGGAACGACGCGGTGGAGGCGACGTTGAGGACCACCCCGTGGCGGGCCGCGGTCATCGCAGGCAGATACAGCCCGGTCAGCTCGACGAGGGTCACGCAGTTGAGGTGGATCTGAGCGGCATTGGCGCCGACGTCCTGTCCGGCGAAGTCTCCGTGCAGACCGACGCCGGCGTTGTTGACCAGGACGTCGACGCGGCATCCGAGCTCGCCGACCTTGGCGGCGAGCTCGGCGGCGGAGCCGGGCAGGGACAGGTCGGCGGCGACGACGTCGACCCGGAGGCCGGGGGACGTCTGCAGCAGCCGGTCGCGGAGGGCGGTCAGCTTGTCGGCCCGCCGCGCCACCAGCACGAGATTGACTCCGCGCCTGGCGAATTGCACGGCGAACTCCTCGCCGATGCCACCGCTGGAGCCGGTGATCAACGCGGTGTCGTTCTTCAGGTCCATGAGGGGTCTCCGGGCGGTCGGGTCAACGGGGCGTGGGGATGGTCTGAACGATCATATGGTGGGGCCATGACATCAGGACCAACTCCGAACCATCCGCAGATGGCGGCCGCCCGCGGCCGAGTCGAGCCGGCGCCGCGGCGCGTGCGGGGCCTCCTCGGCGAGCGGGTGTTGTTCGACACGACGGCGGCCCGTTACGTCTGGGAGGTGCCCTACTATCCCCAGTACTACGTGCCGGTCGAGGACGTCGACCTAGGCCTCCTGACCGACGAGAACCATTCGCAGCGAGTGCAATTCGGTCCGTCGCGACTGTATTCGATCACGGGAGTCCCTCGGGAGAAGCCGGCGGTGCGCGTCTTCGACGCCGACGGTGACGGTCCGGTCGCGGGCTACGTCAGGGTCGAGTGGGACAGCGTCCGATGGTTCGAGGAGGACGAGCAGATCGTCGGCCACCCTCGCAACCCGTACGTCCGCGTCGATGCGCTGCGATCGCACCGCCACGTTCGGGTAGAGCTCGACGGGACCGTGCTCGCGGACACCCACAGCCCGGTCCTGCTCTTCGAAACCGGTTTGCCGACGCGCTATTACGTGGACCGCACCGACGTGCGCTTCGACGCGCTGGTGCCCAGCGACACCGAGACGCTGTGCCCGTACAAGGGCACCACCTCCGAGTATTGGTCGGTGCGTGCCGGCGCCGACGTCCATCCCGACCTGGCGTGGACCTACGCCTATCCGCTGCCCGCGGTGTCGGCGATCGCCGGACTGATCGCGTTCTACGACGAGAAGGTCGACGTCGTGCTCGACGGCGTCCGCCAGGTTCGGCCCGTCACCCACTTCGCCTGAGCGGCGGTCGATCACATCCCCGGGATACCGAGACCGGACAGACCGGGCAGTCCCATCTGAGCGCCCTGCCCGATCCAGTTGCCGTTGGCCAGCGACGCCATCATCGACGGGCAGTACATCGAGATGGCAATGCTGGTGAACAGGTTGGCCATGCCCGGGGACACCCCGTTGGTGCCGCCCATCTGCGAGGCGACGGCGGCGAAGTTGCCGCCCGGTTGCACGAGCATGGGACAGATCGACTGCGCCATGGTCACGGCCATGTTCGGGTCGGCAACGGAGACACCGGAGCCGGTGAGGGCAGCCAGGAATTGGTCGCCGACCGCGTCGGCGCGGGCGGTCGCCGGGGTGGCCGCGGCCGCGACCACGATGCCCGCGGAGAGCGCCATGGCGATCGACGCCTTCGCCGATACGTCGATCAAGCCGGTGATGACCGTCATGGGTGCTCCCTAGGTTGATCACGAAAGTGAATCACTGCCGTAACTTCTGGCACACTGCTCTACTTGCGTAACATTTGGAGCACGACGCGGCCACGGTTCGTACCGGGCGCGTTTCGCGAGCCGGACCTCGACGACCTCGGTGCGACACTCCCCGGCCGACGCCTCCCCTCGGGCCGCACCCAATTCGTCTCGCGGCCAACGGCATTGACCCATCACCGGATGTGACCTACGCCGCACTTGGTGAATTCGAGTCACCCGCGCACGCTCACATTAGAAAACGATGAGAGGATTCGGTCGTGGACGAGGACGCGCAGACCGCGCAGGCGCTGGCCCTGTTGCACGAGTTGCACGGCCACGTCGCCGGCATCTCGCACAAGCTCGAGGCGGCCGAGGCCCGTAGTCGCCGGGCCCGGGCGCGCGGCAACACCCGCAAGGACCCCGTCACCAACACGCTTCGGCGCGATCTCTACGAGGCGCACCGCCTCATCGACGGGTTGCACGCGCGGTATCCCAAGCTCACCCGTGAGCGGTCGACGATCTCCAGCTGATCTCCACACCACCTCCAAGCTCGGGGGTGCCACCGACCCGCACCATTCATTCGAGTCACCAAGCACGACATCGGAAGATCTCCGAGGTGACCCGAACGAAAGGACCGGTCATGCGCACCGCATCGATCATCACCGCCGCCGCGAGCATCGCAGCCGCCGCAGCCATCGGAACCCTCGCGCTGCCGGCCGCCCCGGCCAATGCCGCCGACTCCGCCATCGTCACCATCGGCCAGCTCAAGGCCCAAGGCTTCGACGTGCGGGTCGACCGCATCGGCAGCGCACCCCTGTCGCAGTGCGTGGTCACCGACGTCCGCAACCCCCAGGAGCGCACCGAATTCGTCGACGTCGACCGGATCGGTCGCGACCGCGTGATTCCCATCGTGGTCGCCCGGACCATCACGGTCTCGTTGGACTGTTCCTCGCGATAGGTCGGGGAATGCGAACGCCCGCCTCGACGTCATTCCTCGTGAACGTCGCCAGGTCGGTGACGAAGAAGGAGTGGGCGTGCGCGTCGGAGTGGTCTTCCCCCAGACGGAGCTCGGCGGCGACGCCGGCGCGGTGCGCGCCTACGGTCAGCGGGTGGAGGAGCTCGGCTTCACCCACCTCCTGGCCTACGACCACGTGGTCGGCGCCGACCCCGCGGTGCACACCGGCTGGGACGGTCCCTACGACGTGCGCACCACCTTCCACGAGCCGCTGGTGATGTTCGGCTTCCTCGCCGGGATCACGCAGACCCTCGAGTTCGTCACCGGCGTGGTCATCCTGCCGCAGCGCCAGACCGCGCTGGTGGCCAAGCAAGCCGCCGAGGTCGACCTCCTCAGTGGTGGCCGCCTGCGGCTGGGCGTCGGAATCGGTTGGAATGCCGTGGAATACGACACCCTCGGTCAGGACTTCGGGACGCGTGGCAAGCGCTCGTCCGAACAGATCGACCTGCTTCGCCGGCTGTGGACCGAGCCGTCGGTGACCTTCGACGGTGAGTTCGACACGGTGACCGGCGCCGGAATCGCCCCGCTGCCGGTGCAACGGCCGATCCCCGTCTGGATCGGGTCCGCGTCGTCCGCCGGGTACCGCCGGACCGGGCGGCTGGCCGACGGTTGGTTCCCGATGATGTCACCCGGACCGCGCCTCGACGAGGCGCTTGGCGAGATCGAGCGGAGCGCCACGGAGGCGGGCCGCGATCCCTCGACGATCGGCATGGAGGGCCGGGTCCGGTGGACCGGTGACGCCGACGCCGTCGCCGGGTCGATCGCGGCGTGGGCGAAGGTGGGCGCCACGCACCTGTCCGTCGACACGATGGGCGCCGGCCTGACCCACGTCGATCAGCACCTCGACGTGCTGGCCCGGGTCGCCGAGACGTTCTAGCCGGGCGCGGTTGCGCGCCTCTGCCGGTCACCGCGGTTAGGCTCAGGGGCGACATGTCGAGACGTTTGGTGCCGTGGATCGTGCTCTGCGCCCTGCTATTTGGTTCCACCGGGTGTTCGCTGTTCTCCAGCCCCGGCCCGCAAGACGCGTTGCGCGCGTTTGCCGATGCACTTGCCAGCAGGGACGCCTCCGCCGCCGGCGCGACCACCGACGACCCGGGCACCGCGACCACGGCCATCACCTCGATGTTCGACGGCATGGCCAAGGACGCGACACTGACGGTCGCCGTCGCCCAGCCCGGTGACGACGACAGGACCGGACGACTGAATTACTCGTGGTCGTTTGGGTCGAACAAGACCCTTGCCTATGATGCGACGGCGACCGCCACCCAGTCCGGCGAGGACTGGAAGGTGCACTGGGACACCACGGTGCTGCACCCCAAGCTTCGACCCGGGATGACCTTCCAGTACAGCGACGACAAGAACTACCTCACCCCGGTCACCGACCGGGACGGGCAACCGCTGCTGACGTGGCAGACGATCGGTGTCGTCGGACTGACGCGGGAGCACCTCGACTCCGCCGCCGCCCTGGCCGAGGTCCTGCGCCCCATCGACGACACCATCACCGCCGAGTCGATCGCCGGCCAGTTCGCCGCCACCCGCGACGACCGGGTCACCGTGATCAAGCTGCGCCAGGACGACTTGGCAACCGTCGCCGACCAGCTCAAGCAGATCGCCGGGGTGTCGGTCACCGAGCAGGGCGCGCTACTGACGGCCAACCGCGACCTCTCCTCCCCCGCCATCGACGGCCTGCCCGCCCTGTGGCAGAAGGCCGTCGACGCCGGGGCGGGATGGTCGGTCACGTTGGTCTCCACCCAGGGAGCCGACGCGGGACAGCCCACCGAGCAGCTGACTCGGACACCGCCCGGAGACACCCCGCCGATCCGCACCACCCTCGACATCAGACTGCAGTCACTGGCCCAGCAGGCCGTCGCCAAGGAAGCCCGGCCCGCCGTGCTGGTGGCCATCTCGCCGTCGACCGGGGGCATCCTCGCCGCCGCACAGAACGCGGCGGCCAACGCCCAGGGCCCCATCGCGTTCTCCGGGTCCTACCCGCCGGGCTCGACGTTCAAGACCATCACCACGGCCGCAGCCATCACGGCGGGTCTCGTCACGCCGGACTCCCCCGAGGCCTGTCCCGGCACCGTCACCGTCGAGAACCGCACCATCCCCAACGAGGACGAGTTCGACCTCGGCACCGTGCCGCTGTCGACGGCGTTCGCCAAGTCCTGCAACACGACGATGGCCGCGCTGGCCGACAGGCTCCCCGCCGATGCACTGCCAAACACCGCGCGACTCTTCGGCATTGGCGTCGACTACGTGATCCCCGGCCTCACCACCATCACCGGCAACGTGCCGAACGCGGACACGCCGGCCCAGAAGGTCGAGAACGGCATCGGACAGGGCACCGTCACGGTCAGCCCGTTCGGGCTGGCGGTCGCCGAGGCCAGCCTGGGTCACGGCTCGACCATCACGCCCACACTGGTCGTCGGTGAGAACACCACGGCCAACACTGCGTCGCAACCCATTCCCGGGCCCGTCGCCGCCGACCTGCGCGCGATGATGTCGCAGACGATCGCCGACGGCACGGCCACTGCGCTGCAGGACGTTCCGGGTCTCGGCGGCAAGACGGGCACCGCCGAGTTCGGCGACAACACCCATTCGCACGGCTGGTTCGCGGGCATCGCCGGTGACATCGCCTTCGCGACGCTGGTCGTCGGCGGCGACACGTCCACCCCCGCCGTCGCGGTCACGGGCGACTTCTTGCGTCCCGCCGTCGCGGGCTGACGCCATGCCGGGCCGTCGGCAGTATCGTCCGAGTATGGCTGACGCCCCGACGACACCGCTGACGATCATGTTCTGGCCCGAGTCCGCCTACGGGCCGACGAATCAGTGCATCGGGCTGGCCGCCATCCTGCGCGACCGCGGCCACACCATCGTCTTCGCGGCGGAGAGTTCGTGGGCGGGCAAGCTGGCACCGTTGGGCTTCGTCGAGGAACTCGTCGACCTGGCCGAACCCGCCGCCGACGCCGGTACGGAGGACGCCGGAAAGTTCTGGACCGACTTCATCGCCGAGACCGCACCAGAGTTCCGCAAGCCCACGGTCGAACAACTGGAGTCCTTCGTCGCGCCGACCTACCAGGCACTGATAGACGGGGCGAGGTATTGCGAACCTCGGCTACGCGAGATCGTCGCCGCCCACCGCCCCGACGTCATCGTCGAGGACAACGTCGTTCTGTTTCCGGCGCTGGTGACCTCGGGTGCGCCGTTCGTGCGCATCGTGTCGTGCAGTCCGCTCGAGGTTCCGGGCCCCGGTGTGCCGCCGCCCTTCTCGGGGCTGCCGAGCGCCGATCCCTCGCAGTGGGACGCGTATCGCGCCGAGTTCGACCGGACCCACCGCGCCATGTGGGCGGACTTCGACGCGTGGGTTCGGGCCCAGGGCGCCGCCGCGCTGCCCGAGCTGGAGTTCATGCCCCGCGCCAACGCCGCCAACCTGTACGTCTACCCCGCCGAGGCCGACTATCTCAAGGCCCGCCCACTCGACGAGACCTGGACCCGGATGGACTCGAGCGTGCGCGAGACCGACGGTGACTACGAGGCGCCCGCCGAGGTCGCGGACCGGCCGCCGGACAGCGCCCTGATCTACCTGTCGCTCGGCTCGCTGGGCGGGGCCGACGTCGACCTGATGCGTCGTCTGGTGGCGATCCTGGGCACCACCCGGCACCGCTTCATCGTCAGCAAGGGTCCCCAGGCGGATCAGATCACGTTGCCCGACAACATGGTCGGTGCGCAGATGCTGCCGCAGACCAAGGTCATCCCCCAGGTCGACCTGGTGATCTCCCACGGTGGCAACAACACCACCACCGAGGCACTGCACTTCGGCAAGCCGCTCGTCGTCCTGCCGCTGTTCTGGGATCAGTACGAGAATGCCCAGCGCGTCGACGAACTCGGGTTCGGCGTGCGGTTGGACACGTACTCCTTCGCCGACGCCGAACTGGTCGACGCCGTCGACCGACTGCTTGGCGACACCGACCTCCGGGCACGGCTGGACACGATGGGCGCCGCGATCCGTCGACGCGACGGGCTGCGGGTCGGCGCCGACGTCGTCGAGGAGGTCGGCGCGCGTCACCGACACTCGGGTGCCTGAGCCCCTCGATTCGCTACCGATCGCCGAGGACCGACGTCTTGCCGTCGTCGCCGACGGCAGCGGTCTCGCCGCGATCCCGCAGGTGCGCGGCGCCGACGGGCGATGGCGCCGCGCCCACCCCGGTGACGGTGCCGCGTCGGGTCTGCTGGAACTGCTGGCGGTGGGTTCGGTCACCTACGGAGCCTTCTCGGTGCGGTCGTGGTCGACGCGAACGGCCAACGGCGAGAGGTCGGTTGGCGTGGACCAAACCAACGAGTCGGTGATCGTCGGCGACGCCGCCGTGGTCAAGTGGGCGACTCACCTGCAGGACGGTCCGCATCCCGCGCCGCGACGGATCGAAGTGCTTCGCGCGGCCGGGTTCGACGGCATGCCGACGCCGTGGGGCATTGTCACGTGGCGCCCGCCGACCGGCGCCGAAACCGTGGTGGCCTACGTCGACGACTACCTTCCCGACGCGGTCGACGGCTGGACGTGGGCGGTGGACCTGGCGACCACGGGGGCGCGAGACGGACACTCCGAGGAATTCGTGGCCGCGGCGGTCGAGGTGGGCACCGTCGTCGCCGAACTGCACGCGGCGTCGTCGGCCACCGTGACCGCCGCCTCGACCGCCGACGCGCAGCGGTGGCTCGACGGTGCGCGCGAGACCCTCGACACGGCCTGCCGGCTCGGGCACCCCGGAGCGCTGGCTCGTCGCGTCGAGATCGAGGCGGTGCTGGCCGACCTCAGCACGCTCGCGGGAACACCCGTCGTCGACGGGCACGGCGACCTGCACGTCGGTCAAGTGCTCTGCGGCCGTGGCCGTTTCGTCGTGACCGACTTCGACGGCAACCCGGTGCTCTCCGCGCCCGAGCGAATCTTGCCGGTGCCCGCGGTGCTCGACGTCGCCGGGATGACGCAGTCTCTGGCGCACGTCGCGGTCGTCGCCGCCAAGCACACCGCCCTCGACCCGGCCGTCCTGGCCGGCGTCGACCGCGCTGCGCGCACCGCCTTCCTCGACGCCTACGTCCGCCGCCTCGACGCCCTCGGGCACGCCGACCTGTTCGACCCGACTCCGCTGCGTGCATTCCGCACCCAGCAGGTTCTACGCGAGATCGTCTACGCTGCAACCCATCTCCCCCGCTGGATGTACGTTCCCGATGCGGCGCTGCCCGCACTCCTCGACGAAGGGACCCCACCGTGAAGCCCGACGGATTCGCCGCCGACCTACGGCGCAAGCCCGAGGTGCTCGAACACCTCGCCACGACGGTGGCGGCGCGCAACCCGTGGGCGGAGGTGGTACCGGCCGACGTGCAGCGCGTGGTGCTGCTCGGGATGGGCTCCTCGGCGTACGCGGGCGGCGTGGCCGCGGCACGGATGCGGGCCAAGGGGTTGACGGTCACCGCCGAGTTGGCGTCGTCGACGCTGTTACCCGACTGGGGCGCGGGTACTCTCGTCGTGGCGACGTCGGCGAGCGGCGGCTCGGTCGAGACGCTGGACGCACTGGAACGCCTGCCTGCGGCCGCCCACGTGATAGCCCTGACGAACACCCCGGAATCGGCGATCGGGCAGCGGTGCAGGGACGTGGTCGACCTGGCGGCCGAAGTCGAGGTCGGTGGCGTGGCCTGCCGCAGTTATCAGCACACCCTGGCTCTTCTGATGGCACTCGAATGCCACCTCCTGGGCACCGGCACTGCAACCCTGGCGACGACGATCAGCGCCGCGGCCGACGCCTGCGCACACCTTCTCGATCACGAATCCGAGTGGTTCCCAGAGACTTCCGAGCTGCTGATCGGCCCCACGGGTACGCACTTCGCCGCGCCCGCGCACCGGTTCTGCTCAGCACAGCAGGCCGCCCTCATGCTGCGCGAGGGTCCGCGTCTGCCGGCCGTCGGGTGCGAGACCGGCGACTGGAGTCACGTCGACGTATATCTGACCAAGACCACCGACTACCGGCTCGCAGTCTTCGCGGGCTCGGCCTGGGAGGCGCAGCTGGCGGAGTGGACGACCGCGCGCGGCAGCACCGTCGTCGGCATTGGCGGCGAGGTTCCGGGCGCCCGGCGTCAGGTGCGCTACCCCGGCGACGGCGAGGACGACGTCCGCCTGCTGACCGAGGTGCTGGTGGCGGAGCTCATCGCCGCGGCCGCGTGGAGTCGCTGAAACCTTCTGTGTCACATCGGTTTTAGGACCGATTTGTTGTCGGTGGGTCGTACTAGTGTCCGGGTATGAGTTCGGATCGGGTCACCGCGGCGGTTGCGGAGTACCGCGCTGCTGCGACCGAACTCGTGCAACGCTCCTTCGAAGAGTTCACCCACCTCGAACTCCCACCGTCGGTCACGAGGTGATCGCCCGCCTGCAACGCGAAGCGTCCGCGGAGGAATTGGGGGCCAAGTCGCTGAAGAGCGTGTTGGTTCAGCGGTTGCGGATCTCGGGCAAGGAGGCCGCACGCAGGTTGGCCGAGGCCAAGGAGCTGGGTCCGCGGACCGCGTTGAACGGGGAACCGCTGGAGCCGCTGCTGGCCCCGACCGCGACCGCCCAGCGGTCGGGTTCGATGGGGCCGGAGCACGTCAAGGAGATCCGGTGGTTTCTCGTGCAACCCGGAAGACCACGAACCGAGAACCTCCGGCACGCCGTCGCAGGAGCAGATCGACGCCGACACCCGCACCCTCGGGCAACGCAATCACGACGCCTTGATCGCCCTGGCCCGCACCGCATTGAGTTCGGGTGAATTGGGTCAGCACAACGGGTTGCCGGTCACCGTCATCGTCAGCACCGCCCTGCAAGACGTGGAAGCCGCCCGCGGATCCGGGGTGACCGGCGGTGGGTCACTGCTGCCGATGGCGGATCTGATCCGGATGGCGTCCCACGCCCATCACTACCTGGCGGTGTTCGACGAGCACACCAACGAAGCGTCGTACCTGGGCCGCACCAAACGGTTGGCCTCCGCAGCCCAACGCATCGTGCTGCACGCGCGGGACCGTGGCTGTACGAAACCAGGGCGCACCGTCCCCGGGTACGGCACCCAGGTGCACCGCATGACCGGCTGGGCGCGCAACGGCCTGACCGACGTCGATGCGGTCACCCTGGCCTGCGGCCGGGGACAACCGGCTCGCCGAGAACGGGTGGACCGTCCAACTGAGAGATGGCGTGGTGGAACGGATGCCGCCCCCGGAACTCGACGTCGGGCAAAACCGCGTCAACTACCTCCACCACCCCGAACGACTTCTGCTGGAATCCGGGTCCTAGGCCGCCAGGTGACCCCACCGTGGCGCCAGCTCAGCCCACGGGCCGGTCGCCGCGACCATGCCGTCGACCAGCACGACCACCCGGTCCGCCCTGGCCAGTGCCGCCCGCTTCGAGGTGGCGCCCAGCACCGTCGTCCCCCGCGCCCGCAGGCCGTCCCACAGCTCGACCTCGGTGGCGGCGTCCAGTGCACTGGAGACGTCGTCGGCCAGAAGGAGTTCCGGCTCCACGGCCAACGCCCGGGCCAGAGCCAGCCGCTGCACCTGTCCACCCGAGAGGCGGACCCCGCGGTGACCGACGAGCGCGTCGACCCCGCCGGCGTCGGCGACGTCGGGCCCGAGTCGTGCGTCCTCGACGGCCCGCTCGACGTCGCGATCGTGGTCGAGGCGCACGTTGTCGGCGAACGTGCCCGAAAGCACCAGCGGCACCTGGGCGACGTGCGCGACCCGCCCTGGACGCAGGAAGGTCTGCGGGTCGGTGACGTCGACCCCGTTCCACCGGATCCGCCCGGTGTGCCCCACCAGACCGCACAGCACGGACAGCAGACTCGACTTGCCCGATCCCACCTGCCCGAGCAGCAGCACGAGCTCACCCGCCGCGATGCTCAGGTGCACGCCCGCGACGCCCCGGGTTCCGTCGTCATGCACGGCCGTGACGTCGACCAGGTCCAAGCGCCGCAACGGTGTTCGCCGGGCTGGCTCCGGCGCAGGTGCGGTTCCCCTCTGCAGGTCGACGCCCGCGGGGATGTCCATCAGGTCGGCTCCGCCGGCCAGTCGGCTGGTCGCCTGCTGCCAGGCACGAGTGCCCGGCGCGTCGGTGACCACCGCGCCGGCGACGCTGCCAAAGTAGCCGAACCCGGCGACCGCTCCCGAGACCAGCAGTGCCGCCGCCAGATTCCATCCGCCAAGGAGGTAGACGACCCACGCCGCGACGACGCCGAGCTGCACCATCACCTCGGGCACCCCGAGGAGGATCGATTGAACGCGGTGTTCGCGCACCGCGGCACCCACGCGGCCACCGTCCACGCGGTCCAGATGCGCGCGGACGTCGGCGGTCGCGGCGGCGAGCTTGACGGTTCGCACGCATTCGAGCACCGACACCAGCGAGCGGCCGAACTCGGCGCGAGTGGTCGAGGCAGCCGCCGCCGAGCGGCCCGCGACGGGTCGCCCGGCCACCGACGCCACGGCGGCGGCCACCATCACCGCGAGCAGGATCGCTCCGGCGACGGGTGTGCCGCTGAGGAACGAGGCGATGACCACGATGACCACACCGCCGACCACGTCGTTCCACCGGTCTGCGTAGTGCAGGAAGCGGTCGGAGTCGAGCACGCGCGATACCACCTCGCCGGGCGGCGTGCCGGACAACCGGTGTTGCCGAGTCTGGGCCTGCAGCACCGTCATTCGGATGCGTAGCGCACACGCCGACCACCACGGCAGGAAGCGCCGCAGCGCCAGCGCCAACACCAGCGGTTCGACGACGATGCACAGCACCACCGAGACGGCGATCAGCGTCGGAGTCTCGCCCTCGCTGAGACCCTGGACGAGATGCCCCCACGCGAACCCGCTGACGGCACCGGTGGCCCCGACCAGTCCGGTCAGAACGAACAGGGACGCGCCCAGCAGGCCCCAGGTGGGGTGCGTGCGGATCATGCGGGCGATGCCGCGGGCCAGGCTGGGGCCGCCGTCGACGTCGGGAGACTCCGGGGCGATCCCGTTCCTGCGGGTCGCAACGACCGCGGCGCCGTCGTCGGCGACCGGTGGGGGCGCGTCCTCGTCCGCGCCGCCGGCCTGCAGGAGCCGATGGAACGGTCCCGGTCGGGCGGCGAGGTCGGCGTGCGAACCCTGCTCGACGACGAGGCCGCGGTCGAGCACGACGACGTGGTCGGCACGGGTCACGGTCGAAAGTCGATGGGCGATCAGGATTCCGGTGCGGTTGGTCAGCAGCCGGTCGGCGGCGCGGACCACGCGCGCCTCGGTCAGCGGGTCCATCCTCGCGGTCGCCTCGTCGAGCACGACGACGCGCACCTCGCGGACCAGGAGCCGGGCGAAGGCGACGAGTTGCTCCTCACCCGCCGACAACGTCGTCCCACCGGGACCCAGGAGGGTGTCGACGCCGTCGGGGAGACTCTCGATCCAACCGGTCAGGTCGAGTTCGGCCAGGGCGTCGCGCACCCGTCGTCGTGGCACGTCGGCGAACAGCGTGACGTTCTCGGCGAGCGTGCCCGCGAGGATCTCGGTGCGCTGGGTCACCACCCCGACCGCGGACCGCAGACGGTGCACGTCGAGGTCGAGCACGTCGACCCCACCGAGGAACACCGAACCGCGTTCGGGGTCCACGGCGCGCGACACCAGCGACGCGAGCGTCGACTTGCCCGAACCGGTTCGTCCGACGAGGGCACAGGTCGTCCCCGCGGGGATCCGAAGGTCGACGCCGCGCAGCACCGGTGGCCCACCGGCATACGAGAAGCTCGCCCCGCGCAGCTCGACGTCGACCGCATTCGTCGAGAGATCCTGCCCACCAACGGGTTCGGCCTCGGCGACGATCAGTTGCCGAAGCCGGATGACCGCACCCATGCCCGCCTGAAGTTCGGGCAGCTGGCGGGTGAGTTGCGCGATCTCGCCGACCAGGGTCGCGCTGACGAGAAACAGCGTGATCAGTTGGGCGACGTCGAGGTCGCCGTCGACGACTAGGGCGACGCCGGCGATCACCACGCCGCCGAGCACGGCGTGAAGCAGTCCACCGGCCCGCAGGGTGATGCGCGACTCGACGACCACCACCGCGCGGAAGCACCGCTGGATGGTGGCGGAGAGTTCGGCGCACCGTCGGATGACGAACGCCTGACCGAGGCTGGTGCGCAGGTCGTCCCGCGCGGCGATGCCCTCCTCCATCGCCGCGGCGTGGTCGGTCCAGGCGACTTCCTCGGCCACTTTGCGTTGGCCGAGTTCTCGCAACAGCGGCCGGATCGCGACCGTGATGAGTGGGACGACGACGGGAAAGACGATCCAGGCCGGCCACCAGGTCAACCCGGCGACGACCCACATCGGCACCGCGGACACGACGGTGCGCATGGCCTCCCACACCTGCGAGCGCACCAGCGACCCGACTTCGTGGGTGTCGTCGTCGACGCGGTCGAGGATCTCGCCGACGGCTTGCTCGGAGAGCCGTGCCAGCGGCTGGCTCAGGGCCGCGGTCAGCAGGTCGGCACGTAACCGGCCCTCGGCCCTGTCGGCGATGCGGGCCCAGACGGTACGGCCCAGGGTGTCGAGGACGGCGGCGCCCAGCAGGCATGCCGCGAGCACTCCCACCGTCGTCCAGACCGGGTTGGTCGCGAGGCGGCCGATGACGACGGTGCCCAGTGATTGCAGCACCGCCGCGATCGTCATCGTCAGGAGCGCGACCGTGACGCCGGGGCTCGCGAGCCGCCGCCATCCGATGGTGCGGTCGAGGCCGTTCGCGTGATCCCGGTTCCCCACGGCGGACCCCGACGGGATGGTGTCGGGCCGGGTCGTCGTGGTCATCGCGACGTGGACGCTACACATCGCCGACGTCGCGACGCACGTTCTTTTCGGTGGGCGGCCGCCGCTCGACCGCCGGCGGTCAGTCGGTGACCTGCGGTGTGATCAGGAACTTCTCCCCGGTGGCGCGCTTGAGGTAGGCGGTGAACGCCTCGGGTGCGAGCATGCCGGCCAGGGAGACCTCGCGGTCGTAGGTGCTGGCGAAGGTCGTGGTCAGTTCGTCGGCCACCCGGGAACGCAACCGTCCGACGGTGTCGGCACCGGCGTTCTGGAGGAATGGGGTCAGCAGCCACCCGCCGAGGCCCCACGCCATGCCGAACTTCCTGGTGAGCATCGTCGGGCCGGTGTCGAGGGCGCCGTATACGTAGACCTGCTTGTGCACGGTGGAGCCGTAGCGCGAATATCCCGCGCCGGTCGCGTTGGCGGCGCGCTCCATCGCGTTGAGGATGTCGCCGGCGACGGTGCCGCCACCGATGGCGTCGAATGCCAGCGTCGCGCCCGTCTCCACGAGCGCGTCGTAGAGGTCGGCGGCGAAGGTCGGCGAGGTCGAGTCGACTACGTGCACCGCGCCGATCGACCTCAGCAGCTCTTCCTGCTCGGGCTTGCGGACGACGTTGACCAGCGGTATGTCGTCCTCGAGGCAGATCTTCACCAGCATCTGGCCGAGGTTGGATGCCGCGGCGGTGTGCACCAAGCCCGAATGTCCCTCGCGCTCCATGGTTTCCACCATGCCGAGCGCCGTCAGCGGGTTGACGAAGGAGGATGCGCCGTCGCGAGCAGGCGTCCCGTCGGGCAGCACCAGACACGCCGCGGCCTTCGCCACGCGGTACTGCGCGTACATGCCGCCGCCCGCGAGCCCGACCGTCTTGCCGAGCAGTGCCTGGGCGCCGGGCGAATTGCCCGCGGCGACGACGGTTCCCGCGCCCTCGTTGCCAACGGGCAGGGAGTCGTCCAGGCGAGCGGACAGGGCGTCGAGCGCCTCCGGCGCGATGGGCGCGGTGACGACGGGGCGCTCCGGCGTGCCGCCTACCGTGGCGGCGTCCATGTCCGCGGAGGCGACGAGCAGACCGATGTCGGACGGGTTGATCGGGGCTGCCTCGACACGAACGAGGACCTCATCGTCGGCGGGGGTGGGTACCGGGACGTCGCACAGTGACAGTTCGAGCGTGCCCTCTGCGCTCACCAGCGATCGCAACTCCAGGGCGGTCTCCGGAAGGTCGTGGGTCATGGGTGGTGCCTCGTTCCTGTGGTGGGTCTGTCGTCCACCTTAGGAACCCGCGCCGCGGGACCCGACCGGCGTCAGCAGAGTTCGCGCATGGAGGCCGAGATGACGTACATCGCACCGGCCACGGTGGTCTTGAGGTCGTTCATCACCACGGGGATCGCGTCGGCGGTCGGCCTGCCCGCGCCGACGTAGCGGCACACCTTGTAACCCTCGGTCCGCAGCTGCTGGGTGCTCAGCGACGTGAGCCGCGGCGCCAGTTCGTTCAGGTAGCCAGCCTCGTCGGCTGCGGCCGGCGCCGAGACTCCGATCGCCGTCAATGCCGCTACCACTGCTGCGAACACGACCTTCACGTCACACCTCCTGGTCCTCGCCACCGTAGGACACAGTGACGTCTTTGCTGACCGTTTTGATGCAACCCGTAATAGTCTTCGCTACGGCCCGGCTCGCCCGCGTGCGCCGACGTCCGGAGACCGGATGAGGAGCCGTGGCGCGTTGAGCGGCAATCCCGGGGGGTGACGCCGGCGATTGCCGTCGTCACCACCACCGGGGCGGTGACCTAGTGGTGACCGTTGCTGCCGTTGCCGTTTCCGTTGGTGTGTTGGCGTGCCTTGAGGGCGGTCATGGCGCGGTGTTCGGAGGCGTTGGCGGCCTCGACCAAGGCGGCCTGTTCACCTTCGGGGTCGGGATAGAGGAAGTTGCCCGTCCCGGGTGCCCCCGCCGAGCCCAGCTTGTTCATCCGCTTGGGCAACGGTGCGCCCTGATACTGCAACGGGATCGGGTGACCGTGCTCGTCGACCGGTCCCAACGGCTGATGCAACTCCACGTAGGCCCCGTGCGGGAGCC